>CAJYJO010000055.1 GCA_913774845.1 uncultured Microbacterium sp. | reverse complement strand
GGTGGCTTCGACGGGCTCAGCCACCTCGCGGGGAGGATCCTGAGCTTGTCGAAGGGTCCGGGGCTTCTGTGGGGTCCGGTGGCTTCGACGGGCTCAGCCACCTGGCGGGGTGGACCCTGAGCTTGTCGAAGGGTCCGGGCGCGTGGTGGCTTCGACGGGCTCAGCCACCTGGGTTGGGAGGACCCTGAGCTTGTCGAAGGGTCCGGGAGGTCTGTGGGGTCCGGTGGCTTCGACGGGCTCAGCCACCTCGCGGGGAGGATCCTGAGCTTGTCGAAGGTCCGGGAGGTCTGTGGGGTCTGGTGGCTTCGACGGGCTCAGCCACCTCGCGGGGAGGATCCTGAGCTTGTCGAAGGGTCCGGGGCTTCTGTGGGGTCCGGTGGCTTCGACGGGCTCAGCCACCTCGCGGGGTGGACCCTGAGCTTGTCGAAGGGTCCGGGCGCGTGGTGGCTTCGACGGGCTCAGCCACCTGGGTCGGGAGGTCCCTGAGCTTGTCGAAGGGTCCGGGCGCGTGGTGGCTTCGACGGGCTCAGCCACCGGGGTCGCCGGGTTGCCGGCATCCGAAGAAGCGAAAGGCCCGCCCCGCGAACGGGACGGGCCTTCGTGCGAGCTGTGTCAGCTGCGGCGGACGATGCCCAGCGGAGTGGACTCGTGGCCCTGCCCGAGCGGGTTGTCCTTGAGAATAGCGACGAGACGCTTCTCGCCGGCCTTGTCCATCGTCGACCCGAGGATGTTGCCGCCGAGGTCGTTGATGTCGACGACGGCCACGTCGAGGTCGACCCCGAGCAACGACTTCAGGCGGGCGGCGACCTCGCGCGGACGCTCGGGACCGAGCACGACGGCCTGGTTGTACGGCGGGATCGTGCCCTTGGTGGGGCCGTCGATCGCGCGCGCCTTGTCACCGGCGATGCGGTAGAAATCGCCCTTACGACCCAGCGCCTTGGTCACGGCCGAGACGGCTGCCGCGACGAGGATGCGGGGCGTGCCGCACTCTCGCAGCGCCATCTCCATCGTCTCGGGCATGCCGAGGCCGATGCCGTAGGGCGTGCGCGTGACGTACTTCGACAGGAACAGCGCGAGCTTGCGGGGCTTGATCGAGTCGAGCGTGAAGGAGCGACCCTGCGTGATCGCGACGATCTTCTCGGTGACGAACAGCAGGTCGCCCGGCTGAACGGCATCCTTCGCGTATTCGAGGATGAAGGCGTCGAGATCGTCGCCCGGCATGACGACCCGCGTACGGATCGGGATGCGAGCGTACGAGGTTCCCTCGACGGTACGGGTGAGCGCCTTGCCGGCGTTGGCCTCGCCGCTCATTCGAGGTAGTCCCGGAGCGACTGCGAACGCGAGGGGTGGCGCAGCTTGGCCATCGTCTTCGACTCGATCTGGCGGATACGCTCACGCGTCACGCCGAAGGTGTCGCCGATCTGGTCGAGGGTCTTGGGCTGACCGTCGCCAAGGCCGAAGCGCATGCGGATCACGCCCGCCTCGCGCTCGCTGAGCGAGTCGAGCAGCGACTCCAGCTGACGCTGCAGCATGGTGAAGCCCACGGCGTCGGCCGGAACCACGGCCTCGGTGTCCTCGATGAGGTCACCGAATTCGCTGTCGCCGTCTTCGCCCAGGGGCGTGTGCAGTGAAATGGGCTCGCGGCCGTACTTCTGCACCTCGATGACCTTCTCGGGGGTCATGTCGAGCTCACGGCTGAGCTCCTCGGGCGTGGGTTCGCGACCAAGGTCCTGCAGCATCTGGCGCTGCACGCGCGCGAGCTTGTTGATGACCTCGACCATGTGAACCGGGATGCGGATCGTACGTGCCTGGTCGGCCATGGCGCGCGTGATGGCCTGACGGATCCACCAGGTGGCGTAGGTCGAGAACTTGAAGCCCTTGGTGTAGTCGAACTTCTCCACCGCACGGATGAGGCCCAGGTTGCCCTCCTGGATCAGGTCGAGGAACTGCATGCCGCGACCGGTGTAGCGCTTGGCGAGCGAGACGACCAGTCGCAGGTTGGCGCCGAGCAGGTGGCTCTTCGCGCGCTGACCGTCGCGGGCGACCCACTGCAGGTCGAGGCCCAGCTGGCTCGTCTTCTCGGCCGCCGACATGTTCGACAGCTTCTCCTCGGCGAACAGGCCCGCCTCGATGCGCATGGCGAGCTCGACCTCTTCGGCCGCGTTGAGGAGCGGGACCTTACCGATCTGCTTCAGGTAGTCCTTGACCGGGTCGGCGGTGGCGCCGGTGATCTGCGCGGAGTAGACGGGGACATCGTCTTCGTCGCTCGACGAGATGACGATCGCACCCTGCGGCAGGGCCTCGGCCGGCGCTGCGGGGGTCTCGTCGTCTTCGTCGTCGTCGGACTTCTTCGCGTCGGTCTTGGCCGCGTCGGAGTCGTCGCTGTCGTCGGCGTCGTCGATCTCGACGTCGCCCTCGTCGATGTCTTCCTCGTCTTCTTCGAGGTCGTCGTCTTTCTTGGCCTTCGTCTTCGCCTTGGCGGGAGTCGCCTTGGCCTTGGCCGGGGCCTTCTTCGCGGGGGCCTTCTTGGCGGTCGTCGTCTTCGACGCCGTCACGGTCTCCTCGGAGTTCTCGAGCTCGGTGTCCTTCGCACTCCGGGAGCGGGTCTTGGTTGTCGTGTCTGCCACGTTTCGCCTTTCACCGGGAACGTACGCTGCACGGCCACCGGTCGTTCTCGGACACTAGTAAGACCCTTGTCAAGTCCCGAGCCGAGGAGCGGGGGCTCCTGGTCCGGTTGACAACGGGTCAGGTTCTTCATTCTCTCACATTCCCGGACCGGGACTTGACGCGGACCGGGGTGTATGCGTAGACAACGCCCTCGGTGCGCGGGACATTCCCGGATGCCGAGGACCCGGCATCCGGGAATGCGGGTCGGAGAAGAGGTCAGCCGAGCCGACCGCGGCGGTCGTCGTCGGGGCGGCTGGCGAGGAAGCGCTCGAGCTCGGCGGCCAGTTCGTCGGCGCTCGGGAGGTCGCCGGTGTGGATGATGGGCGTCGCCTGCGTGGAACCGGCCATGTAGGCGTCGTAGCGCTCTTCGAGGTTCTCGAGCATGCGGGTGAGTTCGTCGCTGCCCTCGACCTGTTCGGTGACCTTGCCGAGGAACTCGCGGTTCTCCTCGCGCAGCACCTCGCCCGAGAATACGAGCCCGGTGGCCACGGTGAGGCTGTCGAGGGCCGCGAGGGCCGCCGCGGGGTACTCGGTGTCGCCGAGGTAGTGCGGAACGAGCAGAGCGAAACCGGCGACCTTCGCTCCCGCCTCGGCGAAGCGGTATTCGAGCAGGTGGCCGGCGGTGGAGGGCACCTGGGTGTGCGGACGCCACACGGAGTGCGCCTCGGCCAGGTCGGCGCGCGTGCCGCTCACGGTGGTGCCGATGGGGCGCGTGTGCGGCACGGGCATGGGGATCGCGTGCACCCACGTGACCGACGCCACCTGCAGGCCCGCCGCGAGCTCGAGCACCGTCTCGGCGAAGGCCTCCCAGAGGAAGTCGGGCTCGTAGCCGGCGAGGAGCAGGAACGGGTGACCCAGCGAGTCGTGGGCGAGCGACAGCTCGAGGCGCGCCGGACGGTAGTCGGTCAGGTGGTCCTCGACGAAGGTGATGGTCGGCCGACGCGCCCGGTAGTCGAGCAGCGCGTCGTTGTCGAACACGAAGACCGGGTTGGGCTCGAGGTCGTCGCGGAAGTACTCGACCAGCCGCGAGACGGCTCCCCCGGCGTCGGTGAAACCGGTGAGGGCGATGACGAGCGGCAGGCCCGACGGCACGGGCGGCGCAGCGGGAGCGCGGTCGTACAGCGGGGCGGATGAGGTCATCCCTCCACTCTACGAGCGCGCCGGATGCCGCGGTCGCGGTGCGTCCCGCTCCTAGCGAACACGCGCGAACCTAGGATGGGAGCCATGCCGTTCCCCTCCGTGGCGTACACCTCCGCCTCCCTCCGCGAGTCCGATGCCGATGCGATCCTGCTGATCGTCCCCACCGTTTCGGAGGGGAACCCGGATCCCGAGGGATGGGAGGGGCTGGGCGCCGCCCTCTCCGCGGTCGGTTTCACCGGCAGCGCCGGCTCGTTCCAGCGTGTGCACGTTCCCGGCATCGAGAAGCCGCTCGCCGTGGCGGGAGCCGGGACCGATCCGTCGGATGCCGCCTTGCGCGACGCCGCGGGAACGGGCCTTCGCCAGTTGACCGGCTTCGAGCACGTCGCCGTTCAGTCCGTGGTCGATGCGCCCTGGCGCGTCCTCGCCGAGGGGGCCGCGCTGGGCGGATACCGCTTCGCCGACTACAAGAAGAAGGCGACGAAGGTGCGCGCGTCGCGCGTCACCGTCCAGACCACCGCCGCGCCCAGCGAGGCCGACAGCGCGGCCGTCTCGGCCGTCGCCGGCGCCGTGGCACTCGTCAAAGATCTGGTGACCACCCCCGCGGAGTGGTTGGGTCCCGCCGACTTCGCCGATGCGGCCGTCGAGGCCGTCTCCGGCCTCCCCGTCGAGGTGGAGGTGCTCGATGAGGACGCCCTCCGCGACGGCGGATACGGCGGCATCCTCGGTGTCGGCCAGGGCTCCGACCGTCCGCCGCGCCTGGTGCGCCTCGACTACTCCCCCGCCGGAGCAGAGCGTCACGTCGCCCTGGTCGGCAAGGGCATCACGTTCGACACCGGCGGTCTGTCGCTCAAGCCGCCGGCATCCATGGTCGGCATGAAGTACGACATGTGCGGCGCCGCGACGGTGCTGGCCGTCCTGAAGGCCGCGGCCGAGATGCAGCTGCCGGTCAAGGTGAGCGCCTGGCTCTGCATCGCCGACAACATGCCCTCCGGTCGCGCGACCCGCCCGGGCGACGTCCTGCGTACGCTCGACGGCACGACGGTCGAGGTGTTGAACACCGACGCGGAGGGTCGGCTCGTGCTGGCCGACGGCCTCGCCGCGGCCAGCCGTGAGAACCCCGACCTGATCGTCGACGTCGCGACCCTCACCGGGGCCATCACGATCGCCCTCGGCAACCGGCACACCGGCGTCATGGGTGACGACGCGGCGGTGGCCGAGTACCTCTCCGCCTCGGGACGCGCGGCCGAGCTCGCCTGGCAGCTGCCGCTTCCCGACCACATGGTCGACGACCTCGACTCCCCCATCGCCGACCTGCAGAACGCGAAGATCGGGGACCCCGCCGGGGGTTCGCTCTTCGCCGGGCTGTTCTTGCGCCACTTCGTCGGACGCGTGTCGGAAGACGCCGATGCGCCCCGCATCCCCTGGGTGCACCTCGACATCGCCGGTGTCGGCATGAACAAGTCGGCTCCCTTCGGCTTCACCGACAAGGGCGTGACCGGGGCCACCGTGCGCTCTCTCGTCGAGATGCTCGCCTCGGGCGCCCGGCGATGACCGAGTACACCGCCGACGTCGTCGTCCTGGGCGGTGGCAGCGGCGGATACGCCGCGGCGCTCCGGCTGGCCGAGCTCGGCAAAGACGTGGTGCTCGTCGAGAAGGACAAGCTCGGCGGGACGTGCCTGCACCGCGGGTGCATCCCGACCAAGGCTCTGCTGCACGCGGGCGAGGTGGCCGACGCCGCCCGCGGCGCGGCCGACATCGGCGTGGATGTGACCTTCGGCGGTATCGACCCGGCGCGGGTGCGCCGCTACCGCGAAGGCATCGTCGCGAAGAAGTTCAAGGGACTCGAGGGTCTCGTCTCCGCGCGCGGCATCCGCGTGGTGAGCGGCGAGGGGCGCCTCGAAGCCGGTCCCTCGGTGCGCGTCGGCGACGACGTGTACCGCGGCGCGGACGTCATCCTCGCCACGGGCTCGTACAGCCGCAGCCTGCCCGGGCTCGAGATTGGCGGCCGCGTGCTCACGAGTGAGCAGGCCCTCGACCTCGACGTGATCCCGGAACGCGTGCTCGTGCTCGGCGGAGGCGTGATCGGTGTCGAATTCGCCAGTGTCTGGCGGTCGTTCGGCGTCGAGGTCACGATCGTCGAGGCGCTTCCGCACCTGCTGCCCGCCGAGGACGTCGCGTCGAGCAAGGCGCTGGAGCGCGCGTTCCGCAAGCGCGGCATCGCTTTCCAGCTCGGGCGACGATTCTCGTCCCTGACGCAGACCAACGATGACGTCACGGTCGACCTCGACGACGGTTCCTCCCTCGTGGCGGACTACGTCCTCGTGGCGGTCGGTCGCGGCCCGGCGACCGCGGGTCTCGGCTTCGAGGAGGCCGGGGTGGTCCTCGACCGCGGTTTCGTCCAGACCGACGATCGACTGCGCACGGCCGCACCGCACGTCTGGGCCGTGGGTGACATCGTGCCCGGACTCCAGCTCGCCCACCGCGGCTTCCAGCAGGGCATCTTCGTCGCCGAAGAGATCGCCGGTCTGTCACCGGTGCTCGTCCCCGACGTGGATGTCCCCCGCGTGGCCTATTCGCACCCCGAGGTCGCGTCGGTGGGTCTCACCGAGGCGCAGGCCGCGGAGCGCTACGGCTCCGACGCGGTGAGGGCGTACGAGTACAACCTCGCCGGCAACGGCCGCAGCGAGATCATCGGCACGTCCGGCATCGTCAAGATCGTCCGCCGCGTCGACGGTCCCGTCGTGGGCGCCCACCTCGTCGGCGACCGGGTCGGCGAGCTGATCTCCGAAGCGCAGCTCGCCGTCGGGTGGGAAGCCCACCCGGAGGACATCGCGCCGTTCGTCCACGCCCACCCCACCCAGAGCGAGGCGCTGGGCGAGGCCTTCCTCGCCCTCGCCGGCAAACCCCTGCACGCACTCTGACCGAAACCGGTCACTAAGCTAGGTACCGCATCCGGTACGAAGGAGACATATCCATGAGCACTTCCGTCGTCCTCCCCGCTCTCGGCGAGAGCGTGACCGAGGGAACGGTCACCCGCTGGCTCAAGCAGGTCGGTGACACCGTCCAGGAGGACGAGGGTCTGTTGGAGATCTCGACCGACAAGGTCGACACCGAGATCCCCTCCCCCGTTTCGGGTGTCATCGAAGAGATCCTCGTCCAGGAAGACGAGACCGTCGAGGTCGGCGCCGTCCTGGCGAAGATCGGTGACGGCTCGGGCGCCGGTTCGTCCGACGACGCACCGCAGGCCGCCCCCGCCGAGCAGGAGTCCGCTCCCGTCGAGGAGGCGGCTCCCGCCGAGTCCGCTCCCGCCGAGCAGGCGGCCCCCGCAGCGTCCGCTCCCGCCGAGCAGTCCGCCCCGGCCGCCGACGGCGACTCCACCGAGGTGAAGCTCCCCGAACTCGGTGAGAGCGTCACCGAGGGCACGGTCACGCGCTGGCTCAAGGCCGTGGGCGACGACGTCGCCGTCGACGAGCCGCTGCTGGAGATCTCGACCGACAAGGTCGACACCGAGATCCCCTCGCCGGTCGCCGGCACCCTGCAGGAGATCCTCGTCCAGGAGGACGAGACCGTGAACGTCGGCGCCGCCCTCGCCCGCATCGGCAGCGGAGCGGCTCCCGCCGCCGCCCAGCCCGAGGCTCCCGCGCCGTCCGAGGCTCCCGCGCAGCCCGCCGCCGCGAAGCCGGCCGAGCAGCCGGCTCCCGCAGCGGACGAGAAGCCCGCCGAGCAGCCCGCTCCGGTGGCCGAGGAGAAGGCCGCCGCGGCCGCCCCCGCCGCCGCGGAGAAGCCCGCCGAGCAGGCCTCCGCGTCGTCGAACGACGACATCACCTACGTCACCCCGCTCGTGCGTCGTCTGGCTCAGCAGCAGGGCGTCGACCTCGCGTCCGTCACGGGCAGCGGCGTCGGTGGACGCATCCGCAAGGAAGACGTTCTCAAGGCCGCCGAGGCGGCGAAGTCGGCTCCGGCCGCGTCGTCGGCTCCGGCCGCCGCCGCTCCCGCCCCGGCTCCCGTCGAGGTCTCGCCGCTGCGCGGAACCACGCAGAAGATGTCGCGCCTGCGCAAGGTGATCGCCGAGCGCGCCGTCGCGTCGATGCAGGCGACCGCCCAGCTGACCACGGTCGTCGAGGTCGACGTGACGAAGCTCTCGGCGCTGCGCGACCGTGTGAAGGGCGAGTTCCAGCAAAAGACGGGCGACAAGCTCTCGTTCCTGCCCTTCTTCGCCATCGCGGCCGTCGAGGCGCTCAAGGCGTTCCCGATCATCAACTCGACGGTCGAGGGCGACGAGATCGTCTACCCCGCCCACGAGAACGTCTCGATCGCGGTCGACACCGAGCGCGGTCTGCTCACTCCCGTCGTCAAGGACGCCGGTGAGAAGAACATCGCCCAGCTCGCTCGCGAGATCGCCGACCTCGCCGCCCGCACGCGCGACAACAAGCTGAAGCCCGACGAGCTCGCCGGCGGCACCTTCACGCTGACCAACACCGGTTCGCGCGGCGCCCTGTTCGATACCCCGATCGTGTTCCTCCCCCAGTCGGCGATCCTCGGTCTCGGTGCCGTCGTGAAGAAGCCGGGCGTGGTCACCGTCGACGGCAAGGAAGCGATCCAGGTCCGTTCCTACGTGTACCTCGCCCTGTCGTACGATCACCGCATCATCGATGGTGCCGACGCCGCCCGCTTCCTCGGCGCGGTGAAGGCCCGTCTCGAGGCCTCTCAGTTCGAGGGCGACCTCGGCATCTGACAGCGCTGAGCACCAGCTCATGATGGCTGGTCCGCGACCGTTCTGACGGCGCGGACCAGCCATCGGTCTTTCTGCCGGACGAGCGTCACGTATTGCGTCCGCTCCGCTCGCGTCAGACGTACGACCCCGACGCCGCCGAAGTCGTCGAGCGGTGCGATCTCGGCGTCGAGGGTCTGCTCGAGCAGGGGCTCCTGCGGGAAGCCCGAGTCCTCGTAGTACCCGCTCACACAGGACGGTTCCCCCGCACACGTCTCGATGTCGGCGAACAGGGCGCGGGCGTCAGCGACGAGACCGCCGGGGAGTGCCTCCCCGACGGTGGGCTCGGGCCGAGGCGATCGCCCCTCTTCCGCGAAGGTCGAATCGGTCGGTGTCGTGACGGCCGGGCCGGGCATGACCGAGGCATCCGGCTGTCCGCTCGGCGGCAGGAGGAGAGCGGCGGCGGCGACGACCACGGCGACGACGGCCCCACCCACGACGCTCAGACGCAGGCCGCGCGACGACGACCACCGCACACGGAGCTCGCGCAGCGCCCCGTGCACCGCATCACCGAAATCCGCGTCCACGAGCGACAGGGCGCGGGAGGCGGCGCCGGCACGGGGCTCGTCGACGACCTCGGCCACGTTCTCGTCGACCGGCGCGAGCGGCCCGAGCACGAGCGGCACGGGATCGGCGAAGGCGAACAGCCGGCGCTCGAATCGATCCCAGGCGCGCGGCGGCTCCGTGAGCAGGCTCTCGCGCGCCCGCTCGACCATCTCGCGCGTCGCGGGTCCGTCGGTGAGCTCCGCGACACGCTCGAGGGCGTCGGCGGTGGCGGAGATCGTGTCGTCGGGGCCGTCTTCGGCCACCACGACCGGACACCCATCGGCTCGCAACCACCACCGCGCGCCTTCTCCGCGGGCGGCGGGGCTGCGGCATCCACGCAAGAGGGCGACGGCCGCGGTGACCGCTTCTCCGGGGGTGAGGGCGAGTGTGCTGCGAGCACGCCGGAGGAGGTAGGCGTCGAGGGGTTCGACGAGGACGGATGCCGCGCTGCTGCTCATCCCCCGATGTTGGAGGACATCGCGCGCTCGTCGTCGGGAGGGAGAGCCCGTTTGTGGACGATCGAGCAGATCCGTGCATGGGGAGGAGGAGTCGGCGGCGAAGATAGAATCGTTCTCATGGCCGCTCGCACTTCCACGCCCGAGAAGCGTCCGGGCTTCTTCTCGCAGCTGAAAACCCTGTACACCTTCACCCAGAAGGAGTACCGGTGGCTGCCGTTCCTGCTGGCCGCGATCGTGCTGGTCGGCGTCGCCCTCGGTGTGCTGGTCGGCTTCCTGATCCCGCCCGTGGCGGCCTGGAGCGTCATCCTGTGGGGTGTCACGGGCCTGCTGGCCGGCATCCTGGCCGCGATGATCACCATGACGCGTCTGTCGACGACCGCCATGTACAAGAAGATCGACGGGATGCCCGGCGCGACCGGCCACGTGCTGTCGTCGTCGCTCGGGCGCAACTGGCAGGCCTCGGAAGCGCCCATCGGCGTGAACCCCCGCACGCAGGAGGCCCTCTACCGGGCCATCGGTCGCGGTGGCGTCGTGCTCATCGGCGAGGGCAACCGCAGCCGTCTCACCCGCCTCGTCGGCGAGGAGCGCTCGCGGGTGACGCGCGTCGCGGCGGGCGTGCCCGTCACCGTGCTCTACGTGGGCCATGGCGACGACGAGGTGCCGATCGCGAAGCTCGCCTCGACCATCAAGGCACTGCCCAAGAAGGTCGACCGCGCCACGATGGCCGCCGTCATCAAGCGCGTGTCGTCGGTATCGCAGGGTCTGTCGTCGCTGCCCATCCCGAAGGGCGTCGACCCTACCAAGATGCGCGCCCCGCGTCCCCGTTGACCACACGAGAAAGGCCCCCGCCGCGGCGGGGGCCTTTCTCATCCGTGCGGGCTGTTCAGGTGCGGACCAGGATGGTGCCGACCGCCTTGTCGTGGAGTCCGCGCTGATCGGCGTCGAAGACGACCGCCGGGATGATGAGCGCGAGCAGGACCGTCCGCACGATGGGGCGCCAGAGCCCCACCCAGCCCCCGGATGCCAGTTCGAGGCGCATGCCCATGATGCGGTGTCCCGGGCTCCCGCCGATGAGCGGGATGAACAGGATCTGCACGACGAAGAAGATGACGTTCGCCGCGAGCGGATTGGCGAAGGGCACACCGGTGACCGGGTCGGGCGTGGAGAAGAAGGCGAAACCGATGAGGCCCGCGCTGACGACGTCGATCAGCAGCGCCGCGATGCGGCGACCTGGACGGGCGATGGAGCCGCGACCCTCGCGGGGAAGGCCGAGCCGCTGGCCCGGATACTCGTTCTCGGCGGTCGCGCTCACGGCATCCAGCGTAATCGGGTCGCCGTAACATCCCGGAAACATGCGAGATATGACCGGGACACCGGTTCTGTATAGGGTCGAGGAGGCTGGCCGAGGCCGGCATGATCCCGAATGTTCTACCTCTGGAGTCTTCATGTTCAAAGATTCGTCCGAGGTGCTCAAGTTCATCCAGGACGAGGACGTCAAGTTCCTCGACATCCGTTTCACGGACCTTCCTGGTGTGCAGCAGCACTTCAACATCCCCGCCTCGACCGTCGACGAGGAGTTCTTCACCGTCGGACAGCTGTTCGATGGCTCGTCGATCCGCGGGTTCGCGAACATCCACGAGTCGGACATGCAGCTGATCCCCGACGTGACCACCGCGTACGTCGACCAGTTCCGCGAGGCCAAGACCCTCGTCATGGTCTTCGACATCTACAACCCCCGCAACGGTGAGATCTACGCGAAAGACCCGCGCCAGGTCGCCAAGAAGGCCGAGAAGTACCTCGCCTCCACCGGTATCGCCGACACCGCGTTCTTCGCCCCCGAGGCCGAGTTCTACATCTTCGACGACGTGCGTTACGAAGTGAAGCAGAACTCGAGCTTCTACTCGGTCGACTCCGAGGAGGGCGCCTGGAACACCGGTCGCGCCGAAGAGGGCGGCAACCTCGCCAACAAGACCCCCTTCAAGGGCGGCTACTTCCCCGTCTCCCCCGTCGACAAGACGGCGGACCTCCGCGACGACATCACCCTCAAGCTCATCGAGGCGGGCTTCGCGCTCGAGCGCTCGCACCACGAGGTGGGCACCGGTGGTCAGCAGGAGATCAACTACCGCTTCGACACGATGCTGCACGCGGCCGACGACATCCTGAAGTTCAAGTACATCGTCAAGAACACCTGCGAGCAGTGGGGCAAGGTCGCGACCTTCATGCCCAAGCCGCTCTTCGGCGACAACGGCTCCGGCATGCACACGCACCAGTCGCTGTGGAACGACGGCAAGCCGCTGTTCTACGACGAGACCGGCTACGGCGGCCTCTCCGACATCGCCCGCTGGTACATCGGTGGTCTGCTGGCGCACGCGCCCGCCGTGCTCGCCTTCACCAACCCGACCCTCAACAGCTACCACCGCCTGGTGAAGGGCTTCGAGGCGCCGGTCAACCTGGTGTACTCGGCCGGTAACCGCTCCGCGGCCATCCGCATCCCGATCACGGGTACCAACCCCAAGGCCAAGCGCATCGAGTTCCGCGCCCCCGACGCCTCGGGCAACCCGTACCTCGCGTTCGCGGCTCAGCTCATGGCCGGTATCGACGGCATCAAGAACCGCATCGAGCCGCACGAGCCCGTCGACAAGGACCTCTACGAGCTCCCCGTCGAAGAGGCCAAGAACATCCCGCAGGTTCCGAACTCGCTGCTCGACTCGCTCGAGGCCCTGCGCGCCGACCACGAGTTCCTGCTCGCCGGTGGCGTCTTCACGCAGGAGCTCATCGACACCTGGATCGAGTACAAGATCGAGAACGAGATCCAGCCGATCGCCCAGCGCCCGCACCCCTTCGAGTACGAGCTGTACTTCGGGGTCTGATCGCCCGGTCATCCACGTCGACGCCCGTCTCCGCCGTTTCGCGGGGGCGGGCGTCGACGCGTGTCCGGGAGGCGCCGCTGGTCGACGGCATCCCGACTCAGCCGGTGCGTGCCGACCGCTTCTGCTCCTGGTAGGCGCGGATCGCCTCGCAACGCTCTGCCTATCGTGCCTGGCGCTGAGGCTACGTCCGACCGGATACCGGCTTCCCGGCATCCGCACAGGTCAAGTCCCGCCGCCGTGCGGGAGACGCGGGTGAGGATGGGTGGATGCCGACGTCCCCTTACGCCGCACGCCCCTGGTTGAGCTCGTACGCCGACGGCGTCCCCCACGAGATCGATGCCCCCACGCAGACCCTGCCCGAGATGCTCGCCGATGCGGTCTCGCGCTACGGACGTCAGACGGCGCTGGAGTTCTTCGGCGCCACGACCACGTACCGCGAGCTCGGACGGCTCGTCGACCGCGCGGCCGAGGGACTGCGACGGCTCGGCGTGGTCGCGGGCGACCGGGTCGCCCTCGTCATGCCGAACAGCCCGCAGCACGTCGTGGCGTTCTACGCCGCGCTGCGCCTGGGTGCGATCGTGATCGAGCACAATCCCCTCTACACGCCCCGCGAACTGCGTCACCAGTTCGAAGACCACGGCGCCCGCGTCGCGATCGTGTGGGACAAGCTCGCCGACACCGTCGCCGACTTCCCGTCCGACCTCGCGCTCGAGCACATCGTCCGCGTCGACATCACCGCAGCTCTGCCCCTCGGTAAACGGCTCGCGCTGCAGCTCCCGGTCCCCAAGGCCCGCGCTGCGCGGGCGCAGCTGACGGCGCGCGTGACCTCGAAGCGGCCGACGCCGTGGGAGGCACTGCTGAGCCGGGGCTCGATCTCGCGCAAGCACCGCGGACCGCTCCTCGACGACATCGCCCTGCTGCAGTACACCAGCGGCACCACCGGCACGCCGAAGGGCGCCGTACTCACCCACCGCAATCTCCGCGCGAACGCGATGCAGGGACGCGCGTGGGTCCCCGGCCTGCGGGACGGACGCGAGACCTTCTACGGCGTGCTTCCGCTCTTCCACGCGTACGGTCTCACCCTCTGCCTCACCTTCGCGATGAGCATCGGTGCGAAGCTCGTGCTCTTCCCCAAGTACGATCTCGATCTCGTCGCCGCTGCGGCGAAGAAGAGTCCTCCGACGTTCCTGCCCGCGGTGCCACCCATCTACGACCAGCTCGCGCGGGCGGCCGCGCGCGGCACGATCGACCTGTCCAGCGTCCGGTTCGCCATCTCGGGAGCGATGAGCCTGCCCGTCGCCACCGTCGACCGCTGGGAGGCAGCCACGGGCGGGCTGCTCGTCGAGGGGTACGGCATGACCGAGTCGTCGCCCGTCGCGCTCGGCAACCCCATCGGCCCCTCACGTCGGCCCGGCACGGTGGGGGTTCCGTTCCCGAGCACCGACATCCGCGTCGTCGATCCGGAGGATCCCGCGACCGACCTGCCGCTCGGGGAGAGCGGCGAGCTTCTGCTGCGCGGACCGCAGGTGTTCCAGGGGTACTGGCACAGGCCGGCCGACACCGCCGAGACGCTCATCGGCGGCGAGTGGCTGCGCACCGGCGACATCGCCTCGGTTTCGCCCGACGGTTTCGTTACGATCGTCGACCGTCTGAAGGAGATCATCATCACCGGCGGCTTCAACGTGTCGCCGAGCGAGGTCGAAGAGGTGCTCGTCTCCCACCCCGACATCGTCGGAGCCGCCGTCGTCGCCCTGCCCAAGCCCCGCGGCGGGGAGGACGTCGCCGCCGCGATCGTGCTGCGGGACGGGGTCGCGATCGAGCCCGACGCGGTGCGCGACTACTGCAAGACGCGTCTCGCCGCCTACAAGGTCCCGCGCCGCGTGGTCGTGGTCGATGACCTGCCCCGCTCCCTGATCGGCAAGGTCCTGCGTCGTGAGGTGCGTCAGCGCCTGATGTCGTGAGGAGGGGTGGATGCCACGACCCCGGGGCCGTGGCATCCACCCTGCTCAGCCGTAGAAGAGTTTGTCGAACACGCGCCGTGCGCGGCGGGTGGCGCCGAAGTAGTCCTCCTCGACCTGCGTGGCCGAGCGTGGTGCGTACTCGAGGATGCGGCCGATCCCGTCGAGCTTTGCGCGGTCGACGGGGAGCACGTTGCTCGTCTGCCCCGACAGCAGGGTGTTCGCCGAGCGGAGCCGGCTCGCCAGATGCCACGCCGCGGCGAGTTTCTCCGCCGCCTCGGCCTCGACGACGCCCGCGTCGACCGCGGCGTCGAGGGCCTCGAGCGTGGAGGTGGTGCGCATCGCCGGGACAGCGCGCGCGTGCTGCAACTGCAGCAGCTGCACGAGCCACTCGACATCGCTGAGCGAGCCGGGGCCGAGCTTGAGATGGCGGGCGGGGTCGGCGCCCTGCGGCAGGCGCTCGTTCTCGACGCGCGCCTTGATGCGGCGGATCTCGCGCAGGCCGTTCTGATCGGCCGCCGCCGGGTAGCGCACCTCGTCGGCGAGCTCCATGAACGCGCGGATGAGCTTGACGCTGCCCGCGACCCCGCGTGCGCGCAGCAGCGCCTGGGCCTCCCACGACAGCGACCAGCGCCGGTAGTACTCGGTGTAGGCCTCGAGGGACCGGGCGAGGGGGCCGCTGCGGCCCTCCGGGCGCAGTTCGGCGTCGAGGTCGAGCGGCAGTCGGTGGTCCTCGGAGTGCTCGCGCAGACCCGCGACGAGCTTGAGCGCCAGCTGGCTCGCGCGCTGCGGGTCGAGGCCGTTCGCGCGATAGACGTACATGACGTCGGCATCCGAGCCGAAGCCGAGCTCGCGACCGCCGAAGCGGCCCATCGCGATGACGGCGAAGTCGAGGTCGTCGTCTTCGGGCGGCACCACCACACGGCGCACCGCGCGCAGCGTCGCCTGGATCGTGACCTCGGTGATGGTGGTCAGAGCGTCGGAGAGCTCCTCGAGCGACACCGTGCCCAGCACCGCCGCCATCGCCACCCGCAGCATCTCGCGCCGGCGCAGGGCGCGCACCGAGCGCATCGCGTCGTCGATGTTCTGCCAGCGGGTCTGGATGGCCCGGGCTTCCTCTTCGAGCGCCTTGCCCGAGCGGGGGCGCAGCAGCGCATCGTCGTCGAGCCAGGCGACCGACTCGGGGATCCACTCCATCAACTCGCCGATGTAGCGCGAGCCCGACAGCACCCGCGTGAGGCTCTCCGCGGCCCCCGCGGAGTCGCGCAGCATCCGCAGGAACCACGGGGTGTTGCCGAGCCGCTCGCTGATGCGGCGGAACACCAGCAGCCCGTAATCGGGGTCGACGCCGTCGGCGAACCACCGGATCATGATCGGCATGAGGTGTCGCTGGATGGTCGCCTTGCGGCTCAGGCCGCTCGTCAGGGCCGCGATGTGGCGGAGGGCCCCGGCCGGATCGCGGAACCCGATCGCCGCGAGGCGGTCGCGCGCCTGCTCGGTCGACAGGGTTCGCTCGCCCTCGGGGAGAGCCGCCACGGCCGAGAGCAGGGGACGATAGAACAGGCGCACGTGGATGTCGCGCACCTCGCGCTTGATGCCCTCCCACACCGCCTGGACCCCGGATGCCGAGTCCGCCAGCCGCGAGGCCCTCGCGAGCACCCGCAGGTCGTCGTCCTTCTCGGGCAGCAGTGCCGTGCGACGCAGGCCCCGCAGTTGCAGGCGGTGCTCGAGCAGACGCAGGAGACGGTAATCGCGCCCGAACGCCTCGGCCTCGGAGCGGCCGATGTACCCCTCGGCGACGAGAGCGTCGAGAGCGTCGAGGGTGCTGCGTTGACGGATGCGCTCGTCGGTGAGGCCGTGCACGAGCTGCAGCAGCTGCACGGTGAACTCGACGTCGCGGATTCCGCCGGGGCCGAGCTTGAGCTGGCGGTTCACCTCGGCCGCGGGGATGTGCTCGGTGACGCGCTCGCGCATGCGCTGCACACCTTCGACGAAGTTCTCGCGCGCCGCGCTGTGCCAGACGAGCGGTTGCACCGCGGCGACGTACTCGGCGCCCAGCGTCGCGTCGCCGGCGATCGCGCGCCCTTTCAGCAGGGCCTGGAACTCCCAGCTCTTCGCCCAGCGCGCGTAGTACTGCTGGTGCGAGGCGAGACTGCGAACCAGTGCGCCCTGCTTGCCCTCGGGCCGCAGGTTCGGATCGACCTCCCACAACGGCGGCTCGATCTCGGGACCGGAGATCCCGCGCATGGTCTGCACGGCCAGGCGCGTGCCGATGTCGATCGCGCGCGCCTCCGACACCACCTCTTCGTCGGAGGATCCGCCGACGAAGATCACGTCGACGTCGCTGACGTAGTTCAGTTCGCGGGCGCCGGTCTTTCCCATCGCGATGATGGCGAAGCGCGTGGCCTCGACCTGCGCGCGGGGGAAGCCCGCGGGACCGGGGGCGGACACGCGGGCGCGCGCGACGCTGAGCGAGGCCTCGAGCGCCGCGCCGGCCAGGTCGGCCAGGGCCGCGGCGACCACCCCGACGGCCTCCGCCGGGTCGTCCTGGCCCAGGTCGTACGCGGCGATCCGGGCCAGCAGCCGCCGGTAGCGGGTGCGTAGCGCGACCCAGGCGGCATCCGACCCGTCGGCGGCGAACCCGTCGACGTCGCCGACCGACGACGACAGCTCGGCCCGCATGGTGGGCTCGTCGGGAAGCGTGAGACCCGCGCCCGACAGATGGACGAGTTCGTCGGGATGCCGCAGGTAGAACTCCGCGAAACCGTCGGACGCCCCCACCAGATCCCACAGCGCGCGCCAGGCGCCGGCATCCGCGGCAGCCGTGCGGACGGCGGCGACGTCACGACGGGCGACCTGCAGGATCGCTCGCAGCGCTGCGTCGGGGTCGGCCACGCGCTGCGCGAGCTGCATGGCATCCGCTCGGCTCACACCGACCGACTCCTCGAGCTCACCGAGCAGGGTGTCTGCGTCGGTGAGCCTCGAGAAGCCGGTGCGGGCGAGGGCGGTGAGCGCGGTGGAGCGGTCGCCCGAGGTCATCGGCGGGCCGTCAGAGCGCTTCGAGGTTGCTCGCCAGCTCGAACGGCGTCACCTGCGCGCGGTACTGGTTCCACTCGCGGCGCTTGTTGAGCAGGACGTACTTGAAGACCGTCTCTCCCAGCGTCTCGGCGACCAGTTCGGACTCCTCGAGGTACTCGAGGGCGTGGTCGAGGCTCGACGGGAGCGGGGCGTAACCGAGGGCACGGCGCTCGGTGTCGCTGAGGGACCACACGTTGTCTTCGGCCTCGGCCGGGAGCTCGTACTCCTCTTCGATGCCCTTCAGGCCCGCCGCGAGCATGAGCGCGTACGACAGGTACGGGTTGGCGGCGGAGTCGAGCGCGCGGTACTCGACGCGGGTCGACTGGCCCTTGTTGGGCTTGTACAGCGGCACGCGCACGAGCGCGGAGCGGTTGTTGTGGCCCCAGCAGATGAAGCTCGGTGCCTCGTCACCGCCCCACAGGCGCTTGTAGGAGTTGACGAACTGGTTCGTCACGGCGGAGATCTCGTTCGCGTGGCGCAGGAGGCCGGCGATGAAATGACGGCCCACCTTCGACAGCTGGTACTGCGCACCCTCTTCGTAGAAGGCGTTCATGTCGCCCTCGAAGAGCGACAGGTGCGTGTGCATGCCGCTGCCCGGCTGTCCGCTGATGGGCTTGGGCATGAACGTGGCGTACACGCCCTGCTCGATCGCGACCTCCTTGACCACCGTGCGGAAGGTCATGATGTTGTCGGCCGTCGTGAGCGCGTCGGCGTAGCGCAGATCGATCTCGTTCTGACCGGGACCGCCCTCGTGGTGGCTGAACTCCACCGAGATGCCGAGATCTTCGAGCATGCGCACCGAGCGACGCCGGAAGTCGTGCGCCGTGCCGCCGGGGACGTTGTCGAAGTAGCCCGCCGAGTCGACCGGCTGCGGACGCCCGTCGGGACCGAGCTGCGACGACTTCAGCAGGTAGAACTCGATCTCGGGGTGCGTGTAGAACGTGAACCCGGCGTCGGCGGCCTTCGCGAGCGTGCGCTTGAGCACGTGGCGGGGGTCGGCGACGGCGGGCTGCCCGTCGGGCGTGGTGATGTCGCAGAACATGCGCGCCGTCGGGTCGATCTCACCGCGCCACGGCAGGATCTGGAACGTCGTTGGGTCGGGGTGCGCGAGCAGGTCGGACTCATACGAGCGGGTGAGCCCCTCGATCGCCGAGCCGTCGAAGCCGAGACCCTCGGTGAAGGCGCCCTCCACCTCGGCCGGGGCGATCGCCACCGACTTCAGCGTGCCGACTACGTCGGTGAACCACAGGCGCACGAACTTGACGCCGCGCTCCTCGATCGTGCGCAGAACGAAATCGCGCTGCTTGTCCATCGTCATCCTTCGTCTCGGTGGGCCGTCAGCGGGCGGAGCCGGAGCCCCAGTCGTCGCGAGCCTCTTCGTCGGCCCACTGCTTCGCGCGCTCCTTCATGAGCTGCGGGGCGTTCGCCGCCTCTTCAGCGGTGTCGAAGGGGCCGGCGCGATCGACGGCGGGCGACTCGTACCCCTGCTCGACCTGACCGGTCTGGAGGTTGTACCAGTACTTGTTGTTGTCGTCGCTCACGATGGCTCCTCACGTGGGTCTCGTGCGTCGGCGCAGAACCGCCGGTGCTCCCCCGATCCTACTGATGCCGACCGCGCGCCTGGATAGGCTGAGGGGTATGGCAACGAATGCATCTCGCGCGGTCGGAGTGGACATCGGCGGAACCGGCATCAAGGCGGGAATCGTCGATCTCGACGCCGGAGAGCTGGTCAGCGACCGTGTTAAGGTCGCCACGCCCGCGGGCGCCGAGCCGGCCGACGTGCTCGCCGCGGTGCGCCAGGTGCTCGACACCCTCGAGGCGCCCGCCGATCTGCCGCTCGGCGTCGCCTTCCCCGCCATCGTGAAGGGCGGACGCACCCTGTCGGCCGCGAACGTGTCGACCTCGTGGATCGGCTTCGAGGCCGAGAAGTTCTTCGAGCAGGGCCTGTCGCGTGACATCCACTTCGCGAACGACGCCGACGTCGCCGGCATCGCCGAGGTGCGGTACGGCGCCGCGAAGGGTATCGAGGGCCTGGTCATCCTCACCACCCTGGGCACCGGCATCGGTTCGGCGATGATCTACGACGGTGTGCTCGTCCCGAACAGCGAGCTCGGTCACCTCCAGCGCGCCGGGCACAAGAAGGATGCCGAGCACTTCGCCGCGTACTCTGCCTTGGAGCGCGAAGAGCTGTCGTGGGACAAGTGGGCCAAGCGCCTGCAGTGGTATTACGACTACGTCGAGTTCCTCTTCAGCCCCGACCTGATCGTCGTCGGCGGAGGCGTGTCCAAGCACTCCGAGCACTTCCTGCCCCTGCTCACGCTGCGTGCACCGATCGTGCCCGCGAAGCACCGCAACAACGCCGGCATCATCGGTGCGGCCTCGCTCGCGGTCCCCGTTCCGGAGGCCCTCCCCGCCGTCAAGTAGTCCGCGGCGCCGTCACGCGTCATCCACCGGGCGCACGCTGACGGCGTTGCGCCACACCACCGGCGCCCAGTGCCCGCCCTCGCAGGGCACTTCGAGCATGACCACCCGGTCGTTCCCGCCGGTCGCCCATGCCGGCTCTCGCGTCGCCGCGCGATTGGGCCACGTCACCCACGCCCACACCGGACGCTTCTGCGCATACCACTCGATGGGCCGCGCTCCCCAGGTCTCGGGTTGCAGGGTGCAGGGGGCGATGGATGCCAGTACCCGCGCGACCATCTCGTCGCTGACCCTCGTCGATCCCATGCACCGGACCCCTTCCCCGGCCGTGCTCGAGTGTAGAACATATGTCCGACACTCGCTGGGGGATGGACACCGCGCGAAGCCGCGGACGCAGGCGACCCTCCTGAGCACAGGGGGTGCGCCAGGAGGGTCTATAGATCATTCGTCACCGAACGCGGATCGGGTTGGATCGATCGACGTCGGTCGGCGCGGATCGTCGTGCCGGCCGTGCGGGGAAAGCGAATGGGCCGGCCTGTACGCCGGGTTCTGTCCGGGGGGCCCTTCGACAAGCTCAGGGACCCCGTGGACGGTCATCTCTCTCGGCGACACGTTGCCGTGCCGCTCCAGCGGCCTACCCGGGGACTCGGCGAGCCGCGTCTGCATCCCCTGTCTGGCCTTGCTCCGGACGAGGTTTACCTGGCGGGTCGTGTCACCACGACCCCCGGTGGTCTCTTACACCACCCTTTCACCCTTACCCCAACGGCCCTTCGGCAAGCTCAGGGACCGATGAGGCGGTCTGCTCTCTGTGGCACTGTCTCGCGGATTGCTCCGGGTGGGCGTTACCCACCGTCCTGCCCTGTGGAGCCCGGACGTTCCTCGGCACGGGTGAACCCGTGACGCGACCGTCCAGCCGACCCATTCGCAGCGACCAGTCTACCGGGGCGCCACGTCAGCCCTTCTCCGCGGTCGTCCCGATGCGAAGGTCGAGGGGGAAGTCGATCGGGAACGAGCCGAACAGCAGGCGCCCGGCGGATGCCGCGGACTCCCGCACCGCCTCGGCCACCGCGTCCGCATGGACCAGCGGCGTGTGCACGACGATCTCATCGTGCAGGAAGAACGCCAGGTGCGGAGACCTGCCGAACACCGGGCCCGATGCGCTCGCCGCGTGGGCGGCATCCATCTCGGGGAAGGCCGCGAGGCGGGAGCGGAGGTCGGCCAGCCAGGCCAGGGCCCACTCGGCGGCTGTGCCCTGGACGACGAAGTTTCGGGTGAAGCGTCCCCGATCGCGTGCGGAGCGACGGGCGCGGGTCTCGTCGATGCCGGATGCCGCGGCGTCGCTGGCGAGCGATTGCAGCGCCCGCCAGGACTCCCCCGCCGGCGGCGATGTGCGGCCCAGCCAGGTCTGCACGACGCCGCCGTCCTCACCGACGCGGGCAGCGTCGTCGACGAGCCGCATCGCGCGCGGGAAGGTGCGCCGCAGTCGAGGCAGGAGCCGCCCGCTCTCCCCGGTGGTGGCGCCGTACATGGCGCCGAGCATCGCCAGCTTCGCTTCGGCCCGACTGGCGACCGCGCCGCGCTCGACGATGCCGGCGTAGAGGTCGCGACCGGATGCCGCCTCCGCCAGTGCCGTGTCGCGGGCCATCGCCGCGAGCACGCGGGGTTCGAGCTGCGCGACGTCGGCGGTGACCAGCGTCCACCCGGGGTCGGCGCGCACGGCGGTGCGCAGCGAGCGCGGGATCTGCAGTGCTCCCCCGCCCGACGACGCCCAGCGTCCGGTGACGACGCCCGCGGCGACATAGACCGGGCGGAAACGGTCGTCGCGCACCCACTCGTCGAGCCACGCCCACCCGTTCGCGGTGTACAGCCGCATGAGCTTCTTGTAGGCGATGAGCGGTCGCACGACCGGGTGATCGTGCTCGGCGAGCTCCCATCGGCTGGTGGACTGCACGAGAAGCCCCGCGCGGTGCAGCGAGCGCAGCAGGCGGGGTTGCGAGTCGAGCGAGGCGGCGGGGTCGCCCAGCGCGTCCCGGACGGTCGCGGCCGCCTGCTCGATGCGCGCGGGCAGCCCTCCTCCGCGGCGGGCGCCGAGCTCACCCTCCAGCAGGGCCTCGTGCGCGGCGCGGCTCCAGGGGACGCCGGCCGCGTGGAGCTCCTCGGCGATGAGCGCCCCGGCCGACTCCGCCGCGCACAGCAGTCGCAGCGCCCCCGGCGTCGCGGACGACGCGATCGCGTGGCTCTGCCGACGGTATTCGGCGAGGGCGGCGGATGCCGTCTCGGGGACCCCGGTGGCGGTGTCGCCGAGATCGAACAGCGTGTCACCGGTGATCGTCGCCGGGGTCGCGGCATCCCACTCGACGGCGTCGCGGAGACCGTGATCGTCGTCCACGGCGCGGGCGTCGCGCAGGATGCCGTGCACGAGGCGCAGATCCCACGCGCGGGCGACGCGCACCCCCGCGTCGAGGAGAGCGGCATAGATCTGCGCCGAGTCGGCCCAGACCCACCGCACCCCGCCCGCCGCCTCGCGCTCGGCGACGGCCGCGGCGAGGTCCGACGTGGGAACCGTGCGCTCGCTCAGCGGCTCGTGGTCGGGCCCGAGGGCGACGAGGGCGACGCGTCCGTTCTCGCGTCCGACGACGACCGTGTCAGATGCCACGGGCGCCGCGGCGGGTCATCGGGATTCTTCGGTGCGGACGAGGATCGCGCCGCACTCGGGGCAGAACACGACCTCATCGGTCTGGGCGCGGCGGACCGTGGCCAGATCACTCGGCGGCAACACCATGCGGCACGCCTCGCAGGCGCCGGCGCGCAGGAGACCCGCTCCATTGCCGCGCGCGGCGAGACGCTCGTACAGGCCGAGCAGCTCGGCGGGCACGGCGGCGGCGACGGCGTCGCGGTCGCGACGGGCGCCCTCGAGGCGCGTGGTCGCGTCGCTGACGGTCGCCTTCGCCTCGGCGCTCAGGGACGCACCCTGGGCGTTCGTGTCGGCGATCAGTGCCTCCTGCTCCGCCACCGACGCATCGGCGGTCTCGAGGCGCTCCATGAGGGCGATCTCCATGTCTTCGAGGTCGCTCTTGCGGCGGGTGAGGGAGGCGAGCTCGCTCTCGAAGCCCTGCGCCTGCTTCGGGTTCGACGAGGCGGCGAGGCGCTCGGTGTCGCGAGCGATGCGGGCGTCGACCACGGCGACGTCGGACTCGAGGCGCTTCAGCTCGGCGGTGATGTCGTCGCGCGCGTTGGCGCGCGTGGCCAGTTCCTGCGACAGCGTCGCGCGCTGCGCGATCAGTTCGCGCACGCGCTCGGCCTGCGGCGGGTTGGCCGAGACCTTCTCGTCGCGCCGGATGCGGGCGTCGAGGTCGGCGAGGTCGAGCAGTTTGCGCTGGTCGGCGGGATCGGCATTCACGTCCCCCACGCTACCCCGCGGCTGGGACATCGGCGGTGCTGGGTAGCCTGGACGCTCGGACCCCCGAGGAAGGAACGCCGTCCGTGCCTGATCCACTCATTCCGCTCCATCGCAGATGATCGGCGGCATCCTCGGAAGCGTCGTCTTCCTCCTTCTCGGCGTGCTCGCCTACTCCGGCCGCTGGAAAGGCTGGATCAGTGTCCGTCGCGGGTACGGCTCGACGATGGGTTTCGCCTGGCTGTGGCTCGGTCTCGCGTTCGCCGCGGCCACCGTCGGCTTGCTCGCCCAGCCGTACTCGCGTCTCGCGTTCCTCATCCTGTGCGCGATCGCGGCGGTTCTGCTCGTCGTCAGTCTCGTTGCGATGTTCTGGCTCCCGCGTCTTCTTCTTCCCGCATGGTTCCGCGTGCTGCGCGGAGACCGGCCGGCGGCGGGGCGTTCGCGCGACGCCCGGTAGACTTGACGCATCCCGGGCCTTTAGCTCAGCTGGTAGAGCGCCACGCTTACACCGTGGATGTCGTCGGTTCGATCCCGGCAGGGCCCACCACCGTCAACTCAGGATGTTCACGCTCCGCGCGATCACGAGCGCGAGCAGGATGAAGCCCGACACCGCCTGCGCCAGCATGAACAGCTTCGCGCGCGAGCTCAGCGGCATGACATCGGTGGGGCTGAACGCCATCGCGGTGGATGCCGAGAAGTAGAGGTAGTCGACGTAGCCGGGCGCCCAGTCCTCGCCGTCCGACGAGCGGCGGGCGACCTCGCTCACGGCGTCGCGGTCGGAGTCTTGGGGGAACTGGAAATCGGCCGGCGGCAGCGCATCGCGCGGGTCGCGCCGGCGGGCGATGGGTCCGCCCCGGTCCATCTCCCAGTAGACGACCGCGTATCCGATGACGTTGATCGCCCACACCTGGGCGGCGCCGAGCAGGGTCGCCGACCCGTCGCCTTCGCCTCGCAGCAGCTGGCGGACGAGGAGGACGAGAGCGACCTGATTGGCCAGCAGCAGCATGAGCGTGAACGCCAGGGCGAAGCCGCGCCCGACGCGCGACTCCCGCGTCAGCCGCGCGGGGTTGGTGGCGATCATCGGGATCGCGCACAGGATGCCGACCCCCACCACGATGTAGCGCAGCACTCCCGAGGCCTCGCTCGGGAGGAACGCATACAGACCCGCGCCGAGGGCGAGGGCGATGAGCACCGGCCAGCGGTGCTCGGGACGCGTACGGAACGCGGCGGGCTCTCGGGTGCTCACGGGGTCAGGCTAGACCCGCATCCGATGTGCCCGCGGTGGAGCGCCGGGGCGTGGCATCCGGCGATGCGCTCCCGTGCCGGTCGGGATCGTTTGACATCGAAGCGTCTTGTGGCCGCGAAGGAGACGTCCGTCGCACGCGCATCCGATGTCGTCCCGACTCGCTAGGCTGGACGTTGGTTGATTGTGCGGAGCAGACAAGGGTTGCCGCACTCGTATGGCGATTCTCTGGCATGACCTGCCAGACGACGAAAGGTCTTCCGTGACTGTTCACGACCAGGATCCGTATTCGCAGGGGCCGCAGGACAGCGACCCGGAAGAGACCGGGGAGTGGCAGGAATCCCTGCGACAGCTGGTCCAGGCGAAGGGTCCGGCTCGCGCTCGCGAGATCATGCTGAGCCTGCTGAAGGGCTCGAAGGAACTGCACCTCAACGTGCCGATGGTTCCGACCACCGACTACATCAACACCATCTCGCAGAAGAACGAGCCCGAGTTCCCCGGTGACGAGGAGCTCGAGCGTCGCTACCGCAAGTGGATCCGCTGGAACGCGGCGGTCACCGTGCACCGCGCGCAGCGCCCCGGTATCGGCGTCGGCGGCCACATCTCGACGTACGCGTCGTCGGCTGCGCTCTACGAGGTGGGCTTCAACCACTTCTTCCGCGGACTCGACGACCCCTCGGGCGGCGACCAGATCTTCATCCAGGGCCACGCCTCCCCCGGCGCCTACGCCCGCGCGTACCTCGAGGGCCGCCTCACCGAGGCGCAGCTCGACGGCTTCCGCCAGGAGAAGTCGCAGGCGCCCAACGGCATCCCCTCGTACCCGCACCCGCGCCTCATGCCCGAGTTCTGGCAGTTCCCGACCGTGTCGATGGGTCTCGGCCCGATCAACGCGATCTACCAGGCGATGTCGAACAAGTACCTCTCGAACCGCGGCATCAAAGACGTGAGCGACTCGCACGTCTGGGCCTACCTCGGCGACGGCGAGATGGACGAGGTCGAGAGCCGCGGTCAGCTGCAGGTCGCGGCGAACGAGGGTCTCGACAACCTGACCTTCATCGTCAACTGCAACCTCCAGCGCCTCGACGGACCCGTCCGCGGTAACGGCAAGATCATCCAGGAGCTCGAGAGCTTCTTCCGCGGTGCCGGCTGGAACGTCATCAAGGTCGTCTGGGGCCGCGAGTGGGACGACCTGCTCGCCCGCGACACCGAGGGCGCGCTGCTCAACCTCATGAACAGCACCCCCGACGGTGACTACCAGACCTACAAGGCCGAGAACGGCGCCTACGTGCGCGAGAATTTCTTCGGCCGCGACCCCCGCGCCCTCGAGCTCGTCAAGGACTACACCGACGAGCAGGTCTGGGGCCTCAAGCGCGGTGGCCACGACTACCGCAAGGTGTTCGCGGCGTTCAAGGCGGCCAAGGAGCACAAGGGTCAGCCCACCGTCATCCTGGCCAAGACCATCAAGGGCTACGGCCTCGGTCCGCACTTCGAGGGCCGCAACGCGACCCACCAGATGAAGAAGCTGACGCTCGACGACCTCAAGGCGTTCCGCGACGCGATGGACATCCCCGTCACCGACGCGCAGCTCGACGAGAACCCGTACCAGCCGCCGTACTACAACCCCGGTGAGCAGGACGAGACGATCAAGTACATGCTCGAGCGCCGTCGCGCACTCGGCGGGTTCCTGCCCGAGCGTCGCACCACGCACGTCGGCCTCGAACTGCCGGGGGATGCCGCATACGCCCTGCCCAAGAAGGGTTCGGGCACGCAGGAGATCGCCACCACCATGGCGTTCGTGCGTCTGCTGAAGGACCTGCTGCGGGTGAAGGACTTCGGTCACCGCATCGTCCCGATCATCCCCGACGAGGCGCGCACGTTCGGTATGGACGCGTACTTCCCCACGGCGAAGATCTACAACCCCAAGGGCCAGCACTACACCTCCGTCGACCGCGAGCTGCTGTTGGCGTACAAAGAGAGCCCGCAGGGCCAGATCGTGCACGTCGGCATCAACGAGGCGGGCGCCCTCGCGGCGTTCACCGCGGCGGGCACCGCGTACTCGACCCACGGCGAGCCGCTCATCCCGGTCTACGTCTTCTACTCGATGTTCGGCTTCCAGCGCACGGGCGACGCCCAGTGGGCCGCGGGCGACCAGATGGCGCGCGGTTTCATCATCGGCGCCACGGCCGGCCGCACCACTCTGACGGGTGAGGGCCTGCAGCACGCCGACGGTCACTCGCAGCTGCTGGCATCCACCAACCCGGCGACCGTCTCGTACGACCCGGCCTACGGCTACGAGATCTCGCACATCGTGCGTTCGGGCATCGAGCGCATGTACGGCGGCAACCACCCCGACCCCAACGTCATGTACTACCTGACGGTCTACAACGAGCCCTACGTGCAGCCGGCCGAGCCCGAGGGGGTCGACGTCGACGGCATCGTCCGCGGCATCCACCACATCTCGTCGGGCGAGGGCGACGGCCCCCGCACGCAGCTGCTCGCCTCGGGCGTCGGCGTGCCGTGGGCGTTCGAGGCGCAGCGTCTGCTGAAGGACGACTGGGGTGTCGTGGCCGACGTCTGGTCCGTGACCTCGTGGAGCGAGCTGCGTCGCGACGGTCTCGCCGCCGACGAGCACAACTTCCTGCACCCCGACGAAGAGCGTCGCGTGCCATACCTCACCGACAAGCTCAAAGAGGCCCAGGGTCCGGTCATCGCGGTCAGCGACTGGATGCACGCCGTGCAGGACCAGATCCGCCAGTGGGTCCCGCAGAACTACTGGACCCTCGGCGCCGACGGCTTCGGCTTCTCCGACACGCGCGCCGCGGCTCGTCGCTTCTTCAAGATCGACGGTCCCTCGCTCGCGGTGCGTGCCCTTCAGGCCCTGGCCGAAGAGGGCAAGATCGATCGTGCCGTCGTCGGCCAGGCGATCGAGAAGTACCGCCTGCACGACGTGAACGCCGGCACCAGCGGCAACGCGGGCGGCGAGGCGTGATCGCGTGAGCGACTCCACGGTCGGGTCCGCGACCTCCGCCTCTCGCGGGGGGACCGGGCCCGACCGGCCTTCGGGCGCCGACGCCGACGCGGCCGCGCACGAGAAGGCCGAGACCTTGGCGTGGCTGCGCCGGATCTCGGGCGATCTCGCCACCGCGACCATCCAACGTCTCGGCGAGACGCTGCCGTGGTACGCCGAGATGCCGCCCGCGCGCCGGTCGGCCGTCGGGCTCGTCGCTCAGGCCGGCATCACCTCGTTCCTGCAGTGGTTCGAGGAGCCGGCATCCACCCCCGCCATCGCGGCGGACATCTTCGCGGCCGCTCCGCGGGAGCTGCTGCGCAGCGTCAGCCTGACCCAGACGCTCCAACTCGTTCGCGTGACCGTCGAGGTCATGGAGGAGCGCGTCGCCGGTCGCAGCGAGAAGGTGCGCGAGGCGATGCTGTCGTACTCGCGCGAGGTCGCCTTCGCCGCCGCCGACGTCTACGCGCGCGCAGCCGAGGCGAGGGGGCTGTGGGACGCGCGTCTCGAGGCCCTCGTCGTCGACTCGATCCTCACCGGCGAGGCCGACGACGAGCTGCCCAGCCGTATCGCCGCCCTCGGCTGGCACGGCCACGGCGAGGTCTCGGTGCTCGTGGGGACCACTCCCCCGCAGCTCGACGTCGATCAGGTGCGCCGCACCGCCCGCAAGCTCGGGGTCGATGTGCTCATCGGCGTGCAGGGATCGCGTCTGGTGCTGGTGCTCGGTCGGGCCGACCTGCCCGCGCGCGGCGGCGACGACGTCGCCGAGCTGCCGTTCCCCGAGATCGCCAAGCGTCTCGAGCCGAGCTTCGGGACGGGGCACCTGGTGCTCGGACCCGCCGTTCCGGCGCTCGTCGACGCCGGCCAGAGCGCCCGCGCCGCCCTCGCCGGGTTCGCCGTCGCGCGCGCCTGGCGCAACGCCCCCCGTCCCGTCGAGGCCGACGATCTGCTCCCCGAGCGTGCCCTTGCCGGCGACGCCGTGGCGAAGCAGACGCTCGTCGATCGCGTCTACCGTCCGCTGCAGGCGCACAGCGCCGACCTCGTGGCGACGCTCTGGAGCTATCTCGACAACGGGCGGTCGCTCGAGGCGACCGCGCGCGAGCTGTACGTGCATCCCAACACCGTGCGCTACCGCCTCAAGCGCGTCTCCGAGGTGATCGGGTGGGATGCCACGGGCCCCCGCGAGGCGCTCATCCTGCAGACGGCGTTGATCCTCGGTTCGATCGGTACCGACGCCACGCGTCGCCGCGGTCTCTCGAACCGACGACCGCCGCTCGCCCGCTGACGCCGACGCGGCCGATGCACGGCACGCACAAAGACACGCCGCATATCTGTGACGATATCTCCAGAAGCCCCCGCCTGATCCTTGGCAGGATGGAACGGTGATCATCGCCGTCTTCCCCGGACAGGGTTCGCAGACCCCCGGCTTCCTCTCCCCCTGGCTCGACCTCGACGGGACGCGCGAGCGTCTGGAGGCGTTCTCGGAGCGCGCGGGCGTCGACCTCGTGGCCGCGGGGACCGAGTGGGATGCCGACCGGATCCGCGACACCAGCGTGGCCCAGCCGCTCATCGTCGCGGCGAGCCTGCTGTCGTGGGCCGCGTTGAACGAGCGGGCCGGAACGCCCGTCGCCGGGGTCGCGGGGCACTCCGTGGGCGAGATCGCCGCGCTGGCGGCGTCCGGCGTCCTGAACGACGACGACGCCCTGCGCCTCGTGGGCCTGCGCGGTCGGGCGATGGCCGAGGCGGCCGCGACCGTCGAGACCGGCATGAGCGCCGTCGTCGGCGGCGACGAGCAGGCCGTGCTCGAGCGACTCGAGGCGCTGCAGCTGACGCCCGCGAACTTCAACGGCGGCGGTCAGATCGTCGCCGCCGGTGAGCTCTCCCGTCTCGCCGACCTGGGTGCGGAGGCGCCGCGCGGTGCGCGCGTCATCCCGCTGCAGGTGGCCGGGGCGTTCCACACCCGTTTCATGGAACCCGCCGTCGAGACGCTGCGCACCGCGGCCGCCGACGTCGAGGTGTCCGACCCCTCCACCACCCTGTGGACCAACTCCGACGGCTCCGTCGTCACCGACGGTCGCCGCGCCCTCGACCTCGTGGTGGCGCAGGTGGCCTCTCCCGTCCGCTGGGACCGCTGCATGGCGTCGTTCGCCGAGCAGGGCGTGACCGGCATCATCGAACTCTCGCCCGCCGGCGCCCTCACGGGCCTGGCGAAGCGAGCGCTGCGCGGCACCCCCACCGTCGCGGTCAAGACCCCCGACGACCTCGACGCGGCCGTCGCACTCCTGAAGGGAGAGCAGGCATGAGCACCCCCACCCTCCGTCAGCCGCAGGGAGCGGCGCACACGCGCATCTACGCATACGGCGCCGCGCGCGGTGAGAAGGTCGTCCCCAACGACGATCTCGTCGGCCCGATCGACTCCAGCGACGAGTGGATTCGCCAGCGCACCGGCATCGTCACGCGCGTGCGCGCGAACAAAGAGACGGATGCCATCGACCTGGCGGCCGAGGCCGCGCGCGAGGCCGTCGAGAAGTCGGGCGTGGCGCCCGAAGACATCGATGCCGTGATCGTGGCCACCATCAGCAACCCCAAGCAGACGCCGTCCGCCTCGGCCATCGTCGCCGACCGCATCGGGGCGAACCCGGCCGCCGCCTACGACGTCAACGCCGCGTGCGCGGGCTTCGCGTACGGTGTGGGCCAGGCCGACGCTCTGGTGCGCGCGGGCCTGGCGAAGCACGTCGTGGTCGTGGGCGCTGAAAAGCTCAGCGACATCGTCGACCCCACCGACCGCAGCATCTCGTTCCTGCTCGGCGACGGCGCGGGCGCCGTGGTCGTCGGCCCGAGCGACACCCCCGGCATCGGCCCCACGGTCTGGGGCTCCGACGGCTCGAAGGCCGACGCCGTGGGCATGAACGCCACCCTGAACGAGTTCCGCGACGGCACCGCGCCATGGCCCACCCTGCGCCAGGAGGGCCCCACGGTGTTCCGCTGGGCCGTCTGGGAGATGGTCAAGGTCGCCCGTCAGGCGATCGAGGCCGCCGGCATCGAGCCCTCAGACCTCGCCGCCTTCGTCCCGCACCAGGCGAACATGCGCATCATCGACGAGTTCGCCAAGCAGCTGGGCCTGCCCGAGACGGTGGTCATCGGTCGCGACATCGAGACCACGGGCAACACCTCAGCGGCATCCATCCCGCTCGCCACCCACCGACTGCTCGAGGAGCACCCCGAGCTCAGCGGCGGACTCGCGCTGCAGATCGGCTTCGGCGCCGGTCTGGTCTTCGGCGCGCAGGTCGTCGTCCTCCCCTGACGCGCGAGCGTCGAACCCTAGACTGATCGGGGCCCGTCGGGCCCCATCCCCGAGAAACAGGAGACATCATGGCATTCACCAACGACGAGGTCCTCGCCGGCCTGGCCGAGCTCATCACCGACGAGACCGGCATCTCGGCCGACGAGGTCGCGCTGGACAAGTCCTTCACGGACGACCTCGACATCGACTCGATCTCGATGATGACGATCGTCGTCAACGCCGAGGAGAAGTTCGGCGTCACCATTCCCGACGACGAGGTCAAGAACCTCAAGACCGTCGGCGACGCTGTCACGTTCATCACGTCGAACCAGTCCTGACCCTCCCGGTGGGGGCCACGGCCCCCACCGGTCACGACCCGTCGGCCGCACCAAGGATTCTTCGCTCATGAGCACACCCCGCATCGTCGTCACCGGCATCGGAGCCACCTCGCCCATCGGCGGCACGGCGCCCGAGAGCTGGTCCGCCCTGCTCGCCGGCACCTCCGGCGCGCGTTCCCTCGAGCAGGAATGGGTCGAGCAGTACAACCTGCCGGTCACCTTCGCCGCCGAGGCACTCGTTCGTCCCGAGACCGTGCTCGAGCGTCCCGTGGCCAAGCGCCTCGATCCCTCCTCGCAGCTCGCGATGGTCGCGGCGAAGGAGGCGTGGGAAGACGCGGGTGCGCCCGACATCGACCCCGACCGCCTCGGCGTCGACTTCGCCACCGGCATCGGCGGCGTGTGGACGCTCCTCGACGCCTGGGACACGCTGCGCGAGAAGGGCCCGCGTCGCGTCATGCCGATGACGGTGCCGATGCTCATGCCCAACGCCGCAGCCGGCAACCTGTCGCTGCACTTCAACGCCCGCGCGTTCGCGCGCACCGTGGCGTCGGCGTGCGCCTCGAGCACCGAGTCGATCGTCAACGCCGTGCAGCACATCCGCGACGGCCTCGCCGACGTGGTGATCGCCGGCGGCACCGAATCGGCCATCCACCCGATCACGATCGCCTCGTTCGCCTCGATGCAGGCGCTGTCGAAGCGCAACGACTCCCCCGAGACGGCCTCGCGCCCCGCCAGCATCGACCGCGACGGCTTCGTCATGGGCGAGGGTGCCGGTGTGCTCATCCTCGAGACCGAGGAGCACGCGAAGGCGCGCGGCGCGAAGATCTACGCCTCGATCGTGGGCGGTGGCGTCACCGCCGACTCGTACCACATCACGGCGAACGACCCCGAGGGTCGCGGCGCCGCGCGCGCCGTGCGCATGGCGCTCGAGATGGCGGGGGCCTCGGTCGACGACGTCACGCACATCAACGCCCACGCCACCTCCACCCCCGTCGGCGACCCGAACGAATACCAGGCCCTGCGCGCGGTCTTCGGGGACCGGGTCGACGAGATCCCCGTGTCGGCCACCAAGGCCTCCACCGGTCACCTGCTGGGCGGCACCGGTGCGCTCGAGGCGATCTTCACCGTCCTCGCCCTGCAGAACCGCGTCGCCCCGCCCACGATCAACCTCACCGAGCAGGACCCGGAGGTCCCCTTCGCGCTGTCGGGCTCGCCCGTCGAGCTCGGCGCCGGCGACCAGCTCGCGATCAGCAACTCCTTCGGCTTCGGCGGACACAACGCCGTGGTCGCGATCGCCTCGGTCTGAGCGCGGTCCCTACGGCGAGAGCCCCCTGGCATCCCCCCGACTGCGATCGGGGATGCCAGGGGGCTCTCGTGTTGTCAGGCGAGGGATACGTGGTCCCGGTGCCGGGTGCGGTCACCGACCTCCGGTAGTGACGCCTCCCCGCCCGACGGCTTCAGCCGACCTTGTGCAGCCAGACGATCTGCTGGTCGTCGCCGGCGTGACGGAAGGGCTCGAGCTCTTCGTCCCAGGCCGAGCCGAGCGCGACGTCGAGCTCGCGCTGCAGTTCGAACGCGTCACCCGCGGCGACCTCGAGGGCGTAGCGCACGCGGTCCTCGCCGATCACGACGTTGCCCGCCGCATCGGTCTGCGCATAGTGGATGCCGAGCCCCGGCGTGTGCATCCAGCGTCCGCCGTCGGAGCGAGGAGTCGGGTCCTCGCTCACTTCGAAGCGCAGGTGCTCCCAGCCCCGGATCGCGCTGGCGAGAGCGGCACCCGAGCCGACCGGGCCCTCCCAGTAGAACTCGGCGCGACGACTGCCCGTCAGCACGGGCTGATCGGCCCAGTCGAAGTTGACGGCGCGACCGAGAGCGCGTCCCACCGCCCACTCGAGGTGGGGGCACAACGCGCGGGGCGCGGAGTGGATCAGGATCACTCCGCGCGAAGACGTGATCGCCATGGTCTCTCCTTCGTCAGGTACGTCTTCCCCTACGACCTGTGATGGAGCACGGCGAGTGTTCGGTTGTCCCGGCCATTATCGCCCGTGCATAACGAAATCACAACACTGTGATCCGGCTCGCCGACGCGAGACCCGCGTCAGCCGAACCACAGCGCCCAGTACAGGGCGAAGTTGCGGTTGCCGTACGCGGAACAGGCGTCACCCGTACCCCAGCGGGCCGCGATGGCGGCGGGATTGGGTTGGTAGGGCGTGTAGTTGTAGAGGGCCGCCGTGGCCTCGTTCGTGATCGTCACGTCGCTTCCTCCGCAGGAGGGGTCGGGCGAGTAGGCGAGGTAGTGCCGGCCCGGCTGACGCATGAAATCGGAGGCGCTGTACGACTTCAGATCGGTCGCGCCCTGCGCGACCTGCAGAGCGAACCCGGAGCGACCCGGGTCGCACGGTGCGTCGTCGGGACAGCGTGCGCCCATCGCGGCGCCCAATTGTTCCGGCGAGGGGGCGCGGGCGGTGCGCCCGGAGATCAGGCTCTGCTCCTTCTGCAGCGTCACCAGCAGGACCTTCGCGGAGATGCCGCACGCCCGCTGGATCCGGTCGATGATCTCGGCGGCCGACAGCTCTCCGCCGTCGTACCCCTCGCAGACGGTCGCCCCCGTGGCATCCGAGACGATCGGCCCCCGAGCGGGCAGCTCGGTGCGCAGCCGCGCCAGGCACGAGTCGTCCCGACACGCGCCGACCTGGTCGTCGAGGAAGCTCTGGATCTCGTCGGCGGTCATCGCATCGCCGTCATAGAACTCGGCGTCGGAGATGAGGGTGCCGGGGTCGAAGTCGTGCAGGTCGATGGACTGACGGCGGACCTCGGTGTTCCACGCGGCCGTGAGCGAGACGACCGGCGCGATGGCCAGCACAACGAGGCCCACCAGGACGACCGCGACGACGCCGAATGCGATGCGGCGACGTCGCAGGATTCTCGCGCGGGGCGTACGGCGGGGCCGCGAGCGTCTCTTCGCCACCCCTCGATCGTGCCGCACCGCGCTGACCGCGCGCTGCACGTTCGGGAACGTGGCGCGTCGGTCAGCGCGGTCGGGTCAGCTCCCGGGCTGTGCGGGAGGGGTGGGCGCCGAGCCGTCGGCCGGGGGCGTCGGGGCGGAGCCGTCGGCCGGGGGCGCCGGCGGGGTCGGCTTGTCCCCGGCCGCGGGCGGAGTGGGAGCCGATCCGTCGGCGGGAGGGGCGGGCTTGTCGCCCTGGGTGCCCGGCCCGTGTCCGGGGCTGGCCGGTCCGCCGTCGGGGCCACACGCGCCGGGGGCACCGGGGGCGGGCGGGGTCGAGCCGTCCGCCGGAGCGGGCGGGGTCGCGCCGTCGGTCGGAGCGGGGGCGGTCGCGCCGGGGGTGGGGGTGGGGGCGGTGCCGGGGGTGCCGGGTCCGGTCGAGCCGCCGTCGGCGCTCGGTGCCGAGGTGGCGGCGGCCGCGAGCGGACCGGTGCCGGTCGTCTGTGCGGCGAGGGCGGCGGTTCCGCCCGTCAGCCCCGCGGCCACGATGACGGCGCCGGCGATCAGAGCGGGCCGCCGCCAGGAGCGGCGACGCGGTTCGGGGGACTCCTCGTACTTCGGCAGCGGCAGGGTGGGGTTGTCGTCGTTCATGTTCACTTCCCGTGCCGGTGGCGGTCACCGGCTCTGAGACCAGATTTCGAGCCGGGACTGAAGCCCACCTGAAGCTGATGCCCCAGCGGCGACCGCATACGCAAGCCATAACCGGCGTTCAGGCGACGGCCCTATCGTCACCCGGATGTCCTCTGCTGCCCGCGTCCTCGTCGTCGACGATGACGAGACCATCCGTCTCGCCGTGACCACGGCGCTGCGCGCCGACGGTTTCATCGCCGAGGCGGCACCCGACGGGTCCGACCTCGCGGAGAGATTGCGTGCGTTCCGCCCCGACCTGGTGGTCCTGGACTGGATGATGCCCGGGCCGAGCGGCATCCGGTTGCTGCCCGTCGTGCGCGCCGCCGGCGACGCCGCGGTGATCATGCTGACCGCCCGCGACGAGGTGGACGATCGCCTGCGCGGTTTCTCCGAGGGTGCGGACGACTACGTCGTGAAGCCTTTCACCATGGCGGAACTGGTCGCGCGTGCCGGTGCGGTGCTGCGTCGACGCGGCCGGCTGCCGCAGACGGTGTCGGTGGGCGATCTCGTCGTCGATCCGGATGCCACCACCGCCCATCGCGCGGGAGTCGCCCTGGACCTCACGGCGACGGAGTTCCGCCTGCTGCACCTCCTCGCCGACAGTCGGGGACGTACGCTGTCGAAGGCGCAGATCCTGACGCAGGTGTGGGGGTACGAGGACTACGACCCGAACCTGGTCGAGGTGCACCTCAGCGCCCTGCGACGCAAGATGGAGCAGCACGGTCCGCGGTTGATCCACACCGTGCGGGGACTCGGCTACCGGCTGAGCGCGACGCCGTGAGCGCCCCCGCTCCCCTGCGCTCCGGCTCCCTCCGCCGGCGCACGATCGTCGCGGTCCTGGCCCTCGTCGCTCTGCTGCTTGTCGTGCTCGCGATCGTCGTCGACGTCGCGCTGGGAGCCCGCTTGCGCGGGCAGATCGAGGAGCGGCTGCGCGATCGTGCGGCTGCCGCGGCGTCGCTGGTCGGGACCGTCGACGACACGGAACTCGCCGAACGCTTGTCGTACCAGGGCCTCGCCGTGCGGATCGACGGTGCGGGCGGCGATTCGGTCGTCGCGGGGCCCAGTCCCGACCAGCTGCGCGACGCTCCGCCGGGACCCGGCGGGCCGGGCGTCGGACCCGGAGAGCGGTCGACGCCGTCGTCGGCGTCGGCCAGCGGCGTGCAGGTCGTCGCGTCCGACGTCTCCGGCGACGACCAGCTGGTGACGCTGCGCTCCACCCTCAGCGACGGGTCGACGCTCACCCTGACGGCGTCGGCCGTCGGCGTCGGCGAGACCCTCGCGCAGGTACGGGGCATCATGGCGGTGTCCTCGATCGGTGTCCTCGTGCTCGCAGCCGGGGCGGTCACGCTCGTCGTGCGGCGGAGCCTCCGACCCCTCGACCAGGTGTCGAGCGTCGCGCGGGCGATCGGTTCCGGAGAGCGTGAGCGACGCCTGCGTCCGACCCGTCCCGACACCGAGATCGGACGGGTCGCCACCGCCCTCGACGACATGCTCGACGACGTCGTCGGCGCCGAACGGGCGGCGCGCGACGCGGAGGGGCGACTGCGGGCGTTCCTCTCCGACGCGGCGCACGAACTGCGCACGCCGGTCGCCGGCATCCGGGCCGCCGCCGACACGCTCGTGAGGGCGGATCTCGACGGCCCCGAGCGCGACCTGCTCGCGGCGCACGTGGTGCGCGAGGCGACGCGGGCGTCTCGTCTCGTCGACGACCTGTTGACGATGGCGCGTGTCGACCGGGGGCTCGAGCTCGACCGGGCCGAGGTCGATCTGCGGACCCTCGTCGAATCCGAGGTGCACCGCGCCCCGCTCGTGCATCCGTCCCTGCGGATACGAGCCGAGCTCCCGGATGCCGCGGTCCGCGCGCTCGTCGACGTGGGGCGCCTCGCTCAGGTGCTGTCGAACCTGGTCGAGAACGCCGCGCGCGCGACGGGCGGCAGCGGAACGGTGACCGTGTCGCTGCGGGCTCAGGGCGCGGAAGCGGTGATCACGGTCGTCGACGACGGGCCGGGTGTCCCCCCGGCTGAGGCGGAGCGCATCTTCGACCGTCTCGTGCGCCTGGACGAGGGGCGTGAGACCTCCGGCGGCGTCGGACTCGGCCTTCCGATCGCCCGCGGGATCGCGCGCGCCCACGGCGGAGAGGTGCGGAACATCCCCACCGACGCGGGCGCGCGTTTCGACATATCGTTGCCGACGCTCTGACGCCCTCGCGCGGCTCGGAGGTCGGACGCCGACCGAGATCAGCGCGTGGGGCGGTGGGCGACCGGATGACGCGTCGGCGCCGGTGTCGGCGCGATGCCCGCGGCGGTCAGGGTGAGGCCGTCGGCGCCGCTGGCGTCGTGCATCATCTGATCCACGAGTTCGCGATCGATGACCGGCTCCCGGCCGCCGTAGAACTGCATCACGAGCGCGTTCGAGGCGTGGATCCACAGGCTCGCCTGTCGAACCCCCTCGTTCACGGGAAGCTGCAGCATGAACCCCTCGTTGCGTCGGAGCTTGTTCATCACGACGAGGCGGAGGTGGGCGAGGATGCGGTCGTCGATGTCGAACGATGCGCGATCGCGGTAGATGAGGCGTCCCACGGCGGGTCCTTTTCCGGCGCGACGAAGCGCACCTGTTGTTGCTAGGGCGGGACCTCGCCGGGAAGCGGGGCAATGCGGGGACCTTCAGTATTTCACCCCCGGGACCCTTTGGGTACATGCAGACCGATATATCGGCGACCCCGCGGTGACGGCCGCCGTCGACGTCGAGGCGAATGCTCAGGGTGCGCCGCGGGCCCGTCGATAGAGTCGAGGGGATCTGCGATCATCCGACCCACGAGAGAGAAAACCCGTGAGCCATCACCGCACCTCCACCGATCAGGAGGGCCGATCTTCGAGCCCCCTCTTCCGGAGAGGGGGTGAGATCTGATGCTGGCTGCGACCCTGACCCTTCTGTTGGGGATCATCATCACTCTGGCGATCATCGTCGCCTGCGGCTTCTTCGTCGCGCAGGAGTTCGCGTACATGTCGGTCGACCGCTCGCGCATGGCGGCTTTGGCCGAGAAGGGCGACGCGCAGGCGAAGCGCGTCCTCGCGATCACGAAACGCACGTCGTTCATGTTGTCGGGCGCGCAGCTGGGCATCACCGTGACCGGGCTGCTGATCGGCTACGTCGCCGAACCGCTCATCGGCCAGTCGTTGGGCACCCTGCTCGGCGGTGTCGGCATCGAGCCGGCCGTGTCGGTGCTCATCGGGACCGTGGCCGCGCTCTTGCTGGCGACCATCGTGACCATGATCTTCGGCGAGCTGTACCCGAAGAACCTCGCCATCGCGAGCCCTGAGCCGCTGGCCCGCGCTCTCGCCGTTCCCACGCGCATCTACCTGCTCCTGTTCGGCTGGCTCATCACCGTGTTCGACGTGGCCGCCAACGCGCTGCTGCGTCTGCTGCGCATCGAGCCCCTCGAGGACGTCGACGAGAGCGCGACCGCTCGCGACCTCGAGGCGATCATCGAGGAATCCCGTGCGAGCGGCGACCTCCCCGACGACCTGTCGATGATCATCGACCGCATCCTCGACTTCCCGCAGCGCGACGTCGAGCACGCCATGGTGCCGCGCTCGCAGACCGACTCGGTCACCCCCGTCACCACCGTCGGCGAGGTGCGTGCGCTCATGGCATCCGGTCACACCCGCTACCCGGTGATCGGCGACGAGGACTCCCCCGTCGGGGTGGTCGAGCTCATCGACATCCTGCGCGAGCAGCCCGGCGACGACGCACCCGTGGCCTCCGTCATGCGTCCCGCCGTCGTGATCCCGACCTCCATGCTGCTGCCGGTCGCACTCGAGCGTATGCGTAGCTCGCACAACGAGCTCGCCTGCGTCGTCGACGAGTACGGCAACTTCGACGGCATCCTCACCGTCGAGGACCTGACGGAGGAAGTCATCGGCGAGCTCTCCGACGAGCACGACGCGATCGTCGCCGAGGCGGCCGCGGTGGGCGACGACGCGTGGACGGTCCCCGGCGATCTGCACCTCGACGAACTCGAACGCCTCCTGGGTCACGACCTCGCCGAGACCGACGCGGAGACGGTCGCCGGTCTCGTCATCGAGACGAACGGCGACCTGCCCGCTGTGGGCGCGACCGTGCGCATCGATCTGCCGGAGCGCGCATCCGAGACCGTCCAGGGTATCGAGATCGACCGCTGGCTCGTCGTCGAGGTCGTCGAGGTCGACCGACACGTGCCCTCGCAGGTGCGCGTCCAGCTGCGCGAGAAGGACCGCGATGCCGACCCGGTCGAGACCCGCGATGAGGAGGCGGCCCGATGAACGGCTGGGCCGTCGCCCTCATCACCACGGGGCTCATCGTCGCGAGCGCGTTCTTCGTCATCGTCGAGTTCGCCCTCCTCGCCGCGCGTCGACACCGTCTCGAGGAGCAGGCCGCGACCAGCGCGTCCGCTCGCGCCGCGCTGCGCGGCGTCAACGAACTGACGGTCATGCTCGCCTTCGCCCAGCTGGGCATCACGGCGTGCACGTTCCTGCTCGGCGCGATCACCAAGCCCGCGATCGATTACGCCCTCGCACCGGTGTTCGAGGCCTGGGGCCTGCCCTACGTCCTCGCCGACATCATCGCGTTCATGCTGGCGCTCATCGTGGTGACGTTCCTGCACCTCGTGATCGGCGAGATGGCGCCCAAGTCCTGGGCCATCGCGCACCCCGAGACCGCGGCCAAGGCCACCGGCATCCTGGCCCGCGCGCTCACCTGGCCGCTGCGTCCGTTCCTGCTGTGGATCAACCACATCGCCAACCGCCTGGTCAAGGCGTCGGGTGTCGAGCCCGTCGAGAAGGCCGCGGCGGGCGGTCAAGACGTCGACACCATCCGCGAGCTCGTCGCGCACTCCCGTCAGGCGGGCACGCTCGAGCAGCAGTACTCGGAGCCGATCAATCAGGTCATCGCCCTGAGCACGATCACCGTCGGCGACATCGCGCGTACCGAACGCTCCCCCACGGCGGTGGCGATGGATGCCACGGTCGCCGACATCCAGGCCGTCGCCGCCTCGTCGACGCATCTGCGCATCCTCGTGGGCGCCGGTGCCGCGTCGCGCGTCGCGCACGTGCGGGACACGTTGACCGTCGACCCGGCCACTCCGGCCGTTGACATCGCTCGCGAGCCGCTGGTGCTCGAGCCCGCAACCTCGGCCTACGACGCCCTGGCGCGGATGCGCCGCGGCCGGGTGCAGCTGGCCACGGTCGTCGACGGCGACCGTCTGCTCGGCGTGGTCACGCTCACCGACCTGCTGCGCGAGATCCTCCCCGGTCCCGCCGAGGTGGCGGAGGTCGTGCAGTGAGGTGCGCCGCGGCGTGAGCCCGGAACGCTCGCCGCCCTCGGAGATCACTCCGCGGTGGCGGGCGTTCCTCGTTCGGGCGCGGCCCGGGCATCAACGGAGGTACGCGTCCACGAGCAATGGACCCCGGATGCCGCGGAACGTCTCGATGAGCAGGTCCAGCGCCGGATCGTTCCAGGTCGCGAGCCGCCGCTCGTGCGGTCCCCGCAGCTCGAGCCGGCCGGCACGCAAGCGGACGACCTCCCAGCTCGCCGGACGCAGTGCTAGAGCCGGAGCGCGAGAGCGTTCGCGGTCAAGCCCGCGGCGGTGCCGCACAGCACGACGGTGTCTCCGGCGCCGATCCGCCCCTCATCGAGACTGGTCGCCAGGATGAACGGTACCGACGACGACACCATGTTCCCGAACTCCGCGACGCGGTCGACGTATGCGTCCCGAGGAATGCCGATCCGACGCATCGCAAGGGCGAGCGCCCTACTCGCCTGGTGCGGCACGACGAGGTCGACGTCCCCGAGACCGAGACCGACCTGGTCGAAGAACCGTTGGAAGAAATCGGGCAGCACGGCCAACATGCCCAGGAGCGCCCGCCGCCCGTCCATGGCGAAGAGGAAGTCGGCGGGGTCGCCGTCGGCGTAGGACTGCGCCGGGTGCAGCGAGAGTCCGCCACGGAGCTCGGTGTCGTGCGCGTGCTCGGGCCACGTCTGCTGAAGGCTGCCGATCACTCCGGGCGCGGCGGCGTCGCGGTCGTCGACGGCTTCGCGCGTCAGCACGACCGCGGCGGCAGCGTCGGAGAAGAGCTCGAAGCTCTCGCGTTGGTCTGCGTCGAGGAAGCGGGTCCCGACATCGCCGGAGACGATGAGCACCCGCTCGTAGTCGCCGGCCGAAAGGTACCGGGACGCGATATCCACCGCCGTGATGAAGCTCGTGCAGGTCGAATTGACGTCGAAGGCGGCGGCGTCGGCGTGCGGGGCGACACGCTCCATGACGAGTGCCGCCGTGCACGGGATCGGCTGCACGCCGGCCGCGCAGGCCGCGATGATGCAGTCGACGTCTTCCGCATCGAGCCCGGCTCGCCGGAGGGCGTCCTGGGCGGCCGCGGCGAGCATGTCGAGCTGCGACATGCCGTCGGGGATGCGGTAGCGCGTCTGTTCTCCGAACGTGACCACCCGATCCGGAAGATACGTTCCCCATCCGGCCAGCCGGCAGGGCCGGACCCGACGCTTCTGCTCGTTGGATCGATGCGACGGCATCTCCGCCCCTCTCGTGGTCACAGCAGGTTCTGCCCGGTCGGATGGTGATCGTGGCTGAAGAGGAGCCGCAGCCCGTCTTGCTCCGCGGCCAGGAGCATCCGCGCCGTCTCGCGCTGCCGGGTCATGTCGTGGCTGACGAGTCGCGGGAGGAGACGGATGCGGCGCTCCTCCCCGAGCAGGTCGCGCCCCCAGGCGGCGTCTCCGGCGAGTAGCACTTCGTGCTCGATGAGGGCACCGAGATGACCTCGCGTGTGACCCGGCAGATCGACGAGCAGATAGGACCCGTCACCGAAGAGGTCCGCGGTGCGGAGCCCGCGCGGACCGGACCTGAAGGCGGGCGAGGGCAGCACCCTCGCCTCACGGAACCACGGCGGTAGCAGGTCGCGCAGCAGCCCGTCGCGCAGTCGGGGTCGCTCGAGGGTGCGGCGCGCCTCGTCGCTCAGGACGAAGGCGGCGTTCGGGAAGAACCGCACACCGCCGACGTGATCCGGGTGCAGGTGCGAGAGGACGACGTGCGTGATCGTGGCGGGGTCGAGCTGCTCGGCGATCGTGTCACCCGCTCCGACGCGAGGCGGGAGCATCCTCCGATACGCCCATCCGCCGAGTCCGGCGCGCCAGGGTTCGGGCGCGTAGCCGGTGTCGAAGAGCACTCGTCGTGCACCGGAGTCGTACAGGAACACGCCGGCAGGGAACACACGCCGCTCTCGAGGGGCGCCGCGCAGCAACAAGCTCATGTCGTGGGTGGTCTCACCGCAGGCGAAGAAGGTGAGCTCAGACACGGGCGTACTCCGCGAGGCTCTGATCGAGGGAGACCTGGGGCCGATAGCCGAGCAGTTCGCGTGCACGTGACATGTCGAGCGTCTGCGAATGGGCGATCGTCGTGACGGTGTACCGCGTGACGGGCGGCTCGGGATACCCGGGGAGAACCCCGCACACGGTCTCGAGGAGCGCCGCGACTCCGTAGGCGACCGCGGTCGGCACCGGCCGGTACCTCGGTTCGAGACCCAGCCCCTCGAGCAACTGCTCGAGCACCGCGCGGAACGGACGGGGGTCCCCGTTGGTGATGTTGAACGCCTGACCGTGCACGTCGGGCACCTCGGCCGCGAGCCGCACGGCCAGAGCGACGTTCTCGACCGCGGTGAGGTCGACGAGCCCTCGTCCGCCGCGCATCAGGGGGATGCCGAACCGCTCACGAACCCGCAGGATCCGGGGGACGAGGCTGGGGTCGCCGCGACCGATGATCCCTCGGGGGCGCAGGATGACGATCTCCGGCCCCCCACCCTCCGCGGAGGCGGCCTGCAGCAGAGCCTCGGCCTCGAGCTTCGATCGGATGTAGCCGTTCATCGGATGCCGCGGATCGACGTCGTGTTCCCGGATGCCGACCCGGTCGCGAGGGGCGGCATAGATCCCCGGGGAGGAGATGTGCACGAGTCGGCGAGATCCGGCGCGGCGGGCGAACTCCAGCACCCGTGCGGTACCGGTCACGTTGGCGTGCTCGAACTCGGCCCAGCGGCCCCACGGCGAGGACAGCGCCGCGCAGTGCACGACCACGTCCACGGTGCGGCCGAGGTCGGCTCGAACGAGGTCGTCGAGGTCGCCGACGAAGGTCTCCCCCGCGGGCAGAGCGGAGGCGTTGCGACCCGATGCGATCACGTCATAGCCGTGGGCGCGCAAATCGCGCACGACGTACCCGCCGAGGAACCCGCTCGCGCCGGTGACCAGCGCCGTCTCTCCGCGGGGCACGACGCCAGGCGCGCCGCCGATCGTCTCTCCTGCCCTCATCCGCCCGATTCTAGGACCGTCGACCCGTAAGCTTCGGGACATGCGGATCGCCCTGGTGACCGACTACTACCTGCCCACGCTCGGTGGCGTGCAGACCGCGGTCAAGTCGCTCCGGGAGGTGCTCACCCGAGCCGGTCACGACGTGACGGTGTTCTGTCCGCTGGCTGAGCCGAGCGATGACCCGTCGATCGTCGCCCTCCCCATCTCCCGGGCGTTCCGGCCCGACGGCTACCCGTTCACCTGGCCGCCGCGCCGCGCGGCGACGCTGCTGCGTCGGGAGCTGGCGGAGCGGCGGATCGACGTGGTGCACACGCATTCCGAGATGTTCGCCGCGCTTGCGGGAGTGCGTGCTGCTCGTGATCTGAGCCTGCCGATCGTTCACACCATGCACGGTCGTGTGGACGTCTACACGACGAGTGTCGTTCCGCTTCCCCGCGTCACCGTCCCCCTGCTGGCCGCCCTGCACTCGCGCCAGATCACCCATCGCGGTCTGCGCGTGCCGGCCGACTCGCCCTACACCGCCACCCTGCCGGCGAGGCGCATGTGGCGGCTCATGCTCGCGCAGTCGCGCGCGAGCGACCATGTGATCGTCCCGTCGACGCATTTCGCCCGCAAGCTCACCCAGCAGGGGGTCCAGGCGCCCGTGTCGGTCGTGCCGAACGGGCTCGAGCAGAGTGTGCTCGACCGTATCGGCGCGCCTCTCGAGCGTCGGCTCACCCCCGGGGACACCCTTCGCCTGCTGTGGGTCGGGCGACTGTCACCCGAGAAGCGCCCCGCGGTGATCGCTGAAGCGGCGCGATCCTTCGCTCCCGGGGTCTCGGTGGACGTCTACGGCGACGGCCTCTCGCGGCGCTCGATCGAGCGAATGGGGGCCCCACTGGTCCTGCACGGGTCGGTGTCTCAGCAGCAGGTTCTCGATGCCATGCGGGCGAGCCACCTGCTGGTGTCGACCTCGATCGACTTCGACAACCAGCCGATGGTGATGCTCGAAGCAGCGGCATCCGGTCTTCCCGTGCTGTTCTGCGATCCGGATCTCCGCGAGGTCGTACCGCCGGGCGGTGGCTTCCTCGCCGACACACCGGATGCCGCGGGGATCACCGCACTCGTGGGGAGACTGCGGCGAGAACCCCACACCCTCACCACCGCCAGCGCGGCGATGATCCGTGGGCGCTCTCGGGTCGAGCAACGGGCCGACCCGGTGATCGAGGTCTACGAATCGGCGATGAGCGCCGCCGGGTCGGCACGGTAGGCGGTTGTCGTAGGGCGGGTGGGACTTGAACCCACGATCGTCGGGTTATGAGCCCGCTGCCTTGACCAGCTTGGCCACCGCCCCCAGCGATGACGAGCCTACCGGCATCCGGTTATCCACACATCGCGCGCCTCGCTCTGCGACGCCGCGAGGGGTTTCGTTAGGGTGTTGGCAAGCTGACACGAGCGGGGGCCCCGTGGCGGGAAGAACGCACATCATCATCGATACCGACGTCCTGGCGGGCCAGGCGTCCACACTGGGTCGCGCGAGCGATTCCCTGGATGCCGCGGCATCCGCCGCCGGCGCACAGCTTCCGGGCACGGCGTTCGGCGTTCTGGCGTCGGGGATCGTGGTCGGGGCTGCGAACGGTCTCGCGAGCACGACCGCACAGCTTCTGTCGAGCGCAGAGGAGCTCGTCGCGACGATGCAGAAGGGCGTTCAGGTCGCACGTGAGTCGTTCGACGACGTCGAAGAGCAGGCGGTCGCCGTGATGCAGGAGTTCGAGTCGTGAGCGGCGCAGCTGCGGTCGCCGCACAGCTGCGCAGCGAGTCGTGGGCCGTGGGGGCGTCGCGCTCATCGGGTGGCGGATGCGACGGCATCCCCGGGTTCGCGGGCTGGCTGATCACGTACGTGCAGCCGCTGCCGCAGTGGATGGATGAGCTGCAGGGAGACCCGGGTGCCATTGCTCTGCGATCGTCGGAGTGGCGGGCGGTCGAGTCGTCGGTGTCGGAACTGACACTCGATCTCGCATCCGCCGCGCGGGCTCTCGACGACCTCGACGGTCGTACCGTTCGGGCGCTGCGCCAGCGGTACGAAGACCTCTCCCGGGTCCTGACCGATGTGCAGGACTGGGCGGGGGCAGCGTCGTCTGCCTTGGCCCTGGCCTCGACCCTCGTGACCGCCTGCCGCGACGCGATCTGCGGCTTGCTCAACGCCCTCGCGCGCCTGTCCGACTCGTTGACGAGCTTCACCCTGAACCCCTTCGACAAGCTCGACGCGATCCGCGAATTCGCGGATGCGGCGTGGGATGTCGTCGTGCTCGCGCGAGATCTGATCGAGCAGATGCTTCTTGCGCTCGGACAGCTCGGGCGTCTGCTCGAGGAGCTCGCGCCGATCGTCGAGCGCGGTATGGCCGTCGTGCAGGATCTGCTTGGACGAATGCTTCCGGGTATCTCCATGGCGATCGGCGGACCTCTCAGTTACCTGCTCGCCACGGGATTGGGCGACATGCTCCGTTCCGACCCGCAGGTGCGTGAGCTCTATCCGGAGGACGCAGCGGACAATCAGTCCTACATCGATCTGATGAATCGCAGTGAGATCACCTCACCGGCTGATCTCCTCGAGGGCAACGAGTTGATCGACGGGCTGGGTCAGGATCGCCAAACGGCGATCAGCGTGACGACAGTCCGCCGTCCCGACGGATCGACTTATGCCCTCGTCAATCTGCCATCCACGCAGGACTGGGGCATCCTGAAGGGACTGATGGGCGGCGAATGGGCCGACACCTTCCTCGATGCCGGACCGATGAATGACCTCGACAGCAACATCGCCCTCATGATCATGGACAACCCTGTGCTGCGCACGCAATATGAGCGCGCGGTGATGCAGGCGATGCAGGACGCCGGGGTGCCGCCCGGGTCCGACGTGGTCTGGTCGGGCTTCAGCCAGGGTGGGATCATGGCAGGTAACCTCGCCGCGGACGATTCGGTGCCGTACAACACGATCGGGGTGGTCACCAACGGTTCTCCGATCGATGGGTTCGACATTCCGGATGACGTTCCAGTCATGCAGGTGGAGCACGTCTCGGACCCGGTGGCGAAGCTCGATCTGCAGACGCCGCTGAATCTCCACCCACAGTTTGTCAATGGGCCGGCGGGACCAGCGGTCGCGATGACGCCCCGTCTTCCTGCCAACGTGGACTGGGTCGCTCTGGATGATCCCGGCGGGTCGATGAGTCCAGGTCAAACGCATAACGCACGCAACTACACCGACGATCTTCGGAAGTACATCGATGACGGAGGGGCCTTCAGAAATGACTGGAGTTTCCTCAATGGCTCGGTCGATGAGGTCTACGTGGCGCGGACAGGAGAACGATGATGATCGATGACATCGACACACGCGTCGAGGCGGCGCTCGCCCGGCTCGACGCCCAAGCGGCTGCCGCACGGGACGCTCGTGTCGGCCTCGACAACGGACTCCGCGAACTGCGGACCATATCGGTGACTTCGCGGAGCCCCCGTAACGAGTGCGAGGTCACCGCCACCGCGGAGGGCACGATCACTCGTGTTCGAATCGCTCCCGCCGCCGACATCGGACCCGGGCTCGACACCGTCCTCACCCGGACCATCGCGACCGCACAGGCAGCCGCGCGCGAGGCCGCTGCGGATCGCGCTGCTGTTCTCCTCGGGGAGAGTGCACCTCTGGTTTCCGAACTGCGCACCCCGCGCGCCACGGGACGGTGATGATGGTGGCTCACCGTCTGGATATCCGGCTGGGTCCTCTGCTGGACCAGGCCTCGCGCCTCGAATCGCAGGCGGCGGAGCTCGCCGAGACGTCGGCAGATCTGAGGAGATCGATCGAGTCTCTTCGTGCGACGACGAGCGGCGAGGCCTCGGAGGCTGCAATCCTCTCCAGTGAGCGGGCTCTGTCCGAAGTGGACACTCGGAGGGAACGGTTGGTAAGAAACGCAGGTGTGGTCCGGAAGCTGGCCGATGTCTATGACACCTGCGATCTCGCGGGTGCGCGGGCCCTGGGGTCATGATGCGGCGTTCGTTGGCGCACACGATCTTCACGCTCGCCGTCGGGGCGGTCGTCTTCACTCTGGCCGGCTGTTTCTCGGTAGGAGGGCCCACGCAAGACGAGCGAGCTGCCCAGCTGGCTACGCAGTTGGAGGGTGGGGAGCTCGGCGTCACATCAGCAGAGGTCTCGTACCAGGACTCCTTCTCCGGTGACCTGACCGTCACCGTGACGCTGGACGACAGCGTCGTCGAGCCCGGTCTGACCGTATCCGCGCAGACACTGGGACCGATTCTCGGAGTGATGGCACGAGGCGCGGAAACCATGCGGGTCGGGGCTGCCGGCTTCTACGCCCAGGATGAGGAGGGTATCGACGTGTCCATGGTGACAGCCGCCCAGGATCTCGGGATCGGAGACGCTGTGCGTGGACGCTCCCTGTCTCTCTCGGGGACGAAGCTCGAGCAGTTGGCGAAGCAGTGAGCAGGACGCCCGGCCAACGAATCCCCAACAGTTAAGGTCAGACCGTGTCCACGCCCGCCTCTCCCCCGCAGCCGCCGATGATGCCCGCGCCAGTCCGACCGTCCAACGGCACTGCCGTGGCGGCCGTGATCGTCGGTCCCATCGCTCTGGTCAACGCGCTGCTCGTGCCCCTGCCCCTCATCGGCATCCTCGCCTTCTTCGTCGCGTTCCCGTTCGTCGTCGGCGCTCTGGTGCTCGGTCACCTCGGCCTCGTCTCGGCCAAGGGTTCGGAGGTCGGGCGAGCCCCCGCGATGGTCGGGCTCATCACGGGATACGTGGCCGCGGCCATCATCGTGGTGACCATCGGCCGTTTCGCCTTCAGCTTCATCGCATTCCCCCTCTTCGGCGGCTTCTAGTTCCGCATGCGTCAGGGTTCGGCATCCGAAGATCGTCGAAGACGCGGCGCGAGGAACCGGCCGCTCAGCGCGGCGCGCGGAGGCGGGGCAGCCAGCAGCGCACGCGGCGAGCGTAGGCGCGATAGTCGCCGCCGAAGGCAGCGGCGAGGTCTGCCTCTTCGTGCGGGCGGATGGCGTAGTTCCACACCAGCGAACCGATGAGCGCGTAGGCCACGACCATCCACGACGACAGCAGCATCCCGACCCCCACGCCCTGCGCGATCCCCGCCACCGCCATGGGATTGCGCACGAGCCGGTAGGGGCCGGCGACCACCAGACGGTTGGGCATCGCCGAGGGCAGCGGAGTGCCGTCGCCCTTCACCGTCAGCGAGGTCGCCGACCACACCCCGAGGGCGCTGGCGGCGAGCACGAGCACGGCGCCCGTCGGGACGATCCCTGCGGGAAGGTCGAGGGCCACCCGCCATCGCAGTTCCAGCGTGCGGATGACGACCGGCAGCACGACGAGGAACAGCCCCCAGAACACCACGATCTGCGCGGCCGTCGCCACGATGTGCGCCGTCGGCGTGCGGTGCCGACGTGCGGGGCGGAAGGCGAAGGGCCCCACGAGGAGCCATGCGGTCGGGACGTGCCCCCACATCAACAGGCACCAGGCGACGAGGGATCCTCCGCTTGCGGCGATCATGATGATGACGCCCGCCCCGGCCTGCGTCGACAGGGTGGCGTAGAGCCCGAGCAGCACGGTGACGAACAGGGTCCACACGGTCGCGATCGTCGCGGAGACTCTCGCAGCGCGAAGCGGGAGGGCAGCGGCGAGAGTCGAGGCGACGACGAACAGCGGGATATCGAGCACGGCCACCACGACCGGATCGAGCCCGCCCAGCGTCGCCTCGCGGACCGGCTCCGTGGCGAAGACGAGTATCCACCACGCGGCGCCTCCCGCGGCCTGCAGCGCGAAGTACGCGCGGGCGAGGCATTTCCCGCCGGGTACGGCCATCGGCCGGCCGATCAGTGGACCCGCGGCTGCTTGGGCTTGCCGTCTGCGGTGATCTGCGGGTGGTGTCGGGTCAGCTGGATGACGCCCCACGTGGCGATGGCCCCGGCGATGACGAACCCGATGAGCGCCCAGGCGGGTGCAGTGGAGGCCTCCCCCAGTACGAGCAGACCGATGAGGACGGCGACGATGGGGTCGATGACGGTGAGTCCCGCGATCACGAGGTCCGGCGGGCCCACCGAGTAGGCGGTCTGCACGAAGTACGCGCCGACGGCCACCGCGGCCAGCAGGGCGACCAGGCACAGCAGCGTGAGCCACTCGAAGTCCCCCGCCTGCGCGCGGCTGATGACGACCTTCGCCAGCGTCGCGACGAAGCCGTAGATGACGCCTGCGGCCATGATGTAGAACAGCGCCTGCGCGCGGCGACGCACGAGCACCCAGAGCGCGCCGAACACGAGGACCACCACGGCCAGGATGCCGAGGATGATCAGGAGCTCGCGCTCGGTGATGACGTGCTCGGTGGCGAAGAACGCCGCGATGGTGACGAAGATGAAGATGCCGCCCACGCACGCGGCGATGGCGATGAGCGACTGCCGAGTGGGCTTGTGCCGGGACACCCGCGCATTGAGCACCGTCGTGATGACGAGGGCGATCGCGCCGAGCGGCTGCACGAGGATCAGCGGCGCCACCGACAGGGCGGCCAGCTGGCAGACGATCGCCAATCCGAGCATGAGGGTGCCGGTCACCCACGAGGGACGGGTCAGCAGCGAGGTGAGCTGCTTGCGCGACAGGCCGCCGGTGGTCTTTCCCGACAGGCGCTCCACCTTCTGGACGCCGCGGTGCTGGTACTGCGCCCCGAACGACATGAACACCGCACCCAGAAGGGCCAAGGGGATGCCGAGGAGGATGCGGGGATCGCGGAACACGCCGACGAGCTGGTCGATTCCGTCGCTGAGGGTGGCATCGAGCGGGATCACCCCTCGACGATAGCCGCCCGCCCGCTGGATAGGCTGGTGACGTGGCCGTACTCCCGATTCGCATCATGGGCGACCCCGTGCTGCACGCTCCCGCCGCCCGTGTCGACGAGATCACCGACGAGGTGCGCCAGCTCGTCGCCGACATGTTCGAGACGATGGACGCCGCTCCCGGCGTCGGTCTCGCCGCACCCCAGGTGGGGGTGGGTCTGCGCATCTTCACGTACACCTACGAAGACGACGAGGGTCGGCCCTGGCGGGGCGTCGTCATCAACCCCGAGCTGTGGATCCGTCCGCTCGAGCCGGGCTACCCCGACCCCGACGAAGAGAGCGAGGGGTGCCTGTCGTTCCCGGGCGAACGGTTCCCGCTACGCCGCTCCGAGGCGGCGATGCTGACGGGGGTCGACCTCGACGGGAACGCGGTGCGCATCGAGGTGACGGGCTGGCGCGCCCGCATCCTGCAGCACGAGTTCGACCACCTCGACGGCATCCTGTATGTCGATCGCCTCGACGAGGACGACAGCCGGATCGCGGCGAAGATCGCGAAGAAGCGCAAGTGGGGCAAGCCCGGCGCCTCGTGGATGCCGGGAGTCGACGACATCGACGCCTGACGAGTGAGCTCGGCGAGACCGCGCGGGCCCGTCGTCAACGCCTCGAACGGGTCGGGCGGTCAGACCTCGATGACGTTCGGGGCGAAGCGGCAGTAATAGTCGGTGATCGGGCCGTCCGATTCGCGGATGCCGACCCCGTACGCCTCGCCGTCGATCACCCAGGAGCCGAGCACCGGATGGTTGCTGCCGTTCGCGCCCGGGAAGTCCGGGAGCTCGTGGTACTGCTGCCACACGCGCTCGCGTCCGAGACCCTCGCGGCGGTACTCGTTCCCGTTCGAGGTCACGGTCCCGTCGGAGCGATGGACGCGGATGCCGTCGCCCTCGCGACCGAAGACCGGTTTGACGACGTAGTCGGTCATGCCATTCGGTCCGTCGGCATAGGCGGGCAGCAGGTTGGGGTGACCGGGGAACAGGCGCCACAGCGCCACGAGCAGGAGCTTGTTCGAGAGGAACATCTTCCAGGCGGGCTCGTACCAGTGCCCGAACAGGCCGCGACCGGCGATGAGCAGCGCCCCGAACTCCTGGTCGCCGACCACGCGGTCCTCGCCCGAGACGAGGTCCTCCCACGGGTAGAGCTTGAAGAGGTTGCGGATCACCGGGTACTGGGTGCCCGGGGTGTCGCCGGGCAGCGCCGCGATACTGCGCGCCGATCCCCACGGTTCGGGGACGCCGACGAACTGCCGCGCGCCGTGATGCCAGCCGATGTCCTTCATCTCGATGCCCGTGTGCTCCCAGCCCGCCTCGCCGGCGAGGTCGCGCATGTAGGCCACCGTGTCCCAGTCCTCGCCGTGGATGTCGGCATCCGAATGGGCGACGAAGAGACGTCCGCCCTCCCCCTCGGCCAGCGAGCGGTGCAGGAGCGCGCGCCAGCGCTCCACCAACGCCTCGTGCAGACCGTTCCACTGGTCGGTTCCGGCGGGGAGCGCTCCGCCTGCGATGCGGTCCTGCAGCCAGAACCACTGCGTGACCGAGGCCTCGATGAGCCCGGTCGGGGTGTCGCCGTTGTACTCCAGCATCTTCGCGGGAGTGCCGTCGCCGGCGTAGGCGAGGTCGAAGCGTGCGTAGACGTCGGGTTCGTCGCGCTCGAGGGACCAGCGGGCGAGGTCGAACGCTTTCGGGGAGAGGCCCAGATGACCGAGGTCGCCGGATGCCAGATACCTCGCCGCCTCGAGGCTCATGCGGTGCAGTTCTTCGGTCTGCCTCTCGAGCTCCTCGACCTCGGGCAGGGTGAAAACGTAGGCGGCGCCGTCGTTCCAGTAGTCGACCGCGGTGCCGTCGTCGCGCACCGAGCGCGAATAGATCAGGCCGGACTGCTTGATCGTGCGCTCCCAGTCCGGACGCGGAGCGAGCTCGATACGACGCATCAGCTGCCGTGACTCCCGTCGGAGCCGGAACCGCCGAAGCCTCCGCGCGAGACGCTCGCGCCGTCGGCGGAGATGCCCTTGGCGGCGGTCTTCCCCGACGGGAGGGTGTCGACACCGCCGCTGGTCGGCTGTCCGACGGCGGGGACGGTGCGCCCTCCCGTCCCGATCGGGAGGAAGTACCAGTGCGCTCCCCCGCCGTGGTTGTTGCAGTCGTCGTCGGGGAGGCGCTTCTCGGTCGCATTGTCGCGGCAGATCTGCGCGTAGTCCTCCGACACGTTCGTGCCCTGACCGCAGCCGGTGAGGGTCGCGGCGAGGGCGGCGACCACGCCGACGGTGACGGAACGCGAGGCGCGGCGGCGCACGACGGGGTGCATGGGGAACTCCTGACGGGACACGGCTCGGGGGTCCTCGCCGATGCTCTCACATGCCGGGGGTCGGGGGACGAGACCCCGACTCCCGGGGAAGTCGTCCCGGGGACGGAGCGGCGAGAGCGCTGCCGGGAGGAACGAGCGAGCGACCATTATGCGTGTCCGCCGGGGGCGCCGCCACCCCCGCTCACGTCGGGGTCGCCGGGCATAGTGTCCGTCACGACGGATGCGTCCCGGCATCCTCTCCCCCGCCGACAGGCTCCCGCCCGAAGGAACCGATGAGTCATTCGCCCGACGTCTCGATGCCCCATCCGGGCGACATCCTCGGCGGACGCTACATCCTCCGGGAGAGGATCGGCGCCGGCGGAATGGGACGGGTCTTCCGTGCGCGCGACGAGGTCCTCGCACGCGACGTCGCCATCAAGATCTTCTTCGCCGACGCCACAGACGAACCGGAGCCCCTCCGTCGCGTCTCGGAGGCGCAAGCCCTCGCGGCCCTCGACCACCCCTCTCTGGTCACGCTGTACGACGCACGCCTCACGGGGACGGACCACGTCTACCTCGTCATGGAGCTCATCGACGGGCCGTCGCTCCAGCGCCGGATCGAGAGCGGCCCGCTGACGTCGTCCGAGGTGGCGGGCATCGTCTCCGATCTCGCGAGCGCCCTCGCCGTCGTCCACGACGCGGGGATCGTCCACCGCGACGTGAAGCCCTCGAACGTGCTGCTGCGGCCGATGCGGGGCGCCGGCCGTGACGTGGAGGCGGTGCTCGCCGACTTCGGCGTCGCGCGGTTGATCGGCGCGACGCGCCTGACCACCCCCGGCACGATCATCGGGACGGCCGCCTATCTGGCGCCCGAACAGGTGCGCGGTGAGGTACCGCAGGCGGCATCCGACGTCTATGCGCTCGGACTCCTCGCCATCGAGGCGCTGACGCGTCTGCACCCGTTTGGCGACGGCACCCTGCAGGAGACGCTCCTCGCGCGGCTCGCCCGCCAGCCCGACGTCCCTCGCGTCCTCAGCCCAGAGTGGCGCGCGCTGCTGACCTCGATGACCGCCTTCGATCCCGCGGAGCGCCCCAGCGCCGCCGCCGTCGTCGCACGGGTGGCGGCTTTGACGCGGGAGTCCTCCACCGACGTCGTCGCTGCCCCCTCGTCCGCTCCCTCGTGGGCGATGCCCACGGCCCTGCTGACCGCACCCGTTGCCGCGTCCGCGGCCCCGGCCTCCCCCGCTTCTGGCGCGACGCGGGTCTCCAGCGAGGCGGATGACGACCGCTTCGTCACGGCTCCGCCGGTCGCGGCCGCCGTCGGCGCTGGCGAGACGATGGTTCCGACCTCGCGTCCGCGACGGATGCGGCGGCGGACGCTGCTGTGGGCGGGAGCCGCGGCCAGCGCCGCGCTCATCGTGAGCGGTCACGTGATGGCTTTCTCGCTCGGCGATCCCTCCGGGACCACCACCGATCGCGTCTCGACGCCCGCGCCGACCGGGACGCCGCTGCCGTCCTCCACCCCCGGGTCGGTCGTGGCCGAGGATCGTTCCGTCGCGGTCGCGCCGGTCGTGAAGACGGATGCCGAGTTCCCGCCGCGCTCGTCCGCCCCGGGCATCCCCTCCCCCACGCAGCCCGCTCCGGTCCAGTCGGTGGGAGACGCACCGGGGGGAACCGGGTCGGGGTCGACCGACTCCGTCGCTCCGAGCGTCGACCTGCCCGCGCCGCAGACCACGGCGCCCGTGGACTCCCCCGCGCCCGCTCCGGATCCGACGCCCTCCCCGTTGACGACGGTGGGCGCTGTCACTCCCGGCCCCGCCGGTCCGGGACCCGGCAACAGCGGCACGAAGGGACCGGGCAGCGGCAAGGCGCACGGGAACGGTCGGCTCCTCGACGCCCCCTCGGGCTGAGTCCCGCGGAATCCACGCGCCGCACGCGCACCGGTGACACGACGAAGGCCCGACGCGATGCGTCGGGCCTTCTGTGGCTCCCCGGCTTGGACTCGAACCAAGAACCTATCGGTTAACAGCCGATTGCTCTGCCAATTGAGCTACCGAGGATCATGCTCACCTTGCGGCGGGCAACCCCACGATACTAACAGCACGCGGGCTCGCCGGAAAAATCAGCCCGCCGAAAGACGTCGCTCGGGCGTGCCGTCGGGAGTCCACTGCACCGCCTGATCGCCGTGCCCGAGCCCCACGGCGTGACCGGCGTGCAGCACGAGCACATCGGCATCCAGATCGCGAGGGGCATCGGCGTCATTCGTCACGATGAGCGAGGCCATCGCGCGATCGTCGCGGCGACGGGTGATCGCGGCCCGAGCGGCCGCGCGGACCTCGACATCGAGGTTGGCGTAGAGGTCGTCGGCGACGAAGAGCCGCGGCTCGAGCACCAGCGCGCGCGCGAGAGCCACGCGCTGGCGCATGCCGGCGCTGAGCTCGTACGGGTACTTCGGTGCCGTGCCCAGCGGCAGCTCCATCTCGTCGAGCAGCGTCGCCACCCGCACGGCGAGGGCGCGCGTGTTGACCTTGCGGTCGCGGCTCGTGATCGGCTCGGCGATGACGTCCTGCACGGTCAGACGCGAGGGCAACGAGGCGCCCGCCCCCTGCGGCAGGTACCCGGTGTGGAACACCCACTCGCGCCGCGCTCGACCCGGCCGACGGGCGGAGATGCCGTGGATGCGGGCCTCTCCCCCGACGACCGTCAGACCGTCGTCGGGGTGCCCCGCCAAGAGGGACGCGAGGGACGTCTTCCCCGCGCCCGTCGCGCCACGGACGACGAGCGTGCGGGCGGCGTCGAGGGTGAAGGTGACGCCGTCGATGACACGCACCCCGTGGCGGGCCAGGGACAGATCGTCCGCGCGGATGGCGACGTCGGTGTCGGAGGGCATTCCCTCATCCTCCCCGACCGCGGCCCGCGACGCCAGCACGGCGCTCGGAGCCGGGCCGGTCGGCATCCCTACGGCCTCGTCGGTGGGCGGTGTCGAGCGCGCAGGTGCTCAGGACGCGATCAGGCGCTGGCGGTCGGCGTCCAGTTCGCGAAGGCGCAGGCGGAGGCGCCGCCCCTCCTCGGAGTCGGCGGGGACGCGTTGGATGCCGCGCAGCAGCTCGCTCTTCTCCCGCTCGAGCTCGCGCACGAGCAGTCCGCGGGCGAGGTCGTTCGCCGACGCGACCGCCCCCTCTTCGGTGCGGGCGGGGAACTCGGCCGTCAGCAGCTGGGCGGCGAGCGAGCGGAACGGCTCGCGCACGGACTCCACCGCGGTCACGGCCCAGCCCGCCTGGGACAGGTCGGTGGATGCCAGCGCCGACCGCACGGCCTCGAGAGCCGGGTGGCCGAACGGCGTCTGCAGTGCACGCAGGAACAGATCGGGTTCAATGCGGTGGCCGTACTGCAGGAAGGCCATCATCGCGCCCCGCTCGAGCGCCACGTCGCGTGTGTTCGGCAGGGAGGACAGCGTGACCGACACCGCGACGGGCGCCGCGTCGGGCTGGCGCCCCGCTTCGCGCTTCTCGGCCCGATCGGCACCGCGCGCGGCCCGCTCCACGGCGGACTGCACCTCGGGGATGTCGAGACCGAGCCGGCGGGCGAGCACACGTACGTAGCCGGGACGGAGGGCGGGGTCGCGGATGTCGGCGACGATCGGTGCCGCCGCGCGCAGGGCACCGGCGCGGCCTTCGACGGTGGCGAGATCGAAGTCCGTCAGCCGCTGATCGATGACGAACTCGAACATGGGCGCCTTGGCATCCATGAGCGCGCGCACCGCGCCGTCGCCGCGCTGCAGGCGAAGGTCGCAGGGGTCGAGACCCTCGGGCGCGACGGCGACGTAGGTCTGCGCCGCGAAGCGCTTCTCGTCGGCGAAGGCGCGCAGCGCCGCCTTCTGTCCCGCGGCGTCGGGGTCGAAGGTGAACACGACCTCGCCCGAGGCGCTGTCATCGCCCATCACCCGCCGCAGGACGGTGATGTGCTCGCTGCCGAAGGCGGTGCCGCACGAGGCGATCGCGGTGGTCACCCCGGCGAGGTGACACGCCATCACATCGGTGTAGCCCTCGACCACGACCACGCGATGGGACCGCGAGATGTCGCGCTTGGCGAGGTCGAGTCCGTAGAGCACCTGCGTCTTCTTGTACAACGGCGTCTCGGGGGTGTTCAGGTACTTGGGGCCCTGATCGTCGTCGAAGAGCTTGCGCGCACCGAAGCCGATGACCTGGCCGGTGACGTCGCGGATGGGCCACACGAGCCGGCCCCGGAAGCGGTCGTACACCCCCCGCTGTCCCTGTGACACCAGCCCCGCCTGCACGAGCTCGTCGCGGGAGAACTTCTGTGCCTGCAGGTGGTCGAGCAGGTTCGACCACCCCTTCGGGGCGTACCCGACGCCGAAATGCGCCGCCGCCCCCGCGTCGAACCCGCGGTCGCCGAGGAAGCGGCGACCGGTCTCGGCCTCGGGGGTCATCAGCTGCGCGCGGAAGAACTCGGCGGCCGCGGCGTTCGCGGCGTACAGGCGGGAGCGGCCCGTCGTCTCGGGGGCGGCTCCGCCGTCTTCGTAGTGCAAGGTGTAGCCGACCCGCGCCGCCATGCGTTCGACGGCCTCGGTGAACGACACGTGGTCCATCGCGCGCAGGAACGAGTAGACGTCGCCGGACTCGCCGCAGCCGAAGCAGTGGTAGTAGCCCACCTGCGGGCGCACGTTGAAGCTCGGGCTGCGCTCATCGTGGAACGGGCACAGTCCCTTCATCGAGCCGACGCCGGCGGGCTTGAGGGCGACGCGTTCGCCGATCACGTCGGCGATGTTGACGCGGGCCTTGACCTCGTCGACATCGGCCTGGCGGATGCGTCCCGCCATCAGGCATCCGCCCCGCGGGCCGCACGGGCTCCGGGAGCCCAGACGCCGAGCTCGGCGGCATCCACCTCTCCGACCAGTCTGCCGTGCCAGGCGATCGCAAGCTGGTCGGTCAGGCTCGCGACCTGATCGACCACGACCCGACGACGCGCGGTGTCGTCGACGGCGTCGGCGAAGTCGGGGGCGTGCAGCGCATCGAGCGCGCCGGGGTTCTCCCACAGGGCGGATGCCAAGCGCTTGAGCACGTGGCGCTGCTCGCGGTAGAGCACCTTGCGGCCGTCGATGGAGACCACGGTCGCGCCGATGATGCCCTTGAGCACCGCCATCTCGACCTCGACCTCGGCGGGGACCACGACGTGCGCGCGGTAGCGGGTGAGCTCATCGGCGGGATAGGCGTCGCGGGTGGCGGAGGTGGCGGCGCGGGCGAAGCGTCCGATCAGGTCGGACGTGAGGTTCTTCAGCCGGGCGAGCGCGGGACGGGTGCCGTCGAAGGAGGGGATCCATTCGGGCATCGCCATGAGCCGCTCGAGGCCGGCGTCGAGGTCGTCGCGGACGAAGTCGTAGCCGACCCACCGCTGAATCGCGTCGAGCAGTCCTTCGCGACCGACCCGCGACGCGAGGCGCGCCGGGTCGACGTAGCGGTTGACCACCGCGTCCTCGAAGTCGTGCACCGAGTAGGCGATGTCGTCGGAGAGGTCCATGACCTCGGCCTCGATGCAGCGCTGCCGGGCGGGGGCGCCCCCGCGCATCCAGTGGAACACCGGCTCGTCGTCGGGGTAGACGCCGAACTTGAGGCGGCCGCCCGGATCGGGCACGGGCTCGTCGACGGTCCAGGGGTACTTGCACGTGGCGTCGAGGCTCGCCCGCGTGAGGTTGAGGCCGTAGGGCTCGCCGTCGGCGCCGAACACCTTCGGCTCGAGGCGGGTGAGGATGCGCAGCGTCTGCGCGTTGCCCTCGAAGCCCCCGATGTCTTCCGCCCACTCGTTGAGCGCTCGCTCTCCGTTGTGGCCGAAGGGCGGGTGGCCGAGGTCGTGGCTGAGGCAGGCGGTGTCGACGACGTCGGGCGAGAGCTGCAGGGCCGTGGCGAGCTCACGGCCCACCTGGGCGACCTCGAGCGAGTGCGTGAGCCGATTGCGCGCGAAGTCCGCGGGGCTGGCGGGGCTCAGCACCTGCGTCTTGGCGGCGAGGCGACGAAGGGCCGCGGAGTGCAGGACTCGCGCGCGGTCGCGCGCGAAATCGTCGCGCTGCGACCGGTGCTTCTCGACGTGGAAGCGGGCGGCGTCGTCGTCGGCGTAGCCGAGCGGACGGGCGGCGGTGACCGCCACCTCAGCCGCCACTGTGGTGCAGCTCCGCGTCGGCGAGAGCGCGACCGGCGTCGACGCCGATCTCGCGGGAGGTCAACCACCCGTCGGGCAGGGCCGGGCGCTTCGGGGTCCCCGCTCGCCCGCGCTGTCCCTCGGCCGCAGCGCCCGGGTAGGGCGCGTCGAGCTCCATCGTGGCGAGCAGCTCGTCGATTTCGTGGAGCGTCGACGCGGTCGCCAGGCTCGCGCGGAGCTCGCCGCCGACGGGGTAGCCCTTGAAGTACCAGGCGACATGCTTGCGGATGTCACGGCAGCCGCGTCCTTCGTCTTCGAAGAACTCGACGAGCAGCTCTGCGTGGCGGCGGAAGGCCTTCGCCACGAAGCCGAGGGTGGCGTCGACCGGCTCGCCGTGAGCGGCGCCGGGACCGCCGAGGGCGCGCGCGAGATCGCCGAACAGCCACGGACGGCCGAGGCACCCGCGTCCCACCACCACTCCGTCGCAGCCGGTCTCGTCCATCATGCGCACCGCGTCGTCGGCGGACCAGATGTCGCCGTTGCCGAGCACCGGGACGCTCGTGACGGTCTCTTTGAGCTTCGTGATCGCGGCCCAGTCGGCGTGGCCGGAGTAGAACTCGGACGCCGTGCGGGCGTGCAGGGCGATGGATGCCACTCCGGCGCCCTCCGCGATACGACCGGCCTCGAGGTAGGTGAGGTGATCGGCGTCGATGCCCTTGCGCATCTTGACCGTGAGCGGCTTGTCGCCGGCCGCGACGACGGCGCGTTCGACGATCTCGCGGAAGAGCGACGTCTTCCACGGCAGTGCTGCTCCCCCGCCCCGGCGCGTGACCTTAGGCACGGGGCAGCCGAAGTTGAGGTCGATGTGGTCGGCGTGGTCTTCGTCGACGATGATGCGCACGGCCGCTTCGACCGTCGCCGGGTCGACGCCGTAGAGCTGGATGGACCGCGGCGTCTCGGACTCGTGGTGGCGGATGAGGCGCATCGTGGTGTCGTTGCGCTCCACGAGGGCGCGCGTCGTGATCATCTCGCTCACGTAGAGACCGGCACCGTATTCGCGACACAGGCGCCGGAACGCCGTGTTCGTGATGCCGGCCATGGGGGCGAGCACGACGGGGGCGTCGAGTTCGATGTTGCCGATGCGGAGCGTCCGCGTCGGAGCCGTTGCCGTATTCACTGTCTCATTCTCCCAGACGGTTCACGACAGCGGTGCCCGCCCCGGACGAGACCGAGAGCGGGCACCGCTGTGGAGGAGGGTCAGACGTCGGCGGTCGCGGATGCCTCGCGACGCTCTCCCCAGACCTGGCGGGCGATCTGCGAGAACGCCTCGACGGGCTGCGCTCCGCTCACGCCGTACTTGCCGTCGATGACGAAGAAGGGCACACCCTGGATGCCGTACTGCTGCGCCTGTGCCTGGTCGGCACGTACCGCGGGCCGGTAGCGCTGCGAGGCGAGCGCTTCGCTCGCGGCATCCCCGTCGAGACCGGCCTCGATCGCGAGCTGCACCAGGTCGTCGTCGCGTCCGACGTGGCGGCCCTCGAGGAAGTACGCGGACATGAGCAGCTCGGCCAGCTCCAGCTGCCGGCCGTTCTCCTTGGCGAAGTGCAGCAGCTCGTGCGCCTTGACGGTGTTGGTGTGCTTGAGGATGTCGAAGCGATAGGCCAGACCGGCCTCTGCGGCGACGTCCGTGACCCGGTCGAGCATCTCTCGCGCCGACTCGGGCGAGATGCCCTTGTGCTGCGAGAGGTAGTCGACCTCTCCCCCGTCGAAGTCCTCGGGGGTGTCGGGCGAGAGCTCGAACGAGTGGTACTCGATCTCGACGACCGGGGCGTCGTCGTCGTCAGCCGTGGCGGCCAGGCCGTTCTCGAGGTTCCGCTTGCCGATGTAGCACCAGGGGCAGGCGATGTCGCTCCACACGTCGATCTTGATGGCATCCGTCATGTCGCGTGAAACCCTTCGAGGCGCGGATCTATTCCCCGAGCGGCATCCTTCACGCCGTCGGTGCGTCGACGGCCCCGCCGAACCGTCGATCGCGGGACAGGTAGAGGCCGATCGCGTCCCACAGGTGCGTCCGGCGGAAGTCCGGCCACAACGTGTCGAGGAACACCATCTCGGCGTAGGCCGACTCCCACAGCAGGAAGTTCGAGGTGCGCTGCTCGCCGCTCGAGCGCACGAACAGATCGACGTCGGGCATGTCGGGCTGGTACAGGTTCTTGCGGATGAGCTTCTCGGTCACGGCCGAGGGCTTGAGCTTCCCGACGGCGATGTCGTCGCCGATGCGGCGCATGGCATCCACGATCTCGACGCGGCCGCCGTAGTTGACGCACATGGTGAGGGTCAGGGTCGAATTGCCCTCGGTCAGCCGCTCGGCGTGCTGGAGCTCCTTGATGACCGAGCCCCAGAGGCGCGGCTTGCGTCCCGACCACCGGATGCGGACGCCCCACTCGTTCAGCTGGTCGCGACGACGGTGCAGCACCTCGCGGTTGAAGCCCATGAGGAACCGAACCTCGTCGGGCGAACGCGACCAGTTCTCGGTCGAGAAGGCGTACACCGACAGGTGCTTCACGCCGGCCTGGATGGCTCCGGCGACGACGTCGAGCAGCGCGGCCTCGCCCGCCCGGTGCCCCTCGACGCGCGTGAGGCCCTGACGGTTCGCCCAGCGACCGTTGCCGTCCATCACGATCGCGACGTGCTCGGGGACCGCGCCCTTCGGGTAGGCCGGGGGGTACTCCCCGGTCCAGTCGAGCGGACGGTACGGCACCGCATCGCGGTGGGTGAACGGCTTGGGTGTCATCGACGCGACTCCAGGTGCGAGAGAGAACGGATGCCGCGTTCCAGGTGGAACTGCGCGTAGGTGGCGACCAGCCCCGACGCGGCTGCGGTGGTGCGCTCGGGGGCGGCATCCACGACGTCCCACTCCCCGGCGATCAGCGCCCGGAGCAGGTCGACGGTGTCGCGCGCGACGCGCGGCGAACCGGCCGGAGCGCACGCGGAGCACACCACGCCGCCGAGTTGCGCGAGGAAGTAGTCGTGATCGCCGACGGTGCCGCAGCGGGCGCACTCCCCCAGCCCCGGCGCCCAGCCCGACAGCGCCATCGCGCGCAGCAGGTACGAGTCGAGGACGCTCCGCGCGGCGTGGTCGCCGCGGGCGAGCGAGCGGAGCCCCCCGACCAGCAGCAGGTACTGCTGCGGCGTGGCCTCGGCCTCGTTCAACCGATCGGCGGTCTCGACCATGGCGCTGGCGGTGGTGTAGCGGTCGTAGTGCACGGCGATGTCGGCACCGTAGGACCCGAGCGATTCGGCCTGCTGGACGATGTCGAGGTTGCGGCCCTTGTACAGCTGCACGTCGGCCACCATGAACGGCTCGAGCCGAGACCCGAAACGCGACGAGGTGCGGCGCACGCCCTTCGCCACCGCGCGGATCTTCCCGTTGCGGCGGCTGAGGAGGGTGACGATGCGGTCCGCCTCCCCGAGCTTGTGGGTACGCAGGACCACGACTTCGTCGCGGTAGGTGGGCACAGTCCATTATCGGGCCGGGATCCCGGGAGGAGCCTGCGCGGCGCGCCTGGGCCGGGGCCCCGCGTCACGGGAGAATGGATGCCGTGAACGCGCCGGTCTTCGTCATCCCGCTGTGGGCGGATCTCATCGCCGTCGCCCTCGGCGGCGTGCAGGGTGCGCTCTTCGCCTCCGGCTTCCAGGGGCAGCGCCGCCTCGATCTGCTGGGCGTGGCGATCATCGGCATCCTGCTCGGGATGGGGGGCGGTCTCATCCGCGATCTGCTGCTGGGGCTCACTCCCGCGACGCTGCAGAGCAACTGGTACCTCATCACCGCGACGCTCGCCTCGATCGTCGGGATGCTGCTGTCGGGGATCTTCCAGCGTCTGAATCGCGCGATCATCATGCTCGACGCGGTGGTCATCGGCATGTTCGGCGCCTTCGGCACGTCGAAGGCGCTCGCGCTCGGCATGCCGGCGGTGCCGGCGGTCTTCGTCGGGGTGCTCGCGGCGGCGGGCGGCAGCGTGCTGCGCGACGTGCTCATGGGTCTGCCCGTCGCCATCATGCACGTCGGCTCGCTCTACGCCGTCGCCGCCGGTGGCGGCTGCGTCGTGCTCGCGACGACCGCGGCCTTCGGCGTTCCGCTCCCCATCGCGGCCGTCATCGGCATCGTCGTGACGACGATCATCCGCGTGCTCGCGGTCGTCTTCGACCTCTCGCTCCCCGAGCAGCGCAAGCTCTATCGCCGCAAGGTCGCGGTCGAGACCACCGGCATCCCGATCATCCGAGTCGACGAGTCGGAGTGAGCCGGACTCCGCGCGCGTGAAGGGTCCCCTTGTGTCGCCTTGCCCGGGCGGAAGCGACAGATCTTGACCCCTCACGCGGGGATGCGGGGTCAGGAGAGGGGTGTGACCTCGTCGCCGACGCGGACCGTGCCACCGCCGGCGACGGGCAGCAGCAGGATGCCGAGGGTCGGCTCCTCCTGACCGAACGCGGTCGTGAGCACGCGGAGCAGCCGAGCGTCGCGCACGCCCGTGTCGGGGTTCGCGGTGATCGCCGCGCAGCGCTCGATCGGCTTCTGCACCTCGAACTCCACCTCGCCGATCCGGAGTCGTCCGCCCCACTCGAGCTCCGCCCAGGGCGCAGCGCCGTCGACGACGATGTTCGAGCGGAAGCGCCGATCGTCCACGGGCGCCGGCACCGCGGCATCCAGGGCCTCGACGGAGGCGGCGCCGTGCAGAGAGATGAAACCGCGGGGGCGGTCCTGGAAGCGCGCCGTGCGACCGTCTCCGAGAAGACCGAGGGGCAGGATGCCGTCGGCCTCGAGCAGCGTCGCGTCGCTCGTCGTGCGCAGGTACGCGGTGACCGCCTCGGACAGCCGGGCGCGGCCGCTCTCGCTGAGATCGGCCTCGACGTCGATGTCGTCCACGCGCAGGCGGAGTTTCTGCGCCTCGTCGTCAAAGGTCAGGACGACTCGCGCGAGAGACGGGAACGTCATCAGCGCGAGTCCACGGCTCTTCGGGTACGTGGCATCCTCGGGCTCGAGGGCGTCGGCGAAGCGGAAGACGAGCGACCGGTCGCCCTGCACCCGACCGTCTGCCTGGATGGCGAGGCTGTGGCGCCGCTCGGGCGTGAAGCCCTTGACGGGGTAGCGGTAGAGGGCATCGACGCGGATCACGGTCTCATCCTGACATCCGCTCGTCGGAACGCCGAAGCGCCGTCGACGCGGAGTCGACGGCGCTTCGAGCGGGATCAGACGCCGGCGAGCTCGCCGCTGGTCTGGCGGGTGCGGATCGCGCGGTTCACTCCCGAGACGATCGCCTTGAGCGAGGCCGTCGAGATGTCGCCGTCGATGCCGACGCCCCACAGGCGCTGGTCGTCGACCTGCAGCTCGACGTAGGCCGCGGCCTGCGCGTCGCCGCCCGAGCTGAGGGCGTGCTCGACGTAGTCGTACAGCGTGACCTCGAAGCCCTGCGAACGCACGATCTCGAGGAACGCCGCCACCGGGCCGTTGCCGACGGCCGACGCCGGGTGCGTCTGCTCACCGTCGCGCAGCGACACGTCGAGGTGCACGTCGCCCGACATATCGCTCGACGAGCGGGTCGAGAGCAGCTCGAACCGGCCCCAGCGCTGGTCGTCGTCTTTCGACGGCAGGTACTCGTCGGTGAAGATGTCCCAGATCTGGGCGCTCGAGACCTCGCCGCCTTCGGCGTCGGTGCGGGCCTGGACGACGCCCGAGAACTCGATCTGCAGCTTGCGCGGCAGGTCGATCGCGTGGTCGGCCTTCAACAGGTAGGCGACACCGCCCTTGCCCGACTGCGAGTTGACACGGATGACGGCCTCGTACGAGCGGCCCAGGTCCTTCGGATCGATCGGCAGGTACGGCACCGCCCACTCGATGTCGTCGGTGCTCTTGCCCTCGGCCTGCGCGCGGGCCTCCATCGCCTCGAAGCCCTTCTTGATGGCATCCTGATGCGATCCGCTGAACGCGGTGAAGACCAGGTCGCCGGCCCAGGGGCTGCGCTCGGGGACGGGCAGCTGGTTGCAGTACTCGACGGTGCGCTTGACCTGGTCGATGTCGCTGAAGTCGATCTGCGGGTCGATGCCCTGCGTCAGCAGGTTGACACCCAGGGCGACGAGGTCGACGTTGCCGGTGCGCTCGCCGTTGCCGAACAGGCAGCCCTCGATGCGGTCGGCGCCGGCCATGTAGCCCAGCTCCGCGGCGGCCACGGCCGTGCCGCGATCGTTGTGCGGGTGCAGCGACAGGATGACGTTCGCGCGGTGGTTGAGGTGACGCGACATCCACTCGATCGAGTCGGCGTAGACGTTGGGGGTCGCCATCTCGACGGTCGCGGGCAGGTTCAGGATGACCTTGCGCTCGGGCGTCGGCTGGAAGACCTCCAGCACCTCGTTGCAGATGCGCAGAGCGAACTCGAGCTCGGTGCCGGTGTAGCTCTCGGGCGAGTACTCGTAGTAGACCTCGGTCTGCGGAATGGTCGCCTCGTACTTCTTGCACAGGCGGGCGCCCTCGAGGGCGATGTCGACGATGCCCTGCTCGTCGGTGCGGAACACCACCTCGCGCTGCAGAACGCTCGTCGAGTTGTACAGGTGCACGATCGCCTGCTTCGCTCCGGCGATGGCCTCGTACGTGCGGGCGATGAGGTGCTCTCGCGCCTGGGTCAGCACCTGGATGGTGACGTCGTCGGGGATGAGGTCGTCGTCGATCAGCTGACGGACGAAGTCGAAGTCGGTCTGGCTGGCGCTGGGGAACCCGACCTCGATCTCCTTGTAGCCCATCTTCACGAGCAGGTCGAACATGACGCGCTTGCGTTCGGGGCTCATCGGGTCGATGAGGGCCTGGTTGCCGTCGCGCAGGTCGACCGCGCACCAGCGCGGGGCGACCTCGATGCGCTTCGACGGCCACGTGCGATCGGGCAGGTCGACCCGGATCTGCTCGTGGAACGGACGGTACTTGTGCACCGGAGCGGAGGTGGGCTTCTGGGTGTTCTTCATGATGTGTCGCTTCTCTGGATTCGTTCGGTGGGGCCGACGACGATCTCCGCGACGAGGAAGGCCCTTAGATCGAGGACTCGTCGCGGCAGCTAAGAAGAAGCAGGCCACCGAAGCGCATGGAGCGATCGTAGCAGTCCCTCACGAAGCGGTCCGTCCGGCCGCGGCCCACTCGCGGTCGAGGACGGCGTAGACGAGCAGGTCGCTCCACCGCCCCTTGAACCAGGCGTTCTCGACGAAGTGCGCCTCCCGACGCAGGCCGAGCCGCTCCGCGAGCGCCGACGACCGGGTGTTCGCGGCGTCGATCTGCGCGACGAGTCGGCGCAGGCCGTAGACCTCGAACGCGGTGTCGATGAGCGCGCGCACCGCCTCGGTGGCGAGTCCCCGACCGGATGCCGCGGGGCTCAGGACCCACCCGATCTCGGCGGACCCGGCCTCGGGGTCGAGATGGAACAGCACGAGGTCGCCGATCACGGCGCCCTCGTGCTCGATGACGAGGATGATCCCCCCGCGCTCCCCCTCCAGCGTCGTCCGGCCGAACAGGTAGCCGATGCGACCGCGGATGTCCTCGGGCGTCTGAGGCTCGAACGGCAGGAAACGGCACACCTCCGCGTCGCCACGGTAGGCGGCCATGGCCTCGAGATCGCGCTCTTCGAACGGGCGCAGGCGCACCCGCTCGCGAACCACCTCGAGCGACTCCGGTGCCGGGAGCAGCGAGAACGGGGATGCGTTCACGGCAGCAGCGCGACCTTGCCGCCGGGATGGCCGTCCATCACGAACCGCACGGCCTCGATCGCGTCGGCGAGCGGGTAGGTACGCGCGACGGGCACCTCGAGAGCACCGGATGCCGCCAGCTCGAGCACCCGGGCACGGGCGATGTCGCGGAAACGGGCGCTCTCCGGGCGTGCGCCCGCGATCCACAGCACGCCGTCCTTCCTCGCACGCTCGGGGTCCACGATCGTGACGATGCGGTGGCGGTCCGCGACCAGCGCGAGAGAGACGTCGAACGCCTCGTCGGTGCCGACGGCATCCCACGCGGCGGCGATGGGCGCGCCCTCGGCGGCCTCCTCGACGCGCTCGCGCAAGCCCTCGCCGTACGCCACGGGGATGCCGCCGTAACGACGGACGCGCTCGGCCGAGTCCGCGGCATCCGGGCCCACCGTGCCGATCACGCGGACGCCGAGCTCGCGCGCCTGCTGCAGCAGGCTGACACCCACCGCGCCGGACGCGGCGTGCAGTAGGACGGTGTCGCCCTCGGCGACGCGGGTGACCTGGATCATCTCGGCGGCGGTGGTGCCGGCGAGCAGGAGGTTCGCCGCCTCGGGGTGCGCCAGGTTGGCGGGCTTGGCGAAGACGTCGCGTGCGGGGACCGTGAGCTCGGTCGCGTAGGCGCCCTGCACGCGGAACGCCACGACCTCGTCGCCCACGTGCAGCTCGCCCGAGCCGCCGAGGGCGTCGGGACCGACGGCCATGACCTCACCGGAGAGCTCGTAGCCGATCGGCACCGGGAACTCGGCGCCGGGACGGGCGGTGGCGACGTGCTTGGCGTCGGCGGGGTTGATGCCGGCCGCGTGAATGCGGACGGTCACCTCGCCCGGGCCGGGAGGGGCGACGTCGACCTCGTCGAAGCTCCACGTGTCGATCGGGCCCGGGGCCGGAGCCGTCCACCTCATCGCCATGGTCACGCCTTTCGTCACGGGTCGTCACCGCCGAGCGTAGCCCCGGAGCGGGAGATTCGGAGGGGGCTGGTCAGAAGCCGAGGCGACCGAGTTGCTTCGGGTCGCGCTGCCACTCCTTGGCCACGCGCACGTGCAACGACAGGTAGACGCGACCCCCGACGAGCGGCTCGATACCGGCGCGGGCGCGGGCGCCCACCTCGGCGAGACGCGAGCCCTTCCTGCCGATGATGATCGCCTTCTGGCTGTCGCGCTCGACGACGATGTTCGCCCAGACGTCGGTGAGGTCGCTGTCTTCGCGCGGGGCGACGTCGTCGACCGTCACGGCGATGGAGTGGGGCAGCTCATCGCGGACACCGTGGAGGGCGGCCTCACGGATGATCTCGGCGATGCGGTCGTCGAGGGCTTCGTCGGTCACGACGTCGTCTTCATAAAGGGCCGGCCCGACGGGCATGAGGGCGAGGAGTTCGTCGCTCAGCACGTCGAGCTGGTCGTTGGTGACGGCCGAGAGCGGGATGACGGCGGCCCAGTCCTCGCGGAGGGAGTCGACCTCGACGAGTCGCTCCGTGATCTGATCGCGCGTCGCGGCGTCGGTCTTGGTGACCAGCGCCACTTTCTTGGCGCGCGGGTACCCCGACAGCGACTCGGCGATGCGGCGGTCGCCGGGGCCGACCTTCTCGGTGGCCGGCGCGCAGAACGCGATCACGTCGACGTCGCCGAGCACCTGCTCGACGAGGTCGTTGAGCCGCTGGCCGAGCAGAGTGCGCGGGCGGTGGATGCCGGGGGTGTCGACGACCACGAGCTGACCGCCGGGGCGGTTGACGATGCCGCGGATCGCGCGGCGCGTGGTCTGCGGCTTGTCGCTCGTGATGGCGACCTTCTCGCCCACGAGGGCGTTGGTCAGCGTGGACTTGCCGACGTTCGGCCGGCCCACGAAGGTCACGAAGCCGGATCGGGTGTCGGTCATCTGTCGTTCCTCTCACGCGGCGAGGCGTCGGCCTCGGCGTCTTGATCGTCCATCGTCTCAGCCCGCTCGACGATCACCGTCGCGATGCCCCGATTGCGACCGCGCGAGGCCCCGCCGGTCATCACGAGACCGGAGTGCTCGGCCGTGGCGCCGGGCTGCGGAATGCGTCCCAGGGCCTTGCCCAGAAGGCCGCCGATCGAATCCACGTCCTCGTCGTCGAGCTCGAGCCCGAACAGGTCGCCCACTTCGTCGAGGCCCAGGCGCGCGTTGACGCGGTAGCGGCCGTCGGGGAGCTCCACGACCTCGGTGGAGGGCGCGTCGTACTCGTCGGCGATCTCGCCCACGAGCTCCTCGATCAGGTCTTCCAGGGTGACCAGGCCCGCGACCCCGCCGTACTCGTCGACGACGAGGCACACGTGCACGGCGTCTTTCTTCATCTGCTGCAGCAGCGTCTCGGCCTTCATCGACTCGGGCACGAAGACGGCCGGGCGGGCGATGCGGCGGATCGGCGCGTCGCGCCACCCGGCCTCGTCGCGGAACCCGAACTGGACGAGGTCCTTCAGGTACAGCACACCCACGACGTCGTCGGCCTCGTCGTCGGCGAGCGGGATACGGGAGACGCCCTTCTCCAAGAAGAGGGCGAGGGCTTCACGGGAGGTGGCTGCGGCATCCACCGTCACCATGTCGGTGCGCGGGACCATGACCTCGCGGACGTACCGGTCGGTGAAATCGAAGACCGAGTGGATGAGCTCGCGGTCGTCTTCTTCGATGAGCTCGTTCTCGGCGGCCTCGTCGATGATGCTGAGCAGCTGCTCTTCGGAGGCGAACGACGTCGAGTGCGTCACCCCCGGCGTGACCCGGTTGCCGACCGCCACCAGGCCGTGCGCGAGGGGGCCGAGCAGGACGCGCATACCGCGGATGATCGGGGCACCGCCCCGCAGGAGTCCGCGCGCGTGCTGACGGCCCACGGAACGGGGGCTCGCCCCGACGGCGACGAACGAGATGCCCGTCATGAGGACGGCCGCGGCGAGCACCGCGAGCAGGATGTTGTCGAAGATGAGCATGAACGCCGCGGCGACGAGGACCGCCGCGGTCGTCTCGGCGAGGACCCGGATGAACGACACGGCGGTGACGTGGGCGTTCGTGTCGTCGCCGATGCGACTGAGGGCGCGCCCGTTGCGCCCGCTCGCGCCGAGCTCGATCAGGTCGGCACGCGAGGTGACCCCCAGGGCCGCCTCGAACGCCGCCATCAGACCGCCGAAGGCGACGAGGAGGAACGCGGCGACGAGGAGGAGGGCTTCGGTCATGCGCGGCGCTGGCGCTCGACGGCCTGGAAGCCGGCGATGAGCTCGCGCTGCAGACCGAACATCTCGCGCTCCTCATCGGGCTCGGCGTGGTCGAAGCCGAGCAGGTGCAGAAGACCGTGGGTCGTGAGGAGGATCAGTTCGTCTTGCGTGGAATGCTTCGCGGCGACGGCCTGGGTCTCGGCGACCGCCGGGCACAGCACGATGTCGCCGAGCAGGCCCGCCGGCGTCGGGGCGTCTTCGGACCCGGGACGCAGTTCGTCCATCGGGAAGCTGAGCACGTCGGTGGGACCGGGCTCGTCCATCCACTGCACGTGCAGGGACTCCATGGCGCCCTCATCGACCAGCACGATGGCCACGTCGGCGTCGGCGCTGACGTGCAGCTCCGCGAGGTTGTACTCCATCAGGCGTAGCAGCACCTGCTCGTCGATCTGGTGGTCGGACTCGTTGTTGATCTCGATCGTCATGAGCGGTTTCGTCTCGGGAGGTGATCACGGGGACCGGCGGCACCGGGGCCGCGTCGCTCCGCACGGTTTGCGAATTCGGACGCCTCGTCGCGTTCGCGGCGGGCGGCGAGGCGTTTCTCGTCGTACTCGCTGTACGCGTCGACGATGCGGCCCACCAGGTTGTGACGCACGACGTCGTCGCTGGTGAGGCGCGCGAAGTGGATGTCGTCGATGTCGTCGAGCACCCGGGTGACAAGCCGAAGTCCCGAGGCGCCCTGCGGGAGGTCGACCTGCGTGATGTCGCCGGTGACCACCATGCGCGTGCCGAAGCCCAGACGCGTGAGGAACATCTTCATCTGCTCGGGGGTGGTGTTCTGCGCCTCGTCGAGTACGACGAAGGAGTCGTTGAGCGTGCGGCCGCGCATGTACGCCAGCGGCGCGACCTCGATGGTGCCCGTCGCCATGAGCTTGGGGACGATGTCGGGGTCCATCATCTCGTTGAGCGCGTCGTAGAGCGGACGCAGGTACGGGTCGATCTTGTCGGTGAGCGTGCCGGGGAGGAACCCGAGCCGCTCCCCCGCCTCGACGGCCGGGCGCGTGAGGATGATGCGGTTGACCTCTTTGCGCTGAAGCGCCTGCACGGCCTTGGCCATGGCGAGGTACGTCTTGCCGGTACCGGCCGGACCGATGCCGAACACGATCGTGTTCTCGTCGATCGCGTCGACGTACTCTTTCTGCCCGGCGGTCTTGGGGCGGATGGTCTTGCCGCGAGACGACAGGATCGCCTCGCCCATCACCTCGGAGGGCCGGGGACCGCCGTCGGAGCGCAGCATGCGGTTCGAGCTCGACACGTCGGACGGGTCGAGACCCTGACCCGAGCGCGTCATCGACAGCAGTTCATCGACCAGGCCGCGGGCCGAGCGCACGGCGCCGGGCGTACCCGAGAGGGTGATCTCGTTGCCGCGCACGTGCACGTCGACGTCGGGATGTTCCTTCTCGACCACGCGCAGGAGGCGATCCTGCGGACCGAGAAGCTGCACCATGGCCACGCCGTCGACCTCGATGCGGTCGGAGACGGTTTCTTCGGGGGAATCAGCCACCCAGGCTCTTTTCGTTCAGGCCGCCCGCGAGGACGTGGGCGTGCACATGGAAGACGGTCTGACCGGCGCCCTCGCCGGTGTTGAAGATGAGGCGGAAGTCGCCTTCGGAGTGCTCGGCGGCAACGGCGTTCGCGAGCCCGACGACCTCGGCGAGGAGGCCGGGGTCGCCCGCCGCCAGCTCGACGACGTTGCGGTACTGCTGCGTCTTGGGGATCACCAGCAGGTGCACGGGCGCCTGGGGCGCGATGTCGCGGATCGCGAAGGCGTTCTCGGTCTCGGCGACGATCTCGGCGGGGATCTCGCCCTGCAGGATGCGCGTGAAGATCGACGGCTCGCTCATGGCATCCAGTCTAGTGACGGCCTCCGACACCGGGGCTCGGCGGCTCCGCCGACGCACGGCTCTCGTCGGTTCGGGGCGCATTCCGTCATTCGAGGCGCAGAAGCCACGCCCGGACGTGCAGATTCCGTCCCGAACCACAATCGCGGGCCGGGGTCACCACCGACCGTACGCCGCCGACAGCACCGAGAGCGCCGCCGCCCCCGCGGTCGAGGTGCGCAGCACCGTGTCGCCGAGTCGGACGAGCCGCGCGCCGGCGTCCTCGAGGGCGGACAACTCCTCGGGCGCGATCCCGCCCTCCGGGCCGACGATCAGCACCACGTCGCGTCCGTCGGGCGCCTCCGCAGCGACCTCGGTGAGACGAGCGGATGCCGAGGGCTCCAGCACCAGCACCAGCGCGCTGCCGGCGAGGGGCACGAGATCGCTCGTGCGGGCGACCCCCTCGACCTCGGGGATCCACGCACGGTGCGCCTGCTTCGCGGCCTCACGCACGATCGTGCGCCAGCGCGCGAGTCCCTTGTCGGCCTTGGCATCCCACCGCGAGACGCTCCGCGCGGCCTGCCAGGGGACGATGGCGTCGACGCCCAATTCGGTTGCCGCCTGCACGGCGAGCTCGTCGCGGTCGCCCTTGGCGAGAGCCTGCACCAGCACGAAACGCGGCGAGGGCGCGGGGCGCTCGTCACGCTCGGTGACACGCACGTCGACGTGCTTGGGGGTGGCTTCGGTCACGACACCGGAGAGCCACACCCCGCGACCGTCTCCGAGGGTCACAGCCTCGTCGACGCGCACCCGTCGGACGGCCGAGGCGTGGTGCGCCTCGGCCCCGGTCAGGGTCACGACGTCGCCGGGTCGAGCGGATGCCGCCTCGTCGGCGACGAAGTGCAGCGCCACGATCAGTGCCGGAAGCGGTCGCGGAACTTGCTGAACATGCCCTGCTGGTGTTCGGCCAGGCGCGGCTTCGGGGCCTTCGTGCGCTTGGCGAACTCCTCGATGAGCGCGCGCTCCTTGTGATCGAGCCGCGTCGGCGTGACGACGTGCACGCCGACCTTCAGGTCGCCGCGCTGGCTGCCGCGCAGGGGCGTGATCCCGCGGCCCTTGATCGTGAGCACGTCTCCGGACTGCACGCCCGGGCGCACCTCGAGGTCGACGCTGCCGTCGAGGGACTCGATCGTGGTGTTGGCACCCAGGATGGCATCCGGCATCGAGACCTCGAGGGTCGCGACGAGGTCGTCGCCCTCGCGGCTGAAGGCGTCGTGCGCCTCGACGGTGATCTCGAGGTACAGGTCGCCGTTGGGTCCGCCCGCGGGTCCGACCTCGCCCGATCCGGGCAGCTGCAGGCGCAGTCCCGACTCGACGCCGGCGGGGATGTCGACCGAGACGGTGCGGCGGGCGCGCACGCGACCCTGGCCCTGGCAGGTGCCGCAGGGATAGGGGATGGTCGTGCCGTGCCCCTGGCACACCGTGCACGGCGCGCTCGTCACGACGTTGCCGAGAAGGCTGCGGACCGTGCGCTGCACGTGACCGGAGCCGTGGCAGATGTCGCACGTGACCTCGCTGGTGCCCGGCTGCGTGCAGGCGCCCTGACACGTCTCGCACAGCACGGCGGTGTCGACCTCGAGGTCGCGGTGGGTGCCGAAGACGACGTCACCGAGCTGCAGAGTGACGCGCACGAGGGCGTCCTGCCCCCGCTCGCGACGTGAGCGAGGCCGGGGCCCGCGTCCGCCGCCGCCGCCCTGCGCGCCCCCGAAGAACGTCTCGAAGATGTCGCTGAAGCCGCCGAAGCCGCCCGCTCCCCCGCCGCCGAACGGGCTCTGGTCGCCGCCCATGTCGTAGCGACGACGCTGCTCGGGGTCGCTCAGCACGTCGTAGGCGTGGGTCACCAGCTTGAAGCGCTCGGAGGCGTCCTCACCCGGGTTGACATCCGGGTGCAGTTGACGCGCAAGGCGGCGGTACGCCTTCTTGATGTCTTCGGGGCTGGCGTCGCGCTCGACGCCCAGGACCTCGTAGTGGTCAGCCACAATCGCCTTCCTGCCCGCTGTCGCGGGGTCGTTCTCGGGGAGGGAGCTCGTCAGCGCGCGCTGTCGTCGTCTTCGAGCATCCGGGTCAGATAGTGCGCGACGGCGCGGACCGCCGCGAGGTTGGAGGAGTAGTCCATGCGGGTCGGGCCGAGCAGGCCCACCCGGGCGCCGCCGGCCGAGCCCTTGTACCGGCTCGCCAGGACGGATGCCTCGACGAGGCCGAACGGTTCGTTCTCGCGACCGATGCTCGCCGACAGTCCCTGCTCATCGGCGACCATCTCGCTCATCAGCCGCAGCAGCGTCACCTGCTCTTCGATGGCCTCGAGGAGCGGGTAGATGCTGCCGCGGAAGTCCGACTCGCGCTTCGCGAGCGTCGCCGCGCCGGCCATGACCAGACGGTCTTGGCGGAACTCCTCGAGCTCCTCCCCGACGACGCGGAGGACGGCGTCGGCGATGGCGTCGAGGGTGTTGCCGGGGCGGGGGCCGTCGGCGAGCGTCGTGGTCACCTGCTGCACGCAGTCGGCGACGCTGCGTCCGACGAGAAGGGAACCGACCCGCGCGCGCAGGTGCGCGATGTCGTTCTCGGTGGGCTCGGCCACGACGAGCGCGATGCGCTGCGAGACGCGGCCGGTGTCGGTGACGAGGACCACGAGCACCCGCGGACCGCCGAGGGCGACGAGCTCGACGTGGGACAGGTTGGCGCGCGCGAACGAGGGGTACTGCACGATCGCGACCTGGCCGGTGAGCTGCGTGAGCGCGCGCACCGTGCGCGCGAGCAGGTCGTCGAGGTCGCCCGCTTCGTCGAGGAAGGAGGTGATGGCGCTGCGCTGCGCACCGGAGAGCGGTCGCAGTTCGGCCAGGTGGTCGACGAAGACGCGGTAGCCCTTGTCGGTCGGGACGCGCCCCGACGAGGTGTGAGGCGCGACGATGAGGTCTTCGTCTTCGAGCAGTGCCATGTCGTTGCGGATCGTCGCGGCCGACACCCCGAAGGCATGACGCTCGACGATGGCCTTACTCCCGACCGGCTCGCGCGTGTCGACGTAGTCCTGCACGATCGCGCGGAGCACCTGGAGTCCGCGTTCCGACACCATGATCTGCTCCTTCCGCCTGGCACTCGACTCAGTTGAGTGCCAATTCTACGGGATCGCTCCGACACTGCGCCGGGGGCACGCGGACGGGTGTCACGCCTGAACTGCCTCCGCGGCCGTCATGGCGCCCGGGGATCCACGGCGCGGGCCGACGACAGCGGTCAGACCGTGAGCGCCCGCACCACGGCATCCGCCAGCAGGCGACCGCGCAACGTCAGCACGATGCGCCCCCGCACGGCATCCGCGCCCTCGATGAGCCCGTCGGCGATGAGGGATGCCACGGCCCTGCGCCCCTCGCCGAGGATCTCCGACACCGCGAGCCCCTCGCGGATGCGACTGCGCAGCAGCACGGATTCGAGGCGTCGCGCCGTCTCGTCCGGACGTTCGCGCGCGGCGGCGGGCGACTCCCCCGCCACCAGACGCTGCGCGTACGCGGCCGGGTGCTTCACGTTCCACCAGCGCAGACCCGCGACGTGGCTGTGGGCGCCGGGACCGAAGCCCCACCAGTCCGTGCCCCGCCAGTACGCCAGGTTGTGGCGCGAGCGGTGCGAGACCCCCCGCGACCAGTTCGACACCTCGTACCAGTCGTAGCCGGCCGCGCCGAGCAGCTCGTCGGCCAGCTCGTACATGTCGGCCTGCAGGTCGTCGGACGGCTCGGCGACCGCGCCGGAGCGGATCTGCCGCGCGAGCTTCGTGCCGTCCTCGACGATGAGGGCGTAGGCGGAGATGTGGTCGGGTTCGAGAGCCACGGCGGCGTCGAGAGACGCACGCCAGTCATCGAGCGACTCCCCCGGCGCGCCGTAGATCAGGTCGACCGAGACGTCGAGCCCCGCGCGGCGGGCCGCGGCGACGGCCGTGGCGACGTTCGCGGGGTCGTGCGTGCGGTCGAGGGCGGCGAGCACGTGCGGCCGGGCCGACTGCATGCCGATCGACAGGCGGGTGACCCCGGCGTCGGCGAGCGTGCCGGCGACCGTGTCGTCGACGGTGTCGGGGTTCGCCTCGACGGTCACCTCGGCTCGGTCCGCGATCCCGAACTGCGCGCGCACCGCGTCGAGCATTCGCGCCAGATCGCCGGGCGGGAGGAGGGTGGGCGTCCCTCCCCCGAAGAAGACGGTGGATGCCGCCCGCCGGGCGCCGGCGGCATCCATCACCTCTGCGGCCAGACGCACCTCGCCGGCGAGCGTGTCGGCGAAGTCGTCCTGCCGGGCGCCGCGCAGCTCGCTCGCGGTGTAGGTGTTGAAGTCGCAGTACCCGCAGCGCACGCGGCAGAACGGCACGTGCAGATACACGCCGAAGTCGGCGGCGGGATCGATGTCGAGGTCGTCGGGGAGACGGCCGTCGGCCGGGGCGGGGTCTCCGAGCGGAAGCGGTCCGCCCATCAGGACGAGTACAGCGGCGAGATCGCGCGCAGGTACCGCGTGAAAAGCGCGCGGCGGCGACGGCGCACGCGGCCCGGGAAGAGGCGGTACGTGGGAGCCGTGGGGCGGTCGAACGCGCGGACGACGAACCAGACCTCGTCGTTCTCGCGCCACTCGAGGGAGAACAGCTCCTCACCGCTGACGATGGAGTGCCCGACGGTGCCGAGGATGAAGCCGACCCGGCGGGGCTCCTCGAAGACCGAGATCACGCGGAGCTCGGCGTCGGCGCGGTGGCCGTCGACCTTGCCGTGCAGGTGCACGCTCGCGCCCGGGCTGACGAACGGGGTGCCGTCGGCGGCGAAGCGCTGATCGGCCTCGAGGCGACTGGGGGCGACCGGGGTGCCCTCGGCGTCGAACCCGACGCCGGAGTAGCCCGCGTTCGAGGCCGGTCGCACGTCGGTGATGCTCAGCTCGCCCGCGCGCAGGGGCGCCCACGACAGCAGGAGCTCCCCGGCCGCGACGAAGCGGTCTTCGCCGCTGCCGATGCGCCACGCATCTTCGGCGGGGAGGGAGTTCTGCGGCGGGTACTGCATCAGGTCGGGCGCCTGGGTGGCGCCGACCGCCGCGTAGTCGACCGTGTCGTCGGTGAAGTTCTGCCGGCGCATGGTTCACCCCTCTCGGTGTGGTGCGTTACTTCTTGGTCTCGACGTCTCCGGACAGGGCGGCGATGAACGCCTCCTGCGGGACCTCGACGCGGCCCACCATCTTCATGCGCTTTTTGCCCTCTTTCTGCTTCTCGAGGAGCTTGCGCTTGCGGGTGATGTCACCGCCATAGCACTTGGCGAGCACGTCTTTGCGGATGGCGCGGATGGTCTCGCGCGCGATGATGCGCGCGCCGATCGCGGCCTGGATGGGAACCTCGAACTGCTGGCGCGGGATGAGCTTGCGCAGGCGCTCGGCCATCAGCGTGCCGTAGGCGTACGCCTTCTCGCGGTGCACGATCGAGCTGAACGCGTCGACCTTGTCGCCCTGCAGCAGGATGTCGACCTTGACGAGGTCGGCGGTCTGCTGCCCGGCGGGTTCGTAGTCGAGGCTCGCGTAGCCCTGCGTGCGGGACTTGAGGTGGTCGAAGAAGTCGAACACGATCTCGCCGAGCGGCATGTGGTAGCGCAGCTCGACGCGGTCCTCGCTGAGGTACTCCATGCCCAGCAGGGTGCCGCGGCGCGACTGGCAGAGCTCCATGACGGTGCCCACGTAGTCCTTCGGCAGCAGGATGCCGACCTTGACGATCGGCTCCGACACCGAGGCGACGCGCCCGTCGGGGTACTCGCTGGGGTTGGTGACCGAGACGGTGTCGCCGGTGTCGGTGGTGACCTCGTAGGTCACCGACGGCGCCGTGGTGATGAGGTCGAGCCCGAACTCGCGCGAGAGGCGCTCGGTGATGATCTCGAGGTGCAGGAGCCCGAGGAAGCCGCAGCGGAAGCCGAAGCCCAGGGCGACGGAGGTCTCGGGCTCGTACTGCAGCGAGGCGTCGGAGAGCTTGAGCTTGTCGAGCGCTTCGCGCAGCTCGGCGTAGTCGCTGCCGTCGATCGGGTAGATGCCCGAGAAGACCATCGGCTTCGGGTCGGTGTAGCCGGGAAGGGCGTCGGTGGCGGGCTTGCGGTGCGTCGTGATCGTGTCGCCGACCTTCGACTGGCGCACGTCTTTCACGCCCGTGATGAGGTAGCCGACCTCGCCGACGCCGAGCCCCTTGGTGGGCACGGGCTCGGGGCTCGACACGCCGATCTCGAGCGCCTCGTGCGTCGCGCCCGTCGACATCATCTGCAGGCGCTCGCGCGGCTGCAGCGAGCCGTCGATCATGCGGACGTAGGTGACGACCCCGCGGTAGGCGTCGTAGACCGAGTCGAAGATCATCGCGCGGGCGGGGGCGTCGGCCCTTCCGACCGGGGCGGGGATCTTCTCGACGATCAGGTCGAGCAGGTCTTCGACGCCCATGCCCGTCTTGCCGCTGACGCGCAGCACGTCGGCGGGGTCGCCGCCGATGAGACCGGCGAGTTCGGCCGCGTACTTGTCGGGGTCGGCCGCGGGCAGATCGATCTTGTTGAGCACCGGGATGATGGTCAGATCGTTCTCGAGCGCCAGGTAGAGGTTGGCGAGCGTCTGGGCCTCGATGCCCTGCGCCGCGTCGACGAGGAGGATCGCGCCCTCGCACGCGGCGAGTGAGCGGCTGACCTCGTAGGTGAAGTCGACGTGGCCGGGGGTGTCGATCATGTTGAGCGCGAAGGTCTGCTCGGGTCCCTGCGCCTGTCGAAGGGACCACGGCATCCGCACGGCCTGCGACTTGATCGTGATGCCGCGCTCTCGCTCGATGTCCATGCGGTCGAGGTACTGCGCGCGCATGTCGCGATCGCTGACGACGCCGGTGATCTGCAGCATGCGATCGGCCAGCGTCGACTTGCCGTGGTCGATGTGGGCGATGATGCAGAAGTTGCGGATCTGCTCCGGCGGAGTGGCAGACGGCTCGAGGGGCTTCAGGGCGCGCGGTGACATGTTCCGTCGATTCTACGGGGGCGCGCAGACATCGCCGTCCGCGGATGCTCGGGGTGCCGGCATCCGGGGCTCTTCGTGCGCCTCGCTGCTGTGCGCGACGCCCTCGCCGCTGCGTGCGAGGTCGCGTGACCTGGGCGAAAGGACACGCCGCTATGCGTGATCTCGACGAGGTCGCGTGACCCGGGCGAGGAGCAGGCCGGGCCCCTCGGCGAACGGCGCTTCTAGCATGGATGCCATGGCGGTCCAGGTCGTGCTCGTGCACGGCATCCGCACGTCGGCGACCATGTGGCGTGCGCAGGTCGCATACCTGAGCGAACGAGGGAATCCGGCGACGGCGGTCGACCTTCCCGGTCACGGGACGCGCCGGGGTGAGGAGTTCACGCTCGACGAGGCGTTCGCCACGATCGACCGGGCGGTCCGGGATGCCGCGGCCCGCGGCCCCGTGCTCCTCGTCGGGCATTCGATGGGCGGCCTGCTCTCGCTCGCGTACGTCGGGCAGGAGGAACCGCCGCCGGTCGCGGCGTGCGTGGCGGCATCCTGCACCTCGATCCCCCGTGGGGTCGGGCTGGCGGCGTACCGCTTCCTCACGCGGCGCTTCGACAGCTTGCCCGATCGCGGTCTCGGCCTGACCGATCGCGTGCTCGATCGCACGCTCCCACCCGAGACGCGACCGGATTTCGGGGCCGGGGGCTACGCCTTCGACGCGCAGGACACGGCGTTGGCGTCGCTGTCGACGCTCGACCTGCTGACGTCGCTGCGTCGGGTCGAGGTGCCGCTGTGGTTCGTGAACGGGCAGTGGGACCAGCTCCGGATGAACGAGAGGCTGTTCCTCGAGCTCGCGCCGCACGCGGAGCTCGTGGTGGTGCCGCGGACGACGCACCTCGTCACGGCGATGCGGCCGCGCGTCTTCAACGCGCTGCTGGAGGTGGCGCTCACCACGATCGAGACGTCGACCTGATAGACTCAACCCTTGGCTTGCGTGTGGGGTTTTTCCCGACCTCCACGATCGCCGGTGCAGCGTCCCTCTACCGCTTGACCGGCACTTCCAACACTCACTCAAACGAAAGACCGTCGACGTGGCGAACATCAAGTCGCAGATCAAGCGCAACAAGACCAACGAGAAGGCGCGCGAGCGCAACAAGGCCGTCAAGAGCGAGCTCCGCACGCACGTGCGTCGCACCCGCGAGGCCATCCTGGCCGGTGACAAGGAGGCCGCCGAGAAGGCCCTCCTCACCGCAACCAAGAAGCTCGACAAGGCCGTGAGCAAGGGCGTCATCCACGCGAACCAGGCCGCGAACCGCAAGTCGGCCATCGCGAAGTCGGTCGCCGCTCTCTGAGCCGCAGCACCTCTCGACAGCCCGTCCCGCATCGCGGGGCGGGCTTCGTCGTTCCCGGGGCGATCTCATCCCTCCGGCAGATGCGCCGCGCCGAGCCGCGGCTCACGCTGAGAGCGGCGACGTTCCTGGCCCGTCACCTCGCGAGCGCCTCACGCGCGAGGACGAATCGTAGACGTTTTCGGCGCCCCGTTCGGCTTCGCGCAGCGGCAGCCGTGCTCGGACGACAATCGGAGGATGCCGGATCCGATCAGCGCCCCGTCCCCCTCGTCCCCTGATCTCGACGCCGTCCGCGCGGCCGTCGACCCGCGCGTCTCCGCCGTCACGCTCGTGCATCGCGGTCTGACGCTGCGCGGGTGGCAGTGGGACGACGGCTCCCCGCGCCCCGATGCGACGCGGGTGCTCCTCGTCCACGGTTTCAGCAGCACGTCCACCGGGTCGCACCAGTTGTTCGTGCAGGCGGCGCGCCATCTCGTGAAGCGCGGCGCCGTGGTGCGCTCGTACGACCGGCTCGGCCAGGGCGTCAGCGACGGCGACTTCTTCGACATCACGGTACGCGACGAGGTCGAGCAGGTTCGGGCGATGATCCGCGACTCGGCCGGGGCCGGTCGTGTGCATGTCGTGGGGCATAGCCTGGGCGCGGTGGAGTCCGCCCTCGCGGCCGCGCTCGAGCCCGAGAGCGTCGCGTCGCTGTCGCTGTGGTCGCCCGCCGGGGTCGTCGTCGACGACATGACCGTGCACGACCGCGTGATGGGCTGGCCGCTGTCCGCACTCCGCGAGAACGGTTTCATCGACCTGCAGGGGATGGCCGTGGGCCCGGCGATCGTCGACGACGTACGCGCCGGTCTCGACGTGTACGAGCCCGCTCGCGCCTACCCGGGTCCCGTGGATGTGCTGCACGGTTCCGCCGATGAGGTCGTTCCGCTCTCGTACGGACGGCGGTACGCCGATCTCCTTCCCGGCGGCTCCCTCACCGTCGTCGACGGCGCCGACCACGGATGGTCGAGCCTCCCTTGGCGTCGCCGGCTCTTCGACGCCCTCGACGCGCGGCTCGACAGCGAGAGCTGACGCTCCGGGCGCGCGTCAGCCGCCGTAGGGGGTGCGCGTCGCGATGACGGTGATCATGCGCTCCAGAGCGAATACCGCGTCGCGGGAGGCGCCCTTGACCTCGGCGTCGGCGCGCGCCGTCGCGTGGATCGCCATGCCGAGCGTGTGTCCGGTCCAGCCGACGAGGTCGCGGCGGGCGCGGTCGACCTGCCAGTCCTTCATCCCCAGCCGCTGGGCGAGCGCCGAGGAGGATTCCCGGGTGCCCGCGACCCGCGCCATGGTGCGCAGCTTCATGGCCACGGCGGCCACCAGCGGTACGGGGTCGGCTCCGGATGCCAGGGCGTGACGCAGAGCGAGCAGCGCGGGGCCGTACTGTCCGGCGATCGCGGTGTCGGCGACCGTGAAGGCGGAGGTCTCGACGCGACCCCCGTAGTACCGCTCGACGGTGCGCTCGTCGATGTCGCCCGGGACGTCGGCGATGAGCTGCTGGCAGGCGGCGGCGAGCTCGGTGAGGTCGTCGGCGAAGGCCGAGACGAGCGACCGGAGCGCGACCGGGGCGATGCGCTTCTGCGCCGCCTTGAACTCTCCCACGGCGAAGTCGAAACGGTCGGAGTCGCGCTTGACGGCGGGACAGGCGATCTCGATCCCCCCGCCCTGCCCCGCGCGGATGCCGTCGAGCAGCTTCTTGCCGCGGACGCTCGCGCCCGTGTGGCGCAAGACGACGGTCGCGCCGTCCTGCGTCTGCGAGAGGTAGGAGACGGCCTCGGTGAGGAAGGTGTCGCTGCATTTCTCGACGCCGCTGATGCGGACGAGGCGGGGCTCGCCGAAGAGCGAGGGCGAGGTGACCGCGAGGAGGGTGCCGGCGGCGTAATCGTCGGCACGGATGTCGGTGACCTCGAGGCTCGGGTCTTCGCTCTTCAGCATCGCGCGGACACCGGCGATGGCGCGCTCCGCGCACACCTCTTCGGGACCCGAGACGAGCACGATCGGAGCTGGTTGCGGGGCGCGCCATGACACCTGCGGGATGGCCGTCTTGGCCTTCGCCGGGGCCGAGCGTCGCGGAGCGGGGGTCACTCCCCCAGCCTACCGACCGCCTCCGACACGACCGGCGCCGGTGGGACGGGGCCGAGCCGGCCGGCGATGGCGGGAGGGTGGCATCCGGGGTCGAGGGCGCGCGATCTCGCTCGCGCCACAACGACAGGGCCCCGTCGGTCGACCACACCGCGAGCGCCCCGTCCTGGTCGGTGCGGCCGATCGTGGTGCCGAGCGAGGTCAGAAGCGCCATCAGGGACGGCGTCGGATGCCCGTACCGGTTGTCGGCACCGACACCGACGAGCGCCACGCTCGCGCGCAGGCGACGGTAGAGCTCGGGATCCTGGTCGGCGCTGCCGTGGTGCGAGACCTTGACCACGTCGACGGTCGGGACGTCGACGCGTCGCAGGAGGGCCTGCTGAGCGTCCTCGCCCAGGTCGCCGAGCAGCACGGTCCGCGGGAAGCCGGGGCCGGAGACATCGAGGGCGATGCTCGCGTCGTTGCCGGTTTGCGCCTTCGGTGCGGGACCGAGCGCCTGCCAGCGCGTCGTCCCGATCTCACCCGTCATGCCGAGGGTCGCGGCCGTCACGGAGGCACCCGCGGAGGCGAACGCGTCGAGGAGTCTCTGTTCGGACGATTCGCCCACGGGGCCGTGCAGGACGGTGCCGACCCGCCCGATCAGCGCGGGCGCCCCGCCGACGTGGTCGCGGTCGAAGTGGGTGAGCACCAGCAGATCGATGCGGTCGACACCGAAGGTTTGCAGACAGGCAGTGATCGGCTCCGGGTCCTCCCCCGCGTCGACGAGCGCGGTGGCCGCGCCCGAGCGCCAGAGCGTCGCGTCGCCTTGCCCCACGTCGCACATCGCCACCTGCCAGTCCGCCGGTACGGTGAGGGGACCGGCCACCGTGCGCACCGTCGTCTGCCCGAGGACGAGTCCGGTGACCAGGGCGACGACGAGGGTCGAGCCGGCCGTGAGCCGGGGCAACCGACGCGGTGCGATCACGTGGACGGCGATCGCCGCCCCGACGAGGGCAAGCAGGCCCGCGCCGAGGATGCCGTCGGGCCACGGGAGGTTCTGTTGCGCGATGCCCGATGCGGTGTGGGCGACGGCGGCGATCCACGCGGCGGGGACCCAGGCGAGTGCGGTGAGACCGTCACGGAGCCACGGGACCGGCGCGATGCAGGCGAGCGCACCCGCGATCGTCGCGGGCGCGGCAGCGGGGTCGGCGAGCATGTTCGCGGCCACGCCGAGGAGCGGGACGTGCGGGTCGATGAGCACGATGAGCGGGCCGCAGGCGAGCTGTGCCGACGTGGGCACGGCGATCGCGAGGGCGAGGGAGCGCGGCATCCATCGCTCGAGACCCGCGGCCAGGGGTCGAGCCAGGAGCAGCAGAGCGCCCGTCGCCGCGGCCGACAGGGCGAAACCGATCGAGCGGGCGAGCCACGGGTCGATGACGAGCAGGACGGTCGCTGCGAACGCGAGCACCGCGACGCCGACGGCCGGACGGCCGAGTGCCAGGGCGAGAAGCGCGATCGTCGCCATGACCGCCGCGCGGATCACGCTGGGTTCGGGGGTGACGAGGATGACGAACGCCGCCAGGACGACCACGGCACCGACGATGCGGACGCCGCGCGGTGCACCGCACGCGGCGAGGAGGGCGAAGGCGGCGGCCACGACGATCGCGCAGTTGGCACCCGAGACGGCCGTGAGGTGCGACAGCGAGGAGGCGTTCATGGCATCCTCGGTCGCGACGTCGAGCATCGAGGTGTCGCCGACGGCGAGCCCGGGGACGAGTCCGGCGCCCGGTTGAGGGAGGCCGTGCGTCGAGGCGACGAGACCGCGTCTCAGGTGCTCGAACCAGCCCCAGATCCCCTCGGGAGCACTCGCCTCGAGCACGTCGCTCACGCGGGCGACGAGGGCCGCGCGTTCCGCGGGATCGGCGGGAATCGCGCGCGCCTCCAGGCGCACCGCGCTGCCGGGGCCCGCGGAGGCCAGAGCGGCCGTCTGATCGGCGGGGACCATGATGCGCGCCGGCACGGTGCCGCCGAGGCGGACGGACCCCGCCCGGACGACCGAGACGAGCGCGTCGAATCGGGCGCCGCCGTCCGACTGCGCGTCGATGCGGCCGGTGACGGTGGCCTCGAGCTCGAGGTGGCGGCCGCCCTCGACCTGCAGACCGGAGAGGTCGTCACGTACGGGAGCCACCGACGCCACCGATGCCGCAGTGGCCGCCGCGCACGCGAGGGCGACCGTGAAAACCGTGAGGATGGGCGCGGGGCGGCGCCAGGAGACGGCCACGCCCACGAGCGTCGCGACGCCCAGAGCGACGGCGAGGGGCCTCGCGTCAGGGACGACCGTCGCCACCCCCGCGGCCGACCAGGTCGTGAGCGCCACCGCCACAGCGCGCAGGGCACGACGCTGGAGGGCACGCCTGCCCGTCATACCCGCACCAGGTCTCGAATGGCGGCCAGCATCTTGTCGCCGATACCGGGGACAGACAGCAGGTCGTCGACGCTCGTGAACCGTCCGTTCTGCTCGCGCCACGAGATGATGCGCTCGGCCATCGCGGGGCCCACCCGTGGCAGGGTGTCGAGCTGGTCCGCCGTGGCGGCGTTGAGGTCGATGAGCCCTCCGGCCGCACCGTTCGCGGCGGCGCCGGGGGCGACGGCATCCGGGATCGCGCCGAGGACGGGCACGACGATCTGCTCACCGTCGGTGACGGGGCGGGCCAGATTGACCCCGGCGCGGTCGGCGTCGTCGGCGAAGCCGCCGGCGAGGGCGATGGCGTCGGCGACGCGGCCGCCCACGTCGAGTCGGTACAGGCCCACCGCGCGGACGGCGCCGGCCACATGGACATACACCCCGGCCGTCGCGGGGGCGAGCACGGCGGCGGACGGCGTCGGCGACGCGGCGACGATCTGCGTCCCGGTCGTGCCGCGGAGCATGCCGATGACCACGACGGCGGCGAACGCGAGCAGGACGATCACCAGGATCGCGCCGACGCCGATCCGTCGTCTCGCATCCGGTGCGGCGAGCCGCTCGGACTCTGCGGCGGCGACGGGCGGGGCGGTCATCGGCTCACCGTAGGGCGACGCTCATCCCGCGCGCGGGGTGCGACGACGCTTCCGTGGACACGCGACCCCGGCGAGGCGATGGGGAGGAGAGGTGCTTAGCCTGGGGACATGAACGAGAACGCCTGGCGCGCGGTCGTCGCCGCCCTCGCCGACGAACGCGCTCGTGCCGTGTACGCGCGGATCGTGCTCCAGCAGGACGCCGAGGAGGAGTTCGCGGTCATGTCCCCCGGCAAGCGGCGTCGCGTCCTCGGCGCGCTGGAAGCGGCCGGACTCGTCATCCCGAGCCCGGACGGTGGACACCGAGCCGTTCCGGACGTCTTCGCCCGCACGCTCGCGTCCGCACCGGCGGCGGAACGCCCGACCGGTATCGGACGGTTCTTCGTCGAAGGTCGGCTGTCGGTGTACCCCGCGCGAGACGCCGACCGTCGTGCCGTGCTCGAGCACATCGCCTCCCGCCTCCTCGCCGAGGGGGAGACCGTCGATGAGGCGGGTATCAACGAACGCCTCTCGACGATCACCGACGACGCCGCGAGCATGCGCCGCTATCTCGTCGACGCCGGACTCCTCGTACGGACGGCCGCCGGCACCCGTTACTCGCGCGCCTGAGAGCGTCACAACCCTCCGGGGACAGCGCGAACGACGGATGCCACGTCCCACCGCTCGAAGGAACGGCGAGGACGTGGCATCCGGGACGACGGACTACTTCGTCGAGAAGCTGACCACCTTCGGCGGACGGACCACCGCGCGGACGATCTCGCGGTCGCCCAGCGCCCGACGGACCTTCTCGTCGTCACGGGCGAGGGCTTCGAGCTGGTCGGCGCCGATCTTGGCCGAGACCTCGAGCGTGCCGCGCACCTTGCCGTCGATCTGCACGACCGCGGTGACGGAGTCCTCGACGAGGAGCATCGGGTCGGCCTGGCGCCAGGTGACGAGACCGACGAAGCCGGTGTACCCGAGCGTCTGCCACATCTCCTCGGCCGTGTGCGGGGCGAACAGGTCGAGGGTCATCGCGATGACCTCGGCAGCCTCGCGGACGGCGGGATCGCTCGCGCCGACCTTCCCGTCGATCGCCTTTCGGGTGGCGTTGACGAGCTCCATCAGACGGGCGACGACGACGTTGAACTTCGTCTGCTCGATGAGGTTGGGCGCCTCGGCCAGCAGTCGGTGCGTCACACGGCGCAGCGCCTGATCGCCCTCGGCCCAGACGACGTCGGTCTCGCTGTCGACGTCGTGCGCGATGCGCAGCGCGCGGGCGAGGAACTTCGCCGCTCCCGTGGTCGAGACGTCGTTCCAGTCCTTGTCGTCCTCCACGGGGCCCGCGAAGGCGAGCGCGACGCGCAGCGCGTCGGCGCCGTGGGCGTCAAGCTCCTCCTGGAACAGCACCAGGTTGCCCTTGCTCTTCGACATCTTCGTGCCGTCGAGGATCACCATGCCCTGGTTGATGAGGCTCGAGAACGGCTCGGTGAACTCCACCAGGCCCATGTCGAACAGCGCCTTGGTGATGAAGCGCGCGTACAGCAGGTGCAGGATGGCGTGCTCCACGCCGCCGATGTAGAAGTCGACCGGGCCCCACTTGTTCGCCTCGCGGGCCGAGAACGCCTCTGTTTCGCTGTTCGGCGAGAGGAAGCGCAGGTAGTACCAGGAGCTGTCGACGAAGGTGTCCATCGTGTCGGGGTCGCGCAGCAGCACCTGGCCCGTCTCGGGGTCGGTGACCTGCACCCAGTCGGTGGCCGCGCCCAGGGGCGAGGTGCCCTTCGGCTTGAGGTCGAGACCATCGACGGAGGGCAGCGTCACCGGCAGCTGCTCGGCGGGCACGGGGATGATCGAGCCGTCCTCGCCGTGCAGCATGGGGATGGGCGTGCCCCAGTAGCGCTGTCGCGAGATGAGCCAGTCGCGCAGACGGTAGGTCTTCGCGGCGCGGCCGACGCCCTTGGCCTCGAGCTCCTCGATCATGCGCGCGATCGCGTGGCGCTTGGACAGCCCGTTGAGCGAGCCGGAGTTCATCATGCGACCGTCACCGGTCAGCGCGATGCCGGTCTTGACTGGGTCGAGGTCGTCGATCTCGCCCAGCGGGTCGATCGGCACGCCCTCGTCGTCGAGCTCGATGACGGGGATCGCGCCGGTGATGGGCGCGTTCGTGTCGACGACGACCTTGACGGGCAGATCGAAGGCGCGGGCGAAGTCGAGGTCGCGCTGGTCGTGCGCCGGTACGGCCATGACGGCGCCGTGACCGTAGTCGGCCAGCACGTAGTCGGCGGCCCAGATCGGCAGCTTCTCGCCGTTGATCGGGTTGATCGCGTAGTGGCCGAGGAAGACACCGGTCTTCGGCCGGTCGGTCGACTGGCGCTCGATGTCGGTCGCGCGCTGCACCTGGGCGAGGTACGCCTCGAACGTCTCGCGCACCCCCTGATCAGCGGATGCCGCGAGCTCGGCCGCCAGGTCGGACTCGGGCGCCACGACGAAGAACGTCGCTCCGTGCAGCGTGTCGGGGCGGGTGGAGAAGACCGTGATCTTCTCGTCGCGGCCCTCGATCTCGAACTCGATGTCGGCGCCGACCGACCGGCCGATCCAGTTGCGCTGCATCTGGAGGACCTTGCTCGGCCAGAAGCCCTCGAGCTGGTTCAGGTCGTCGAGCAGGCGGTCGGCGTAATCGGTGATGCGCAGGAACCACTGCGTCAGCTTCTTCTTCACCACGACGGCGCCGCTGCGCTCGCTCGTGCCGTCGGGCAGCACCTGCTCGTTCGCGAGCACGGTCTGATCCACCGGGTCCCAGTTGACCAGGGCGTCCTTGCGGTACGCCAGGCCCTTCTCGTACAGCTTCTGGAACAGCCACTGGTTCCAGCGGTAGTACTCGGGGTCGCTCGTGTGCAGCACCCGGCTCCAGTCGAACGAGACGCCGTAGTCCTTCAGGCTCTCCTTCTGCTGGGCGATGTTGGCGTAGGTCCACTCGACGGGGTCGGCGCCGCGCTTGATGGCGGCGTTCTCGGCGGGCAGGCCGAACGAGTCCCACCCGATGGGGTTGAGCACGTTGTACCCGCGGTGGCGCCAGAAGCGCGCCACGATGTCGGAGTAGAGGTAGTTCTCGGCGTGACCCATGTGCAGGTCGCCCGAGGGGTACGGGAACATCGCGAGCACGTACTTGCGGGGGCGCGTGTCGTCGTCGCCGCCGGCGCGGAACGGGTCTTTCTCGGCCCAAGCCTGCTGCCACTTCGCCTGGATGGCGTGGGTGTCGAAGCCCCCCTCGCGGGGGTCTGCTGCGGAGTTCTGAGACACGGGTGAAGCCAATCGTGAAGGTCGGGAGGCCACGAGGACCAACTCCCAGGCTATCGGACCCGTCGTCACCACCCGGGCGGTACGCGGGCGCCGAGGGCGGCGAGCGGCGCGCGCGCCTTGATGCCCACCTCGGCCACCTCGGATGCCGCGACCGAGCGCCACGTGATGCCTCCACCGGCGCCGACCCAGGCGGCATCCGGTTCGACGACGATGCTGCGGATGACCATCGCGAGATCCGCGTCCCCGTCGTCGCCGATCCAGCCGAAGGCGCCGGAGTACAGCCCGCGCGGGGCGCCTTCGAGCGCCGCGAGGATCTCCCGCGCCGACCGCTTCGGCGCTCCCGTCATGCTCCCCGCCGGGAAGGTCGCCTCGAGCAGCTCGCCGACCGTCGTCCCGGGCAGCAGGCGTCCGGAGATCTCGCTGACCAACTGGTGGACGTGCGGATACGTCTCCACCTCGAGCAGCCGGTCGACGCCGACCGACGACGGGACGCACACCCGGGTGAGGTCGTTGCGCATCAGGTCGACGATCATGACGTTCTCGGCGCGCTCCTTGGCATCCGTGCGCAGGTCCTCGACGAGAGCGCGGTCGGCGGCCGGTTCGGCGGCGCGCGGGCGGGTGCCCTTGATCGGGTGCGTGTGCACGCTGCCCGCGCGCACCTCGAGGAACCGCTCGGGCGAGGCGCTGACGAGCGCGATGTCTCCGGCGCGCACGAGACCGCCGTGGTGAGAGCTCGAGCTGCGGCGCAGGCGCCGGAACACCGCGACCGGATCGACCGCGCCCTCGACGCGGAAGCGGGTCGTGAGGCACAGCTGGTACGCATCGCCCTCGCGGATGCGCTCGCGGCACGCCTCGATCTGCTCCGCGTAGCGTTCGGGGGCGACCCGGGCGGATGCCGTCGCGCGCCGCTGCGCGTCGGGAAGCGTCGGAGCGGACGGGGCGTCGGACGCGGCCTCCGCGAGCGCCGGATCGCCGAAGGCGAGGATTCGCCGCGTCGCGTGATCGAACGCGAGGAAGGCGTCGGTTCGCAACCACAGGTCGTCGCCCTCATAGGTGCGCCAGCCGACCCATCCGCCCCGGAAGGCGCCGGCGGCGGGATCGACGTCGGGCGAGACGGCGGAAGTCCGTCCGAGCGGCCGGGCGGGGTCGTCGGGTCGCGCGACGCCCATCCAGCTCCAGCCCGTGGTCGCGTCGCTGCCGGCGTCGAGCCAGAACGCGTACGGGGCGTCCGCGAAGAGGTGGACGAACACCGCCTCGGGATCGACCCATCCGGTCAGAGGGAACGGTGAGGCGCAGTGCGGCACGCTCCCAGGCTAGGGCCGAGGGGCGGCAATAGGCTGACGGAGGTGAACGAGATCCTCACGTGGCTGCTCGACGTCGTCCAGAACGTCGACCCCGTGCTGCGCACCCTGATCGCCGGAATCGCGGTCATGCTCGAGACCAGCGTGCTCGTGGGACTGATCGTCCCGGGCGACACGATGGTGATCGTCGCCGGGACCGCGGTCGCCTCCCCCGTCGAGGGCGTGGTGCTGGCCGCCGCGATCGTCGTGGGTGCTCTGCTCGGCGAGAGTTTCGGCTTCTGGCTCGGGCGGTACTTCGGGCCGCGAATCCGCGCCTCGCGCCTCGGTCGCAAGCTCGGCGAGCGCAACTGGGACCGCGCGGACCGCTACCTCCGCCGTCGGGGCGGGCCGGCCATCTTCCTCTCGCGCTTCCTCCCCGTCCTGCACTCGCTCGTGCCCCTCACGGTGGGCATGAGCGGCTACCGCTACCGGCGCTTCCTCGCCTGGACGACGCCGGCCTGCATCGTGTGGGCGAGCCTGTACGTGACGGTGGCCGCGTCGGCGGCGGGCACGTACCGCGAGCTGTCCGACCGCATCCACGGAGCGGGCTACATCTTCGTCGGCATCCTCGCCGCCTTCATCGTGCTGGTCTTCGTCGGGAAGAAGCTCCTCGAGCGCCTCGAACGACGTCACCTCGCCGAGGAGGCGCAGACTCTCGAACCGGTGGACGGCGACGTGAAAGACTGAGGGCGATGTCTCGCTCTCCTCGCGTAAAAGCGCTCTGGTTCGCCCGACTCGAGCGCCGGTTCCACCGTTGGCGCGAGCGGCGCGCCCGCGCGCGCGGTCTGCGGCCGGTGGTCACCGGTTTCCCCGGATACGGCACCGAGGAGTGGGTGCGCGTCCTCGGACGCGTCCTCATCGCCCCGCCGATCAAGCGCACCTCCACCGGTGAGTTCGCGAGCCTGCGCGGCTGGCGCAGTTTCGCGGCGGTCCCGGTGGGGTCCGCGCGTGTCACGGTGATGATCGACGGCGTGCCGCACGAGGTCACCGCCGACCGCGGCGGCGTGATCGATGCGAAGCTGCCGGCATCCCTCGCTCCCGGCTGGCAGACCGTCACGATGGTCGTCGAGGGCAGCGACCCGACCGAGGTGCGCGTCTTCATCGTCGGCTCCGACGTGCGGTTCGGTGTAGTCAGCGACATCGACGACACGGTCATGGTCACCGCGCTCCCCCGCCCCCTGCTGGCGGCGTGGAACTCGTTCGTCGTCGACGAGCACGCTCGTCAGCCCGTGCCCGGCATGGCGGTGATGCTCGAGCGACTCACCCGCGAGCACCCCGGCACCCCCGTCATCTACCTCTCCACGGGAGCGTGGAACGTCGCCCCCACGCTCACGCGCTTCATGCGTCGACACCTCTTCCCCTCGGGGTCGTTCCTGCTCACCGACTGGGGCCCCACGCACGACCGGTGGTTCCGCAGCGGACGCGACCACAAAGAGACCAACCTCCGCCGCATCGCCGCGGAGCTGCCGCAGGTGAAGTGGTTGCTGGTCGGAGACGACGGACAGCACGACGACGCCATCTACACCGGCTTCGCGATCGAGCACCCGCAGAACGTCGCCGCCGTGGCGATCCGCAAGCTGCTTCCCGCCGAGGCCGTGCTCGCGGGTGGTCGCACGGTGGTCGACGACCACTCGGCCGCCGAGGTCCCGTGGGTGACGGCGTCCGACGGCGCCGGCCTGCTCGAGCGCCTGCAGGCGGTCGGGGTCATCTCCGCAGGCGCCTGATCCCGGATGCCGCGTCGGTCGACGCCGCTCGCCCGTCCCGCATCGACTCGAGCGTCCCGATGTCGGAGGCGGCGCGTACGGTGGAGACATGTGCGGTCGATTCGTCGTAGCCAACGTGGCCTCGGAACTCGTGGGGGTGCTCCGCGTCGACGTCGAAGCCGATGAGCTGCCGACACCCTCCTACAACATCGCGCCCACGTCGCAGGTGGGGATCGTGCTCGACTCCATCAAGAGCGAGCCCCCGGTCCGGCGACTCGAGGTCGCGCGTTGGGGCCTCGTGCCCGGGTGGGCCAAAGACGTCAAGATCGGGGCGCGGGCGTTCAACGCGCGCTCCGAAGAGGTCGAAGACAAACCGATGTTCCGCAACGCCCTCATCAAGCGACGCGCGGTGATCCCGGCATCCGGGTACTACGAGTGGAAGACGAGCGACGAAGGCAAGACCCCGCACTACATCCACCCCGCCGACGGATCCCCGCTGTTCTTCGCCGGCCTGTACGAGTGGTGGAAAGACCCCGCCCGCGCCGACGACGACCCCTCCCGGTGGATCTTGAGCTGCACCATCCTCACGCGCGACTCGATCGGGCGCCTCGGCTCGATCCACGACCGGATGCCGCTGTTCATGGACCCCGACTTCGCCGACGCGTGGCTCGATCCGACGACCGAGAACGTGGGCGACATCCTCGATGCGGCGATCGACGCGGCGCCCGACGTCGCCGAGACGCTCGACGACCACGTGGTCTCGCCAGCCGTGGGCAACGTGCGCAACGACTCCCCCGCCCTGATCGAGCCCGTCGAGTGAGCCTTCTCGCGACCGGAACGCGTCTCACGCGCGACGAGTGGACGACCGCCGCCGACGAACACGCGCACCGAGCCGACGCGCTGACCGCCGATCACCGTGCCCGGGCACAGCGGGCGCAGAAGCATCCCGTCGAGGACTTCCTCTTCACCTACTACTCCTACAAGCCCGCCGTTCTGCGGCGTTGGCACCCTGGCCCGGGCATCGCGCTCGACGGCGCCGACGAGCGCGCCGGCTGGCGCTGGTACCGCGCCGTGGCCGGTGGAGTGGAGGTGGATGCCGAGCGCTTCCGCACCGAGAAGGGCTCGATGTACCGCGGCGTCGTCAACCTGCTGCGGGCGACCCTCGACCGCCCCGCGCAGTTCGGGTGCTTCGGCTTGCACGAGTGGGCGATGGCCTACCGCGCCGACGCGGTGCGACACGCCGTTCCGCTCCGTCTCGGGCGCGACGGGACCGACGCCGTGGTCGAGGCTCACGACCTGAGGTGCACGCACTTCGACGCCTTCCGCTTCTTCACCCCCGAAGCCGTTCCGCTCAACCGCACCGCCCTGAGCCGCGACGACCAGGTGTCGCGCGAACAGCCCGGGTGCTTGCACGCCGGCATGGACATCTACAAGTGGGCGGTCAAACTCGGCCCCCTCGTTCCGGGTGCTCTGCTGCTCGACGCGTTCGAGCTCGCCCGCGACATCCGGAGCCTCGACATGCAGGCATCGCCGTACGATCTCACCGCCTGGGGATACGCCCCGGTGACCATCGAGACCCCCGAGGGCAAGGCCGAGTACATCTCGCGCCAGAGAGCCCTCAGCGAGCGCGGCCAAACACTGCGTCGGGCCGTCCTCGCGTCCGCCACCCGGCCCGACGACACGCCCGGCGGCGCCGATTTCGTGCGCTCGTGATCCGTGTTGTAAGCTCATGGAGTTGCCTCGAACGGGGCGGAAAACAAAAAACGGGCCTGTGGCGCAGCTGGTAGCGCACCTGCATGGCATGCAGGGGGTCAGGGGTTCGAGTCCCCTCAGGTCCACCCAGAGAGAAAGCCTCCGCTTCGGCGGGGGCTTTCGTCGTATCGGCGTGGCTGTCCTGCGCCGGGGCCGGCGCCGCGCCTCGGTCATGACCGTCATGCCGTTGCTGCGCCGGTGTAGGCGCGCCGGATGCGGAGGACGGTGACGGATGCGGATGCCAGGGGCGATGGCATCCGCATCTGTTGCGCAGGGCCGATTCCGCGACGCAGGAGCCGACTCCACGGCGCGATGCGCGGACCTGCGCCGGATGCGGAGAACAGCAACGGATGCGGATGCCGGGATCGCCGGCATCCGCATCCGTTCACTGGATCCGCTTCCGTGCGCGTCAGCGCGACGCGACCGTTTCGCGGGTCCTGTTCTGCTCGATCTCGCGCATGACGAGTTCGTCGTCGAGCCAGTTGGGTGCCTTGTTGCGCAGCGCGAAGACGTACACCGCGAGCGAGGCGGCGATGATGACCGTGACGTAGACGATGAACAGCGGTACCTGCTGGGTCGACTGCGCTCCCGCGTAGAGCAGGGGCGCCGTGCCGCCGAACAGCGAGTTGGCGAGCGCGTACCCGAGGCCGACGCCGAGGGCGCGGACGTGCGTCGGGAACAGCTGCGCCTTCACCAGGGCGTTGATGGAGGTGTACCCGGTCAGGATGACGAAGCCGCCGAACAGGATCGCGAACGCCGCGAACTCGTTGGTCTGCTGCGGCAGCATCGTGATGAGGAACCACGTGTAGAGCACACCGCCGACGCCGAAGAAGACGAGCAGCGACTTGCGACCCACCTTGTCGGACAGCCAGCCACCCAGCGGCTGCATGAGCATGAGGGCCATCAGCGCGATCAGGTTGATGACGGTGCCGGTGACGACGTCACCGCCGGAGAACGCGGTCTTGACGATGTTCGGGCCGGTGACCGAGTAGGTGTAGAACGCGACGGTGCCGCCCGCGGTGACGGCGAAGCACAGCAGCAGCGGGCGCCAGTTGTTGACGAGCAGGTCGCGCATCGAGCCCGAGTCCTTCGACCGTCCCGCCTTGGTGTCGTCGAGCACGTGCTTCTCGAGCGACTCGTCCATCGTGCGGCGCATCCAGAACACGGCGACCGCGGCGACACCGCCGATGGCGAAGGCGACGCGCCAGCCCCACGCGGTGATGGCTTCCTCGTCGAGGGTCAGCACCATGATCAGCAGCGTGGTCTGCGCGAGCACGTGACCGCCGACGAGCGTCACGTAGTGGAACGACGAGAGGAAGCCGCGGCGCCCGGGCATGGCCGCCTCCGACATGTACGTGGCGCTCGTGCCGTATTCGCCTCCGGTGGCGAAACCCTGCACGAGGCGGGCGAAGACGAGGATGACGACCGCCCCGGCGCCGATGGCCTCGGCGGTGGGCGCGAAGGCGATGACCAGCGAGCAGAACGCCATCAGCGACACCGAGACGGTGAGCGAGAGGCGGCGGCCGTAGCGGTCGGCGAAGCGGCCGAAGAACCATGAGCCGATCGGTCGCATGAGGAACGTGACGGCGAAGATCGCCCACACGTAGATCGTGGAGTTCTTGTCGTCCGCGCTGAAGAACTGCGACTCGAAGTACACGGCGAAGACGGAGTAGACGTACACGTCGTACCACTCCACGAGGTTGCCGGCCGAACCTTTCAAGGTGTTCGAGATCGAACGTCTGAGGCTCGTGGGGATCGTCGTCGTCGTTGACATGGGAATCCGATCGGTCGAGGGACGATGGTCGCCCCGTCACCGCTGAGGGGACGGCCCCGGCAGCGGCGACGAGACGTACCGGCCATCGTGGTCGCTGCGGGCGCCATGTGCGCGGATCCTTACAGTCGCCTTACATTCGGCGATCCCGGCCGCGCGGGCGCTGTGCCTACGATGGAGCATGCACGTACTCGTCGCCGAGGACGACGGCTCCGTCGCCGCGGCCCTCGTCTCGGCCCTGAGCCGCGCGGGCCACACGTGCACGCGGGTATCGCGGGGCAGCGACGTGCTGCTGCGACACCGAGACGTCCAGGCGGTGCTGCTCGACCTCGGCCTCGAGGACCGCGACGGCCTCGACGTGCTGCGCGATCTGCGCGAGGTCAGCCCGGTCCCGGTGATCGTGGTCACCGCGCGCGGTGACGAACGCTCCACCGTGCGCGCCCTGTCCCTCGGCGCCGACGACTATCTCGTGAAGCCCGTGCGCCTGCACGAACTGCTCGCGCGGCTGGTCGCCGTCACGCGCCGTTACAGCCCGCCCGAGGAGCCCACGCGTGTCGAGACCTCTCGGGTGTCGATCGACGTCGACGCACGGCGCGTCAGCGTGGCGGGACGCGAGGTGGCGCTCACCCCCAACGAGTTCGGCATCCTGTTGTCGCTCACTCGCCGCGCGGGGACGGTCGTCAGCCGACGGGTCATCCTCGACGAGGTCTGGGGCGACGCCTACGCCACCTCTTCGCGGTCGTTCGACGTGCACCTCGGCCAGGTGCGGCAGAAGCTCCCCGAACTGACGATCACGACCGTGCGCGGCTTCGGTTACCGGCTGGAGGATGCCGCGTGAAGCTGCGCGTGCTCCTCCCCCTGCTCGTGTTCGGTCTCATCGCCGTCGTCGCCGTACTGATCCCCACGGCGCAGTCCATCGCGGACTCGAGGACGCAGCAGCTCGCCCTGCAGCGCCAGGCGTCGCTCGACCAGGTCGTGCAACGCGCGCGCACAGCGCTCGTGCAGGGCGGCTCCTCGGGTCTGCAGACCTATCTCGACCGTTTCCACGCGGTCTACGGCGAGGCCGTGCTCGTCCTCGACGAGAGCGGTGACGTCGTCGCCTCCGCGGGCGGCCTCTCCCCCGACCTCGACGTCCGTTCGATCGCCGGCGCGGCCTCACGGGCGATCCCCCAGGTGTCGCTTCCGCGGGTCGCCCCCTGGGCTCCGGACTCCGCTCTCGTCGCGGTACCCGTGATCGCGGCGGGTGATCTGTCGACCGGCGTGGTGGTGCTCGAGGTCGACCTGGAGCGGGCGAAGACCGAGGTCGCCACGGCCTGGACCCTCGTGGTGCTCGTGGGCCTGCTGCTCCTCGCGACGCTGATGGGGGCGTCGCTGCTGTGGACGCGCTGGATCCTCCGGCCGGTGCGCGCCCTCGACTCCGCCGTGGACGCCCTGACCGCGCATCGCGAGCGGGTCCCTCTGCGCCCGACCGGCCCGCCCGAGCTGCGGCGCTTGAGCCGCGCGTTCACGACGATGACCGACGAGGTCGAGAACACCCTCGAACAGCAGCGCGGTTTCGTCGCCGACGCCTCGCACCAGTTGCGCACACCCCTGGCAGCGATCCGGCTCCGCGTCGACTCGCTCCCGCGGGACCCGGATGCCGCAGATGATCTCACCGCGGTCGACCACGACCTCGACCGCCTCGAGCACACCGTCGAGCGCATGCTGACCCTCGCCAACGCCGAGCATCGCGCCTCGGCCTCACGGCAGGGCTTCGACGCCGCGCGCGACGAGGGCGCGGAGCGCGAGTGCCGGGTATCGGCATCCGCTCTCGGGGAACCCCATCGACGCCGGCTCGAGGACGCCGGCCTGACGATGGATGCCGCGGACGAGACGGGCGTCACCGTCCCCTGCGGCCGCGCGGACCTCGAGGAGATGGTGCAGGTGCTGCTCGACAACGCCGTGAACTACGCCGGTGTCGGGGCGCTCGTGCGGCTCTCCCTGGCCGAGGCCGCCGGGACGACGACTCTGCGCGTCGAGGACTCCGGGACGGAGCTCGCCGACGTCGACCTCGAGAGCATGGGCACCCGGTTCTGGCGAGCTCGCGCGCACCGTTCCACGCCCGGCACCGGTCTCGGTCTCGCGATCGTAGCCGAGTTGATGCGCGCCGGCGGTGGGCAACTGGGGCTCGAGCGCTCCCCGCTCGGTGGTCTGGGCGCCCGTCTGACGTGGGGACGGACGAGATGACCCTGACGCGCCGCGCCTTCCTCGCGGTCGTCGCCGGAGCAGGCGTGTCCTCCCTCGCCGCCTGTGGTGCCCCCACGCCGACGCCGCTCGTCCTCGGGTGCGGCGAGCCGGGCGGCAGCTACCTGGAATTCGGCACGTTGCTGGCCGCGGCGACACAGTCGTCGACCGCCGTGAGCGTCTCACCGCTGGCCACCGAGGGCAGCATCGACAACCTGCGGCTCCTGCGGGAGCGACGCGTCGACCTCGGACTGTCGCTGGTGGACTCCGCGGCGGATGCCGACGGGGAGGTCGTCGCGATCGGACGCGTGTACCAGAACTACCTGCAGTGCATCGTGCGCGCCGACAGCGAGATCGGACAGTTGTCGGATCTCGCCGGGCGAACGGTGTCGCTCGGCGCGCCGGGATCCGGAGCGGCCGCGACCGCCCGTCGCGTGCTTCTCGCGGCGGGGCTCGACCCGGAGGGGACGACCGGTCCGCGGCCCGTGGAACGGACCTTCCGGGAGGCGGTGGACGAGCTCGCCGAGGCGCGCATCGACGCGTTCTTCTGGTCGGGCGGGGTGCCGACCCCGCAGATCGCCGCCCTGGCCGAACGCGTCGCCGTCTCGGTCATCGACACGACGGGCGCGCTCCCCGCACTGGACGCGCGTTTCCCCGACGTGTACGCCGCGACGACGATCCCCTCCGGGGTGTACGGGGCGCAGCGCGCGGTCCCGACGATCGGCGTCGCCAACCTCCTGCTCGCCCGGTCCGACCTCGCCGACGAGCTCGCGCGCGCCCTGGTCGACGCGCTCATCGACGACGCCCCCGCACTCGTGCCGGCCGATGCCCTCGGCATCCAGTACCTGACGCCGGCGAGCCTCATCGACACCGCCCCGATCACGCTGCACCCCGCCGCGGAGCGCCGTTACCGCGAACGGTACGGCTAGACCCGGCAGACGGAACGACGATGCCCCCCGCCGGACGGCGAGGGGCATTCGAGGTCGGCGACTACTCGGCGGCGTTCGCCGGAGTCGGCAGCTCGATCGGGACGACCGGGCAGTCCTTCCAGAGGCGCTCGAGGCCGTAGTAGACGCGCTCCTCCTCGTGGAAGACGTGGACGACGAGGTCGCCGAAGTCGAGGAGCACCCAGCGGGACTCCTGGCGCCCTTCGCGGCGCAGACGCTTGTGGCCGGCTTCGAGCAGCTTCTCTTCGACCTCGTCGGCGATCGCGGCGACGTTGCGCTCGTTGCGACCGGTGACGAGGAGGAAGATGTCGACGAGCGGAAGGGGCTCGGAGACGTCGAGGGCGACGATGTCGTCGCCGCCTTTCGCGTCGGCGGCGATCGCGGCGATGCGCGCCATCTCGCGGCCGTTGTCGGTGGCTGTCATCGGAAGACTCCTGTCGTGAAGGCGAGCACGAGGGTGACGGCGACAGCCAGCGCGAGCGCGCCGGTCGTGACGATGAGGCCGACGAGGAGCTTGCTCCCCTTCTCGGGCGCCGGGGGGCGAATGATCTCGCCGGGCTGCTTGACGGTGCTGATCGCGGCGCTCGCGGCGATCGGCGTGGGTGACGACGCGGGCGGGAGCTCGCCGTCGAGGAGCACCGCGTCGGCGTCGCGGCCGTCGGTGGTGCCGGGGGCGTGTCCGACCGACCCGAGACCCTCGGGGAGTTCGAACGTGCCGGTGATCATGATCTCACCGGTGGCGTTGACGGGGCCCACGAGCGGGACGCCGGTCGGCGTCTGCGAGAGGATCAGCGCGTTCGGGGTCGAGACGGCACCCGTCGATCCCGTGTTGCGCGAGATGAGCTGGTCGAACGACGCCGGCAGGGTGACCTCGGGCGTGGCGCCCTGCAGCAGGTCGGAGCCGAGGGCCGGGTTGACCACCGACGGGGCGGGCGCCTCGACGGCGTCGTCGGCGGAGTCGGCGACGGCCGGGCGGAAGATGGCGGGCGACGCCTCGGCCTCATCGGTCTTCGCGGAGGGCACCGGCTGGTGCGGCGGCGAAGGCTCGAGATCGGGGCTGATGATGGGGACGGCGGCCGTGCGGATCTTCTCCTGCGCGCGCGCCTGGCGACGGGTGAGACCGGAGACGCCGAACTCGCCCCCCGCGTCGAAGCCGTCGAAGGACTCGAACGACGCCGGCCGCAGAGCGGGTTCCGACGTCGAGACCACGGGCGTCTCGGCGACGGAGTCGTCGGTGACGGCCGGGCCGTCCGTCGGCTGCTCGGGCGTGGCCGCCGGCACCTCGGAGACGATCGCGGGCTCGGGCTCCTGCTCTCGGGCGGGCTGCTCGGCGACCGGAGCCGGAGCGGCGGGCTCGTCGGACGCCGGGGCCTCGGGCGCGGGCTCGACGACCGGCGCCGGGGTCTCGGCATCCGGGGTCTCGTCGGCGGGCGACGACGTGATGATCGGCGTCGCGCCGGTCTGACGGAGCTCGCGCAGCTGACGGCGGGTCAGCGGCGGGTTCTCGGGGTTCTCGGAAGTGCTCATGCAGTGCTCCGGTAGAGGTGGTGCTTCGCGATGTACTGCACGACGCCGTCGGGCACGAGGTACCACACGGGGTGTCCTCGGCGCACGCGGGCGCGGCAGTCTGTGGACGAGATCGACAGCGCGGGGATCTCCAGCTGACTCACGTTGTCGGAGGGAAGGCCCTCGGTGGTCAGCACGTGACCGGGACGGGAGACGGCGACGAAATGAGCGAGCTGCCACAGCTCGTCGTGGTTGCGCCAGCTCAGGATCTGCGCCACCGCGTCGGCCCCCGTGATGAAGAACAACTCGGCCCCCGGCCGTTGTTCCTGCAGGTCGCGCAGCGTGTCGATCGTGTACGTCGGGCCCGCGCGATCGATGTCGACGCGGCTGACGGTGAACTGCGGATTGGATGCCGTCGCGATCACCGTCATGAGGTAACGGTGCTCGCTCTGCGTGACCTCGTCTTTCTGCCACGGGCGACCCGTGGGCACGAAGACGACCTCGTCGAGATCGAACGACTGCGCGACCTCGGACGCCGCGACCAGGTGACCGTGATGGATGGGATCGAACGTCCCACCCATGACCCCGATCCGCGGGGCGCGCGTCACCGACATACGGTGGGCCTCAGTGGCCGTGCGCCTCGGGGGTGGGCGTCCCGTGCTTCTGGGTGTACGCCTCGGCCTTGTGGGCGTGACGGTTGGCCACGTTGCGGTACGACAGGGTCACGAGGCTCAGGGCGATGAACACCACGAACGCCACGGCGCCGACCCAGAAGGTCTCGGCCTGCACGTTGCCGCCGTGGTGTCCGCCTTCTTCGGCGGCGTGGGCGAGAAGTGAGGCGAAAGTCATCAGTGCTCCGTTCGAGTGGTGTGCGCACAGCGCACTGCCATTTTAGGCGGTCAGGCGCGTACCTGGCCGTCGCCGCGCCCGAGCCACTTGGTGCTCGTCAGCTCGGCGAGGCCCATGGGTCCGCGGGCGTGCAGTTTCTGCGTCGAGATGCCGACCTCGGCGCCGAAGCCGAACTCCCCGCCGTCGGTGAACCGCGTCGAGGCGTTCACGAGCACGACGGCCGAGTCGACCTCGGCGAGGAAGCGGTCGGCCGAGAGCTGATCGTCGGTGATGATCGCCTCGGTGTGGTGCGTCGAGTAGCGGCGGATGTGCTCGAGGGCGTCGTCGAGGTCGTCGACCACGCGGACGGACAGGTCGAGGGTGCCGTACTCGCGCGCCCAGTCGTCATCGGTGGCCGCGACCACCCGCGCGTCGTAGCCGCGGGTCGCGTCGTCGCCGTGGACGGTGACGCCCGCGTCGGAGAGGGACGCCACGAGCTCGGGCAGCAGACGGTCGGCGGCGGCGCGGTGCACGAGCACCGTCTCGACCGCGTTGCAGACGCTCGGTCGCTGCACCTTGGCGTTCAGCACGATGTCTCGCGCCCAGTCGTCGCGGGCCGTCGCGTCGAGCACGATGTGCACCACGCCGGCGCCCGTCTCGATCACGGGGACGGAGGACTCGGTGACGACGGTCTCGATGAGCGAGGCGCTGCCGCGCGGGACCAGCACGTCGACGAGCCCGCGGGCGTTCATGAGCGCGCGGGCGCCGTCGCGACCGAAATCGTCGACGCTCTGCACCGCTTCGGGCGTAACACCCTGCGACTGCAGCGCGTCGCGCATGACCCGGACGAGCGTCGCGTTCGAGCTCTGCGCGGCCGAGCCGCCCCGGAGGACGACCGCGTTGCCCGACCGCAGCGCCAGCGAGGCGATGTCGACCGTGACGTTGGGACGCGCCTCGTAGATCGAGCCGACCACGCCGAAGGGGACGGCGACCTTCTCGAGGGACAGGCCGTTGGGGAGGGTGCGGCGGTCGAGGACGCGCCCGACCGGGTCGGGCAGGTCGGCGACGTCGCGCACCGCCGCGGCGAGGGCCGCCACACGACGCTCGTCGAGGCGCAAACGGTCCAGCAGGGCCTCGCCGATGGCGTCGGCCCGGCCGCGCTCGAGGTCGTCGGCGTTGGCGGCCACGATCTCGGTCGTCGCCGCGTCGATCGCGTCGGCGACGGCGTTCAGCAGCTCGCGCTTGCGATCGGCGTCGAGGAGGGCGACCTCGCGCGCCGCGTCTTTGGCCAGGCGCAGGCGCTCGTCGACGGAGGCGGCGATCACGGTCATGGGGTCAGTGTACCGGCGCGCCCACGGCGCCCACGGGCCCGGTCGCGAGGGTGACGGGATCGGGATGGGGAGCGAACCAGGTGCCCACGGCGTCGCCGGCGAGGGCGGATGCCACCAGATCGGCGCTCGTGACGAGCACGCCCACGCCCGCGGTCGAGGCGAGCTTGGCCGCGGAGGCCTTGGTCGCAGCTCCCCCAGTGCCGACGCCGTTGACGACGCCCGCGCCGAACTCGAAGTCGGACAGGTCGTCGCCCCACGCCACGTCGGTGATCGGACGCGCGCCCGGCTCGCTCGGCGGACGAGTGAACAGCGTCTCGATGTCACTGAGCAGGATGAGGGCATCGGCCCCGATGAGCTGGGCGACCAGCGCCGCCAGACGGTCGTTGTCGCCGAAACGGATCTCGTGGGTGGCGACGGTGTCGTTCTCGTTGACGATCGGCAGGATGCCGAGCCCCAGCAGCCGTTCCATCGCGCGACGGGCGTTCGACCGGTGCGTGGCGTTCTCGAGGTCGCCCGCCGTGAGCAGGACCTGTCCCGCGAGCAGACCGAACCGGTCGAGCGAGGTCTGGTACCGCCACATCAGGACGTTCTGCCCGACGGCCGCGGCGGCCTGCTGGGTCGCCAGATCGTGCGGACGACCGTCGAGATCGAGCAGGGGAAGCGCGGTGGCGATGGCGCCCGAGGAGACGAGGACCACCTCGGTGCCGGCACCGTGGGCGCGGGACAGCGCCTCCACGATGGTGTCGATCCGGTGGGCGCCGTCGCCGCTGATCGACGACGACCCGACCTTCACCACGACGCGGGCGGCGCCGGGGATGTCGGCGCGCGTCGTCGCGGTCACCGCTGGTCGTCCTCGAGGGAGAGCTGCGAGGAATCGCCGTCGGGCGAGATCCCCGCCGCACGCGCCGCGCGGCGCTCGGCCTCGAGTTCGGCGCGGGCGTCGGCCTTGGCATCCATGCGCTCGTGGTACTGCTCGCGGCGCTCGGACGAGGTGCGGCGGGAGTTCTGCACGAGACGGGGGTCGGTGCCGCGCGGAGCCGTCATGAGCTCGGCGGCCGAGGTGAGGGTCGGCTCCCAGTCGAACACGATGCCGTCGCCGGGGCCGATGACGACGGTCGCACCCGCGACCGCGCCGGCGCGGAACAGACCGTCTTCGACACCGAGGCGCGCGAGGCGATCGGCGAGATAGCCCACCGCCTCCTCGTTCTGGAAGTCGGTCTGCTGCACCCACTTGACCGGCTTGTCGCCGAGGATGCGGTACACGGGACCGTACGTGCCGCCCTCGACCTTGATCGTGAAGTCCTTCTCGGCGCCGCGCGGGCGGATGACGACGCGCTCGGCAGGAGCCTGTTCGACGGTGGCGCGACGGTGCTCCTCCACGATCTCGCCGAGGGCGAAGGTGAGCTCGCGCAGCCCCGAGCGGCTGACGGTGGAGATCTCGAACACACGGAAGCCGCGGGCTTCGAGGTCGGGGCGCACGAAGTCGGCGAGCTCGTGCGCCTCGGGGACGTCGACCTTGTTGAGGGCGATGATCTGCGGGCGGTCGAGCAGCGGGATCTGCCCCTCGGGAACCGGGTAGGCGGCGAGCTCGGCGAGGATGATGTCGAGGTCGCTCAGCGGGTCGCGGCCCGGGTCGAGCGTCGCGCAGTCGAGCACGTGCACGAGGGCCGTGCACCGTTCGACATGGCGGAGGAACTCCAGTCCGAGACCCTTGCCCTCGCTCGCGCCCTCGATGAGACCGGGGACGTCGGCGATCGTGTAACGCGCGTCGCCGGCCTGCACGACGCCGAGGTTCGGGTGCAGCGTGGTGAAGGGGTAGTCGGCGATCTTGGGGCGCGCGGCCGACACCGCGGCGATCAGGCTCGACTTGCCCGCCGACGGGAAACCGACCAGAGCGACGTCGGCGACGGTCTTGAGCTCGAGGACGACGTCGCCTTCGTAGCCGGGCGTGCCCAGCAGCGCGAAGCCGGGGGCCTTGCGCTTCGGCGACGCCAGGGCCGCGTTGCCGAGCCCGCCGAGTCCACCCGGGGCCGCGACGAAGCGCATCCCGGGGGTGAGCATGTCGACCAGGACGTTGCCGTCGACGTCTTTCACGACCGTGCCGAGCGGGACCGGGAGCTCCTGGTCCTCGCCGAGGGCGCCCGAGCGGTGGTCGCCCATGCCGAATCCGCCGTTGCCGGCCGAGCGGTGCGGCGAGTGGTGGTACGACAACAGCGTGGTCGTCTGGGGGTCGGCGACGAGCACGACGTCTCCCCCGCTCCCACCGTTGCCGCCGTCGGGACCGGCCAGCGGCTTGAACTTCTCACGGCGCACCGAGACGCAGCCGTTGCCGCCCTTGCCCGCACGCAGATGCAGGGTGACGCGGTCGACGAAGGTGACCATGACGGGTCCTTCCGGGTGGACGACTCGACCGACGCAAGAGGCGACGGGGTGTCGGGACGGGATCGCGCAGCACGGGCCGCGCCGGGAAAAGGAACGAGGGGGTAGGCAGTGCCCACCCCCTCGCGAGCGCCGAAGCGCTGGGAATTACTCCGCTGCGGCGACGATGTTGACGACCTTGCGGCCGCCCTTGTTGCCGAACTCGACCGCACCGGCGGCGAGGGCGAACAGCGTGTCGTCGCCACCGCGACCGACGTTGGCGCCGGGGTGGAAGTGCGTGCCGCGCTGGCGGACGAGGATCTCGCCGGCGTTGACGGCCTGGCCGCCGAAGCGCTTCACGCCGAGGCGCTGTGCGTTGGAGTCACGACCGTTGCGGGTGGAGCTTGCGCCCTTTTTGTGTGCCATCTCTGCGTCTCCTGGCTCTTACTTGATGCCGGTGATCTTGACGCGCGTGAGGTCCTGACGGTGGCCCTGGCGCTTCTTGTAGCCGGTCTTGTTCTTGAACTTCTGGATTACGATCTTGGGACCGCGCTCCTCACCGAGGACCTCGGCCGTGACCGAGACCTTCGCGAGCTTGTCGGCGTCGGTCGTGACCGCGTCGCCGTCGACGAACAGGACGGCGGGCAGCTGGATGCTCTCGCCGATCTTCGCCTGCTGGCGGTCGAGCACGACGATCGTGCCGACCTCCACCTTCTCCTGCCGGCCGCCGGCGCGCACAACTGCGTAAACCACTTCACACCTGTTTCATTCGGGAGCGCACGGCTCCGGTTGTCTGATGACGTTGGGGAGGGTCTGCTGACCCAAGTCTCGGTGCGATCCGGCGGGCGAAAGACCGCGGGGTCACGCACCTGGGAGGGCGGACGCGACGCACCAAGGGTCAAGTTTAGCTCACCCGGGGACATCCGGCAAAAGCATTCGGCCCGCGTGTCGACCGTAGGATCGAGCGATGGCGATCCTGATCGACGACCCGCGGTGGCCCGCCCACGGACGCCTGTGGGCGCACCTGGTCAGCGACAGCGATCTCGCGGAGCTGCACGCGTTCGCCGCAGCGGCCGGGATCCCCCGCCGAGCCTTCGACCTCGACCACTACGACGTCCCCGACGAGAGGCACGCCGACCTCGTCGCCCTCGGCGCGGAGCACGTGGGCGGCAAGGAGCTCGTGCGACGCCTGCTCGCGTCGGGGCTGCGCGTTCCGGGACGAGACCGTCCCCGGCACGCCTGAGGGGCCGGCCCCCGCGATCGGATCGGATCCGATGGCGGAGGACGACCCCTCAGTGGATGCGGCTCAGGACTCGGTGACCGGCTGCGCGTCGACGGGCGTACCGGTGAGGGCTGCCGTGGTCACGCGGCGGCGCGAGCGTCCCTGCCCCGGAGCCTTGGGCTCGGGCAGGGCTTCGAGCACCGACTCCAACAGCGCGTCCTTCTCGGTGCGCGGAGCCTTCGGTTCGCGCTTCTTGCGGGGGCGCTTCTCGCGCACGGGCGCCGGGGTCTCGGCATCCTTCTCGGCCTTGGCTTCGAGGACGGCCTCCACGGACGCGACGACCGCCGCCTCGACGACGGCGGGGTCGTCGATCGTGGGCTTGACGGTGGATGCCGCGATCTGGGCGAGCGCGGACTTCACGCCCTCGGTGATGACGTGCGTGCCGCCGGCCTGGGCCGCGGCGGCGCCCGAGGCGCTCTGCGAGGTCGCACCCGCCTGAGCGTTGCCGCTGCCGTTCGATCCCCCGTTGCCGCCGCGCCCGCGGCGGTTGGACGAGCCCTGGTTGCCGTTGCCGTTCGAGGAGCCCGTGGGGCGATGCTTGACGACGGGATCGTGGTGGACGATCACGCCGCGACCGGCGCAGACCTCGCAGGCCTCGCTGAAGGTCTCCAGCAGACCCAGACCCAGCTTCTTGCGGGTCATCTGCACGAGTCCGAGCGAGGTGACCTCGGCGACCTGGTGCTTCGTCCGGTCGCGGCTCAGGCACTCGATGAGTCGGCGCAGCACGAGGTCGCGGTTGGACTCGAGCACCATGTCGATGAAGTCGACGACGATGATCCCGCCGATGTCGCGCAGGCGCAGCTGCCGCACGATCTCCTCGGCGGCCTCGAGGTTGTTCTTGGTGACGGTCTCTTCGAGGTTTCCGCCCGAGCCGACGAACTTGCCGGTGTTGACGTCGACCACGGTCATGGCCTCGGTGCGGTCGATCACGAGCGAACCGCCCGAGGGCAGCCAGACCTTGCGGTCGAGCGCCTTCTCGATCTGCTCGGTCACGCGGAAGGCGTCGAACGGGTCCTGCTCGCCCTCGTACTTCTCGACGCGCTCGAGCAGGTCGGGAGCGACGCCCTTGAGGTAGTTCGAGATCGTCTGCAGCGCCTCGTCGCCCTGGATGAGCATGCGCGTGAAGTCCTCGTTGAAGACGTCGCGCACGATCTTGACCAGCAGGTCGGGCTCGGAGTGCAGCAAGGCGGGTGCCTGGATCGTCTTGACCTGGCTGGAGACGTGCTCCCACTGCGAGGTGAGGCGCTGCACGTCGAGGGTCAGCTGCTCCTCGGTCGCGCCCTCGGCCGCGGTCCGGACGATGACGCCGGAGGACTCGGGCAGGACCTCTTTGAGGATCTTCTTCAGGCGCGCGCGTTCGGTGTCGGGGAGCTTGCGCGAGATGCCGTTCATCGTGCCGTTGGGCACGTACACGAGGTAGCGGCCGGGCAGCGAGATCTGGCTCGTCAGGCGCGCGCCCTTGTGCCCCACGGGGTCTTTCGTGACCTGTACGAGCACGCGGTCGCCCGACTTGAGGGCGAGCTCGATCCGGCGCGGCTGGTTGTTGGTCTCGACGCCGTCCCAGTCGACCTCGCCCGAGTAGAGCACGGCGTTGCGGCCTCGACCGATGTCGACGAACGCGGCCTCCATGCTGGGCAGCACGTTCTGCACGCGTCCGAGATAGACGTTGCCGATGAGCGAGGCGTCCTGGTTGCGGGCGACGTAGTGCTCGACGAGCACGTTGTCCTCGAGGACGGCGATCTGGATGCGACCGGCCTTCGAGCGCACGACCATGACACGGTCGACCGCTTCGCGGCGGGCGAGGAACTCCGCCTCGGTCACCACGGGACGGCGACGGCCGGCCTCGCGTCCGTCGCGCCGACGCTGCTTCTTCGCCTCGAGCCGGGTGGAGCCCTTGATGCGCTGCGGCTCGGTGATGACCTCGACAGCGCGCTGACGGACCGGAGCGGTCGACGGCTCGGCAGCCTCGTCTCCCCCGGACGCACCGCCGCGGCGACGGTTGCGGCGGCGGGCGTTCGCGGAGACGCGCTCGTTCGGCCCGTCGTCGTCGCGGTCGTCACGGTCCCAGGCGTCGTCGCGCGCGGGCAGCGGCGGCAGCTCGGGGGCGTAGAAGTGCAGAGCGGTCGAGACCGCGGAGACGAAGTTCTCGGGGAGCAGACCGAGCGAGACCGCGGTGGGTCGCGCCGGCTTCTCCGGCTCGGCGGGCGCCTCGGGTTCGGTGGGGGTCTCGGGCTGGTTGGAGGCCTCGGCCTCGATGGGGGGCTCGGCTTCGGCGGGCGCCTCGGGCTCCGGCTGAGCGTCGACCGAGGCGGCCTCGGCGTCTTCGGCCGGGACGTCGGGGACGGATGCCGCAGCCTCGACGTCGGGCTCATCGAGCACCGCGGGCGCCTCGGTGTCGGCGGCGGCGGCCTGCTCGGCATCCTGGACCGCGGCCTCGTCCTCTTCGGCCGGGGCGACCGTGTCGGCGTCGGGAGCGGCTTGCTCGTCGGTCTCGGGAGCGGGCGTCTCGATCACCGTCTCGTCGGTGGGGGTCTGATCGTCGTTCTTCTCGGCCATTCGGCGTACTCCCTGGCGGGCGACACCGCGCGTCGCCCGACGAAATCTCATGCGGCGCCGCACCCGGCGGGGCCGCGAACTCACTCGGTCTGCAGTCGGCCTGCGGCTCGGTCTGCGAAGGGCGGTCATCGCCCGAAGTCTTCTGGTGATGTTCCTGCGGCGCGGCCGCGGTCACATCAGCTTCGATTATCGCACGGACCGGCGCGAACGCCCACGGCGCCGCTCGCGGAACCGGTTATCCACAGGCGCCTCCGCCCCCGAGACGGGCTTGGGTACGGTCGAAATTCCGGCGAAAGGAGCCCCATGACTCTGTCCGACGACTCGCTCACCGCTTTCGAGCAGGCACGCGCACACGTGCAGGCCCAGACCGCGCAGGCACGAACGCTGGCGCACGACGCCGCACGCATGGCCGACGACACACGAACGGCCACGGCGACCCGAGCATCGGTCGGTCGTGAAGTGCGCGTCTCGGCGAGCGCCAGTGGTCGCGTCGACCGCGTCGACATCTCTCGGAGCGCCTCGGGTCTCGACGCGGCGACGCTGTCACGCATCGTGACCGACACCGTGCGGCAGGCGCAGCGGGATGCCGCTGACACAGCGCTTCGGCGCATGGCGGAAAGCCTGGGTGCGTCATCGCCGCTGGTCGTATCGACACGTCGTCGGATCGACGACGAGTACGTGAGCCCGACGACGGGAACGGTCGGCTGATGATCGAGCACCTCGAAGTCACGCCGCTCCGATTGTCGACGACGGCGGCGAGCATCAAGGCGGCCGGCGCGCAGATCGACGCGCTCGTCGAGACCCTCACGCGCGAGGCCGCGACACTCAGCACGCAGCGGAGCGGCGAGGCTCAGCAGGCTTACGCACGTGCTCAGGTGCAGTTCGGCGAACGGTTGGTGAGCCGGACCGCTCTGCTGCGGCGGTTGAGCGGAGCGCTCGACGACCTCGCCACGGCGTACAGCGAGGCCGACCTTGCGGGGGCTCGCGGACTCGGGGCGACGGCATGATCCGGCGTAGCCGTCTCGCCGTCCTGTTCGGCATCGCCCTCGTCGCGAGCGTCGCCTCGGGCTGCAGTCAGATGCCGTTCCACGATGACTCGTACAAGACGGAGATTCCGGCTGCGCTGGAGGCGGCGGATCTCGGGATCACGGATGCCTGGGCTGACGTCAGACTCAGTGGGTTCACGGAGACGCTGTCGATCGGGGGGACGCTGAATGCGGTTCAGCAGCCCAGCAGCGAAGTAGCCCCCGAGCTTGTCGCGGAGATTCTTGGGGTAGCTCTCGAAAGCCGGTCACTTCCGATGTCCTATGTCGACGTCAGTCTGAGAGATGCAGACAGCGACCTGCTCGACGTTGAGCCGACTTTGACGGCCTTGGGTGCTAGTCCGAGAGGAGACGGAAGCATCACGATGGACGAAGCGAGGAAGATCGCGGAGGAAGCTGGACGATGACCGCTGCGAATCAGCACATAGAAATCGACGGTGGAATTCTCCGGAAGCAGGCCGTTCTCATGCGAGAAGCCTCGTCGGTGTTCGGCACCGCCGGTGATGGCATCCGCGCTGATCTCGCAGGCGATGCTTTCGGACCTCTGAGCCAAGGCCTCGTCGTTCCCCTGGCCACTGCTCTCGCGGCGCGAGCCCGGGATCTGTTGTCATCCGCCCGCGATCTCGCCGATCGAGTGGCGGATGGAGTAGATGACGCCGCGACCGCCTTCTCCAGTGTTGAACAGGACGCCGTCGACGCTTTCGCCCGGAGCGACTCATGACCACGGCATCCGCGATCAGCGCGGAGCTCGCTGGCGGCAGCTGGACCCGCGGTGTTCCCACGAACGGTCCCGGCAGCGACTACTGCGCCCAGATTCCCAGCATTGCCGGCGTCGTCCTTCAGTTCATTGAACCATTGCGCGAATGGTTCGACGCGTTGGCTGGCGACCCGGTCGCGACGGCTTCCGTCGCCGCGACATGGGAAGACGCCTCGCGCTTGCTCATCGGGATCCCGGATATTGTCCAGCAGGCACGATCGTCTCTCGATGAACTGGACGGGCGCACAGTTCGTGCGCTGCGCGAGCGACACGAGGACCTGCAACGTATCGCGCTCGACGCCTCTGAATGGACTTCTGCGGCCGCAGCGGCCCTTCGCCTTGCCTCGAGACTCGTCGACGCAACCCGTTCCTATGTCTGTGACGCGCTCATTCAGTTGGCGAAGTTCGCGGACGAGCTCTTCTCGTTCGCGGTCAATCCCTTCGTCATCTCGGAGCGTGTGGAGGATTTCGCGCGAGGCGCGTACGACCTCATCGACGCGACGGGGCGTCTCGTAACCGACTTGGTCGAGGCGCTGTTCGCCCTCGATTCCCTGCTGCAGAGACTTCTTCCCATCGTTGATGAGGGGCTTGGCGAACTCCGACGGATCGTTGCCCACATCCTGCCCATGGCGAACGCCCTCATAACCGCACCCTTCGGGCCCGTCGGAGTCGGAGTGGGTCTGGTGCTCGGCGGCGCCGCCCAGAATTTTCTGCAGGACTCGACCGATGTAGAGGAGCTTGATCCACACGCGTTACATGGCGACGAACGATTGGCTTGGGATGAGTCTCAAAAGGTCACTCATCTGTCGTCGCTTTCTGATCTTGTCTCGGTGAACGGCACGACGGACGCCATGGGCACCGCCGATGCGACCGTGATCGACGTGAAGAAAATTCGAGGCGCGGACGGAGTCGAGCGATGGGTTGTTTCGTTGCCGTCCACCCAGGATTGGCAGTGGAGTTCTGATAGCGGTGCCCTCAATGATCGCGACTCGAACGTCGCCCTCATGGCCGACAATCCTCTTCTTCGTACCGCCTACGAGCGGGCTGTTCTGGAAGCGATGAACGACGCCGGAATCCCGCCTGGAGGCGATGTCGTGCTGACGGGATTCAGCCAGGGAGGAATCATGGCAGCGAATCTCGCGGCCGATCCCGCATTCCCGTACAACACGGTCGGCGTCGTGACGAACGGCTCCCCCATAGACTCCTTTGTCATCCCGTCGCGCGTTCCGGTGTATGCGTTCCAGCACGTCACCGATATCGTGCCGGCGCTCGATGGCAACGTGTACGACGCGACGGCGCCCAACGTCACCCGCGTTGTGATGCAGGGATCTCTCAGCCCCCTCGCAGCGCACAACAATCAGGCATACGCCGACTCAGTCGCCGCATGGGAAAAGCAATACGCCGAGACGCACGGAGGTCCCCCACCCGGGCTCGACGTCTTCACCGGCGAGGTTCTGGACCACAGCATCTACACGACCCGCGAGTGAAGCACGCTCGGGGCGAGACCCGCACGCGCTGCCGCTTGCCGACCGGAGGACAGCCCCCGCCTCTCAAAGCATGCGCATAGCGACCGGGTGGAAGAATCGCGCACATGAGCGAAACAGTCGCCCCGCGCCGCCCCGTCGTCGTCGCCGTCTGGCTGATCTTCGCGGGGGTCGTCGGATGGTGGGCCGCTTTCTCGCTGACCATGGAGCGCTTCCACCAGCTCGCGAACCCCGATGCGGCGGCATCCTGCGACTTCAGCGTGCTGGTGCAGTGCTCGGCGAACCTGCAGTCGGCGCAGGGCAGCGTCTTCGGTTTCCCCAACCCGATCATCGGTCTCGCGGCGTGGATCGCGCCCATCGTGGTCGGCATGGCGCTGCTCGCCGGAGCCCGTTTCGCGCGGTGGTTCTGGGCGCTCTTCTGGGTCGGCTTCGCCTTCGCGCTCGGATTCGTCATCTGGCTGATCGCGCAGAGCCTGTACGTGCTCGCGACGCTCTGCCCCTGGTGCATGGTGACGTGGTCGGTGGTCATCCCCTCGTTCTTCGTCGTGACGCTGCACGTGCTGCGCGAGGGCGTTCTGCCGGGCCGGCGCGTGCGGGAGATCGCCGACCGCCTGATGTCGTGGGTTCCGCTCATGACGCTCGCCGCGTTCGTCGTGGTGGCGGTGCTCGCGCAGCTGCGCCTGAACGTGCTCGCCCAGCTCTGACGTACCGCGCGCGATGTCGCGAAGTCGAGCATCCTCAGCGCTACGGCGCTTGGAGCCGCTGAGGTGGTGGGGATCGCTGACATCGTGCGGCGCGGTGCTCACCCAGCTTTGACGGAGCGGGCCGCGTCCGTCCCCGACACGCCGCCCACAACGACGAAGGCCGCCGCCCTTACGGGCGACGGCCTTCTCGGCATCCGGGATCAGGCGAACCAGATCGCGAGCTCGCGCTCGGCGGATTCGACGCTGTCGGAGCCGTGCACGAGGTTCTGCTGCACCTTCAGGCCCCAGTCGCGGCCGAAGTCGCCGCGGATGGTGCCGGGGGCCGCGGTCGTGGGATCGGTCGTCCCGGCGAGGGAGCGGAAGCCCTCGATGACGCGGTTACCGGCGAGGCGGATCGCGACGGAGGGTCCCGACATCATGAACTCGAGCAGCGGCTCGTAGAACGGCTTGCCCTCGTGCTCGGCGTAGTGCTGGGCGAGGGTCTCACGGTCGGGCTCGACGAGGCGGATGTCGACGAGGGCGTAGCCCTTCGCCTCGATACGGGCGAGGATCGCGCCGGTCAGGCCGCGGGCGACGCCGTCGGGCTTGACCAGGACGAGGGTCTCTTCGGTGGCCATGGGTCATTCTCCGTTCGAGAGGTCGGGGTCGGCGGCGAGCCGGGCGTTGCGTCGGTCCAGTGCCGCTCCCTTGATCGTCGCATACGCCCACATGCCGCCGAAAATGACGGCGACCACGGCGAGGGCGGGGACGAGGAAACCGCCGAGCAGCAGGAGCACCTGCAGGCCCCACCCGGCGAACAGCGCCCAGCGGTGCCGGAGCAGCCCGGAGACCGCGACCATCGCGATCGCCAGGACGACGCCGCCGACGATGCCCCACCAGGGCGCGATGTCGAACGGCAGCACCTTGAGGCCGTAGACGACGAGCCCGCCGAGGAACACGACGATGGACTCGAAGCCGAGCACCACCGCGCCGAGCGACTCCTGGGCGCCGCGCTGGCGGCGCGGGCGAGGGGCGCGGGGTTCGCGCGGGCTCAACCCTGCCACCCGGCCTTCCAGTCCTCGAGCTCCGCGAGCCGCAGGGCCTCGCCGGCGAGCACGACGGACCCGGCGATGACGACGGCTCGGCGGTCGGACTCGGCGGCCCAGGAACGCGCGGCGTCGGCGGCGTCCTCGAGGGTCGGGTGCACCGTGACGGGCAGGTCGGCCGACTCGGCGACGTCGGCGATCGCGTCGGGATCGGTGGCGCGGTCGCTGTCGGGCGCGGTCGCGAACACGCGAGCGACCCCCGGGACCAGCGCCGACATGATGCCGGCGGCATCCTTGCCCTCGAGGATGCCGACCACGGCGCCCCACTCGTCGATGTCGAAGGACTCGTCGAGAGCGGCGACCAGGGCACGGGCGCCGTGCGGGTTGTGCGCCGCGTCGACGAAGACGGTGGGCGCGGTGCCGATGAGCTGCAGCCGGCCGGGCGAGGTGGCGTTACCGAGACCGTCGGCGACGACGTCGGCGCTCAGCGCCTGCTCCCCCCCGCCGATGAGCGACTCGACCGCGGCGACCGCGAGGGCCGCATTGCTGCCCTGATGAGCGCCGTACAGCGGCAGATACACCTCGGAGTAGGTGCCGGCCACCCCGCGGATGTCGAGCTGCTGTCCGCCCACGGCGAGGGTCTGGCCCTCGAGCGCGAAACCGTCGCCGGCGACCGACACGGTGGCGCCCTCCTTCTCGGCGCGGGCGCGGATGGCGCGGAGGGCCTCCTCCGGCTGCGCGGCCGAGACGACCGCCGCCCCAGGCTTGATGATCCCGGCCTTGACCGTGGCGATCTCGGCGATGCTCGAGCCCAGACGATCGGTGTGGTCGATGTCGATCGGCGCGAAGACCGCGACGTCTCCGTCGGCGGTGTTCGTGGAGTCCCACTCCCCGCCCATCCCGACCTCGAGCACGAGCACGTCGATCGGCGCGTCCGCGAACGCGACGAAGGCCAGCACGGTGAGGAGCTCGAAGAACGTCAGCGGGGCGTCTCCGGATGCCGAGAGCTCGGCATCCACCATGTCGACGAACGGCTGGATCTCGTCCCAGGCGTCGGCGATCGCGGCGTCGGCCACGGGCTCGCCGTCGATGAGGATGCGCTCGGTGAAGCGCTCGAGGTGCGGGCTCGTGAACAGCCCCGTGCGCAGCCCGAGGGCCCGCAACAGGCTCTCGATCATGCGGCTGGTCGAGGTCTTGCCGTTGGTCCCGGTGACGTGGATGACGCGGTACGTGCGCTGCGGGTCGGCGAGCAGTTCGAGCACGCGGCGGGTGCGCTCGACGCGCGGCTGCACCCACTGCTCGCCCTGCCGTTCGAGCAGCGCCGAGTAGACGGCATCCGCCCTGTTGCGCTCGCTCATGCGGGGGCTCCGATCCGCGCCACGGCCACCGTGACGGCACCGACGTTCGCATAGGTCCTGGCGATGAGGACGTTCTCGAACTGCGGCGCCCCGACGTTCCCGCGCTCGATGAGTCGCTCGGTGCGGCTCGCGAGCACGACGCTCTCGGCGAGGGTCTCGGATGCCACGCCCGCCACGTCGAACGCCTGAGCCACGGCCGCGGCGTCACCGGCGTCGTCGAACGTGAGGGTGAGGGCGATCCGGTCGCTCACGTCGAAGCCGGCGGCCTTACGGGTGTCCTGGATGCCGCGGATCATGTCGCGCGCCAGACCCTCGGCCTCGAGCTCGGGGGTGGTGACGGTGTCGAGCAGCACGAAGCCGCCGCTGGACAGCACCGCAAGAGCCTCTCCCTCGGGTCGACCCGCGGTCTCGACGACGAGGTCGTACTCCGCAGGTTCGAGCGGGATGCCGCCGGCGACGACCTGTCCGTCGACCTCGCTCCAGGCGCCCTCACGCGCAGCCTTGATGGCCTGCTGCACCTGCTTGCCCAGGCGCGGACCCGCGGCGCGGGCGTTCACGGAGAGGCGGTGGGTGATCCCGTACTCCCCCGCTGTGCCGTCTTCGAGGGCGACCTGCTCGACGGCCTTGACGTTGAGCTCCTCGCGCAGGATGTCGTCGAACTGCGCCAGGCCCGCGGCATCCGGGGTCACCACCGTCAGACGCGGCAGCGGCAGGCGCACACGCTTGCCCTCGCGCTTGCGCAGGGCGTTGGCGACGCTCGAGACCTCGCGCACGGTGTCCATCGCGGTGCGGATGTCTTCGGCGGCGGGGAACGCCGCGGCGTCGGGCCAGTCGGTCAGGTGGACGCTCCGCCCGCCGGTCAGCCCCTGCCATACGCGCTCGGTCACCAGCGGCAGCAGCGGAGCGGCCACGCGGGTGAGCGTCTCGAGCACCGTGTAGAGCGTGTCGAAGGCCTGGCGGCTGGACGGGTCGTCGGTCACGCCCACCCAGAAGCGGTCGCGTGAGCGGCGGATGTACCAGTTGGTCAGCACCTCGGCGAAGTCGCGCAGACGCTCGGCCGCGGTCGTCGAGTCCAGGCCCTCGAGGTCGGAAGCGACATCGCGCACGAGGTCGCCGGTGAGCGCGAGGATGTAGCGGTCGAGCACGTCGGTGGAGTCGGTGCGCCACTGAGCTTCATACCCGCCGACCGAGGTCCCTGGGCCTGCGACCGAGGTCCCTGAGCCCGTCGAAGGGACCGAAACCCCCTCGAGCCCGGGGCCGGAGGCTTCGACGGACTCAGCCACCGGCGCTGAAGCGTTCGCGTACGTCGCGAAGAAGTACCACGCGTTCCACAGCGGCAGCAGGAACTCGCGGACGCCCGAGCGGATGCCCTCCTCGGTCACGACGAGGTTGCCACCGCGCAGGACGCTCGACGACATGAGGAACCACCGCATGGCATCCGAACCGTCGCGGTCGAACACCTCGCGCACGTCGGGGTAGTTGCGCAGCGACTTCGACATCTTCTGCCCGTCGTTGCCGAGCACGATGCCGTGGCACGACACGCCCGTGTAGGCGGGGCGGTCGAACAGCGCGGTCGAGAGCACGTGCATGACGTAGAACCAGCCGCGCGTCTGCCCGATGTACTCGACGATGAAGTCGGCGGGGGCGTGCTCGTCGAACCACTCGTGGTTCTCGAAGGGGTAGTGCACCTGCGCGAACGGCATCGAGCCCGAGTCGAACCACACGTCGAGGACGTCCTCGATGCGGCGCATCGTCGACTGCCCGGTCGGGTCGTCGGGGTTCGGGCGCGTGAGGCCGTCGATGTAGGGACGGTGCAGGTCGACCTCGCCGTCGGCGTTCACCGGCAGGCGGCCGAAGTCGGCCTCCATCTCGGCGAGCGAGCCGTACACGTCGACGCGCGGGAAGTTCGGGTCGTCGCTCTTCCACACCGGGATCGGCGAGCCCCAGTAGCGGTTGCGGCTGATCGACCAGTCACGCGCGCCCTCGAGCCACTTGCCGAACTGGCCCTCCTTGACGTTCTCGGGCACCCAGGTGATCTGCTGGTTGTTCGCCAGCAGGTCGTCCTTGATGTCGGTCACGCGCACGAACCAGCTCGACACGGCCTTGTAGATGAGGGGGTTCCGGCAGCGCCAGCAGTGCGGGTACGAGTGCTCGTACGACGCCTCGCGCAAGAGACGCCCGCCCTGCTTGAGCAGACGGATCAGCGGACGGTTCGCCTCGAGCCACAGCTCGCCCGCGACGTCGGTCACGGCTGACAGGAACCGTCCGCCGTCGTCGAGCGAGATGATCGTGGGAAGGCCCGCGGCATCCGCGAGGCGCTTGTCGTCTTCACCGTACGCGGGGGCCTGGTGCACGATGCCGGTGCCGTCCGAGACCGTGACGTAGTCGTCGACGAGGATCTTCCACGCGTTCTCGGTTCCCCACGTGTCGGCGTCGGCGTAATAGTCGAACAGCCGGTCGTACGCGACGCCCTCGAGCTCCGCGCCCGAGATCGTCGTCTGCACGGCCGCGCGGGCGGCATCCGCGCTGTCGTACCCGAGGTCCTTGGCGTAGTTCGCAAGCAGGTCCTCGGCCAGCAGGTACCGGTGCGCGACGGCCTCGAACGCCTCGTCGGGCGTGCCGTCGGGGGTCGTGTGCACGTCGGCCGCGCCGTTCGGGCCGCCCTCGACCACCGCGTACCGGATGCCGGGACCCACCGCGAGCGCGAGGTTCGTCGGCAGGGTCCACGGCGTCGTCGTCCAGGCCAGGGCGCGGACGCCGGTGAGGCCGAGCGACTCGGCCTTGGCGCCCACCAGCGGGAAGGTGACCGTGACCGAGGGGTCCTGGCGCATCTTGTAGACGTCGTCGTCCATGCGCAGCTCGTGCGTCGACAGCGGCGTCTCGTCACGCCAGCAGTAGGGCAGCACGCGGTAGCCCTCGTACGCGAGACCCTTGTCGTGCAGCGTCTTGAACGCCCACAGGACGCTCTCCATGTACGTCGTGTCCAGCGTCTTGTAGCCGCGCTCGAAGTCGACCCAGCGGGCCTGGCGCGTGACGTAGTCCTGCCACTCGCGCGTGTACTCGAGCACCGACTCGCGGGCCTTCGCGTTGAAGGTCGCGACGCCCATGCGCTCGATCTCGTCCTTCTCGGTGATGCCGAGCTGCTTCATCGCCTCGAGCTCGGCGGGAAGGCCGTGCGTGTCCCAGCCGAAGACGCGGTCGACCTTCTTGCCGCGCATCGTCTGGAAGCGCGGGAAGACGTCCTTGGCGTACCCGGTGAGGAGGTGCCCGTAGTGCGGCAGGCCGTTCGCGAAGGGCGGGCCGTCGTAGAACACCCACTCCTCGGCGCCCTCGCGGTTCGCGATGGAGGCGCGGAAGGTGTCGTCGTCCTTCCAGAACGCGAGCGTGTCGTTCTCGATCGACGGGAAGCGAGGGCTCGGGACGACGGATGCCGCGACGGCGGCGCTCTGCGCGTCGGCGGCCGGGCCGAAGGATGAGGGGCGTGGGTAGGTCATGTCACTCCGCGGGTCGAGGTTCTCTCGCCGGGACGATCCATGCGGACCGCGGTACCACCCTGCATTGCACGGGACCCGTCGACGAACTCAGGGGCCGGTGCCGCTCTCACTGCGGCTGTGACGGGCCTGCCCCGCGCGGTTCTACTGGGGGCCTGGACCCTGTTCTTCCGCGAGCTCCCCGGTGATGGCCGGATCGATGCGTGTCCGTCGAGTCTACGCGAGGAGGGCGGGCTGCGGTGCGGCTCCGCGCGCGGACACGCGGCGCGAGGGGCCGCGCGGGCTCACGCCTCGGGGACGCCCAGGCCGGCGGCGGCCAGCAGCTCCCGGGTGAACGGATGCCCCGGCGCGGCGAAGACGCACGACACGGCGCCGGAGTCCACGACGCGGCCGTCCTTCATCACGATCACGTCGTCGGCGATTCCGGCCACGACGTCGAGATCGTGGGTGACGAAGATCATCGCGAGGTCGCGCTCGCGCTGCAGGGTGAGCAGGCGTTCGAGGATGCGTGCCCGGACCGAGGCGTCGAGGGCCGAGACCGGTTCGTCGAGCACGAGCAGATCGGGCGACACCGCGAGGGCGCGGGCGATCGCGACGCGCTGGCGCTGTCCGCCCGACAGCTGCGCGGGTCGGCGCCGGACGAACGCGGGAGACAGCCCGACCTCGTCGAGCAGGGCGGCCACGGCCCGACGACGTCCGGGACGCGCCACGCCGCCGGCGGCCACGGCCTCTAGGAGCGTGCGACCCACGCTCCACCGCGGATCCAGAGCACCCCAGGGGTTCTGCTGCACGAGCTGCACCCGCCGCCGGTCCGCGCCGCGTGCCACGTCGGGCGTCCAGGAGTGCCCGTCGAACGAGAGCGTCCCCGCGTCGGCCGCCGCTACGCCGACCACGAGCCGCGCGAGGGTGGTCTTCCCCGACCCCGACTCCCCCACGACAGCGAGGGTGCGACCGCGACGGACCTCGAACGAGACGTCGTTCACGGCCACTCGGTCGCCGAAACGCTTCGTGACGCCGCGGGCGGCGAAGAGCGGAGCGTCGGTGCGCGGTGCGCGGCCGAGCGGCTCGTGCGACACCGCGGCGACGAGTTCGCGCGTGACCGGATCGCGAGGGGATGCCAGCACCTCGGCCGTGACGCCGGTCTCGACGACCCGTCCCTCGTGCATCACGACGACCCGATCCGCCACCCGCGCGACGGCGCCCAGGTCGTGGCTGATGAACACCACGGCGACGCCGTCGTCGGCGATGCGGCGCAGCAGGTCGAGCACGCGCGCCTGCACGGTGGCATCCAAGGCCGTGGTGGGTTCGTCGGCGACCACGACGGCGGGGTTCGCCGACAGGGCCGAGGCGATCAGGGCGCGCTGGCGCAGTCCGCCGGAGAGTTCGTGCGGGTATTGCCGGGCCCGCTCGTCGGGGTTGGGCATCGAGACACGCTCGAGGCTGGAGCGCACGCGCCCCGCGAGAGCGTCGCCGCACACGCCCGGCTCATGGATGCGCACCGGCTCGGCGACCTCGGCGCCGACACGACGGAGGGGATCCAGCGAGACGAGCGCGTCCTGCGACACGAGGGCGATGCGCCGACCGCGCAGGGCCCGCCACTGCGGTCCGGTCAGGGACTGCGCGGCGACGCCGTCGATCTCCAGGTCGTCCGCGGACCACAACAGACCGTCGGGAACCAGCCCGAGCAGGGCGCGTCCGCTCAGCGACTTGCCCGCTCCCGACTCGCCGACGATCGCGACGCACTCCCCCGGTGCGACATCGAGATCGAGTCCGCGCACGATCGCGCCATCCGGACCGTCGATGCGCAGGCCGCGCAGGCGCACCCCGCTCACGCGCCCCGCTCCTCGGTGCGTGCGCGGAGGATGCGCCCGACGACGCTCACGCTGACGACGGTCGCGGTGATGGCCAGCCCCGGGAACACGGCGACCCACGGGGCCTGGAGCAGGAGGTTCCGGCCGGCCGACAGCATGAGACCCCACTCGGCGGTGGGCTCGGTGGGGCCGAGGCCGAGGAAGCTCAAGCCGGCTGCCGCGAGGATGCTCGTTCCGACGCCGATCGTGGCCAGCACGCTCACGGCGCCCAGAACGCCCGGCAGCACGTGCCGGACGTGCACGATGACGGCGGGGACGCCGATGATGCGCGCGGCCTCGACGTGCTCGGCCGCAGCGAGCGAGCGGGTCTGCGCACGAGCCAGACGCACGTACACGGGGACGGCGGCGATCGTCACGGCCACCGCGATGTTCGCCGGTCCCGGGCCCAGGACCGCCACGACCAGGAGGGCGACCAGGAACTCGGGGAAGGCCAGCAGCACGTCGACGACACGCATCGCGGCCGCGTCCACCGCGCGCGGGGCGACGGCCGACAGCGAACCGAAGACGACCCCGACGATCACGGCGAGACCCGTCGCGAGCAGACCGATCCCCACCGATCTCCCCGCGCCGAACACGACGCGCGAGTACACGTCCCGCCCGCTCTGGTCGGTGCCGAACCAGTGCGCGGCGCTCGGCGGCTGGAGGGTGGCGCGCACGTCGGTCAGCAGCGGATCGTGCGTCGCGAGGAGTCCCGGTGCCACCGCAGCGAGGGCGATCACGGTCAGGACGGCGCCGGCGATCGACAGCGCGACGACGCGGCCGCGGCGGGATCGCCGGCGTGCGGGAGCGACGACGCTCACGCCGGAACCCCCGTCCGCACGCGCAGGGCCGTCCCGGCGGAGCGCAGGCGCGGATCGAGAAGGGGGACGACGAGGTCGACCACGGTGTTGACCACCACGAAGACGAGCGCGCTCAGCAGGATGACTCCCGTGATCACCGGCAGATCGCGGTCGGTGATCGCCGCGAGCGTCACCCGCCCGATCCCGGGTCGCGCGAACACCGTCTCGACGAGCACCGCGCCGCCCAGCAGGGAGCCCACCAGGTACGCGGCGAGGGTCACGCCGCCGACGCTCGCGTGACGCAGCGTGTGGTGCAGCGTCTCGCGTCGTGGCGTCGCACCGCGGGCCCGCACCGTCAGCAGGAACGGCTCGCGCTCGGCGGCCTCGATCCCGTCGCGCAGCACTTGGGACAGGAGTGCGGCGACCGGCAGTGCCAGGGTCACCGCCGGCAGCACGAGCGAGGCGGCATCCCGTCCTCCGGCCACCGGGAACCACCCGAGCTGGAACGAGAAGACGCTCAGCAGCACGAGCCCCGTCCAGAACACCGGTGATGACAGCACGATGAGCTCGATCCCGGATGCCACGGCCCGCCCACGCCGTCCGCGCACGAGAAGCGCGGTCGCGAGGGCCAGCACCACGGCGATCACCAGCGCCAGCGCCGACAGCTGCAGGGTGGGTCCGAGCTGTCGGCCGATGACCTCGGTCACGGGCAGACGCAGTTGGTACGACTCCCCCAGGTCTCCTCGCACGAGTCGCCCGAGGAACGCCGCGTACTGCTCGAGCACGGGCCGGTCGAGACCGAGGTCGCTGCGGATGCCCGCTTTCACCGCCTCGCTCACCTGCGCCTGCGGACCGAGCATGACGTCCACCGGGTCGCCCGGGATGATCCGGAAGGCCACGAACGCCAAGGTCGCCGCGCCCCAGAGCACGAGAACGACGGATGCCGCGATCCCGCCGAGGCGCCTCAGCAGGGCGCGGGAGCGAGAACGCGGCATCCTGGGTCCGGACTCAGCCGACGGAGGCGGTGGCGAACAGCGGACGACCGTACAGGTCGAACGCGAGCCCCGACACCTTGGGAGTGACGGCGCTGATCAGCGCGGGGCTGTACAACGGCACGATCGCGGACTGTTCGGCGTTCCACTGCTGCACCTGGGCGTAGATCGCGTTGCGCGCGGCGGTGTCGGTCGTCGAGGCGCCCTGCTCCAGCAGCGCGTCCATGGCCGGATCGCTCACCTGGGAGGCGTTCTGGAAGCCGTCGGTGGCGAGGTGGCTGCGCAGCAGGTCGGCGTCGACGCCCGAGAAGCCCCAGTCGGTGACGTCGTAGGTCTTCGGGCCGTACTGCTCGTTGTAGGCGCCGGGCTCGAGCACCTCGCGCTGCAGGTCGAAGCCCACCGCCTTCAGGTCGCTCTGGATCGCGTTGGCGAGAGCGGCGCGGTCGTCGGGGACCGGGGTCCAGGCGATCCAGCGCGCGCTGAGGCGCTGCCCGTCCTTGGTGCGGATGCCGTCGGCATCCCGCCCCGTCCATCCGGCCTCGTCGAGAAGGGCGTTGGCCTGAGCCTGGTCGAAGGGCCAGGAGTTCTCGAGGCTCGCGTCGTAGCCGGGGGTGGTGGCACCGAGGATGCTCCACGCGCGGGGGTACTGGCCGTAGAAGATCTCCTGCACGGCGGTGTCGACGTCGATGGCCTTCGAGAACGCCTGACGCACCTTCTGGTCGGCGAAGACGCCGTACTTCTCGTTCAGGAACAGCGAGTAGGGCAGGCCCGGATAGGCGATCGACTTCACCTCGTCATCGCCCGGGATCTGGCCGACGAGGTTCGGCGGGAGGTTGGTGACGACGTCGGCCTGGCCGCTCGAGAGCGCGCCGAGGCGGACGGAGGCCTCGGGCAGGATGTCGACGCGCAGGGTCTTGAACGTCGGCGTGCCACCGCCGTCGGGCCCCCAGGTGTAGTCGTCGTTGCGGGTGTAGACGATGTCCTGGTCGGGCGTGTACTCGGTGAGCTCGAAGGGGCCCGTGCCGACGGTGATGCCGGGGCCGCCGGCCTTGAGCTGGTCGGCCTTCGTTTCCAGCACCGCGGGCGAGTAGAAGCCGAGCAACGAGGTCGACGCCGCCTGCAGGAACGGCGCGTAGGGCTGCGCGAAGCGCACGCGCACGGTGTGGTCGTCGACGACATCGGTGCCGGCGTACAGCTCGCCGCCGAGCATGCTCGCGGCCTGGGCCGAGGCGGTGTCGGGGTCGGCGATACGGTCGAAGTTCGCCTTGACCGCGGCGGCGTCGAACGCCGTGCCGTCGTGGAAGGTCACGTCGGTGCGCAGGCGGAAGAGGTAGCTCGCGCCGCCGTCCTCGACGTCCCACGACTCGGCGAGCCACGGCGAGAACGATCCGTCGGCCTCCTGGTACACGAGCGAGTCGAGCACGGCGCGCTGCACCATGGCCGACACGTCGAGCTGGCTGGTCTGCGGGTCCATGTGCCCGGCGGAGAGGTTCGCGCCCTCGATCGCCCAGACGATCTCGCCGTCGCCCTGCGCTGCGGGGTCGGAACCGGCGCACGCCGAGAGCGAGAGGGCGGCGACCGCGGCGACGGCGACCGCCGAGAGCACGCGGCGGGAAAGCGGTGAAGGCATGACGAAACCTCGAGGTGTCTGTGGGGAAACTCCAGCCTACCCGCGTTCCTGGACCCGGTGCGGAAACCCGGGCCCCGCGCCCGCGCTGACCGCGAACGGAGTCGGATTCGCGCAACGGATGCGGGCCCTCGGCTCCGCGGCATCCGAAGACGTTGCACCGCTCCGATTCTGCGGAGGTGCGCCGCAGCGTGCGCTCGCGCGCGCCGCCGGTATCCTGAATGCCACACCCATCAGGCACGCTCACACGGTGCCGCCCATATCGCTCGAGGAGTACCCCTATGGCCACCATTCCCGACAAGCCCGCCCTGGAAGGCCTCGAGCAAAAGTGGGACGCCGCGTGGCGCGAGCGCGGCACGTACGTCTTCGACCGCCTCCGCGCCGCCGAGTCCGGCCGGCAGGGCGTGTACTCGGTCGACACCCCGCCGCCGACGGCATCCGGAAGCCTGCACATCGGCCACGTGTTCTCGTTCACGCACACCGACGTCAAGGTGCGTTTTGAGCGCATGCGCGGCAAGACCGTGTTCTACCCGATGGGCTGGGACGACAACGGCCTGCCCACCGAGCGCCGCGTGCAGAACTACTACGGCGTGCGCTGCGATCCCTCCCTCCCCTACGACGCCGATTTCACCCCGCCGTTCGCGGGCGGCGACAACAAGAGCAGCAAGGCCGCCGACCAGGTGCCCATCAGCCGCCGCAACTTCATCGAGCTGTGCGAGCGGCTCACGGTCGAAGACGAGAAGCAGTTCGAAGACCTCTTCCGCGAGCTGGGCCTGAGCGTCGACTGGACCCAGACCTACCGCACGATCTCCGACGACTCGATCCGCACGAGCCAGCTGGCGTTCCTGCGCAACATCGAGCGCGGTGAGGCGTACCAGGCTCTCGCGCCGACGCTGTGGGACGTGGACTTCCGCTCCGCGATCGCCCAGGCCGAGCTCGAGGACCGCGACCAGCCCGCCGCCTACCACCGCGTGGGCTTCGCCAAGACCGACGGCTCGGGCGACGTGTTCATCGAGACCACCCGCCCCGAGCTCCTGCCCGCGTGCGTTGCCCTGGTGGCGAACCCGGATGACGAGCGGTATCAGCCGCTGTTCGGCACGACCGTGTGCACCCCCCTGTTCGACGTCGAGGTGCCGGTGCTCGCGCACCCGCTCGCGCAGAAGGACAAGGGATCGGGCATCGCCATGATCTGCACCTTCGGCGACGTGACCGACATCATCTGGTGGCGCGAGCTCGACCTCCCCAACCGCACGATCATCGGCAAAGACGGGCGGATCGTCGCCGACGCTCCCGACGTGATCGTGACGGATGCCGCGAAGGCGGCGTACGGCGAGCTCGCGGGCAAGACCGTGTTCAGCGCCAAGAAGCGCATCGTCGAGCTGCTGCAGGAGTCCGGGGCCATGGAGGGCGCGCCCAAGCCCTTCACGCACCCCGTGAAGTTCTTCGAGAAGGGCGACCGTCCCCTCGAGATCGTGTCCACGCGCCAGTGGTACATCCGCAACGGGGCTCGGGATGCCGAGCTGCGCGAGCGCCTCATCTCGCTCGGTCGCGAGATGTCGTGGCATCCGGACTTCATGCGCGTGCGCTTCGAGAACTGGACCAGCGGACTCACCGGCGACTGGCTCGTTTCGCGCCAGCGCTTCTTCGGCGTGCCGATCCCGGTCTGGTACGGCCTCGACGAGAACGGCGAGCGCGACTACGACCGCGTGCTGACGCCCGACCTCGCCTCGCTCCCGGTCGACCCGACCACTGACGTGCCCCCGGGCTACACCGAGGACCAGCGGGGCGCGGCGGGCGGTTTCGACGCCGAGCGCGACATCCTCGACACGTGGGCGACGTCGTCGCTCACCCCGCAGCTGGCCGGCGGCTGGCAGCGCGACGAGGAGCTGTGGAACCTCGTCTCGCCGTTCGACCTGCGCCCGCAGGGTCAGGACATCATCCGCACGTGGCTCTTCTCGACCATGCTGCGCAGCGCCCTCGAGGACGACCGTAGCCCTTGGTCGGATGCCGCGATCTCGGGCTTCATCGTCGACCCCGACCGCAAGAAGATGTCGAAGTCGAAGGGCAACGTCGTCACGCCCGCCGACATCCTGAAGCAGCACGGCTCCGACGCGGTGCGCTACTGGTCGGCGTCGAGCCGCCTCGGGACCGACGCGGCCTTCGACCCCCAGAACCCCACGCAGGTCAAGATCGGCCGCCGCCTCGCGATCAAACTGCTGAACGCGGCGAAGTTCGTGCTGTCGTTCCCGGTGCCCGAGGGCGCCGAGGTCACGCATGCGCTGGACGCGTCGATGCTCGCGACCCTGGATGCCGTGGTGCGCGACGCCACGGCCGCGTTCGAGGCGTACGACCACGCGCGGGCGCTCGAGATCACCGAGTCGTTCTTCTGGACGTTCTGCGACGACTACCTCGAGCTCGTGAAGGAGCGCGCCTACGACCAGACCGACGTCGGCCAGGCCTCAGCGGCCCTCGCGCTGCGCACTGCTCTGTCGACGCTGGTGCGCCTGTTCGCCCCCGTGCTGTCGTTCGCGTCCGAAGAGGTGTGGTCGTGGTTCGAAGAGGGCTCCGTGCACACCGCCGCGTGGCCCGAGCCGCTGGGCATCGAGGGCGACCCCGCCGTGCTGACCGCGGTGAGCGCCGCCCTCATCGGCATCCGTCGTGCCAAGACCGAGGCGAAGGCCTCGCAGAAGACGCCGGTGACCTCGCTCACCGTCGCGGGCCCGCACGTCGAGGCCCTGCGTCTCGCCGAGGGCGACCTGCGCGCCGTGGGACGCATCGAGGAGATCTCGTTCGCCGAGGCCGACTCCACCACCGTCACCGACATCGTGTTCGCACCCCAGGAGGCCTGATGCAGCTCGGAACCCGTTGGACCGCCCGTGAGCAGCCGCCGAAGGCCGTTCCCGAGGCGCTGCACGCGCAGATCGCCGCGGTCGAGGAGGCGCTCAACCCCGACGGGCTGAGCGTACCCGCCCCGCGATGGACGCTGACGTTCCTCGAGGGGCGTCCGGTCGCGGAGCTCGACACCGGGGTCATCGTGACCCAGGACGCCGCCGGAGAGGTCGTCGTGCGCTACGACGACGACGCCGAGTTCGCCTGAGCCGCGTCACCAACGACGAGCCCGCCGTCCCCGCTCGGGGCGGCGGGCTCGATCGTCTCGGGGCCCCGCGGAGGTGGCTGGGCCCCGCCCCTTCGACGTGGTGGCTGGGCTTGCCGAAGTCCCCGTCCCTTCGCCGTGGTGGCTGAGCCCGTCTGAGCCACCGGAGCCTTCGACGAGCTCAGGGACCTCCCCTTCGAGAGCTCCCGCGTCTGTCCCCTCCCCCGTGACCGCCGGGGGTCCGCCGCCTAGGCTGGACCGATGACGGATGCCCCCAATCCCCTGCTGTCCTCCCCCGCGCTTCCTTACGATCTGCCGCCGTATGGCAGCATTCGTTCGGCGCACTACCTCCCCGCCTTCCACGAGGCGTTCGCCGCTCAGCGGACGGAGGTCGACGCGATCACCGCTCAGACCGAGCCCGCCACGTTCGAGAACACCCTCGTCGCCCTCGAGCGCAGCGGAGAGCTCCTCGGTCGCGTGTCGCGCACGTTCTACACGGTGACGGGTGCCGACGGCACCCCCGAGATCCAGGCCATCGAGGAGCAGCTCGCGCCCCTGATGTCCGCCCACCGCGACGCGATCCAGCTCGATACCGCTCTGTTCGCCCGCGTCGCCGCGGTGCACGCCCAGCTGGACGATCTGGACCTGGATGCCGAGAGCCGCTACCTCGTGGAACGTCACCACCGCGAGATGGCGCTGGCGGGCGCCGGTCTGGATGCCGCGCAGAAGCAGCGTCTGACCGACCTCAATCAGGGGTTGTCGGTGCTGACGACCACGTTCGAGAAGAACCTGCTCGCCGACACGAACGACCTCGCCGTGGTATTCGACGATGCCGCCGAGCTGGACGGGCTCAGCGACGGCGAGCTCTCGGCCGCCGCGCAGGCTGCGACCAGCCGCGGGCTCGACGGTCGGTACGTCGTGACTCTCACGCTGTACACCGGGCACCCGTACCTCTCGTCGCTGACGAACCGCGAGAGCCGCCGACGGCTGCTCGAGGCGTCGCGCTCGCGAGCGGCGCGCGACAACGCGAACGACAACCGTCCGGTGCTGCGCGAGATCGTCCGGCTGCGCGCCGAGCGAGCAACGCTCCTCGGCTACCCCTCGCACGCCGCGGCCGTGCTCGCCGACCAGACCGCCGGCTCACCCGACGCCGTCGAGTCGCTCCTTCGTCGACTGGCCGCACCGGCCGCCCGGAACGCCCACGACGAGCAGGCCGCCCTGCAGCGGATCGCCGACGCCGACGGCATCCGGATCGAGGCCCACGACTGGGCGTTCTACACCGAGAAGGTCCGCTCCGAGCGCTACGACCTCGACCGTGCCGCGCTGCGCCCGTGGTTCGAGGCGGAGCGAGTGCTGCGCGACGGCGTGTTCTTCGCGGCCGAGCAGTTGTACGGCATCCGGGTCACCGAGAGGCACGACCTGCAGGGCTATCACCCCGACGTTCGCGTGTTCGAGGTGCACAACGCCGACGGCAGCGAGCTCGGGCTGTTCCTGCTCGACCTGTATACGCGCGACACGAAACGCGGCGGCGCGTGGATGAATTCGATCGTGACCCAGTCGGCGCTGCGCGGCACCGCACCCGTCGTGGTCAACAACCTCAACGTGAACAAGCCCGCCCCGGGAACCCCGACGCTGTTGACGCTGGACGAGGTCACGACCCTCTTCCACGAGTTCGGGCACGGCCTGCACGGCCTGTTCGCCACCGTGACGTACCCGCACTTCGCCGGCACCGCGGTGTACCGCGACTTCGTGGAGTTCCCGAGCCAAGTGAACGAGATGTGGATCCTCTGGCCCGAGATCCTCTCGCACTACGCCCGTCACATCGACACCGGTGAGCCGCTGCCGTCCGACGTCGTCGAGCGGCTGCACGCGTCCGAGGCGTTCAACCAGGGCTTCGCCACGAGCGAGTACCTCGCGGCATCCTGGATCGACCAGGCGTGGCACGGTCTCTCCACGGAAGAGGCGGCGGCCGACATCGACGTCGAGGCCTTCGAGGCGTCGGCCCTGGCCGACATCGGACTCGACAACCCCGCGGTCCCCACCCGCTATGCGTCGACGTACTTCGCGCACGTATTCTCGGGCGGCTACAGCGCCGGGTACTACTCCTACATCTGGAGCGAGGTGCTCGACGCCGACACCGTGGAGTGGTTCCGTGAGAACGGCGGCCTCACGCGCGAGAACGGCGATCGATTCCGCCAGCGCCTCCTCGGTGTCGGCGGTTCCGGCGACCCTCTCGCCGCCTACCGCGACTTCCGGGGCCGGGATGCCGAGATCGAGCCGTTGCTGGAGCGTCGCGGGCTCGCGGGCTGAGCGCGGTCAGCTCGGCACCGAGTATTTGAACCCGACGTGCGAGTCGACGAAGCCGAGCCGCGTGTAGAACCGGTGGGCGTCGACGCGCGCCGCGTCGGAGGTCAGTTGCACGAGGCTCGCCCCGGTCGCCGGGGCGGCCTCGTGCATCACCCAGCGCATGACGGCGCTGCCGATGCCCCCGGAGCGCACGCTCGAGGACACCCGGACCGCCTCGACGAGCAGCCGCGTGGCGCCCCGGCGCGCCATGCCGGGGATGACGGTCAGCTGCAGCGTGCCGACCAGGGCACCCTCGGCATCATCGACGACGAGGAGATCGTTCAAGGGGGCCTGCAGCACGCTTCGCAGTGCGGCGGCATAGGCGCCCTCGTCGGCGTCGTCGGCCCGGTCGCCTCGGGCGGCACTGATCGGATCGTCCGAGAGAAGAGCCATCAGACCCGGCAGATCGTCCGGAACCGCCCGCCGCAGCCGAACCTCCCCGGCTCGGCTCGACAGACCGACCGGGAGGGAGAGTTCAGACAACATCCCTCCATCCTGCCCGCCCGGGCGCCTCTCGCGGAGAGAACCTGGGCTCAACGCCAGCCGAGGACCTCTCGCACGAACTGCTGCGATGCCGGCGCTCCGTTGTTCGGAATCCCCCGTAGCACCTCGCATGAGACCAGGCGTCCCCCAGCGGCGTACTGTGCCGCGACGCGGTCGACGGCCGCGGAGACGAGGGGCGCGGCGTCGTTGGTCGTGCTCCAGCCGATCAGCGTGGGGTGCGAGAACACCACGAGTTCCGCGCCCTCGGCGTGCGCGCGTGCGCTCGCGATGACCACGGTCGGCGTCGCCCGCCTGCGCAGCACGGGCACGAAGGCCAGCGGGGTGTGCTGCAGTGCCGCATCGAGGATCCCCGACGACCACGACGGCGAGGACGACCCGATGCGCAGATCCTGGGCGATCCACTCCGACCCTCGCGCTGTGAGTGCCCGCGACACCCGGTCATCGCCGACCTCGAACCGCTCCATCCGTAACGCCTCGACGAGCATCGGGAGTGCGGCATCCGGGCTCTCGCCCACGACGAGCCGTGCTCCGCGGGTCACGCCCCCGATGGAAAGAGGGCTCACACGCAGATGCGCGCCGTGTCCGTGGAACACGACGGGAACGCTCAGGCGCTGCGACGCTTCTGCGCGAGCACGATCGTCGGCTGCGCGCCGTCTTCGACGGCCGCGCGCGTGATGACCACCTTGGCGATGTCGTCGGCGGAGGGCACATCGAACATGATGGGGCCGAGAACGTCTTCGAGGATCGCACGGAGGCCTCGGGCACCGGTCTTGCGGGCGACGGCGAGATCGGCGATCGCGCGCAGGGCGTCTTCATCGAACTCGAGCTGCACGCCGTCGAGCTCGAACATGCGCTGGTACTGCTTGACGAGCGCGTTACGCGGCGCGGTGAGGATCTCCATCAGGGCGTCCTGATCGAGGGGCGACACGGAGGCGACGACGGGCAGACGGCCGATGAACTCCGGGATCAGGCCGAACTTGTGCAGGTCTTCGGGAAGCGCCTCGCTGAAGAGGTCGGGAGCGTCCTCCTTGCGGTGCAGCGGAGCGCCGAAGCCGACACCGTGCTTGCCGACTCGGGCCGAGATGATCTCCTCGAGACCCGCGAAGGCGCCGGCCACGATGAACAGGACGTTCGTCGTGTCGATCTGGATGAACTCCTGGTGCGGATGCTTGCGGCCGCCCTGCGGGGGGACCGAGGCGACCGTTCCCTCGAGGATCTTCAGCAGCGCCTGCTGAACGCCCTCACCCGACACGTCGCGCGTGATCGAGGGGTTCTCGGCCTTTCGGGCGATCTTGTCGACCTCGTCGATGTAGATGATGCCGGTCTCGGCGCGCTTCACGTCGAAGTCGGCCGCCTGCAGGAGCTTGAGGAGGATGTTCTCGACGTCTTCGCCGACGTAGCCGGCCTCGGTGAGGGCCGTGGCATCGGCCACCGCGAAGGGCACGTTGAGGCGCTTCGCGAGCGTCTGTGCGAGGTAGGTCTTGCCGCAACCGGTGGGCCCGAGCAGGAGGATGTTGCTCTTGGCGATGTCGATCTCTTCGGCGCGCTGCTCGGCGGGCTGCAGGGTGCCGTGCGCACGGACGCGCTTGTAGTGGTTGTACACCGCGACGGCGAGGGCGCGCTTGGCGGGCTCCTGACCGACGACGTACTCCTCGAGGAACGAGAAGATCTCGCGGGGCTTGGGCAGGTCGAACTCGGCGACCTCGCCGGCCGAGGATTCGGCCATGCGCTCTTCGATGATCTCGTTGCACAGCTCGACGCACTCATCGCAGATGTACACGCCGGGACCGGCGATCAGCTGCTGCACCTGCTTCTGGCTCTTGCCGCAGAAGGAGCACTTGAACAGGTCGGCGCTCTCACCGATGCGTGCCATGGCCGGTTCCTCCCGTCACCCGGCCCCCGCCGGTGTGTTACCCGAGCCTAACCCGAGCCCACGACATCCGAGGGCATTTGCGCGCGCCGCGGCGTTCCCCCCACCGCGCGAGTCGCCACTTTTTGTCGCCTGGGCGGACGCCGAAGCGACAAATCCTGGCGACTCACGCGATCAGCGCGGCGCGCACGACGAAGCCCCGCAGACCGAAACGGGTCTGCGGGGCTGATCGTGGCGCGAGGGCCTCAGGCGGTGAGGGCCGCCGGAGTGCGCTTGCGGGTCGTGAGGACCTGGTCGACGATGCCGTACTCCATGGCCTCCTGGGCCGAGAGGATCTTGTCGCGGTCGATGTCCTTGTTGACCTTCGCGGCTTCCTGTCCGGTGTGGCGGGCCATGGTCTCCTCGAGCCAGGTGCGCATGCGGAGGATCTCCGCCGCCTGGATCTCGATGTCGGAGGCCTGTCCGTGTCCGGCCTCGCCCATGGCGGGCTGGTGGATCAGGATGCGCGCGTTCGGCAGGGCGAGACGCTTGCCGGGCGCGCCCGCGGCGAGAAGGACGGATGCCGCGGAGGCGGCCTGACCGAGCACGACCGTCTGGATCTGCGGCGAGACGTACTGCATCGTGTCGTAGATCGCCGTCATGGCCGTGAAGGAGCCACCCGGCGAGTTGATGTACATGATGATGTCGCGGTCAGGGTCCTGCGACTCGAGGACGAGCAGCTGAGCCATGACGTCGTCGGCTGACGCGTCGTCGACCTGCACGCCGAGGAAGATCACGCGGTCTTCGAACAGCTTGTTGTAGGGGTCCTGGCGCTTGTAGCCGTAGGCCGTGCGCTCCTCGAACTGAGGAAGGACGTAGCGGCTCGAAGGCATGTGCGATGCAGCGCCGCCGAAAGTGGGGATGTTCATGATGGTGTCCGTTTCCTCTCAGCTCAGGCTGCGGTTCCGCCGCCGCCGGTGACGTCGGTGGCGTGCTCGCGCATGTGGTCGACGAAGCCGTACTCGAGGGCCTCCTGCGCCGAGAACCAGCGGTCGCGGTCGCCGTCGGCGTTGATCTGCTCGACGCTCTTGCCGGTCTGGCTGGCGGTGATCTCGGCCAGTCGACGCTTCATGTCGAGGATGAGCTGCGCCTGCGTCTGGATGTCGCTCGAGGTGCCGCCGAAGCCGCCGTGCGGCTGGTGCAGCAGCACGCGGGCGTTGGGCGTGATGTACCGCTTGCCCTTGGTGCCGCTGGTCAGCAGCAGCTGGCCCATCGACGCCGCCATGCCGATGCCGACGGTGACGATGTCGTTCGGCACGAACTGCATCGTGTCGTAGATGGCCATACCCGCGGTGATCGAGCCACCGGGCGAGTTGATGTACAGGTAGATGTCGCGCTCGGCGTCTTCTGCGGCGAGAAGCAGGATCTTCGCGCAGATCTCGTTCGCGTTCTCGTCACGCACCTCCGAACCGAGCCAGATGATGCGGTCCTTCAGCAGCCTGTCGAAGACGCTCGTTGCCATAAGGGGTTCGGGCATTAGTGCTCCTCTTCCGGTGATCTGCAACGAATCTACCGGCGGGCTCGGAGGCGGGATGCCGTGTTCGCCGCGGGCGGATCAGCGAGTGTCGTCGGCGATTTCGCGCGCGTATCCGGTCACCGACCGGGTATAGCGCGGCAGGTGCGGGGCGAGTGCCTGAAGGGCGATGGATGCCGCCCGCTGGGGCTCCCCCTTCGAGACGAGCGCGAGAGCGTAGAAGGCGGCGGCCGCGTCGTGCAGCGGCCCGTCGGGCTCGCGCCCGTACTCGGCCTCGAGCATCGCGAGCGCCTCCTCGGTCTTGCCGAGGTTGCGGATGGTGCTCGCGAGCTGGATGGTCGCGCGGGTGCGCCGCTCGTCGTCGAGGCCGAGGGCGAGCGCGCGCCGGTACAGCGCCTCCGCCTCGACCTCGAGACCGGCCGAGTCGCGCGCTCCGGCCCGCTCGAACAACGCCACCGCGTCGTCGGCGGGGCGCTCCGCGGCCAGGGCGTCGATCTGCTCGATCACGTCGTCGGCGCTGAGTCCGTCGTCGGCCCAGACGGCATCCACTCGGCTCTGCCAGTCGTTCATCGTCATTCCCTCGTCCGCGCTCCGAGTCGAGTGTCCCGCCGCGGTCACGGCATCCGGGAACGGAAAAGGGGGCGGATGCCGTGGCATCCGCCCCCTCGTCTCGACTTACTCGGCGGCAGCGGCCTCGTCGTCGGTCTTCTTCTTGGCGGGCGCGCGCTTCTTGGCGGGAGCCTTCGCGGGTGCGTCCTCGGCGGACGCCTCGTCGTCGGCGGCCTTCTTCTTGGCCGGGGCGCGCTTCTTGGCGGGGGCCTTCGCGGGCGCCTCGTCAGCGGCCGGGGCCTCGTCGGCGTCGTCGTCGCCCTCGGCGGGCTCCTCGCCCTCCACGGCGACGAAGCCGGTCAGGTCGACGGTCTTGCCGTCGGTGTCGACGACGGTGACCTTGCCGAGGGCGATGGCCAGCGCCTTGTTGCGGGCGACCTCGCCGACGAGGGCGGGGAGCTGGTTGCCCTGCTGCAGCGCGTTGACGAAGTCCTGCGGCGCCATGTTGTACTGGGCGGCCGACTGGATGAGGTACTGCGTCAGCTCGTCCTGGGAGACCTGGACGTTGGCCTCTTCGGCGATCTTGTCGAGGACCATCTGCGTGCGGAACTGCTTCTCGCTGGCCTCGGTGACCTCGGCGCGGTGCTCGTCGTCTTCGAGGCGGTTCTCACCCTCGAGGTGCTGGTGCACCTCGTCTTCGATGAGCTGCGGCGGAACCGGGATCTCGACGGCGTCGAGCAAGGCCTCGATGAACTTGTCACGCGCGGCGGAGCCCTGCGTGAACACGGCCTGCTGCGACACGCGCTCGCCGAGCGACTCGCGCAGCTCGCCGATGGTGTCGAACTCCGACGCCATCTGCGCGAAGTCGTCGTCGGCGTCGGGCAGCTCGCGCTCCTTGACGGCCTTGATCGTGACGGTGACCTCGGCCTCTTCGCCGGCGTGGTCGCCACCGACGAGCTTCGAGCGGAACGTGGTCTGCTCGTCGGCGGTGAGCGACTCGATCGCCTCGTCGATGCCCTCGAGCAGCTCGCCGGAGCCGATCTCGTACGACACGCCCTCGGCGCGGTCGATCACGTTGCCGTCGATGGTGGCGACGAGGTCGAGCTCGACGAAGTCGCCGGTCGTGGCGGGACGGTCGACCGTGACGAGCGTGCCGAAGCGCGCGCGCAGACGGTCGAGCTCGGCGTCGATACCGGCCTCGTCGATGTCGGCCTTGTCGACCGTCACGGTGATGGTGTCGTACGCGGGCAGGTCGAACTCCGGACGGACGTCGACCTCGACGTCGACGACCAGGTCGCCGGAGAAGTCCTTCAGCTCGGGCAGCTCGACGATCTCGGCGCTCGGGCGGCCGATCACGCGCAGCTCCTGCGCCTCGACGGCCTGACGGTAGAAGCCGTCGAGACCCTCGTTGACAGCGTGCTCGATGACGGCGCCGCGACCCATGCGCTGGTCGATGATGGGCGCGGGAACCTTGCCCTTGCGGAAGCCCGGGATCTGCACGTCACGCGCGATGTGCTCGTAGGCGTGGGCGATGCTCGGCTTGAGCTCATCGGGCGAGACCGTGATGTGCAGCTTCACCCGGGTGGGGCTGAGCTTCTCGACGGTGCTGTTGACCATGCGGTTCGTTCTCCTCGTGTGGCCCGCGCGCACGCGGGGGCCGGTTGGGCCTGTGGTCTGTGGGGCCGTGACGTCGGGGCGACAGGATTTGAACCTGCGGCCTCCCGCTCCCAAAGCGGGCGCTCTACCAAGCTGAGCTACGCCCCGGGGCGGCGCGCGGCGCGCGCCGACGAAACGACCGCTGAAAGTCTAGTCGATCACCCTGGCAGCGCCGATTTCCGCGAGGCGCGTGGCACTCGGGAGGCTCGCGTTCGCGGGGCGCCCGCTGGTGTCGTAGAGTGGAGGAGTTGAGTTCCCCGGTTCACCGAGAACCGCGGAAATCCGGGGCTGTAGCTTAGTGGTAAAGCCTCTGTCTTCCAAACAGATGATGCGAGTTCGATTCTCGTCAGCCCCTCCAAAACGCGCAGGCTCCTGAGCCGGGCGCACTCCCCCCGCAACGACTCAGTCGCTCGCACCGACGGCCGCGCGGTGCCTGTCGATGTGGGCCAGGTAGGTCTGCGCGTTGCGCAGGATCTTCTCCCGCTCCTCGTCGGTCAACGGCCGCCGGACCTTCGCCGGGACGCCGGCGACCAGCGACCCGTCGGGGATCACCGTCCCCTCGAGCACCACCGCTCCCCCGGCGACGAGGCACCCCGAGCCGATCTGCGCCCCCGAGAGCACGACGCTGCCCATGCCGATCAGCGATCCGTCGCCGATCGTGCAGCCGTGCACGACGGCGTTGTGCCCGACCGACACGTCGGTGCCGATGACCACCGGCCGTCCGGCGTCGACGTGCACCGACACGTTGTCCTGCAGATTGCTCCGCGCACCGATCGAGATCGCCGCGCTGTCGCCGCGGACGACGGCGTTGTACCAGACGCTCGTGCCCTCGCTCAGCGTCACGTCGCCCACGACTCGGGCCCCGGATGCCACGAACGCGGTCTCGTGCAGGCGGGGCGTCGCGCCGCGAAGCGATAGGACCGAGGCGTCGGGGGCGATCTCCATGCGCCCGAGGCTAGCGCTACCGAGCTGCTACCGAGGACTACGTAGCGCTCACGAAAGTCGGTAGATGCGCCCGACGGATCGGTAGCGGCGAACTCTCACCGAACTCTTAGTTTCGGGGCAATACCCGTCGCACGTGCCCAGGAGAAGCCATGTCGCCGTCCATCGAAACCGCAGCCCCGATCCCCGCCACCCGCGCCGCCCGTCGCTCGCGTCGCGGAAAGGCGAAGGCGATCCTCGCCATCGCCGCCGGTACCGCTCTGCTCCTCGGTGGAGGCGGGACGTATGCGTACTGGACGACCTCGACGGCCCTGACCGCCGGGACCGTGCAGTCCGGCGACCTCCGTCTCACGCTGGGCACCAGCGCCTGGAGCTTGAAGGGCGTCCTCGGCTCGGCCATCCCGCTGACGGACCCCACCACGGCCCGCATCGTCCCGGGGGACGTCCTCACCTTGACGCAGCCCGTCACGGTCACCCTGATCGGCAACACCTTGCAGGCCGACCTCGCCGTGACCCAAGCCGCAGACTTCGTCTCCGGACCCGCCGCGCAGTACGTCAAGGTCGCCGTCAACATCCCCGGCCTCGGAACGCAGACCGGCACCAACACGTACCGGGTCACCCCCGCCACGGCGGGCACCCTGCAGGCGACGGTGACGGTCACCTTCGACGCGAACACGCCGAACCTCGTCGGCGTCAACACTCCCGTGGATCTCAGCAAGCTCTCGTTCTCGCTCACCCAGGCATCCAGCTGAGGTAGATCCATGCTCCATCGCGACGACAGCACCATCCGTCGCTTGAAGTGGGGTGGCGTGCTCGCGGCGGTCCTGGTCCTGTGGACCGGGACCGCCGCGGCGCACGCACTGTGGCAACGATCCGTCGCGCTGAACGCCGGAGCCACGGCCACGGGAGCCTTCGCGCTCGCGACGCAGTGGACGGGTGACTGGGCGGCATGGAAACCCCTGTTCCCCGGTGGGGTGAGCGACACGGCGACCCTGCGCGTCACAGAGACCGCGGCATCCGGCACCACCCTTCGGTGGCGGATCACCCCGACGGTCTCGCTCGGACTCAACGCCGAGGAGTCCGCCTATGTGACCACGCAGGTCTTCGTCGGAAGCTGCGGCAGCACAACCACGATCGCCCGGGGCGCTTCGTACGCGCCCTCGGGCGGGTTCCTCCCCGGCGCGTCGGTCGATCTGTGCCTGCGCGTGACGCTGGCGGCGAATGCTCCCTCGGGCCTTCATCGTCGCGCTCTCACGCCGTCGCTCATCGTCGCAGCCGACCAGGTCGTGTCATGAGAGCTCATCGGAGCAACGCCGTACGCCTGCTGATGGCCACCGCGCTCATCGCCGCGCTCGCGCTGGCTCCGGGGGTGACGCCCGCGACCGCCGCGTGGCAGGTCACGGCTGCCGCGCCCTCCTTCGCCCTGTCTCTGGGCACTCTCACCCCTCCCGCGCCAGTGGGATGCCAGAACCAGGGCACCGTCCTGAACTATCACGTCAGGCTCTCCTGGCCACGAGTGACGGGGGCCACGTCGTACGAGCTCGTGGCGCTGAACACGTCCGTCGGAACACGGGCGCTGGATCTCAGCGTCGCGGACTCCACCGCCGTGAACGGCATCGTGTCCGCGGATGTCCAGGCGGGGCTGCTGAACAACATCGTGGCGCTCCTCTCCGGAAACCCGACGGTGGGGGTCGTCGCCGTCAACGGCGCCTGGAGATCCGATCCGAGTTCCGGAACGACTCTCGTGCCGACCGGCCTCGTGAGCGGACTGCTGGGAGGACTCCGGTGCCCGACGCTCTGACGCTTCGTCGCCGCGCGCGGGCGGAGCGCGCTCACCACCCGGGCTGGCGTCGAGCGCGCGCGATCGTCGGGACCGTCGTGCTCGCCGTCGTCTCGCTCTTCGCGTTGATCACGGTCGTCATCCCCCTGCTGCTGGGCGCGCAGACGTACACCGTGCTGACCGGCAGCATGCAGCCGGGGATGCCACCGGGAACCCTCATCGCGGTGCGCCCAGCGCCGATCGAGGACGTCCGTGTCGGCGACGTCGTGACCTACCAGATCCGCTCCGGCGATCCCGCGGTCGTCACCCACCGCGTGGTGGGGACGACCAGCAGTACGGGCGGCGAACGACTGCTCATCACGCGCGGCGACGCCAACGACACCGACGATCCTCCCGTGCAGACCGAGCAGGTGCGGGGCACGGTGGTGCTCGCCGTCCCCTACCTGGGCTACCCCGGTGTCCTCTTCGGAGGGCAGGAGCGTGGCGCGGTGATCGCGGCGGTCGGCGTGGCGATCGTCGGATACGGCATCGCCCTGCTCGTCATCGACCTGACGCGAGGGCGTCGCCGCACGGCTCCGACCGCGGTGGTCGCCCTCGTCGTCGCGCTGTCGAGCGCACCTCTGCTGTCTCCCCCGCCGGCGGCCGCCGCCGAGGCCCCCTCCCGACTGCTGGTCAGCGACGATGGGCTCCGTTTCGTCGCCGACGGATCGATTCGCGTCTTCGACACGTCAGAGCGCATCGTCCCCGGCGAGACGCAACGGGCCACGGTGTGGATCCGCAACGCCAGCAGCGACCCCGCACGGGCCGGGTTGCGTCTCGATGCGACACCCGCCGCGTCGGACGGAGCCGACCGCGCTCTCGCCGACGCCCTGCGGCTGGTCGTGGCGACGGCATCCGTCCCCCCGGGAACGCAATGGGTCAGCGAGGTCATCCCGGCCGGTGAGACGCTGCGGGTCGACCTCGGACTGCGGATGGATGCCGATGCCGACAACGCCTCCCGAGCAGGCGCCGCCCTCGTCGCCCCGGTGGTGGTGCTCACCGACGCGACCACCGACGGCTCGACGGGCGCGACGAACGTGCTGCCATGGACCGGCATCCGGGACACACCGTTCGGAATCCTCGTGGCGTTTGCCGGCGCGGCCGTCGCGGGCGGCATCCTGCTGCGGATCAGGCGTACGCAGGATAGGTGAGGATTGCCTACTCACCAGGGATTTAGCCGAGCCTCATCTTGCTTGCGGAATGTCGGGACGTGAGTAGCGTTGCATCCAACAGACTTCGTTCGCTGCGAGAAGGAGCAGACATGAGCACCGTTCAGACCCCCGCCGCCACCACCGTCGACTCGACGATGGCCTCGAGCACCGCACAGTTCCTCTCCCCCGTCGTGATCGGCCTCGAGGCCCTCGTCGTCAACGGCAAGCAGGCGCACTGGCACGTCCGCGGCTCGAACTTCATCGGTGTGCACGAGCTGCTCGACACCGTCGTCGCCCACGCGCAGGAGTGGGCCGACCTCGCCGCCGAGCGCATCGTCGCCCTGGGCCTCCCCGTCGACTCGCGTCTGTCGACCGTGGCCGCCAAGGCGAAGCAGACCGCGGTTCCCGCGGGCTTCGCGCAGTCCGACGTCATCCTCCGCGCCGTGATCGACGACATCGACGCCGTGCTCGTCGACATCCAGACCGCGATCGACGGTCTCGACGAGACCGACATGTCGAGCCAGGACGTCGCCATCGAGATCAAGCGCGGTCTCGACAAGGACCGCTGGTTCCTCTTCGCGCACCTCGCGGCGTAAGGATTCTCCTCGACGGGGGCGGTGCTTCGGCACCGCCCCCGTCGTCGTTCTCCCGCGTGAGTCGCCACGATTCGTCGCTTCCCGCCGGACCGAAGAGACAGATTCTGGCGACTCACGCGGGGGGAATCGGGTCAGGTGCCGTGCGTCACGCGCCCGGCCAGGAGCGTCGTGCGCACCGGCATGCTGCGCAGGGCCCGCTCGTCGGCGGTCAACGGATCCACGCCCACGACGACGAGGTCGGCGAGCGCTCCGGGCGAGATCTCCGCCGCGGCCGTCGACCCGCCGGCGGTGGATGCCGCGATCGCGGTGTCGATGCCCACCCGCTGGTGCGGCTGCCAGGGGTCCCGACCGTCGCGCGTGCGGAAGACCGCCGAGGCGATCGCGGCCCACGGGTCCAGCGGGGCGACGGGGGCGTCGGAGCCGAAGCGCAGGTTCGCCCCGCTGTCGGCCAGGGCCCGCAGCGGGTAGGGCTGGGCGGACTGCTCGGCCCAGATGGCATCCGTCATGTCGCGGTCGTCGAGCGCGTGCTCGGGCTGCACGCTCGCGGCGACCCCGAGGCGGGCGAAGCGCGGGATGTCGGCGTGGGCGACGAGCTGGGCGTGCTCGATCGTGCCGACGGCGCCCGTGAGGGCGTAGGCGTCGAGGGCGTGCGCGTTCGCGACGTCACCGATCGCGTGGATGGCGCACTCGATCCCCGCCGCCGTCGCCCGGGTCATCAGGTCGACGAGCTCGGTCGGCGCGATGGTCAGCATCCCGTGGTTGCCGACCTCTCCCGGGTAGTGGTGAGCGCACGCGGCCGTGCGCGTGCCGAGCGACCCGTCGGTGATCGCCTTCAAGGGCCCGACGCGGACGAGATCGTTCGAGGCGCCCCGCACCGCATCTCCGGTGCGCAGCCCTTCGGCGACCGCCCGGTCCAGGTGCTGCGGGTACGTGCCGTAGGAGACGCGCAGCACGTCGAAACCGCGCGCGGCGCGGCGCTGCCACGGCTCGTCGTTCCACGTCATGTCGAGGTCGACGAGACCCACGATTCCGCGGGACGCGGCGGCGCGGGCCATGCGTTCGACCGCGTCGTCGGCGACGTCCGGAGCGACCGCGTTGAGGCGCCGCGAGATCTCGAACGCGTCCTCTTCGACGAGCATCCCGGATGCCACCGGCTCGAAGCCCTCGCGCCGGAACGCGGCCGAGTTCATCCACACGCTGTGCACGTCGGCGTTGATGAGGTAGGTCGGGACACCGCCGGCGGCGGTATCCAGGAGCTCGAGGGTGGGGGCGTCGGACCAGAGACCGTCGCGGAATCCCGACCCGACGCGGCGCCCACCGCTCTCGGGCGCGAGCGCCATGATCGCGGCCGCGGCGGCGGCGGAGTCGACCTCGCCGAGCGGCACGCGGTCGGCGGCGAGGGCCCACTGCAGAACGTGGACGTGGTGGTCCCAGAGCCCGGGCAGCACCCATCCGCCGTCACCCTCCACGACGAACCCGCGCGGTTTGAGGTTGCCGGTCGGAGCGATGTCGGCGATGCGTCCGTCCGCGATGACGAGGTCGACGGGCTCGGTCGTGGGCAGGAGCTCCCGGCCGGGGCCGGCCACCCGCACGGCCCGGAGGAACCCCGCGCTCTCGCCGATCACGGGCGCACCCGGGCGTCGGCGGCGCGACGCATCTCGGCGGCGAGGGCGGGATGGTGATCGGACAGCCCGGCGATGATCGTCTCGGTCACCTCAGCGCTCCTGTTCTGACTCAGCTTGCGCTTGGCCGTCACGCGCGTGGGGGTCAATCGGAACCCGACCGTTCCCCGCTCGAGACGCTCGACGAAGTCGACGTCGTTGGGCAAGCGGTACAGGCTGCGCGCGTCGTCGCCCTCGCCCTCGAAACGGTCGACCAATCGCTCCAGCACCCGCAGGTTCTCGACCGGGGTCAGCAGTTCCGGGATGCCGGCCAGGTGCGCCGCGACGAAGTTCCAGGTCGGCACGGCGGGGACGTCGCCGTACCAGCGCGGGGTGACGTAACCGTGCGGGCCCTGCACGACGACGAGCAGTTCGCGCTCTCCGAGGCCGAGAACGACGTCGTCGGGCTTGCCGACGTGGCCCACGATCGTGAGGTCGTCGCGCTCGTCGTCGAGCATGACGGCGTAGTGCGAGGCGACGAGGCCGTCATCGCCGTGGCTGACGAGGGTGACCCACGGGTTGAGGTCGACGAGACGGCGGATCTCGCCGACGTCGGTCATCGCGAAGCTCGGGTTCTGACGCACCGGATCAGCCTAGAACGCGGCGCCCGGTGGCTTCGACCGGGCTCCGCCACGGGAGCTCCCACGGCCGCGCGCCAGGTCCCTGAGCCCGTCGAAGGGACCGGAACCCGCAGCCCCCGGTGGCTTCGACAGGCTCAGCCACCTCGCAACGGCCCCGAACGGCTGCAACGCAGGTCCCTGAGCCCGTCGAAGGGACCGGAACCCGCGGCACAGGCTCAACCACCCCGCAACGGCCCACGGCCGCGGCCGGAATCAGCGCCCTCACGCCTGGCAGTTCGGGCACCAGTAGAGCTTGCGCCCCGCGGCCTCCTCCATCAGCACGGTCGTACCGCACACCCGGCAGGGCAGCCCCGCACGGTGGTACACCCAGTGGCGGTCGTCGCGGTGCGCCATGGCGCGGCGGTACGCCTCGGGATCGAGATCGTCCATCGTCATCATCTGACCGGTCTCGACACCGATCGGCAGCAGTCGCACCCAGTCGCGCCAGAGGCCGCGCACGACCTCCTCCGGCACCTCGCGGCCGGGTGTGTGGGGGTTCTGGCGGGCGCGGAAGAGCAGCTCGGCGCGGTACACGTTGCCGATCCCGCTGACGACCGACTGGTCCATGAGGAGCAGGCCGATGGCCGTGGGCTTCTTGCGCACCGTCGCGGTGAACTGCTCCTCGCCCGCGGCCAGGTCGTCGACGAGAGGATCCGGACCGAGCTTCGCGATCGTCGCCTGCACCTCGTCGGGGGTCTGCAGGGCGCAGGCGGTGGGCCCGCGCAGATCGGCGCAGGTGGTCTCGGTCAGCAGGCGCAGGCGCACCGCTCCCACCACGGGGGGCGGCCATTCGGTCTGCTCGTCGAGCCCCGTCGTCTGCTCCGACATGCGCACGCGCGCGCGCCGCGGGGCGCCGATCGAGCTGAGGGAGTTCTCGCCGGCGGCATCCAGGATCGGTTCGTCGTCGAGCACGGTGCCGCGTTGGTTGGTCTGGCCCATGCGGCCGTTCGACGACGCGATCGTCGCGTCGACCGACACCTCCCCCGAGAAGTCCCACGCGCCGTACATGCCGAGGTGCACGCGCAGCCAGACGTCGCCGTCGAAGCGCAGGAACATCTGCTTCGCGACCGCGCGCACCTCGACCGCCTCGCGTCCGTCGATGACCGCCGCGCCCTCGACGAACCGCCCCTGGGGACTGGATGCCGAGACCGTGCGGCCCACGATGTTGCGTTCGAACTGCCGCGCGATGCGGTGGACGGAATGCCCTTCGGGCATCAGCCTGCCTCGGGGTCGAACGAGTCGCTGGCGTCGGTCATGGTGTTCGGCGTGCGTCCGGCGCGCGGGTCGGGCAGCAGCACGCCGTCCTGCTCGTACGCGGCGAGCTGGCCGATACGGCGCGCGTGGCGCTCCTCGCCCGAGAAGGGGGTGGCGATGAAGCGGTCGATGAACGACGCCGCCTCGTCGAAGGTGTGCTGGCGGGCACCGATCGAGATGACGTTGGCGTCGTTGTGCTCGCGGGCGAGCTCGGCGGTGGAGATGTTCCAGACGAGCGCGGCGCGGACACCGAGCACCTTGTTCGCGGCGATCTGCTCGCCGTTGCCCGATCCGCCGAAGACGACGCCGAGGGCGTCGACACCCGCGGTCTGATCGCGCACGACGGCTTGGGCGGCACGGATGCAGAACGAGGGGTAGTCATCGAGGGCGTCGTACTCGACCGGCCCGTGGTCGACGACCTCGTGCCCCTGCGAGGCGAGGTGGTGCTGGATCTGGGTGGAGAACTCGAGACCGGCGTGATCGGTGCCGATGTGGATGCGCATGGCGCCAAGTCTATTGAGGCGGCTCGGCTCCGCGGGCGGACATGACGACGCCGCCCGCTCCTCGAGAAGAACGGGCGGCGTCGGGGGTCGTCAGGGCCGAAGGCCCGCGGCGACGGGCTTGAAGCCGGCGCGGATGTTCTCGCAGCAGCCGGGGCGGCACACGTCGTACCAGGGGCCGAGATCGGTGAGGTGCGGTCGCTCGCTCTTCGGGGTGCCCTTCAGGCGCTCCTCGACGAGGTCGACGAGTCCGGAGACGTACGCCGGGTCGATGCCGGGCGTGGGGGTGCGCACCGCCTTGATGCCGGCCTCTTCGGCGGCCTCCATGGCCTCGGTGTCGAGGTCCCAGAGCACCTCCATGTGGTCGCTGACGAAGCCGAGCGGGACGATCACGACGGCTTCGGCGCCGCGGCCGGGCAGCTCGGCGATGACGTCGTTGACGTCGGGCTCGAGCCAGGGCTGCGTGGGCGGGCCGGAGCGCGACTGGTAGACGAGCTCCCACTCGACGTCGGCGACGGCCGCGGCGACCTCGGCCATGACGAAGGCCGCGACGGCCTTGTGCTGCGCCTCGTAGGCGCCCCCGTCGCCGAAGTCGACGTCGCGCGGTCCGGAGCGCTCCGCGTCGGCCGTGGGGATGGAGTGGGTGGAGAAGAGCACGCGGATCTTCTCGGGGGCGATCCCCTCGGCCACGTAGGCCGAGACGGCATCCGTCACTCCGCGCACGAAGGTGGTGACGAACCCGGGGTGGTCGAAGAACTGACGCACCTTGTCGATGGTCACGGTCTCGCCCAGGCCCGTGGCCTCGAGCACGCGGGCGTAGTCCTCGCGGTACTGGCGGCAGCTGGAGAACGAGCTGTAGGCGCTCGTGGCGATCGCGATGAGGGTGGTGTCCCCGGCTTCCGCGGCCTGGGTCACGGCCTCCTCGAGGTAGGGCTCCCAGTTGCGGTTGCCCCAGTACACCGGCAGTCCGAGTCCGCGCTTGGCGATCTCGGCCTCGAGCGCGGCCTTCAGCTCGCGGTTGTGCTGGTTGATGGGGCTGACCCCGCCGAAGTGGCGGTAGTGGTGGGCGACCTCCTCGAGGCGCTCGTCGGGGATGCCGCGTCCGCGTGTGACGTTGCGCAGGAAGGGGATGACGTCGTCCTGCCCCTCCGGCCCGCCGAATCCGGCGAGGAGGATGCCGTCGTACGCCACGGGCGTCTCGACCCACTTGGGTCCGGATGCCGCGGCGGGCGACGCGTAGAGGACGGTCTCAGGGGTGTTGTCCGTGTCGGTCGTGCTCACGGTGACATCCTCCCACCTGCCCGCACGGCCTGGACGCCGGTTGTCTCGTGACTAGGCTTATGTGGTTGTCATCGTCGCCGACGGCAGCCTGTCGTCACACACGTCAGGACGTCTTCCGCGACGGTCCCACCCCATATCCCCGGGAGAACGTCAGTGCCAGGAGAGAACCTCACCCGCATCGAGGCGCAGGAGCGCCGCGCGATCGTCGACACGCACGAGTACCACGTGCACCTCGACCTCACCCGTGGAGACGAGGTGTTCTCCTCCCGCACGCGGGTGACGTTCACATCGACCGAGGGTGCGTCGACCTTCATCGACCTCATCGCGCGCGAGGTGCGCTCGATCGAGCTGAACGGTCGTCCCCTCGACCCGGCCCAGGTCTACGCCGACTCCCGCATCGCGCTCGACGCCCTGGCATCCGAGAACGAGCTCGTCGTCGAGGCCGACTGCGAGTACACGAACACCGGCGAGGGCCTGCACCGCTTCGTCGACCCCGTCGACGGCGAGGTCTACCTCTACTCGCAGTTCGAGGTGCCCGACTCCCGCCGCATGTACACGGTGTTCGAGCAGCCCGACCTCAAGGCCGAGTTCACGTTCTCGGTGACCGCGCCGGCGCGCTGGAAGGTCGTCTCCAACTCCCCCACGCCCGAGCCGGTCGCCGTCTCCGACGACACCGCCCGCTGGGACTTCCCCGCGACCCCGCGCATCTCCTCGTACATCACCGCGCTGGTCGCCGGCCCCTACGAGGCGACCTACAGCGAGCTCACGAGCGCCGACGGCCGCGTCATCCCGCTCGGCGTGTTCGCCCGCAAGAGCCTCTGGCAGTACCTGGATGCCGACTACGTCTTCGACAAGACCCGTCAGGGGTTCGCGTACTTCGAGGAGAAGTTCGGCTTCCCCTACCCCTTTGCCAAGTACGACCAGCTCTTCGTGCCCGAGTTCAACGCGGGCGCCATGGAGAACGCGGGCGCGGTGACCTTCACCGAGACGTACGTGTTCCGCTCCAAGGTGACGGATGCCGTGAAGGAACGCCGCGTCGTGACGATCCTGCACGAGCTCGCGCACATGTGGTTCGGCGACCTCGTCACCATGAAGTGGTGGAACGACCTGTGGCTCAACGAGTCGTTCGCCGAGTGGGCGTCGACGATCGCGACCGCCGAGGCCACCGAGTGGGAGGCGGCGTGGACGACCTTCAACGCGATGGAGAAGACCTGGGCCTACCGCCAGGACCAGCTCCCCTCGACCCACCCGGTCGTCGCCGAGATCAACGACCTCGAAGACGTGCAGGTCAATTTCGACGGCATCACCTACGCCAAGGGCGGCTCCGTGCTCAAGCAACTCGCCGCCTGGGTGGGCATCGAGGAGTTCTTCGCCGGCGTCGCCGCCTACTTCCAGAAGCACCAGTGGTCGAACACCGAGGTGGGCGACCTGCTCACCGAGCTCGAGACCACGAGCGGACGCGACCTGGGCGACTGGGCCAAGAAGTGGCTCGAGACGGCGGGCGTCAACACGCTCACGCCGCTCATCGAAGAGGGTGCCGACGGCACCATCTCGCGTTTCGCGATCGTGCAGACGGCACCGGCCGACTACCCCACGATCCGCCCGCACCGCCTCGGCATCGGCTTCTACTCGCTGAACGACGCCGGAGCCCTCGAGCGCGTGCACCACGTCGAGCTCGACGTCGACGGCGACCGCACCGAGGTCGCCGAGCTGCGCGGCATCCGTCGCCCCGACCTGGTTCTGCTCAACGACGACGACCTCGCCTACGCCAAGATCCGCCTCGACGAGCGCTCGCTGGCCACCGCGATCGCGCACCTCAAGGACATCTCCGACCCGCTCGCCCGCTCGCTCGTCTGGGGTGCGGCCTGGGATCAGACCCGGGATGCCGAGGCCTCGGCGACCGACTACCTCGACCTCGTGCTGCGCAACATCGGCTCCGAGACCGAGTCCACGACGGTGCGCACGACCCTCGCCCAGCTTCAGCTGGCCGCCAACTCCTACGTCGCCCCGGCGACCCGGGATGCCGCGCGCGAGCGCGTCGCCGACGGTCTGTGGGAGCTCGCCCAGGCGGCGGAGGCCGGAAGCGACAGCCAGCTGCAGTTCGTCACGGCGTTCGCGTCGGCGGCATCCACCCCGGCCCACGCCGAGACGGTGCGCGCGCTGCGCGACGGCGAGACGACGCTCCCGGGCCTCGAGATCGACACCGACCTGTCGTGGCAGCTGCTGGTCTCGCTCGCCGCCGCGGGCGCGGTCACCCCCGCCGACATCGATGAGGCACGCGCCGCCGACAACACGGCCAAGGGCGGCGAGTTCGCCGCCATGGCGAAGGCGTCGCTGCCCTCACACGAGGCGAAGCAGGAGGCGTGGGACTCGCTCATCGAGCGCACCGACGCCCCGAACACGATCGTCCGCTCGACGGCGGCCGGCTTCACCAACCCGGCCACGGTCGAGGTGCTGGCCGACTTCGTCGAGCCGTACTTCGCGATGCTGCTGCCCATTTGGGAGTCGCGCAGCTACCAGATCGCGAACTACCTCATCGTGGGTCTCTACCCCGCCGCGCTGGCGAACCGCGAGCTGCGCGACGCGACCCGCTCGTGGCTCGCGCAGCACTCCGACGCGGCTCCGGCTCTGCGTCGACTGGTCGGCGAGAACCTCGCCGGTGTCGAGCGCGCCCTCGCCGTGCAGGAGCGCGACGGGCAGTGAGCGCCCGCTGATCGGATGCCCTCTCCCCCTCCGGGAGGGGGCATCCGTCGTTCGGGATCATCCTCCGGTCGACGAGAGTCATCCCCGCGGCGGACGACCCGGCACCGCCCCGCTTCCTAGCGTGGAAGCATGATCGTCGCAGAGAACCTCACCAAACGTTACGGCCCGAAGACCGCGGTCGACGGCGTCTCGTTCACCGTCGCGCCGGGTCGGGTCACGGGCTTCCTCGGTCCCAACGGAGCCGGCAAGTCCACGACGATGCGCATGATCGTCGGGCTCGACCGGCCGTCGTCGGGCAGCGTCACCGTGGGCGGGCAGGACTACCGCTCCCTGCGCTCGCCCCTCACCGAGGTGGGCGTGCTGCTCGACGCCAAGGCGGTGCACACCGGCCGATCCGCGCGCAACCACCTGCTCGCCCTCGCCGCCACGCACGGCATCGGCCGAGCACGCGTCGACGAAGTCATCGAGCTCACCGGCATCGGGGCCGTGGCCGGCAAGCGGGCCGGAGGCTTCTCCCTCGGGATGGGCCAGCGCCTCGGCATCGCCGCGGCCCTGCTGGGCGACCCGCACACCCTCATCCTCGACGAGCCGGTCAACGGCCTCGACCCGGAGGGCGTCCGTTGGGTGCGCGAGTTCGTGCGCCATCTGGCTGCCGAGGGGCGCACGGTGCTGCTGTCGAGCCACCTCATGAGCGAGATGGCCCAGACCGCCGACCACGTGATCGTGCTCGGCCGCGGACGGGTGCTGGCCGACGCGCCGCTGACAGACCTCGTCGGGTCCTGGACCACGACGACCCTGGTCGTCCGCTCCCCGCGCCTCGACGCACTCGTGTCCGCCCTGCAGATCCCGGATGCCACCATCACGCCCCTCGAGCCCGGGGCCGCCCAGATCACCGGTGTCACGGCCCAGACCATCGGTGACGTCGCCGCCCATCACGGCATCCCGGTCTACGAGCTGACCCCGCGCGCGGGATCCCTCGAGGACGCCTACCTCGCCCTGACCGAGACCTCGGTCGAGTACAAGACCAAGGAGATCGCATGACCGCCGTCGCCACGGCGCCCCGCCGCGCCACGCACACCCGCCCGCTGCGCGTCACCTTCCCGCGCCTGCTGCGCAGCGAGGCCATCAAGATCCTGTCCCTGCGGTCCACGTGGTGGTCGCTCGGCGTGACCGCCGCGTTGTCGGTGGGGATCTCCTTCCTCATCGCCGCCGCCTCCAGCGGCATGGATGGCGGATTCCCCGCCGCCACCGTGCTGCTCGCGCCGACGCAGTTCACGATGCTGGTCGCCGGCATCCTGGGGGCGATCGTCGTCACCGGCGAATACTCGACGGGCATGATCCGCTCGACGCTCACGGCCGAGCCCCGCCGCGGCGCGGTGATGCTGGCAAAGGCCCTCGTCGTCGCCGCGGTGATGGCCGCGACGACCGTCGTCATCTACGCCGTCGCAAGCGTCGTCACCACGCCGATGCTCTCCGCCGGACTCGACTGGTCGCAGCCGGAGCAGTCCCTCGTCCCGCTCGTGCTCGGAGCGACCGCGATGGCGGCGTTCACGCTCATGGGCCTCGGGTTCGGCTTCCTCCTGCGCAGCGGCGCCGGAGCGATCGCCACGACCGTGGGCGTGCTCTTCGTGCTCCCGATCGTGCTCGGCCTGTTCACCTTCGCGGGTCCCGACTGGCAGTGGATCGTCGACGCCGGAGAATACCTGCCCTCCAGCGCCGCGTCCCAGCTGATGAGCCCCGGTGGTGAGCAGCTGGTTCAGGGAGCGATCTCCCTCGCCGCCTGGGTCGCCGCGCCCCTCGTGCTCGGTTACGTCGCCCTGCGCTCGCGCGACGCCTGACCCCTCTTCCCGCACCGCGGAAGCCTCGACGCCCAGCCGGCGCCGAGGCTTCCGTCGTTAGGCTGGATCACGATGTTCGTTCTCGCCGACACCTCCGTACCGAGCCCGTCCCCGTCACCCACCATCACCTCGCCCGCCGATCTCGCGCGCGCCGACACCTGGACCTGGATCGGCAGCCAGCTGCTGAGCTTCGGCGGCACGATGCTGCAGATCCTCGGGATCATCGTCGGCGTCGCCGTGGCGGCGTGGATCCTGCGCGCCATCATCCGCCGCGTCGTCGACCGGATCGTCAACGGCGCCAAGAGCAAGGCGCGCGTCGACGACACCCAGGCGCTCGACCGCTCGCCCCTCAGCGCCGTGCGTCTCGTGCAACGCACCCGCACCCTGGGCACGATCCTGCAGAACATCGTCAACGTCATCCTCGTGATCGTGGCGCTCGTGTGGATCGCCACGATCGTCGCGCCGGATGCCCTGGCCTCGCTGACGCTGCTGACGGCGGCCATCGGCGCCGGCCTCGGCTTCGGCGCCCAGAACATCGTCAAAGACGTCCTGAACGGCATCTTCATCGTCGCCGAAGACCAGATCGGCATCGGCGACGTCGTCGACCTCGGCCTGGCGACGGGAATCGTGGAGTTCGTCAGCGTCCGCATCACGCACGTGCGCGACGTCAACGGCACGCTCTGGTACGTGCGCAACGGCGAGATCACCCGCATCGGCAACATGTCCCAGGGCTGGTCGCGCGTCATCATCGACCTCGCGGTACCGGTGGATGCCGACATCGACGACGTCGAGAAGGCCATGCTCTCGGCGGCGAAGACGATGTGGAAGGAACCCAAGTGGCGCTCGCGCATCATCGAGCAGCCCGAGATCTGGGGCCTGGAATCGATCAGCGGCGACGCCCTCGTCATCCGTCTGGTGCTGAAGACGCGCTCCAGCGCCAAGGACGACGTCGCTCGCGAACTGCGCGCGCGTCTGAAGCGGGCCATCGACGCGATGGGCATCGCGCTCCCCCAGCTGAACTCCATCGTGCTCACCGGCGCGGAGGGCGCCCAAAGTGTTCGCGGGGCGCACCCGCCGAAGACGAAGGAGACGCCCGTCGCGTCGGCGACCGACCGACCCGTGTGGAAGCCGCGTCGGCGCGCCAAGAAGGTCGCCAGCGAGACCGACGGCAGCCTCACCCCGCCCGAGAAAACGAAGAAGGCGACCGTCCGCGATGCCGCCCCGACCACGACGGTCGACCTCCCCGGCGCCGACACCCCCAAGCCGACCCCTCCCGCGGTCCGCGCCGACGAGGAGGGCCGCTCGTGAGCGAGCCGGTGACGTACTACGACCAGGTCGGCGGCATGGACACCTTCCGCCGACTCGTCGACGCCTTCTATCGCGGCGTCGCCGGCGACGAGGTGCTCAAGCCGATGTATCCCGAGGACGACCTCGGACCCGCGGCCGAGCGCCTGACGCTGTTCCTCGCACAGTACTGGGGCGGCCCGACGACCTACGGCGAGACCCGCGGCCACCCTCGCCTGCGGATGCGGCACATGCCGTTCCACGTCGATCCCGACGCGCGTGACCGCTGGCTCGCGCACATGCGGGCCGCGGTCGACGAGATCGCCCTGCCGCCCGTCTTCGAAGCCCCCCTGTGGGATTACCTCGAGCGCGCCGCCTACGCCATGGTCAACACCTTCGAGCCGCGCGGCATCGGCCCGCGGCAGGACGGGCGCCCCGACCCGGGGCTGCCCGTCCGCTCCGCCGACTGACGCCGCGTCGTCGCCCGTCAGCGTCCGAGGACGTCGCCGAATCCCGGGATGCCGAAGTTCGACAGGCTGTCGCCGAAGCCGCTGACCTGCTCGCCCACACCCGAGACGGCGTCCTCCGCTCCGCCCGCCCAGTCCCCGACGGCTCCCAGCCCCGCGCCCTCGGCGAGGCTGGGCAGGTCGATCCCGGATGCCATGGCCTCGAGGTCGACGCCCTCGGCGAGTCCGGTGAAATCGACCCCGAGCTGACCCGCCTGCTCGAGCAGGGGCTCGGCGACCGAGCTGAGGACCGCACCGCCGGCGACCGCCGCGAGCAGGCCGCCCGCGCCGATCGCCCCGGCGCCCACGAGCCCGGCCGCGCCCGCCCCGGCGAGCAGCCGCGACATGCGGCCCGGCCGCGCGGCCTCCGCACGAGCCGCGGTGCGCGCCAGGTCTTCGGGGGCGTCGGAGCGCGGCCGCTCGTGCGGGGCGAAGTCGGCGTCCATGCGCGCACGGACGTGAGCGCGCTGCTGCGGGGTGAGCCGGCCGAAGGCCTCGCGGTGCATCTGCTCGACCCGGTCGGAGTCGGCGGTGCGGAGCAGATAGTCGTAGCGCGCGATCGCGGCGCGGTCGTCGGCGGAGAGCGAGGCGCCGTGGGTCCGCGTGGCGGGCGGGGCATAGCTCCGGCCGTGCGCCGGCGCCCTCGATCCACCGGCGGCAGCGCCCGCGGCTCGGCGATCGCCGGTCACCGCGTCCGCGGCCCCGCGGACCATGTCACGCCAATCGCGTCCGCCGCTCTGCGCGGGACGAGCGGACGACGAGGAAGACGACGTCGCCTTGTCGACGGCCTTGGAGGCGAGATCGAACAGACGGGAGAACGAGACCATGGGGGTACCTCTCGACGGGCGGCACGCTGCCGCGACGTCAAGGTCTCCTCCGCCCCGCAGGGCCGCCGGGCCCGGAGCCCAACGGTGGGCTCGTGATGACGGATCCGACGCTCGGGAGTACTCCCCTTGCGTCCTTCAGCGTACGGAGGCCGCCTGTGCGCGCGCTGTACTACGAGCCGGTCGCCCGGACGGGCGTCAGCCCCGACCGCACCGGACCGCGGACGAGGACGTGCCCGCGCGCGAGGCTCACCCGCGTCCAGGAGCCGCTGCGGCGCACCGCGGCTTGTTCCGACCCGGCGATGAAGCCGAGCGCGAACGCCGCGAACGCCGTGCCCAGGGGAAGTCCGCCGAGGGCGTCGTCGGGCTGCCCCCACACCGACGCGCGGATCACCCGCACGACGTCCTCCCCGGCGTCGGCCGGCAGAGCGTCGGCGACGGCGGCGACCCCGTACTGCGCCCGTGCGGCCAGGACGGCGGCGTCGACGGCATCCACCTGCTCCCACCCGCCGCGGGGCGGCGAGATCCCGGCCCACGCCGGCGACGTCGCCGTGTCGGGAAGGAGGACCGCGCTCGCATCGTCGGGTGCCGGAAGGAGGGATACCGCCTCGACGACGAGGTCGCACTCGAGTTCGGGGTCGATCGCCGACACCCGCAGCCCGAGAACGGTCGGGGTGGTGTCCATCAGGCCCCGCGGAGCGAGGGGGGCGGCGGTGGCGACGAGCACCCCGCTTTCGGCGCGCAGCCGGACCGTTCCGTCACCGAGACGGATGGTGCGGGAGGCGAAGGTGAGCAGGTCGGCTGCCGCCTGCGGGTCGGGGAACAACAGGCGCGCGGACACCCGCCCTAAACTACCAAGCGGTGCGGGCTCGTCGCGCCGGAACGGGAGACAGCGTGACCGAGGCCAGCGATCCGGTGGCGTCCCTGCTCGCCGTGCTCGATCTCCGCGACGCCGGAGCGCGCACGACCGAGGACATCTTCACCGGGGTGTCGCAGGCCATGCCCACGGGTCGGGTCTACGGCGGACAGGTTCTCGCACAGACCATCATGGCCGCCTCGCGCACCCTCCCGCCCGAGCGCTCGGTGCACTCGATGCACGGCTACTTCCTGCGGCCCGGTGATCCGACCGACGGCATCACCTTCTCGGTCGATCGCATCCACGACGGTCGTTCGTTCTCGACCCGGCGGACCCAGGCGTTCCAGGCGGGTGTGCCGATCTTCTCGATGATCGCGTCGTTCCAGGACGAAGACCCGGGACTCGAGCACTTCGAGCCCATGCCCGAGGGCATCCCCCAGCCGGAAGACGCCCCGACGCTCGACGTCGAGGCACTGCACCCGATCAGCCGGCGGATCTTCTCCGAGAGCCCGGTCGACGTCCGGCACGTGGGTTCGCCGCTGTACGCCTCGGTCGAGGGCCCGCACGTGCCGCGTCAGGCCGTGTGGATGAAGCTGCGCCGCCCCATTTCGGACGACCCCGCCGTGCACCGTGCCGCGCTCGCGTACCTCAGCGACCTGACGATCCAGGAATCGATCATGCGCGCCCACGGCGTCGCCTGGAACGCGCCCGGGCTGAAGGTCGCGAGCCTCGATCACGCGATGTGGTGGCATCGTCCGGGACGCGTCGACGATTGGCTCCTCTACGTGCAGGAGTCGCCCAACGCCCGCGGCGGCCGCGGCCTCGCGACGGGGCGCATCTACACGCGCGAGGGCGTGCTGGTGGCCAGCGTCGCGCAGGAGGTCATGGTGCGCGTCCCCCGCGATTGACTCCGGATGCCGTGGCTCCGGCCGCTCCGGGCGCTGCGGCGACGAGATGAGAGCGTCTCGCCTCGCGTCACCCGTCGCGCGTTGCTCGTGCGGGCGAAGGGATGGTCGCAGCGGGACGCGACGCCTCGTTCGCGCGGCGCGCGTGTGCGACGGACGTCAGCCGCGGGTGGAGCGGCGGCGGTACTCGATCGGGTCGCCGACGTACGGCGCCCACGCGGCACGCTCGGCTTCGCTCCAGCGGATGGGGCGACCACTCGCGGTGTCGACGAGGACGGTGACCGCGGTCGCGCGGGCATAGAGCACGGGTTCGGCGTCGCCCCGGGGGCTGTAGACCTCGAAGCAGATGTCGGCGCTGGAGCCGCCCATCGCGCCGATCCACATGCGCACGTCGAGGGGACGCTGGCTGTACGGGACCGGACGGAGGTATTCGATCTCCTGCCGGGCGATGAGCGTGGCGCGCTCTCCGCCGCTCTCGAGCACGCTCATGTCGAACACCGCGGTCGGCAGGGCCTCGCCCTCGTCGTCGCTGCGCCAGAAGGCGCGCAGGCGCGCTTCTTCGAGGAGCTTCAGCATCGAGGTGTTGTTGACGTGCCCCAGCGCGTCGAGGTCGCCCCACCGCAGGTGGATGGGCACGTGCAGGCGCTCGGGCCCGGCGGACGCCGGACCCGAGTCGCCGGTGACGTCGTCAGTCACGCGTGAGCTTGCGGTAGGTCGAACGCGACGGGTTGGCCGCGTCGGCACCGAGGCGCTCGATCTTGTTCGCCTCGTAGGCCTCGAAGTTGCCCTCGAACCAGTGCCACTGGTCGGGGTTCTCCTCGGTGCCCTCGTAGGCGAGGATGTGCGTGGCGATGCGGTCGAGGAACCACCGGTCGTGCGTGATGACGACGGCGCAGCCGGGGAACTCCAGGAGGGCGTTCTCGAGCGAGCTGAGCGTCTCGACATCGAGGTCGTTGGTGGGCTCGTCGAGGAGCAGCAGGTTGCCGCCCTCCTTCAGCGTGAGCGCGAGGTTGAGACGGTTGCGCTCACCGCCGGAGAGGACACCGGCCTTCTTCTGCTGGTCGGGTCCCTTGAAGCCGAACTTCGACACGTAGGCGCGTGAGGGGATCTCTGTCTTGCCGACCGTGATGATGTCGAGCCCGTCGGAAACGACCTCCCACAGCGTCTTCTCGGGGTCGATGTTGGCCCGCGACTGGTCGACGTAGCTGATCTTGACCGTCTCACCGATCTTCAGCGTGCCGCCGTCGAGGGGCTCGAGACCGACGATCGTCTTGAACAGCGTGGTCTTTCCGACACCGTTGGGTCCGATGACGCCGACGATGCCGTTGGGCGGCAGGTTGAAGCTCAGGTTGCTGATGAGCGACCGGTCGCCGAAGCTCTTCTCCAGCTTCTTCGCGTCGATCACGATGCTGCCCAGACGCGGACCCGCGGGGATCTGGATCTCGTCGAAGTCCAACTTGCGCGTGCGCTCGGCCTCGGCCGCCATCTCCTCGTAGCGGGCGAGGCGCGCCTTGGACTTCACCTGGCGGCCCTTCGCGTTGGAGCGGACCCATTCGAGCTCTTCCTTCAGGCGCTTGGCGAGCTTGGCGTCCTTCTTGCCCTGGACGTCGAGACGCTGCCCCTTCTTCTCGAGGTAGGTGGAGTAGTTGCCCTCGTAGGGGTACAGGTGCCCGCGGTCGACCTCGGCGATCCACTCCGCGACGTTGTCGAGGAAGTACCGGTCGTGGGTGATGGCGATGACCGCGCCCTTGTAGGCCTTGAGATGCTGCTCGAGCCACAGCACGCTCTCGGCGTCGAGGTGGTTGGTGGGCTCGTCGAGCAGCAGGAGGTCGGGCTTCTGCAGCAGGAGCTTGGCGAGGGCGACGCGGCGACGCTCACCACCCGACAACGGGACGACGGAGGCGTCGGCCGGCGGCGTGCGAAGGGCGTCCATCGCCTGCTCGAGCTGGGAGTCGAGGTCCCAGCCGTCGGCGGCGTCGATCTCCTCCTGCAGGGTGCCCATCTCGGCCAGCAGCGCGTCGAAGTCGGCGTCGGGGTCGGCCATGAGGGCCGAGATCTCGTTGAAGCGGTCGAGCTTCGGCTTGATCGCGACGCCGTCCTGGATGTTCTCCAGCACGGTCTTGCTGTCGTCGAGCTCGGGCTCCTGCATGAGGATGCCCACGGTGAAGCCGGGGCTGAGCCGCGCCTCGCCGTTGGAGGGGTTGTCGAGCCCCGCCATGATCTTCAGGATCGTGGACTTACCGGCACCGTTCGGTCCCACCATGCCGATCTTGGCACCGGGGAGGAACGACATCGTGACGTCGTCGAGGATCAGCTTGTCGCCCACAGCCTTGCGGGCGCGGACCATGGAGTAGATGTATTCCGCCATAACCCGTCCAGTCTAGGGGCGCGGCGTCGGGGATCAGTCGATGCCGACCGTCTGACCGATGAGGCATCCGCCCGCGGCCAGCCCGGGCATCACCGCGGTGACGGGCTGACCGATGGAGGGGCCGACCTGACCGACGAGGCACTCCTCGCCGATGCGGACCGAGAAGGCGATGCTCTCCGCCGCATTGCCGATCGTCGACTGGTCGGCCGTCACCTGCATGGCGCCCCGATCGAAGCCGCCCGCCGACAACGCGTCGATGTAGGCGCGCCCGGTCGACTGGTCGGGGCCGGCCCACACACCGGCGACGATCTGGGTGAAGAACGGCAGATTCTCCTGGGCCGTCCCGCCGGGGACCAGCGCGGCCGCGGACGGCGTCGCCGACGCGGCCGCGGGAGACGCTGAGTCGGACGCCGCCGCGGTGGGCGCTCCCTCGGTGATCGTGGGAGCCGGGTCGGGGGCCTGCGCGGTGCAGCCCGCGAGAGCCAGCGCGGCCACGACGGTCAGAGCGGCGAGGGGACGACCGAGAAGACGGGACACGCCACCGAGTCTACGGATCCGCTCCCGCCCTCCCGTGCGGCCGCCCTCTTCCCAAACGCCGCCGATCAGAACGGCGTCTCGCCACCCTCGCCACCGGACCCGACCGCGCTCGTCGCGCCCGCGGTGACGGGGACGCCCTCCGCCTGCGTCTCCTGACCCGGGACCGACCAGGCCTCGTCGTCGTTCGACTCCGCCGTCGCCGGGGCGGCCGCAGCCGCACCCGGCTTCGGAGTGCGCTCGAACTGGGACCGCCCCCATCGCAGATCGTGCCCGAGAGCCTCGGCGACGACGTCGGCGCTCACGCCGCGTTTCGTTTCGGTCTCCCACTCCCGCAGCCGGAGACGCCCGCTCAGCACGATGCGCTCCCCCTTGCGCAGCGATCGCAGGGCGTTGGCCCCGAGCTCGCCGAAGACCGAGATGGAGTAGTAGTTCGTGTGCCCGTCGACCCACTCGCCGCGTTCGCGGTCGAAGCGGCGTTCGCCGACGGCCAGACGGAAGGCCGCGATGGAGTCGCCGCCGCGCGTGGAGCGCTGCTCGAGGTCTCCGACGATGTTGCCGACGAGGGTGATGTGGTCGCTCATGATGTGTCCTCTCGATGGGTTCGTGCTCCGGCATCCGTGTGCCCGACGGATGCCGGAGGCACGCTCAGGATGACCGGGTCGTCGACCGCGCCGCAGTGTCGCAAGGCCGATCTGTGGACACGGGGACGCTGGGTGCGGATGGGGAGGAACCCTCGGCATCCACCTAGGACGGCGATGTCGGAGGTCGGTCGTACCGTGACGGCATGAGCACCGCACTGTGGAACGATCTCGCTCCGGCCCCGCGCTCGGCCGGTTGGGGAGCGGCGACGCACGTCGCCGCGGGTCTGTGGCGCATCGCCGATCCGCGGGGCATCGTGGTCGGCCATATCCGAGCCGTCGCCGCGGAGGGCGGATGGCGTTATGCGGCCGAACGCTTCCACGCCGCCTCCGGGAGCTTCCGCCGTCTCGGGGAGTTCTGGTCGTCGTCCGACGCCGTCGAGTGCCTGCGGTACGCGCGGTGAGGTGACGGGGGTGTCGGCATCCGGTCAGACGACCGTGGAGAAGTCCTCGCGCGCGACGACGGCGCCGCCGCCGCGCACCTCGTCCCAGCTCGCCCGCAAGATGTCGACGGCCCGCTCCAAGGTCGCGGGCGGTGCGGTGAACGGCACCCGGAGGCGCCGATCGTGACCGCCCTCGACTGCGAACCGAGAGCCCGCCGACAGCGCCAGTCCGCGCGACCGCGCATTCATGACCAGAGGCGTGCTGAGCGCCTCACCGATCCCGACCCACAGCGACACGCCGCCCGCCACGTTCGGGATCTCCCATTCGGGGAGGCGGTGCCGCAGGGCGGCGACGACACTGTCGCGCCCGGCCCGCAGCAGGTCACCGCGCTGCCGAGCGATCTCGTCGAGACGCGGAAGCAGACGCCGCGCGATCGCCTGCTCGATCTCGGGCGTGCCCAGGTCGTGCACCGGGCGCTCGGCGGCGAGTCGCCGCACGATGTCGGGAGCGGCGCGCACCCACCCCACCCGCAGGCCTCCCCACACGGTCTTGCCGAGCGAACCGAGTCGGAGGATCCGCTCGTCATCGGGAAACGGGGCGGGGCCCTGCTCGCGATCGATTCCGAGCTGGGCCGTCGTCTCGTCGAGCACCAGGACGGCGCCGGCGGCGCGCGCGGCGGCGACGAACACCGAGGTCTCGGTGGCGCTCATCGTGCGGCCCGTGGGGTTCTGGAAGTCGGGCATGAGGTACGCGAGCGTGGGCAGTGCACGCGCGAAGCTCTGCTCGGCGCGCTCGAGGTCCCACCCGGCCGCCGGGTCGACGGGAACACCGATCAGTCGCGCTCCGACCCGTCGGAACGCGTCCGCCGCGTGCGGGTAGGTGGGCGTCTCCAGAAGCACCCGGTCAGCTCGGGAGAGCAGCACCGACGCGATCAGGTGAATGGCGCTCTGCGCTCCGGAGGTCACGAGGATCTGGTCGGGCGAGGTTCTCAGCCCCCGACGGTCGTAGTGCTCGGCGATCGCGACGCGCAGCGCGGGGTCGCCCACCACGTCGTAGCCGACGCGCGACAGCAGGGCGGGGGCCTCTTGGGCGACCTCCGCGACAACCGCAGCGAGACCGGGCCACGCCGCCGGGCTCGCCTGCTGCAGGTCGATCGCCGCATCCCCGGCGTCGAGTCGCCCGGGATCGCTGCGGCGCAGGGGCAGGGTGACGCTCCCGCTGCCGCGCAGGCTCTCGATGTGGCCGGTGTCGCGAAGACTGCGGTAGGCCGCGGCGACGGTCGTCCGACTCAGCGACAGCGCCGCCGCCAATTCCCTCTCGGCCGGCAGCGCCGTCGAGGGAGCGAGACGGTTGTCGAGGCACAGCAGACGTACCGCGTCGGCGAGTGCCTCGTACGCGGGGCCGCTCCCCCGCCATCCCCCGAGGGCCGCAGCCAGCGCACGAGCCGAAATTCGCGAGTCCATGGGTCCACGCTAGTCGAATTGGCATCCTGGGAAGAAGCCAATCGCGTGATTGGATTCCCTCATGTTCTCCCGCGTCACCCGTCTCGTCATCGGTCTCGTGCTCTACGGCGTCGGCTGCGCCTTCACGGTGGCGGCCGGTCTCGGGGTCGACCCGTGGACCGTCTTCGCGCAGGGACTGTCCCGTGTGAGCGGCATCGGCATCGGGTGGGTGACGAACATCGTCGGTCTCGGCGTACTCCTGCTCTGGATCCCGCTGCGGCAGAAGCCCGGCGTCGGCACGCTCGCGAACATCGCGCTCGTCGGCACCAGCCTGCAGCTGGCCCTCGGGGTGCTCCCCCACCCCGACGTCTTCTGGCTGCAGGCGCTCATGCTCGTCGCCGGCGTCGTGCTGGTGGCGGTGGCATCCGGACTCTACATCGGGGCGAACTTCGGACCAGGGCCCCGCGACGGGCTGATGACGGGCCTCAACGGCCGCTTCGGCTGGCCCATCTGGGCATGCCGCCTCACGGTCGAGGGCTCGGTCCTCGTGCTCGGGTGGTTGCTCGGGGGCACGGTCGGTCTGGGAACGGTGATCTTCGCACTCGGCATCGGCCCGCTGGTGCACCTCGCTCTTCCCCTGCTCGCGACGAAGCCGGCGCCCGAGCGCACGCCGGATCGCGCGCGGGTATAGGTCGCGCACCCGGCGAACCGGCCGTCCGGGACTCACGGCGCCTCACTTCTCGCACACGCGGTGCGAGTCCGCCCGCACGAGCGATGCGGGTCCGCCAGCACCCGCGATGCGGGTCCGACCGCACCGGCGACGGACCCGCTCGGAGGTCGCGAATCAGTGCTCCCGGAACTCCGGTCGGTCGCTGCCGGGCTTGAGGTGCGCGTGCAGCGCGTTCTTGGCGATCTCCATGGACGGATAGGCCCCGAGCGGCTCGTCCTTGCCGGCCATGTGGACGCGGTAGCCGTCGGCATCCTTCTGGATCTTGCCGACGACCCCGTTGGGGCCGTAGGCGACCCAGAGGCGTCGTGTCGCGGTGTCGGTCATGAGTGCTCCTTTGCTCTCGTTCGCCCGGAGATTACGCTCGCTCGTCGCCGCGCGCCAGGGGCTGGTGCGGACAGCGGGAGGCGACCGATATCCTGGGGGCGACCCCCAGTAGCTCAGTGGATAGAGCAGCGGCCTTCTAATCCGCCGGTCACACGTTCGAATCGTGTCTGGGGGACCGAGCCGATGTCGGAGCCCCTCAGTAGGATGTGGGGATGGTAAACGCCTCCGAGAACGACCGGCTCGTCTGGATCGACTGCGAGATGACCGGCCTCGATCTGGGGGTCGACGAACTCGTCGAGATCGCGGTCGTCGTCACCGATTTCGAGCTCACCCCCCTCGACCCCGGGTTCCAGATCGTCATCAAGCCCGACGACTCCGCCCTTGCGAACATGGGCGAGTTCGTCACCGAGATGCACCGGTCGTCGGGCCTTCTCGATGAGATCCCTTCCGGCGTGAGCCTCGCCGATGCCGAGTTCCAGGCTCTCGAGTACATCCAACGCTTCGCGCCCATCGAGGGCAAGGCGCCGCTGGCGGGCAACACGATCGGCACCGACCGTATGTTCCTCGCCAAGTACATGCCGCGCGTCGACCGGTGGCTGCACTACCGCAACATCGACGTCTCGAGCATCAAGGAGCTGTCGCGCCGGTGGTATCCGCGGGCCTATTTCCAGGCCCCCGCCAAGAACGGCGGACACCGCGCCCTCGCCGACATCCGCGAGTCCATCCGCGAACTCGCCTACTACCGTGCCGCGGTCTTCGTGCCGCAGCCCGGTCCGACCAGCGACGAGGCCAAGGCCGTGTCGGCGTCGGCCGTGTCGTCATACTCGGCGGACCTATGACATAATCGTTCAGTTGTCTTCTTCGGCAGACACATGGTGGCTATAGCTCAGTTGGTAGAGCACCGCGTTGTGGTCGCGGGGGTCGCGGGTTCAAGTCCCGTTAGCCACCCCAAGAGACGACGAAGGCCCGGCAGAGCAGTGCTCTCCGGGCCTTCGTCGTTCATCGGACGGGCCGGTATCCCGCCGCCCGCTTCTCCCCCGCCGTAGAATCGACCGACGGGGCCGGCGCGCTCCGCACCGGCCCGAAACCCCCCGGGAGGCCCGCCGTGAACGACCACGTCGACGCACGCCCCGCCTTGTCTCTCGATGCCGAGGCGTTCGAGGCTCTGGTGGTCGACGAGCTCGACCAGCTGCCCGACGACATGGTCGAGGGTTTGGACAACGTCGTGTTCGTCGTGGAAGACCGTCCCGAGGATGGCTCGCTCGACCTCCTCGGCCTGTACGACGGCTGGGCTCTGACCGAGCGCGACCGCTACGGCGTCGGCGAACTCCCCGATCGCATCATCCTGTACCGGGAGCCGCACCTGGCCGCCTGCGCCGACGAAGACGAGCTGCGCGACGAGATCCACACCACCCTCGTGCATGAGATCGCCCACTTCTACGGCATCGACGACGAGAAGCTGCACGACCTGGGGTGGGCATGATGGCGGGGCTCGCGACACCCGACCTCGACGCCGACCTCGAGCGCGACACCTCCTCGATGCCGCCGGCGTCGTGGCAGACCGTGGTGTGGAACGATCCGGTCAACCTGATGAGCTACGTGACGCACGTGTTCCGCTCGTACTTCGGCTTCGATGCCGCGACCGCTCATCGCCTGATGCTCTCCGTGCACCACGACGGTCACGCGGTCGTCGCCCGCGGTCCGCGAGAGGTCATGGAGGCGCACACCCAGGCGATGCACGACTACGGCCTGTGGGCCACCGTGAGGAAGGACCCCGCGTGAGCGAACGGATCGTCGTGATGGAGGTCAGCGGACTCGAGGCGCTCCACCTCGCCGGGATCGTGGGGCAATTTCGCGACCTCCTCGCCGAGACGCGCGCCGACACCGATCCGGCCGTCACCCGGTTGCTCCCGGACGCCTACCCCGACGACGCCCAGGCGAGTCGCGAGTTCCGTCGCCTGACGGGGGCCGATCTGCTGCAGCGGCGCGCGGATGACGCGGCGACGGTGCTGCGGACACTCGGCCATGACGGTGCCGACCTCGATCCCGAAAGCGACCCGGATGCCGCCATCGCGGTCGCCCTCGGCGAGACCGAGGCTCTCGCGTGGATGCGGACCCTCGCGGCCGTGCGGTTGGTGCTGGCGACGCGGCTCGGCATCCAGACCGACGACGACCACCATCCCGACGATCCGCGCTTCGGCGTCTACGACTGGATCGGCTACCGTCTCGACGGTCTCATGACGGCCCTCGACCGAGGCTGAGCCCGCCACGAGACGTCACGGGATGCGGACGACGACGTTCGCGGCCGCGGCCGGGTGGTGGGCCTCGATGTGCGCGTCCTCTTGACGCGCCCACCGGTCCCAGTGCGGTCGGTACGTGTCGCCGTCGCGGTCGAGCGCACGGGTGCGGCGCGACGGCAGGGGCGCCTCGATCCACACGGTGACGTCGGCGAGCCGCGCGGCCTCCGGGGTCAGCAGTCCCGCTCCCTCGACGACGAGCGGGAGCGACGGGTCGACCGCGTAGGCCTCCGCGCGCTGTCCGAGCTCCCAATCCCAGCGCTGCCAGACGCCGACGAGACCGCGCCCGTGGGGCAGGAGGATGGTCTCGCGCGCGTACTCGACCCCCTCGGCGAGGCCGTCCCACCCCGGATAGAGGTCGTCGAGAGCGACGAGCTGCACGCGACCGCGCCCCGGCCAGGCGGCGACCAGGCGGCGAGCGAGAGAACTCTTCCCCGCGCCGCTGCGGCCGTCGACGATCACGACCGGGTTGGCCGCGCCGACGCGCGCGACACGCGCTGCTACCGCGGACACCGCCGCAGTGAGGGCGTCGTCGACCGGATCCGCGTTACTTCTTGAGGGCGCGGATGACACGGCTGAGGGCGCGACCGGCGACCCACACGAACGGGATGCCGACGGCGAGCAGCGCGACCAGGTTCGGGTCGAAGCGCAGGTCGTCGCCGCGGCGGATATAGGCACCGAGCGGGAGCGTGTAGCCGCCTCCGCCGCCACCCCCGTTGCCCTGCTCATCGGAGCCGCCGCCGAAGCCGGCCCAGGTGAGGGCGACGGGGACGATGCGCACGCCGTCGACGTCCTGCTGTTCGCCGTAGGCCGAGGTGACGCCGTAGCGGGTGGCCTGCTTGCCGAGTTCCAATGCGATGTTGGGCATAGGCCCACCGTAGCGGGCCGGCCCGGACGAGCCCAGGGGCGTTGCGTCGGCCGAGGCCCCGTGTCAGTGGTCGTACGACGGCCGCGGGTTCGTCGGCAGGGCTCCCCCGCCGCGTGACGGCCCGAGGAGGGACCCCCGCGTCACCGCGCCGCGCCCGAAGCGGGCGGTAGCACCGTCGAGGGCGCCCTCGACCCGGCGCCACTCGGCGTCGTCGTCCCAGAGGGTCGCCGCCATCGCCGCGGGCTTGAGATTCTCTCCGCGCACGCCGACGAGGCGCACGGCCTGCCGGCGGTCGATGGAGTCGAACAACTCGATCGCGGCATCGCCGATCCGCTGGCCGACGGACGTGGGCTCTTTCAGGGTGCGTGAACGACTGAGCGTCGTGAAGTCTGAGAAGCGCACCTTGATCGAGATCGTCGATGCCTCGTACTGCTGGCCGCGCAGGCGTGCGCCGACGCGGTCGGCGAGCCGCCGCAGCTCGACGTGTAGCAGGCGGGTATCGGAGATGTCGGTATGAAAGGTCTCTTCGTGCCCGACGCTCTTCTCGGACCGGCCCGTGTGCACCTCGCGCGCGTCGATCCCGCGGGAGAGGTGCCAGATGCGCTCCCCCATCGCCGACCCGAGCACCTGATCGAGCGCGTGGCGCGGGGTGTCGAGGATGTCGGAGACGAGCCGGATGCCACGAGACTCGAGCGCCTCCGCGGCTTTGGGGCCTACGCCCCACAGCGCCCGCACCGATCGCGGACGCAGGAACGCCTCGGTATTGGCCGCGGCGACGACGAGCAGGCCGTCGGGTTTGGAGATCGTGGAGGCCATTTTGGCGACGTGTTTGGTCGCGGCGACGCCGATACTGCAGGTGAGGCCCGTCTCGGCCTTGACGCGCGCGCGCAGATCGCGCGCGATCGTGCCCGGGCTCCCCCACAAGCGGCGGGCGCCGCGGACGTCGAGGAATGCCTCGTCGATCGACAGCGGCTCCACGAGAGGGGTGACGTCGTGGAAGATCGCCATGACCTGCCGCGACATCTCGGTGTAGCGGTGGTATGGCGGGTTGACGACGATCGCCGTCGGGCACAGGCGGAGCGCGATCGCGACCGGCATCGCCGACTTCACGCCGTAGCGGCGTGCCTCGTACGAGGCGCTGGAGACGACCCCGCGCCCCTCGGATCCGCCGATGATCAGCGGCTTCCCGGCTAGGGACGGATCGTCGAGCACCGCCACCGACGCGAAGAACGCGTCCATGTCGACGTGCAGGATGCCGGTGCCGCTGTCGTCGGCGTCGGGGCGCGAGACGATGCGCCCCGTTCCGTCGCCTCGTCCCATGGCATCCATTCTCCCTCGGACCTCCGACATCGGGCCGGGGCCCTGGCCGAAGCTCGACGATCCGCACACCCTCAGTCCGCAACGCGAGAGAACCGCGGAAGGTGCGCGGATCACTGAGGATGCGATCGCGCCGACGAACCGCGCGGAAGAACGACGGATGCCACGACCCCGCGCCGCGCGAAGCGGCGGGGTCATGGCATCCGGTGTCTTACTGTGCGGCGCGCTCCAGCACGAGCTCGCGCACGCGCGCGGCGTCGGCCTGGCCCTTCATCGCCTTCATGACCGCACCGATGACGGCACCGGCGGCCTGGACCTTGCCGTCGCGGATCTTCGCAAGCACGTCGGGCTGCGCGGCGAGGGCCTCGTCGATGGCGGCGATGAGCGCGCCGTCGTCGGAGACGACCGCGAGTCCGCGCGCATCGACGACCTCTTGCGGGGTTCCCTCGCCGGCGATGACGCCCTCGAGCACCTGGCGCGCGAGCTTGTCGGTGAGGGTTCCGGCGTCGACCAGCTTCTGCAGAGCAGCGACGTTCTCGGGAGACACGAGGTCTTCTGCGTCGCGCTCCTGTGCGTTGGCCACGCGGGTGATCTCGCCCGTCCACCACTTGCGGGCCGCGGCGGGAGCGGCTCCCGCGGCGATCGTCTCGGCCACGGCGTCGAGCAGGCCGCCGTTGGCGACGTCCTGGAACTCGAGGTCGGTGAAGCCCCACTCGGCCTTCAGCCGGCGGCGACGGGCGGCGGGCGGCTCGGGCAGGGCTGCGCGCAGCTCCTCGATCAGCTCGGGTGCGGGCACGACGGGCAGCAGGTCGGGCTCGGGGAAGTACCGGTAGTCGTCAGCATCCGACTTGGGGCGACCGGGAGACGTGCGCCCGGTGTCCTCGTGCCAGTGCCGCGTCTCTTGCGTGATCGTCCCGCCCTTGGCGAGGATCGCGGCCTGACGCTGGATCTCGTAGCGGACCGCCCGCTCGACCGAACGCATCGAGTTGACGTTCTTCGTCTCGGTGCGCGTGCCGAGCTTCTCCTGACCGCGGGGGCGCAGCGAGACGTTCGCGTCGCAACGGAGGTTGCCGCGCTCGAGCTTGGCCTCCGAGATGCCGAGACCGCGCACGATGTCGCGGATCGTCGCGACGTACGCCTTCGCCAACGCGGGAGCCGAGTGCTCCGCGCCGAAGATCGGCTTCGTGACGATCTCGACGAGCGGGACGCCCGCGCGGTTGTAGTCGACGAGCGAGTACTCGGCGCCCTGGATGCGACCGGTCGACCCGCCCATGTGGGTGAGCTTGCCGGCATCCTCTTCCATGTGCGCGCGCTCGATCGGCACGGTGACGATCGTGCCGTCTTCGAGCTCGACCTCGACCGAGCCCTCGAAGGCGATCGGCTCGTCGTACTGCGAGATCTGATAGTTCTTGCCGAGGTCGGGGTAGAAGTAGTTCTTCCGCGCGAAGCGGCTCGACGGCGCGATCGAGCACCCGAGCGCGAGACCCAGGCTGATCGACGAGCGGATCGCCTCCTGGTTCACGACCGGGAGGGCGCCCGGCAGGCCCATGTCGACCGGAGCGACGAGCGTGTTCGGCTCGGCCCCGTGGTTCTCCTCGTTGGCGGGGTTGGGCGCCGACGAGAACATCTTGGTCGCGGTGTTCAGCTCGACGTGCACCTCGAAGCCGAGGACGGGCTCGAACATCTCGAGCGCCTCGTCGAAGTCCATCAGGGCATCTTTCGCCATCAGATCATTCCTGCTTTCGGTCCCTGAGCCTGTCGAAGGGTGAGGGAAGGGGCTTTGTCGAGCAGCGGTCCGCCCCACTGGTCGACGAGAAGCGCCTCGAGGGCCGCGCCGACGCGGTAGAGACGGGCGTCCTCGCGGGCGGGGGCCAGGAATTGGATGCCGACGGGCAGGCCGTCCTCTTCGGCGAGCCCGCTCGGGATCGAGATGCCCGGGACGCCGGCGAGGTTCGCCGGGATCGTGGTGATGTCGTTGAGGTACATCTGCAGCGGGTCGTCGATCTTCTCGCCCAGGCGGAACGCCGTGGTCGGCGCCGACGGCGTCGCGATGACGTCGACCTGCGCGAACGCGGCATCGAAGTCCTGCTGGATGAGCGTGCGGACCTTCTGGGCGCTGCCGTAGTACGCGTCGTAGTAGCCCGCGGACAGCGCGTAGGTGCCCAGGATGATGCGGCGCTTGACCTCGGGACCGAAGCCCGCGTCGCGAGTGGCGGCCATGACGTTCTCGACCGTTGCGGCCCCCTGCGGGTTCACGCGAAGGCCGAAGCGCACCGAGTCGAACTTCGCGAGGTTGCTCGAGGCCTCGGCCGGGAGGATGAGGTAGTAGGCGGCGACACCGTACTCGAAATGCGGGGCGCTGATCTCGACGATCTCGGCGCCCTGGGCTTCCATGGCCGCCAGCGACGCACGGAACGAATCCGACACGCCCTTCTGGAAGCCGCGGTCGTCGAGCTCGCGGATGACGCCGACCTTGAGGCCCTTGAGCACCTGACCGCTCGCACCCTCGCGGGCGGCGGCGGCGAACGACGGCCACTCGTCGGACAGCGAGGTGGAGTCGTTGGCGTCGTGCCCGCCGATGACGTCGTGAAGCAGGCCCGCGTCGAGGACGGTGCGGGTGACCGGACCGACCTGGTCGAGGCTCGATGCCAACGCGATCGCGCCGTAGCGGCTCACACCGCCGTAGGTCGGCTTGACGCCCACCGTGCCGGTGACGTGAGCGGGCTGACGGATCGAGCCGCCCGTGTCGGAGCCGAGGGCCAAGGGCGCTTCGAAGGCGGCGACGGCCGCGGCCGAGCCCCCGCCCGAGCCGCCGGGGATGCGGTCGAGGTTCCAGGGGTTACGGGTGGGGCCGTACGCCGAGAACTCCGTGGAGGACCCCATCGCGAACTCGTCCATGTTGGTCTTGCCGAGCGGCACGAGACCCGCGGCGCGCGAGCGCGCGACGACCGTCGCATCGTACGGCGACATGTACCCCTCGAGGATCTTCGATCCGCTGGTCGAGGGCATGTCGGTCGTGACGAGCACGTCCTTCACCGCGAGCGGGACGCCCGCGAGCTCGTGGAGCTGCTCGCCGGCCGCGCGACGACGGTCGATGTCGGCCGCCACCTCGAGGGCATGGTCGCTCACGTGCAGGAAGGCGTGGACGTCGCCGTCGACGGCGGCGATGCGGTCGAGGTGCCCCTGCGTCGCCTCGACGCTCGACACCTCCTTGCTCGACAGGGCGGATGCCAGGTCGGCAGCGGTCAGGCGCGTGAGATCGCTCACTGTTCCTCCCCCAGGATCGCGGTGACCCGGAACCGGCCGTCGGCCTGGTCGGGGGCGTTCTGCAGCACCTGCTCGCGCGTGAGCTGCTGCTGCACGACGTCGGGGCGGAAGACGTTCTCGAGCGGGATCGGGTGGCTCGTGGCGACGACCTCGGGGGTCGCCACCTCGGACACCTTCGCGATGTTGTCGACGATGGCATCCAGTTGACCGGTGAGACTCTGGACCTCCTCGTCGCTCAACTGGATCCGGGCGAGCACACCGAGATGGCGCACGAGATCAGGAGTGATTTCAGACACCCGGCAAGTCTAGTTCGCGCGCACTGCCCCGCCCGCCTCGACCCCGTCCCGCGCGGGACCCTAGGCTGGCCGGGTGACGAGCTTCGATCCGCCGCGCCCCTGGACCTCGAGCTATGCCGCGGGGGTGCCCGAAGATCTCGACACCCAGAGCGGCTCGCTCGTCGACATCGTCGACGCGTCCACGCGTGACTATCCCGACGCCCCCGCCCTGCAGTTCTTCGGCCGCGAGACGACCTACGCCGAGATGTCGGCGCAGATCGCCCGCGTCGCTGCGGCCCTCGCCGCGCGCGGGGTGAAAGCCGGGGATCCGGTCGCCATCGTGCTGCCCAACTGCCCGCAGCACATCGTCGCCTTCTACGCCGTCCTGCGCCTGGGCGCGGTGGTCGTCGAGCACAACCCGCTCTACACCCCCCGCGAGCTGCGCAAGCAGTTCGAGGACCACGGCGCGAAGCACGCGATCGTCTGGAGCAAGGTCGTGGCCACCGTCCAGGACTTCCCCGCCGATCTCCGGGTCGACACCCTCGTCTCGGTCGACGTCACCCGCGCCATGCCGTGGACCACGCGCCTCGCGCTGCGCCTGCCCGTGGCCAAGGCCCGCGCCTCGCGGGCGGCTCTGCACGCGAAGACCCGGGATGCCGTGCAGTGGGAGGACCTGACCGGTCACGCCCCTCTGCCCGAGACGCATCCGCGTCCCCGCACCGAGGATCTCGCGATCATCCAGTACACCAGCGGGACGACGGGCGCGCCCAAGGGGGCGATGCTCACGCACGCCAACCTGCTCGCCAACGCCGCCCAGGCACGGGCCTGGGTGCCGCAGATCGTCCGCGGCGAAGGCTGCGTCGTCTACGCGGTGCTTCCGATGTTCCACGCGTACGGGCTCACCCTGTGCCTCACGTTCGCCATGTCGATGGGCGCGCGTCTCGTGCTGTTCCCCAAGTTCGACCCCGACCTCGTGCTCGCCGTGACCAAGAAGCATCCGGCGACGTTCCTTCCGCTCGTGCCGCCGATCGCCGAGCGCCTGCTCGCCGCGGCGCAGGACAAGGGCGTCGCCCTCACCGGTACCGACGTCGCGATCTCGGGCGCGATGGCGCTGCCCCACTCGCTCGTGGTGCCTTTCGAGAAGGCGACCGGCGGGTTCCTCGTCGAGGGGTACGGCCTGAGCGAATGCTCCCCCGTCCTGATGGCGAACCCCGTCGCCGACAACCGCGTCGCCGGCACGGTGGGGCTGCCGCTCCCCGGCACGGAATGCCGCGTGGTCGACCCCGACGACCCCTCCACCGACGTCGAGAAGGGCGAGCTCCTCGTTCGGGGCCCCCAGGTGTTCTCGGGCTACTACGGCAAGCCCGAGGAGACCGAGGCGGTGTTCGTCGACGGATGGTTCCGCACAGGGGACATCGTCACCATCGACGACGACGGCTTCGTGCGCATCGTCGACCGGATCAAGGAGCTCATCATCACGGGCGGGTTCAACGTCGCGCCCACCGAGGTCGAGAACGTCCTGCGCCAGCATCCGTCGGTCGCCGACGTCGCCGTCGTCGGTCTCCCCAGCGCGCATTCGGGCGAAGACGTCGTCGCCGCCGTCGTCCCGGCCTCTCGGGACGACTTCGATGCCGAGGCGTTGCGGGCCTTCGCGCGCGGGATCCTCACTCCCTACAAGGTGCCCAAGCGGGTCGTCGTGGTCGACGACCTGCCGCGATCACTCATCGGCAAGGTCCTGCGCCGGCAGGTTCGGGACACGCTCCTGACGGACTGACCCCGGCGGGGCGTTCGCTCGAACCGGAACGCGGGGCCCGCGTCCGTCGATACGGTGAGAAGCAGTGCCGGACACCTTCCGGTCGAGACCATTGGGGGAATCTCATGCACACCACACGTACATCGTTCGCCGTCCTGGCCGCATCCGCCCTGCTGCTCCTCGCGGGCTGCTCGGGCGGCACGACGGCACCGGCCGACACGGCGGACGAGAGCGCCGCAGCGACTCCGGCTGCGACCGCCGCAACCACCTCGGCCGCGGCCGCGCCCACGACCGGTCAGTCGAAGGCCGACGCCTGCCAGATCATCATCAGCTCGTTCACCGACGTGACCAAGGCCAGCAGCGAGGTCTCCACGTCGGACCCGCAGGCGGCGGTCGCGACGTTCAAGACGCTGGCCGACAAGGTGACGGCCGACTTCGCGCAGATCACCAACGCCGACATCGCCCCAGCGGCACAGAAGGCGAGTGCTCAGCTCAGCGAATACGTGAGCTTCCTCGATGGCGTCGTCAGCGACCCGAGCAAGATGAGCGGGCTGAGCGACCAGGTGACGGCACTGCAGAAGAGCTTCACCGAGGCGGGGACCGCCTGCCAGAGCTGATGCGATCGCGATGGGCGGGGGCTCCGGCCTCCGCCCATCGCGGTTCCGGCGGAGCCGTGTGGAGCCCATGAGCCTCGTCGCGGTCGAAGGGCCATCGGGTGCCGAGCCCCGCCCACGGGCTCACGCCCGCCAGGTACCGGGCCGCGGCTGAGCGAGCGGCGGCACGGTGTACCCGCTGTCGTCGGGGAAATGCCCGGTCTTGTCGTCCCAGGTGAGCTGGAGGACCGGAACCGATGCCTCCGGCGGCCGTTGATAGAAGCGGTTCGCTCCGAAGACGATGTCGCCCGGGTTCGGCACCTCCTCGACCCGCACCCGGTGCGCCCACCCCTCGAACGCGATGACCTCCCCGGGGAGCAGATCACCGCCCTCGCGCACCCGCTCGGCGAGCTCGTTCAGCACGGCCGCTGCCGTCCCCGGAGTGACCGAGTAAATCAACAGCTCCGGATGGCCCAGGCCGAACAGGCCGATCGTGTACGCGAACGACGACGGTTCGGGCTCCGGCCCGCACGAGACGTACTCGACCGACACGGCGTGGGCCCGGATGGTCTCGGTGAGGCGCCGGTCATCCTGATCGAGGAACGCGAGCACCTCGGGATCGGTGGGGTTCATGGGATCTCCTCTCGGTTCCCGGCAGCGTAGGCGGACGCCCGCCGCGGTCCCGGGATCCCTCCACAGACCCCTCCTCCCCCGTGCTCAGTCGGTGCCGGCGGACGCGCCCTCGTCGAGCGCCGCGGGACCCTGCTCGACCAGGATGCGGAACTGGGCGGCATCCAAGATGCGCAGACCGAGCTCCTCCGCTTTCGCAAGCTTCGACCCTGCGCCCGGCCCCGCCGCGACGAAGTCGGTCTTCTTCGACACGCTCGACGCCGCCTTGCCGCCCGCCGCCAGGATCGCCTCCTGCGCCCCCTCGCGGGTGTACCCCTCGAGCGAGCCCGTGGCGACGACGGTCAGACCCGCCAAGACCCCGCCCGCGGCCGCGGCCGCTCCGGGACCGGGATGGCCGGGGATCGCGAACCGCACGCCGGCCGCCTGCCACCGCTCGACGATCTCGCGATGCCAATCGATCTCGAACCAATCGATCACGGCATCGGCGATGATCGCTCCCACGCCCTCGACGGCGGCGAGTTCCTCGCGCGAGGCCGCGCGGATCGCGTCGAGAGAGCCGAACCACTGGGCGAGGGCGCGTGCGGCGACCGGACCGACGTGGCGGATGTTGAGCGAGACGAGCAGACGCCACAGATCCTTCGTCTTAGCCCTGTCGAGCTCGGCGATCAGCTTTGTCGCCTGCTCCGAGGGGCGGACCTCCCGATAGTCCTTCCGGATGCCGCGCCGGCGGCGCTCCGCCGGGTCGAGGTCCTCCGTGCCCGGGGGGTATGACGCCGGGGAGAGCTTCTGGAACGGCAGGCGCCGGACGAGTTCGCCGGTGTCCGCATCGACCTTGCGTTCCCCCGTCTCGGAGTCGCGGACGACGACCTCGATCGGGACCAGCTGCTCGACGGTGAGGTCGAACAGCCCCGCCTCGGTGTCGAGCGGTGGCGTCTCGGGGACCTCGGGCTGCGTGAGCGCCGCGGCGGTCACCTCTCCGAGCGCTTCGACGTCGAGCGCCCCGCGCGAACCGATGTGCTCCACGCGCCCGCGCACCTGCGCGGGGCACGACCGGGCGTTCGGGCAACGGAGGTCGATGTCGCCCTCCTTCGCGGGGCGCAGAGGAGTACCGCATTCGGGGCAGTCCGCGGGCATCACGAAGGCGCGTTCGGTGCCGTCGCGCAGTTCGACCACGGGTCCGAGGACTTCGGGAATGACGTCTCCGGCCTTGCGCAGCACGACCGTGTCGCCGATGAGTACGCCCTTGACCTTCACGACGTCTTGGTTGTGCAGGGTCGCCTGACGCACGACGCTACCCGCGACCCTGGCGGGCTCCATGACCGCGAAGGGCGTCGCCCGACCGGTGCGGCCGACCGAGACGACGATGTCGAGGAGCGTGGTGTTGACCTGCTCCGGCGGGTACTTGTAAGCGATCGCCCACCGCGGCGCGCGGCTGGTGGCGCCCAGTTCGTCGTGCAGCTCGAGTTCGTCGACTTTGACCACCACGCCGTCGATCTCGTGCTCGACGTCGTGACGGTGTTCGCCGTGATAGGCGACGAAGGCGAGAACGCCGTCGATCGAGGATTCGACACGACTGTAGGGCGAGGTGGGCAGGCCCCACGAGGCGAGCAGATCGTAGATCTCGCTCTGCGCGGCCACCGGCGGGTTCTGCCACGCCCCGATGCCGTGCACGTACAGCTTGAGGGAGTCGATACGCGCGAGTCCCGCCTCGAGTTCGAGACCGCTCTTCTTCTCGATCTGCTGGCGGAGGCCGCCGCTGGCCGCGTTGCGGGGGTTCGCGAACGCCGGGAAGCGGCGGGCCGCGGCGATCTCCGCCTTCTCTTCGTCGAAGACGCGGCCGCCGCGCCGGCCGGCAGCACGCTCTCGCGCCTCGGCCACGGCCCGCTCTCGAAACTCGCCCTGCAGGCCGTTGAGATTCTCAAAAGCCGCGACGGGGATGAACACCTCGCCGCGCACCTCGACGATCGCCGGGTGACCTTCGCCCTCGAGCTCTCGCGGGATGTCGGACAGGCGCAGAGCGTTCTCGGTGACGATCTCGCCGACCCGCCCGTCTCCGCGCGTGGCCGCCGAGGTGAGCACGCCGTTCTCGTAGCGGAGGCTGATGGCGAGTCCGTCGATCTTGAGCTCGCTCAACCATTGCACCGGACGACCCGCTGCCGCCTCCGTCTTCACGGCCCAGTCGCGGAGCTCCTCGGACGAGAACACGTTGTCGAGGCTGAGCATGCGCTCGGCATGCTCGATCGTGGCGAGATCCGTGGCCTCGGCCGCGCCGACCGATTGCGTGGGGCTGTCCTGTCCCTGCAGCTCGGGGTGAAGGCGCTCCAGCTCTTCGAGTCGATGCATCCACGCGTCGTACGTCGCGTCGTCGACGACCTCGGCATCCCGCCCGTAGTAGGCGTCGCGCGCGGCGATGATGCGCCGGGTGAGGTCGTCGGCCTCGGTGCGCGCCTCGTCGAGGCTGAGGTCGGGAAGCTGATCGTGCTCGGTCACGCCTCCAGCTTAGGGACGGGGTCCGACATCGCCGGAGGGCCTTGCCGGGCGCGGGGCCGCCCAATCTAGCCCGAGGGCGCGGGGTCGCGTCATCTCAACCGAGGGCGCGGGGTCGCCGCATCTAGCCCGAGGGAGGAGATCCCGGCACGGGAGGAGACTCCGCCCCGACTTCGTCCTCCGCAGCGCGATCCCCCTCCCGTCCCGCGCAGCAACACTCGAGCGAGAAGGGCACTCGATGGCGCAGGCCCCGACCCCGCCCTCCGCAGCGCCGCCCCGCGCTCAGCTACACCCGCGCCCAAGGGAGGATTTCCCGGCACGGGAGGACAATCCGCCCCGACTTCGTCCTCCGCAGCGCAATTCCACTCCCGTCCCGCGCAGCATCACTCGCGCGAGGAGGGCGGTTCGTGGCGCAGGCCCCCACTCCGTCCTCCGAGCCCGCCCCGCGCAGAAACACTCGCGCCCAAGGGAGGAGATCCCGGCACGGGAGGACAATCCGCCCCGACTTCGTCCTCCGCAGCACGATTCCCCTCCCGCCCCGCGCTCAGCTACACCCGTGCCCAAGGGAGGATTTCCCGGCACGGGAGGACAATCCGCCCCGACTTCGTCCTCCGCAGCGCGACTCCCCTCCCGCCCCGCACCCGATCACACGCGCGCGAGAAGAGGGTTCAGGCCTCGACGGGGACCGCGGACACCGTCCGGTCGATCGTGAACTGCCCGATCACGCGCGTACCGTCGTAGAGCACCGCGGTCTGGCCGGGAGCGACGCCGTCGAACGGCTCCTCCGGGCGGACCGTGAGCACACCGTCGACCAGCTCCGCGGCGGCGGGCACCGGGTCGGCGTGCGCGCGGATCTGCACGTCGCAGGAGAACGAGGATGCCGACGGGGCACGACCCGCCCAGGTGAAGCGCTCCCCCGCGATCTCGGAGCACGCGAGCGCCTCTTTCGGACCGACCACGACCGAGTTGGTGACCGGTCGCACCTCGAGCACGAAGCGCGGTTTGCCGTCGGCCGCGGGCACGCCCAGCTGGAGGCCGCGTCGCTGTCCGACCGTGAAGGCGTGCGCTCCCTCGTGCGTTCCGACGACGGCCCCGGTGCGGTCGAGGATCTCGCCACGCTCGGCCCCGACCTTGTCGGCGAGCCAGCCGCGGGTGTCGCCGTCGGGGATGAAGCAGATGTCGTGGCTGTCGGGCTTCTGCGCGACCGACAGCCCGCGCGCCTCTGCCTCGGCACGCACGAGCGCCTTGGAGGGCGTCGAACCGAGCGGGAAGTAGGTGTGCGCGAGCTGTTCGGCGGTGAGCACGCCCAACACGTAGGACTGGTCCTTGGCGTTGTCGGACGCCCGGTGCAGCTCGCGCCCCTCGGGCGTGTCGACGAGAGTGGCGTAGTGACCGGTGCACACGGCGTCGAAGCCCAGCTCGAGCGCCCGCTCGAGGAGAGCCGCGAACTTGATCTTCTCGTTGCACCGCATGCAGGGGTTCGGCGTGCGCCCGGCCCGGTACTCGGAGACGAAGTCGTCGATGACGTCGTCGCGGAATCGCTCGGAGAAGTCCCAGACGTAGAACGGCATCCCGAGCTTGTCGGCTGCGCGTCGCGCGTCCATGGCGTCCTCGATCGTGCAGCACCCGCGGCTGCCGGCGCGCAGCGTACCTCCGGCGCGCGAGAGGGCGAGATGCACGCCGACCACATCGTGACCGGCCTCCACCGCGCGGGCCGCCGCCACCGCGGAGTCGACCCCACCGCTCATCGCCGCCAGAACTCGCATCGTCCCAGTCTACGAAGAGCGGTCTGAACGGGCGCCGGATGCCACGGCCCGCCGGTACGCCTCCGGGATACGGGTGACGAGAGCATCGACGTCCGCCTGTGTGGAGGTGTATCCGAGGGTGAAACGCAGCACCGACCGCGCGGCCCGGTCGTCGAGACCGAGGGCGAGGACGACGTGCGACGGCTCCGCGACCCCGGCCTGGCAGGCGGAGCCCGTCGACACCGCGATCTGCTCCATGTCGAGCAGGAACAGCAGCGTCTCGCCGGCGGCCTCCGGGAACAGGACGTGCGCGTTGCCCGGGAGACGGTGGGAGGGATCCCCCAGGAGCCGGGCCGAGGGGACACCGGCGACGATGCCCGCGACGAGGCGATCGCGCAGACCCGTGAGGCGGACGCTCTCGTTCTCGCGTTCCGCCTCGGCAGCGCGTGCCGCTGCCGCGAAGGCGACCGCTCCCGCGACATCCTGCGTGCCGGCGCGCAGCCCCCGCTGCTGACCGCCGCCGTGCAGGAGCGGGGTGAGCCGCGCGTGCCGGGAGACGACCGCCGCACCCACCCCCACGGGTCCGCCGACCTTGTGCGCCGAGACCGACATCGCCACGAGCCCCGCCGCCGAGGTGTCCGGCCCGCGCCACCCGCCGAAGTCGACGGGGATCTGGCCCAGCGCGGACACCGCGTCGAGATGCATCGGCACGCCGGCCTCGGATGCCGCGCGCGCCAGGGACGCGGCATCCTGGATCGTCCCCACCTCGTTGCTGGCGACGAGAGCCGTCGCGACCGCCGCCCCGCGCAGCGCCGCGGCGAAGAGCTCCGGGTCGATCCGTCCCAGCCCGTCGAGCGGCACGGCGCGGACCGCCGCTCCCTCGGCGGCGGCGAGCCACCCGACGACGTCGAGCGTGGCGTGATGCTCGCCGTCGGGCAGGACGACGGCGTCCGCGCCGTCGAGGCGCGACCACCACGCACCCTTCAGGGCGAGGTTCGCCGCCTCGGTGCCGCCGGAGGTGAACACGATCTCGATGGGCTGGCATCCCAGGATCTCGGCGAGGTTCTCGCGGGCGTCCTCGAGAAGTCGCCGGGCGTCCTGACCGGCGCCGTGGATCGACGACGGGTTGCCGATGACCTCGTGCGCCGCGATCCAGGCGTCGCGCGCCTCGGGACGCAGCGGAGTGGTCGCCGCGTGATCGAGGTACACCCGCATCCGGTCCTCCTCGTGGTGTCAGCCGCCTTCACTACCCTAGGGCGCATGGTCTTACCCGAGACGGTCCTCCCCGCCCGCCCCGCACTGCTGAACCCCGCCCTCGACGACCTCGGCGTGCGCCTGGGTCCCGACGGTGGAACGCTGCGCGTGTGGTCGGGCACCGCCGACTCCGTCCAGCTCCTCCTCTTCGACGACGTCGACCTCGACTGGGCCACCGAGACGATCGACATGGCCCCCGTGGGCGGCGGTGTCTTCGAGGCGACGACGCCCCTGCTCCGGGCGGGCGCGCGGTATGCGATCCGCGTCGGCGGACCGCAGGGCCCCGGGCATCTCTTCAACCCGGAGTCGCTGCTCGTCGAGCCGTACTCCCGCGGACTCGTCTCGGGCGGCGGCACGGGCGATTGGCGGTCGGTCGTGGTCGACGGGTCCTTCGACTGGGGCTCGTCGGCCAAGCCGCGCGTGCCGCTGGACCGCACCGTGATCTACGAGGCGCACGTCAAGGGCCTGACGAAGCGGCATCCCCTCATCCCGCCGGCGCTCCACGGCACCTACGCCGGGCTCGCCCACCCGGCCATGATCGAGCACCTGCTCTCGCTCGGGGTCACCAGCGTCGAGCTCCTCCCCGTGCACGCCTTCGCCACCGAACCGCGGCTGCTGCAGCTCGGGCTCACGAACTACTGGGGCTACAACTCCCTCAACTTCTTCACGCCGCACGCTCCCTACGCCACCGCTGCGAGCCGCGCGGAGGGACCGGAGGCGGTGCTGCGCGAGTTCAAGGGCATGGTCAAGCTCCTGCACGAGGCGGGACTCGAGGTGCTGCTCGACGTCGTCTACAACCACACCGCCGAGGGCGGCATCGGCGATCCGCGCACCAGCTTCCGCGGTATCGACAACACCGGTTACTACCGGCAGACCGCCGAGGGCGTCTACATCGACGAGACCGGGTGCGGGAACGCGGTCGACACGTCGACGGATGCCGCGGCGCGCCTGATCCTGGATTCGCTGCGGTACTGGAGCGACGAGGTGCAGGTCGACGGCTTCCGTTTCGACCTCGCGGTGACGCTCGGCCGCGACGAGCGTCATTCCTTCACCCCCGACCACCCGCTGCTGAGCGCCATCCGTCAAGACCCGGCGCTGGCGGGCAGCAAGCTCATCGCCGAACCGTGGGACGTCGGCATGGGCGGCTGGCAGACCGGCAACTTCGGCTCTCCGTGGCTCGAGTGGAACGATCGTTACCGCGATCGGGTACGCAACTTCTGGTTGAGCGACGTCGACTACGCGCGGCGCGCCGACACCGCCCCCGTGGGGATCGGCGGCTTCGCGACGCGCCTCGCCGGTTCGTCGAACACGTTCAGCGAGGACCGCGGACCGCTGGCGAGCGTCAACTTCGTCACGGCGCACGACGGCTTCACCCTGCGCGACCTCGTCTCCTACGACGTCAAGCACAATCTCGGCAACGGCGAACAGAACCGCGACGGGGCCGACACCAACCGCTCCTTCAACCACGGCGCCGAGGGACGCACCGACGACGAGCGCGTGTTGGCCACTCGTCGCAAGGCCATGCGCAACCTGATGGGGACGCTCCTGCTGTCGGCCGGAGTGCCGATGATCACGGCCGGCGACGAGATGGGGCGCACGCAGCGGGGCAACAACAACGCCTACTGCCACGACTCGGCGCTCACCTGGGTGTCGTGGGATCTGGCGCCGTGGCAGCGCGATCTGCTCGCGCACACCCAGCGCCTGCTGCGGGCGCGGCGCGACAACCCGGCGCTGCGTCCGAGGCGCTTCGCCCGCGCGGGTGAGACCATCCCCTCGGCCTCGGTCATGGACTGGTTCGACGAGCACGGCGAGACGATGTCGAGCGACCGGTGGAACGACCCCGCGCACCGCACGCTGCAGTACCTCGCCACCTCCACCCCCGAAGACGAGGAGCCCAATCGGGTGCTGCTCGTCATCCACGGGATCGAGGAGCCCACCGAGATCACGCTGCCCGCATTGACCGGAGCGTCGTTCGTATCGCTGTGGTCGAGCGCCGACGAGGCGCCCGTCGACGACGACGAGACGTTCGCCCCCGGCGACGTGGTCCCCCTGGCCGGGACGTCGATGCGGTTGTTCCGCGTCGACTGATCGGCCCGCGCTGTCAAGGCCGCGAGAAAGCCCGGGCGCGAGCGCCGGCCCACGGTAGGTTCGGATCGTGGCCACCACGACGACCTCCTCGCCCGAGCTGCCCTGGCGCAGCGCCGCCTCGATCCCCGTGCGTCCGGTGAAGCCGACGCCGACATCGCGCAGCGTGGTCACTCCGCGCATCCCGATGGCGCTGCCGCACCCGAGCGTCCCGGGCGGACGCTTCCGGCCGTCCGCCTACGTCGGCGAGGCGGTCCCGTTCACGGTCACGGCGTTCCGCGAGGGTCACGATCGCATCGGCGTGAACGTGCGGCTCTTCTCGCCCTCCGGCGACGAGTCGCTGCATCGTCTCAGCCCCCTCCACGACGGGTTCGACCGGTGGTCCGTCCTCATCGCGCCGCTCGAGCAGGGTGTGTGGCGGTTCCGTTTCGAATCCTTCGCGGACGACTTCGCGACCTGGGAGCACGCGGCCGAGCTGAAGATCGCCGCCGGTGTCGACACGGCGCTGATGCGCGAGATGGGCGCGCAGCTCTTCGACCGGGCCCGCGGCGAGAAGAAGCGCCCCGGCACAGACAAAGACACGCTGTACGAGGCCGCCCGGTCGCTGCGCGACCCCGACGTCCACGACGATGTCGCCCTCGCGATCGTGCGGGACCCCCAGATCGCCGCACTGTTCGCGGATCGACCGATGATGGGCCTGGTGTCGGTCGGACGGGATGCCGAGCTGCTCGTCGAGCGCGAACGCGCCGGCGTGGGCGCGTGGTACGAGTTCTTCCCCCGCTCCGAGGGCGCGCGTTGTGCCGACGACGGCTCCGTCATCAGTGGCACGTTCCGTACCGCCGCGGAACGGCTCCCCGGCGTCGCCGGCATGGGCTTCGACGTGCTCTACCTCCCCCCGATCCACCCGATCGGCGAGACGAACCGCAAGGGCCCGAACAACACCCTCGTCACGCAGCCCGGCGACCCCGGCTCGCCGTGGGCCATCGGCGGCGCTGCCGGCGGACACGACACCGTGCACCCCGACCTCGGCACGCTCGAGGACTTCCGCGCGTTCGTGGCCGCGGCCCGCGACAACGGCATCGAGGTGGCCCTCGACCTCGCGCTGCAGGCGAGCCCCGATCATCCGTGGGTCACCGAGCACCCCGAATGGTTCACGACGCTCCCGGACGGGTCCATCGCCTTCGCGGAGAACCCGCCGAAGAAGTACCAGGACATCTACCCGGTCAACTTCGACAACGACCCCGAGGGCATTCGCGCGGAGGTGCTGCGCGTCGTGCGGCACTGGATCGCGCAGGGCGTGAAGATCTTCCGCGTCGACAACCCGCACACCAAGCCGCTGCAATTCTGGGAGTGGCTCATCGCGACCGTCAGCGCTGAAGAACCCGATGCCGTCTTCCTCGCGGAGGCGTTCACGCGGCCCGCTCCCCTGCAGGGCCTGGCGATGGCCGGCTTCCAGCAGAGCTACACGTACTTCACGTGGCGCAACACCAAGGAGGAGCTCGAGGAGTTCCTCTCGGGGCTCGCCCACGAGACCGATGACTTCCTCCGGCCGAACCTGTTCGTCAACACCCCCGACATCCTCACGGAGTACCTGCAGTTCGGCGGGCGCCCGGGATACAAGGTCCGCGCCGCTCTCGCTGCCACCGCCGCCCCGACCTACGGCGTGTACGCCGGATACGAGCTGTTCGAGAACGTCGCCCGGCCCGGTTCCGAGGAGAACATCGACAACGAGAAGTACGAGTACAAGCCGCGCGACTTCGCGCTGGCCGAGGCCGAGGGCGCCAGCCTCGCCCCGTACGTGACGATGCTCAACCGGTTCCGTGCCGCTCACCCGGCACTGCGCCAGCTCCGGAACCTGCACGTGCACCACGCCGAGGACCCGGCGATCGTCGTCTACTCGAAGCACCTCCCGGGCCGCTTCGTCCGCTCCGGCCGCGACGACACCGTGATCGTCGTCGCGAACGTCGACCCGCACTCCGCCCGCGAGACCACCGTGC
>CAJYJO010000054.1 GCA_913774845.1 uncultured Microbacterium sp. | reverse complement strand
TCGCCGAGACGATCGGGAACCTGCGTCTGCTCGAGCGCGACCACCAGGAAGACGTGCAGGCCGCGGCCGAGTGGGGCAACAAGGCCCTCGCGGCCAGCCGCAAGGGCGACGAACTGCGCGCCGGAGGCAACCTGAGCGAGGCCGACAAGTTCGACAACCTCGCCAAGATCGCCCTCCAGCGTCAGATCACCGCCGAGGGCGAGGCCAAGGCCGCCGCCCCCACCATCGCCGCGCAGACCGAGGTCGTCGACAAGCTCAAAGACGGCCTCAACGGAATGAAGACCAAGCTCGAGCAGCTCAAGGCCAAGCGCAACGAGCTCACCGCTCGCGCCAAGGTGGCCGAGGCTCAGAACAGGGTGCACGACGCCGTCAAGTCGATCGACGTGCTCGACCCCACGAGCGAGCTCGGCCGTTTCGAAGACAAGATCCGCCGCCAGGAGGCCCTCGCCGCCGGGAAGCAGGAGCTCGCCGCCTCGAGCATCGACGCCCAGTTCAACGCGCTCGAAGACGTGGGCGAACTGACCGAGGTCGAGGCCCGCCTCGCCGCACTCAAGGTCGGTGGACCGCAGCGCGCCGCGATCGACGCGCCCAGCCCCGACCAGGTCTGACGACGCCGGGAGTGCATCGCCCCTTCACCGGGCGGTGCACTCCCGTCTTTCCGCGGAGGAGATCGCATGACCCGATTCATCGTGGCCCCGCAGTGGCAGGGCTCGTCGTCGTCGCGCGCGATGCAGCTGATCGACGGGGCCGAGGCGATCGCCGGCGACCTGCCGCGCGCCGCGACCACGATGCTCGAGGTGCCCGCCGAGGCCGGGGACGCGCAGGGGTCCGGTATCCATCGCCTCAGCGCCCTCGTGCGCATGCGACAGAGCATCGAGGACGCCGTCCGCGCCTCCCCGGAGCCCGCGATCGTGGTGGGCGGGGACTGCGGTGTGGCTCTCGGCGCGGTCTCGGCCGTCGCCGGCGACGATCTCGCGCTCGTGTGGCTCGACGCCCACGCCGACCTGCACACCCCCGACACCAGCGTCAGCGGTGCGTTCCACGGCATGGTGCTGCGCGCCCTGGTCGGAGACGGGAACGAGCTGCTGCGCCTGGCGCCCGGCATCCTTCCCTCCCGCGTGGTGCTGGCCGGCACCCGCACGATGGGGGCCGAAGAGCACCGGTTCGCGAACGAGAACGGCATGCGTCGGCTGCTCCCCGCCGACCTCGCCGATCCCGACGCCCTCGCCGACGCGGTGGCGGCGACCGGCGCGTCCCGCGTGTTCGTCCACGTCGACCTCGACGTGCTCGATCCCGCCGACATCACCGGCGTCGCCCTGCCCGAGCCGTTCGGCGCGCGGACCGCCGACGTCGCGGCATCCATCCGCCGCCTCCGAGAGCGGATGCCGCTGGCGGGGGCGACCCTGACCGAGTTCTCCCCGTCGTCGCCGGCCGCCGCGGTCGACGATCTCGGGACGATCCTCCGCCTGATCGGGGCTCTGGCGTGAGCCCCATCCCCCGCCCGCCGGTCGACTGGCGCGAGCGCGCCGACCGGGCCGTGGCCCGCGGCCGTCGTCTCGACCGTTTCATCCCGCGTTTCCTGCTGGACTCCCCCGTCAGCCGCGTCGGCTATTGGTACGGCTGCACGGTCGGCTGGGTGTGGGGCTCGATGTGGAGCACGGGGCGCGTCGAGAGAAGACACGGGCTCTGGGTGTTCCGGGGGCTGCCGGCATGGGCCTTTCCGCGCGGCGGCGTGTGCGTGGGCGGGTGCTTCCTCACCGGCGACGACCGCCCCACCGACGTCGTGCTCGGCCACGAGGCGGTGCATCGGCGCCAGTGGCGCCGCTACGGCTTCCTCATGCCCGTGCTGTACGCCCTCGCGGGCCGCGATCCGCTACGCAACCGTTTCGAGATCGAGGCGGGGCTGATCGAGGGCAACTACGTCCCGCGGGGCAGCTGAGCGGCCCCGGAGCGGTCAGCGGGCGGTGGCGAGGCCGAAGCGCTCGGGGGTGTGGATCGCCTGGGCGTCGACGCCGTGGCGGCTCACGAGCTCGTCGACGATCTCGGCCGTGCCGAGGTAGCCGCCCAGCAGCACGATCCGCGTCGCATCGTCGTCGCAGCACAGCATCTCGCCGGCCCAGCCCGACACGGCGCGCACGAGCGCCTGGCCCGGCGCACAGGCGCGACCGGTACCGGGGGCCCCGCCTCGGCGCGAACGGTCGAGCCAGGTGAGGGTCATGCGCGCGGGAGCGGCGACGGAGCCGATCCAGGTGGCGTCGGGGACCTCGATGAACACGCGCCCCGTCGAGCAGATCGGCAGGGTGGCCAGCAGCGTCTCGAGCTCGGCGAGAGAGGTCTCGTCGGCGGTGATGAGGTGCTGGACACGGGTGTGCCGCGACGCGCGGCAGGCGGCGTCGTTGTGCTCGGTGGAGGGGGCCATGATGCCTTCCACTATACCGCCGAAGAAGGGTTGCCTAACCTGAGTTCCCGCTCAGTATCTCGATGTCGACCGGTTGCCGCTCAGTCGACCAGCACCGTACGCAGACGATCGATCTCGGCCGGGGTCATCCCGTTCGCGGCGAGGTAGGCCGCGACGGAACCGGCCTCGCGATCGACCCGTTCCAGCAGGGCGCGCATGACCGGGGCGGGCGAGCGGGTCGCCAAGGCCTCGGCGTGACGGTTGTCGGGGTGCATCGCACGGATGGCCGCGAGGACCCGCGCATTGCGCTCGGCGGGCAGGAAGTCCTCGGTGCGGGCGTAGTCGGCGATCACCGCCTCGCGGTCGACGCCGGCCGCGGCGAGCGCGAGCGCGACGGTGACACCCGTGCGGTCCTTGCCGACCGTGCAGTGCACGAGCACGGGCTGGGCCTCCAGGATGCCGCGGATCGCGGACACGACCCGATCGGCGGAGTCGTCGATCAGCGCGGCGTACATCTCGTCGAGACCGAGGTCGCGGGTGAAGAACGACGCGACCGAGCCGAGGAAGAGGGGTTCGTGCTGGATCTCGACGGCGTCGTCGAGGCGACTGGGCGCATGAGCGACCTCGGACTCGTCGCGCAGGTCGATGACCCGTCGGATGCCGAGGTCGCGGAGGGTCTGCGCGCCCCTGTCGTCGACGGCGACGAGGTTGCCGGAACGGTAGAGCACGCCCGGTCGGGTGCGGCGACCGCCGGCCGGCAGCCCTCCCGTATCCCGGAAGTTGACCGCGCCCGAGACGAGCGATGCGCTCACGCGTCGCCCTCCGGATGCGAGTGCGGCGCGCGCGGGGCCGTCGTCGCCGGGGGCGCGGCATCCGGGGCCACGACCGCGGGGGCACCGGGGCGGGGCGGCACCGGGTAGCGCCCGGCGATCGCGACGCGGTTGAAGGCGTTGATAGCCACGAGCACCCAGCTGAGGGCGACGTACTCGGATTCGCTGAGGATGCCGCCCGCCTGGTCGTACACCTCGTCGGGGACACCTCCCTCGTGGATGAAGGTGAACGCCTCGGTCAGCTCGAGGGCGGCGCGCTCGCGCTCGTCGAACACGCCCGACTCCCGCCAGGTCGCGATCTGCGCGATGACGTCGGCGTCGAGGCCGGCCTTGACCGCGGCATCCACGTGGACGCGCACGCAGAACGCGCACCCGTTGAGCTGCGAGGCGTGGATCTGCACGATCTCGCGCAGCCGCGCGTCGATACCGGCCTCCGCGGCGATGCGCCCGACCGTCGTCGAGAACGAGCGCAGCGCCTCGTACGCCTCGGGAGCCTTCTTCGACAGATGCACGCGCCGTTCCTCACCCATGGCGACAGCCTATGTCCGCCCCGCTCCGCCGGCGCCGGGGGCGACGCAGAGCGACACCGACGGATCGCCCGCTCCCCCGGCGCCGGGGCTGACGCACGGCAACACGGACGGATCGCCTGCGACGATCCGCGCGGCGCGCTGGCGGCATCCGCTCCACCGATGACAGGCTGGCACGCATGCCCACGCTCGACGAGTTCTCGTTCCTGCCCGCACAGGCCGCCGCCCTCGGCCGCGACCTCCCCGCCGTCCACCGCGTGGAGCGGACCCTGGCCGACGGCCGTCGACTCAGCGGGCTGCGCTGGGGCGAGTCCGCCCCGGTGGTGACGCTGCTGCACGGCGCCGGGCTGAACGCGCACACGTGGGACACCACGCTGCTGCATCTGGGGGCGCCCGCCCTCGTCCTCGACCTGCCCGGCCACGGCGACTCGTCGTGGCGCGACGACGCGGCCTACGTCGCCCGGGTGCTCGCCCCCGACGTGATCACCGCTCTCGATGAATGGACCGACGCCCCGCAGACGCTCGTGGGCCACTCGCTGGGCGGGCTCACCGCGGCCGCGGTCGCGGCATCCCGACCCGACCTCGTCGCGCGTCTCGTCGTCGTCGACATCACTCCCGGGGTCGACCCGAGCGCGGGTCCCGCGCAGATCCGCGCCTTCTTCGCCGGCCCCACCGACTGGGGCTCGCGCGAGGAGCTCGTCGACAGGGCGCTCGCCTTCGGTCTCGGCGGATCCCGGGAGGCGGCGACGCGAGGCGTCTTCCTCAACTCCCGGGTACGGGCCGACGGGCGGGTGGAGTGGAAGCACCACTTCGCCCACCTCGCGGCGGCGGCCGCGAACGCCGGGGAGGACCCCTCGACCCCCGATGCGGTGAGGGCGGTGCTGTCGGAGACCGGCTGGGACGACATCGCGGCCGTCGAGGCGCCCATCACGCTGGTGCGGGGCACGCGCGGTTTCGTCACGGGACCGGATGCCGACGAGTTCCTCCGTCGCATCCCGGATGCCGACGTGCGCGAGCTGCCGACCGGCCACAACGTGCACGAGGATGACCCGGAGGCACTGGCCGCGATCCTCCGCGAGATCATCGCTCACGGCTGACTGCGCCGTCGGCGTCATACACCGTCGCGCACCGTCACACGCGACGTCGCGGGAATGCGGGTGAAAGTAGGCTGTTGGCACCCCTGCACGGCATCCACAGCACCCGGATGCCCTCGGCCTGCGAAAGGACAACCCCGCAATGCTGCGCCGCACCGCTCTCGCCACGAGCGCGCTCCTGATCGGAGCCCTCCTGCTCACCTCGTGCACCGGCTCCCCCACCTCCGCCGGCCCCACCGGAGAGGCCGACCCGAACGCGACCCTCACCGTTCGTCTCAGCCTGGAGCCGTCGAACCTCGACATCCGCCGCACCAGCGGCGCCGCGCTCGAGCAAGCCCTCATCGACAACGTCTACCAGGGCCTGGTCACCCGTGACGGCGACCAGGACAACGCCATCGTGCCGGCGCTGGCCACCGCGTGGAACGTCTCTTCCGATGGCCTCACCTACACCTTCACCCTCCGCTCGGGCGTGACCTTCCACGACGGGTCGGAATTGACGGCCGACGACGTCGTCACGTCGCTGCAGACGGCCAAGGACGACGCCACCATCCAGAACAGCGCGGACCTGGCGAACGTGGCGTCGATCGCCTCGACCGACGCCTCGACCGTCGTCGTCACGCTCTCACAGCCCAACATCGACTTCCTGTTCGCCCTCACCGGTCGCGCGGGCCTGATCTTCAAGAACGGCGACACGACGAACCTCCAGACCGCGGCCAACGGCACCGGCCCGTTCCGCGTCGAGTCCTGGAAAACCGGGCAGAGCCTCACGCTCGCCCGCTACGACGGGTACTGGGGCGACAAGGCACGCGTCGCGTCGGTCGTGCTCGACTACATCCCCGACAACAGCGCTGCGGTCAACGCCGCGATCAGCGGAGATGTCGACGTCGCCCTCGAGATCGACCCCGAGCTGCGCGGTCAGATCGAGGGCACGAACAACTTCACGATCGAGTCCGGTCTGACCACCGACAAGGGCACCCTCGCGTTCAACAACCAGCGCGCGCCGCTCAACGACCAGCGCGTGCGCGAGGCGCTGCGTCTGGCCATCGACCACGACGCCCTCATCGAGACGCTGGGATCCGGCAGCCCCCTCTACGGCCCCATCCCGCCGCTCGACCCCGGCTACGAAGACCTCTCCGGGAGCATCTCGTACAACCCCGATCGCGCGCGCGAGCTCCTCGCCGAGGCGGGCGCGGAGAACCTCGACCTCACGCTGACGATCCCCAACGTCTACCCCACGACGATCCCCACCTTCCTGGTGTCGTCGTTCGCCGACGTGGGCGTGACCCTCAAGGTCGACTCGGTCGACTTCACCGCGTGGTTGCAGGACGTCTACACGAACAAGGACTACGACCTCAGCTTCGTCCGCCACGTCGAGGCGCGCGACTTCAGCAACTGGGCCAACCCCTCGTACTACTTCGGCTACGACAACCCCGAGGTGCAGGCCCTCTACACGCAGGCGCTCGCCACCACCGACGAGCAGCAGTCGTCCGACCTGCTCGCCGAGGCGGCGCGCATCGTGAGCGATGAGGATGCCGCCGACTGGCTGTTCCTGTCCACGCCCCTGACCGCGGTGGGCACGAACGTCGGCGACTTCCCGAAGAACTCGCTCAACGTGCGCCTGCCGCTGGCGGGCGTGAGGGTCGCGGCGGAGTGATCCGTTACACGCTGACACGGCTGGGCCTGCTCGTGGTTGGCCTGGCCGTGGCCAGCGTGCTGATCTTCGTCTCGCTGCGCGTGCTCCCCGGAGACGTCGCGCAGCTCATCGCCGGGACGCAATCGACGCCCGAGCAGGTCGCCGCCGTCCGGGCGAGCCTCGGGCTCGACGCGCCCCTGCTGGCGCAGTACGTCGACTGGATCGGCGGCGTGTTCCGCGGCGACCTCGGCACCTCGCTGATCACCGGCACCTCCGTGGCGACGGAGCTTGCCGACAAGGCCCGCGTGACGGTGCCGCTGGCGGTGATGTCCCTGACGGTCGCCCTCGTCGTCGGCATCCCCTTCGGGGTGCTCTCGGCACTCGGCCGTCGACGGATCGCGGGCACCGCGCTCAGCGTCGTCGCACAGGCGCTGGCGGCCGTCCCGGTGGTGTGGGCGGGCCTCATGCTCGTCGTGGTGTTCGCCGTCTGGCTCGGCTGGCTGCCGCCGCAGGGCTTCCCCCGCGCGGGCTGGAACGACCCCGCCGCGGCGATGCGCGCCCTCGTGCTGCCCGCCCTGACCATCGGCGTCGTCGAGGGCGCGATGCTCCTGCGGTTCGTGCGCAGCGCGACGCTGCAGGCGGTCGGTCAGGACTACGTCCGTACCGCCGCCGCGAAGGGTCTGACCCGCACGCGCGCCCTGCTCGCCCACGGTCTGCCGAACGTGGGGCTGTCGGTCATCACGGTGCTCGGCCTGCAGGTCGCCGGGATCATCGTCGGCGCGGTCGTCATCGAGCAGCTGTTCACCCTCCCCGGCGTCGGACGCATGCTGGTCGCCGACGTCGCCTCGCGCGACCTGCCCAAGGTGCAGGGCGAGCTGCTGGCCCTCACCGGTTTCGTCCTGATCGTCGGCTTCCTCGTCGATCTGACCCACCGCCTCATCGACCCCCGGCAGAGGGAGGCCGCATGAGCACCATGAGACGCCTCTGGAGCCTGTGGACCGGGCGGTTCGGCATCCTGATCGTCGTCCTCGTCGTCGCGACCGCGCTGGTGTCGCTCGTCTGGACGCCCTTCGACCCCGCCGCCGTCGACGCCCGCGCACGGTGGGCGGACCCGTCGTGGCCGCACGTCCTCGGCACCGACAACAGCGGTCGCGACATCGCGAGCCTGCTCATGGCCGGAGCGCGCACGACCGTGATCGTGGCCGTCGGCGCGGGCGTCGTGGCATCCGTCCTGGGGATCGCCCTCGCGGCCCTGGGCGCTCTCACGGCACGCTGGGTCCGGGAGAGCGTGGCGGTGCTCGTGGACATCCTCATCGCGTTCCCGGTGCTCATCATCGCCATGATGATCTCGGCCGTGTGGGGCGGCTCCCTCGCCGTGGTGATCTGGTCGGTGGGCATCGGCTTCGGTGTGAACGTCGCGCGCGTGACGCGGCCGGAGCTGCGGCGCGTGCTGCACAGCGACTTCGTGCTCGCCGGCCGCGCGAGCGGACTGTCCGCCGGGCAGAACCTCACCCGGCACCTGCTCCCCAACGTGGCGCCGGTGTTCATCGTGCAGCTGTCCTGGGGCATGGCCGTGGCCGTGCTCGCCGAGGCGGGGCTGTCCTACTTGGGCTTCGGCGCCCCCGTGACCCAGCCGTCGTGGGGCGTCCTGCTCAGCGACCTGCAGGCGTACATCGCCGTGCACCCGCTCACCGTCGTCTGGCCGGGCGTGGCGATCACGCTGACCGTGCTGGGCCTGAACCTGCTCGGCGACGCCCTCCGCGAGGCCGCCGACCCCACCCTCGGCGAGCGCAGCCCCGCGGCGCGGACGCACGTCCCGGGGGTGGTGGCATGAGCCTCGTCGTGCGGGATCTGCGCATCGACATCGGCGGTCGGACCGTCGTCGACGGCGTGTCGTTCGACGTCCCCGATGGCGCGCGGGTCGGACTCATCGGCGAATCCGGCTCGGGGAAGTCGCTGACGGCCCTGGCGGTGCTCGGCCTCCTCCCCGAGGGGGCGCGGGCCTCGGGCAGCATCTCGTGGAACGGTCGCGAGATCCTCGGACTCCCCGACCGCGAGCTCGCGCGCTTGCGCGGCGACGACATCGGCATCGTCTTCCAGGAGCCCCGCACGGCTCTGAACCCCATCCGCACGGTGGGTCGGCAGATCGGCGAGTCGGTGCGCATCCACGAGGGCGTCTCGCGCCGCGAGGCGCTGCGTCGCGCCGTCGTCGAGGCCGAGCGCGTCGCCCTGCCCGACCCCGAGCGGATCGTCTCCCGCTACCCGCACCAGCTCTCCGGCGGGCAGCGTCAGCGCGTCGCGATCGCGATGGCGCTCGCGTGCCGCCCCCGGCTCCTGATCGCCGACGAGCCGACCACGGCCCTCGACGTGACCATCCAGGCCGGGGTGCTGTCGCTCCTGCGCTCCCTCGTCCAGGATGCCGGCATGTCCCTCGTCTTCATCACGCACGACCTCGCGGTCCTCGCGCAGGTCGCCACCCACGCCGTCGTCCTCGAGCACGGGCGGGTGGTCGAGCACGGCGCCGTCGCCGACCTGCTGAAGGCGCCGTCCTCGCCGGTCACGCAGGCGCTGCTGCGGGATGCGACGGCCACCCTGTGGCATCCCGAACTCCCCACCCGCGAGAGCGCGGTCGACGACGAGGAGGCACCGTGACCGACACGCTCCTGCGCGCCCGCGGGCTCTCGCGCACCTACCCGGCCCCGCGGAGCCGCGGCTTCGGCCGGGCCGAGCAGACCGTGGGTCTCGCCGACGTCGACCTGTCGGTGCCGGCCGGCAGCGCGGTGGGCATCATCGGCGAGTCGGGGTCGGGCAAGTCCACCCTGGTGCGCCTGCTGCTCGGTCTCGACGTGCCGAGCGCCGGAACCGTCGAGGTCGACGGTCGGGCCGTCGACGCGCGCGGCTCGGCGCGGTCGCTGCACTGGCTGCGGCGGGCGACCGGGATCGTGTTCCAGGACCCCTACGCCTCGCTCGATCCCCGCATGAGCGTCGAGCGCATCGTCGGCGAGCCGCTCTGGGCGCTCGGGATCGAGGGCGACCGCCGCGCGCGGGTTCGCGAGGTCCTCGAGCAGGTGGGCTTGGACGCCGACATGGCCTCGCGCTTCCCGCACGAGTTCTCCGGCGGTCAACGCCAGCGCATCGCCCTCGCCCGCGCGATCGTGCACCGACCCCGGATCCTCGTCGGCGACGAGCCGCTGTCGGCGCTCGACGTCACCGTGCGCGCGCAGATCCTGCGCCTCATCGCGCGTCTGCGGACCGAGGAGCAGCTCACCCTCGTGCTCGTCTCGCACGACATCGGCGTCGTGCAGAACGTGTGCGACCAGGTCGTCGTGATGAAGGACGGGCGCATCGTCGAGCAGGGGCCCACCGAGAAGGTGCTGCTGCAGCCCCAGGCGGCGTACACGCGGCAGTTGCTGGCATCCATTCCGACGTTGCCGGCCTGAGGGCGGTCTGCGCCGTGCTGCGGCGACGGCGGCGGCAGCGGGACGTCATGAGAGCGGGCTGTTCCGCTCGGACCCCCTCATCTCGCCGCATCGCCCGTTCCGGTGACGGATGCCGGTCGCCCGCCGACACGGAGGGATCGCGCCGGTTCCTCACAAGGGATGCCGCGATGTCGGGGGTCGGCGCTAGCCTCGGCGCATGACCCCCGGAATCGTTCCCCCGTTCCTGCTCGATCGGCTCGCCTCCACCGACGACCCGCGCCTCGCCCGCGCCGCCGCCGCGGCGCGGAAGACCCTGGCCGCGCCGCGTCCGCCGCGCCCCACGCGCACGCGCCTGCGCCTGTCGATCGACGGCGACACCCTGGTCGCCGAGACCGGGCCCGCGCCCGATCGCATCGTCTCCGACGCGGCGAACACCGAGAACCTGCCGGGTCGGCGCGTCCGCAGCGAAGACGACGGTCCCACCGGCGACTCCGCGGTCGACGAAGCCTACGACGGCCTCGGCGCGACCTATGACTTCTTCTGGGACGCCTTCACCCGCGACGGGATCGACGCCGCCGGCGGCTCGCTCCTGGCGACGGTGCACTACGGCGACGACTACGACAACGCGTTCTGGAACGGCGAGCGCATGGTGTTCGGCGACGGCGACGGCGAGGTGTTCGTCGGCTTCACGCGCTCCCTGAGCGTGATCGCGCACGAACTGGGTCACGGCGTGACCGAGGCCGCCGGGGGCCTCGAGTACCAGGGGCAGTCGGGGGCTCTGAACGAGTCGCTCTCCGACGTCTTCGGCGCGCTCGCCGAGCAGCACCACCGCGGACAGAACGTCGAGCAGGCGACCTGGCTCATCGGCGAGGGCATCTTCGCCGACGCCGTGCAGGGCGAGGCGCTGCGCTCGATGAAGGCGCCGGGAACCGCGTACGACGACGACGTGCTCGGCAAAGACCCGCAGCCCGGGCACATGCGCGACTACGTCGAGACCCAGGACGACAACGGCGGGGTGCACATCAACTCCGGCATCCCCAACCGCGCGTTCTACCTGGCCGCCACCGCGCTGGGCGGTTTCGCCTGGGAGCGCGCCGGTCTCATCTGGTACCGCACGATCACGGCGGGCACCCTTTCGCCCACCGCCGACTTCCGTGCCTTCTCCGCCGCGACCCTCGCAGCAGCGGCAGCGGAGTACGGTGAGGAGTCGGAGGAGGTCGCCGCCGTCCGCGCCGCATGGGCCGGAGTCGGCGTCATGGAGGATGCCGCAGCCTGAGACCGCGAGCGACGAGCGCTTCGTGATCGTCGTCGTGCGCTCGGGGGGCATCGCCGGCCTGTCGAAGCAGTGGCGGGCCGAGCCCGAACCGGAGCGCCTCCCCCGCTGGCGAGAGCTCGTCGACAACTGCCCGTGGGACGAGACTCCCTCCGCCGCCCCCGGTGCCGACCGCTACCAGTGGCGCATCGAGGTGCACCGGGGCGACACGGCCGTGCGTCAGGCGCGTCTGGGCGACGGTCAGCTCGAGGGCCCGTGGCGCAGCCTCGTCGACGAGGTGCGCGAGGCCGCGCCCTCCGCGCCCTCCGCGCCGCCGCGGCCCTGACCCGCGCTCTACGCCGCCGCTGCCCTGACGCACGCGCCCGCCCTTCCGCGGCGGAGCGTGCGCGCCGGTTCTCCCGCGTCGCGGGCGTGCGCCGGCCCCTGACGCGCGCGCTGGTTCTCCCGCGCGGCGGAGCGTGCGCCGGCTCTCCGGCGCCGGTTCTCCCGCGCCGCGGGTCCGCCAGGCCCGCGCGCGCCGCCGCGCGGTCAGCCACCGCGCCCCGACGTGCCAAACTCCGGAAAAACACGGCGCGAAGCCATCCACAAGCCCGAGAAACGGCATCCGCACACCGAAACTCCGGAGTTCGGCACGCGCGGCAGCCCGCCGCGTCACGTGCGCACCGCCACCGCCGCAGCCTCGCACGCGCCGCCTGCACCGCTCCGACGTGCGGGACTCCGGACAAACGCGGCGCCAAGCCACCCGAAACCCCGAGAAAGGGCATCCGCACACCGAAACTCCGGAGTTCGGCACATGCGGCAGCCCGCCGTACCACGCACGCACGCACCGCCGCGGCCTCGCACGCGCCGCAGCTCAGTCAGCACCGCTCCGACGTGCCAAACTCCGGTAGAACACGGCGCGAAGCCACCCAGAAGCCCGACAAACGGCATCCGCACACCGAAACTCCGGAGTTCGGCACATGCGGCAGCCCACCGCACCTCCGCGCCATGCACCTACACACCGCCACCGCACCGCCGCGCCACCCGCGTACGCCCCGCCACCGCACCACCACGCCCTCGCACGCGCCCCCGCGCAGTCAGCCACCGCCCCACGTGCCGAACTCCGGGAAACACGGCGCCAAGCCACCCACAAGCCCGAGAAACGGCATCCGCACACCGAAACTCAGGAGTTCGGCACATGCGGCAGCCCGCCGCACCGCCGCGCCACCCGCGTACGCCCCGCCCCCGCAACCCCGCAGCCCCCGCCCCGCCGCACGGCAGCCCCCGCCCCGCCGGTCCCCGCCCGGCCGAGCCCCAGCCCGGCACCGCCTCAGCCGAACAGCCCCCGCCGCTTCTTCTTAGACGGGATGCTCTTCTGCAGGTAGACGACCCCGAGCCACCGTCCGAACTTGAACCCGACGCGACCCATGCGCCCCACCTCGGTGAAGCCGAGCTTCTCGTGCAGGGCGATCGACGCGTCGGCGCCCTTGTCGCTGATCGCGGCGACCATCTCGCGGATGCCGAGATCCTGACAGGCGGCGATGAGCGCCTCGAGCAGCGCGCGGCCGAGACCCTTCCCCGCGGCCGCCTGGCCCAGGTAGATCGAGTTCTCGACGGTGTAGCGGTACGCCGACTTCGACTGCCAGGGCTGGACGAGGGCGTAGCCGAGGATCTGACCGCTCGGCGACTGCGCGACGAGGAACGGCAGTCCGAGCTTGTGCAGGGTCGCGAACTTGTCGCGCCATTTGGCCAGGGGCCACGCCTTCTCGTCGAAGGTCACGACGGAGTTGCGCACGTAGTAGTTGTAGATCTCGCGGATGTCGGGGATGTCGGCCTCGGTCGCGGGCCGGATCTCGAACGAGAAGGGCTGCTCGGGCTCGGGCGCACGGCGCAGATGCGCGGGCAGCCGGCGGCGGCTCTTCTCGTACTCCTCTTCCAGCACGTCGCCACTCTACGGCCGCCCCCGTTTCGGGCGTGTGTCCGCGGGCCGCGGCGCCGCCGTCAGGACGGAAGGCGCCAATCGACAGCCGGGGCCCCTTGCGTCTCGAGCAGGGCGTTGACCCGCGAGAAGGGACGGGAACCGAAGAACCCGCGCCGCGCCGAGAGCGGGGAGGGGTGCGCCGAGGACACGATCGCGGTCTGACCGAGCAGGGGCGCGAGGTTGGCGGCATCCTTCCCCCAGAGCACGGCGACCAGGGGGGCGTCCCGAGCGGCGAGACACCGGATGGCGTGCTCGGTGACGCGCTCCCAGCCCCAGCCGCGGTGGGATGCCGGCTCCCCCGGCGCCACGGTCAGCACCCTGTTCAGCAGCATGACGCCCTGGGCGCCCCACGCCGAGAGGTCGCCGTGCGGGGCGGGGTCGATGCCGAGGTCGTCGGAGAGTTCGCGGTAGATGTTGGCCAGGCTGCGCGGGAGGGGGCGCACGTGCGGGTCGACGGCGAACGACAGCCCGATCGGGTGCCCCGGGGTGGGGTAGGGATCCTGCCCGACGATGAGCACGCGCACCGCGTCGAGGGGGATGCGGAAGGCCCGGAGCACGAGGTCGCCGGCGGGCAGGTACGGCTTCCCCTCCGCGCGCAGTCGTTCGCCGACGGCGGCGATGTCGGACGCGACGGGAGCGAGCGGCTCCACCCAGGAGGCGTCGATAAGTCCGGCCTCCGCGAGCTCGGCGAGGGTCTTCGCCGTCACGCCGCGTCTTCCTCGTGGACCGACCCGAGGGCCGACCACGGGAAGTCGATCCACAGGTCGGTGTCCTTCCACGAGTAGTCGGGCTGGATGATGGTGGACGGCTTGGTATAGATCACCGCGGAACGCACCTCGGCGCCGTGCCGGCCGAGGAGCCGGACGGCGAGGTCGAGCGTGCGTCCGCTGTCGGCGACGTCGTCGACCAGCAGCACCCGTCGCCCCGACAGGTACGACAGGTCGAGGGCGGGCGGAAGCACCTCGGGCGCGTCGAGCACCGTGCCGACACCGGTGTAGAACTCCACGTTCAGGGCACCGCAGTTCTTGGCGCCGAGGCCGTAGGCGATGGCGCCTCCCGGCAGGAGCCCTCCGCGGGCGATCGCCACGACCACCTCGGGCTCGAAGCCGTCGGCCACGATCGCGCGCGAGATCTCGCGCGTCGCCGCTCCGAAGTCGTCCCAGCTCAACCGCTCGCGCTCGTCCCCCACCCGGGGCTCCTCTCGTCGACTGCTCTCACCCTAGGGCGTTCTCCGGATGCCGATGCCCCGACGCCGTGGCTCCCGTCGCGGCCGGATGTCCCGAGCCGTGCCGCTGCCCCTCCCCGCGCGAAGGAACGACCGCCGCCGCGCGCGGTGCTACTGTCGCGCCATGTCACGCGTCTCCGGCGCGGTCGGTCGGGTGCGCGGCTCCGCGCTCGGGGTGACCGCGGGCCTCATCGGGTGGTTCGTGCTGGTCGAGCTCGCCAGCGGCATCCTCCAGGGGTTCTACGTGCCTCTGCTGCCCGACATCGTCGAGCACCTCGGCATCCGCGACGCCGACGTGAACTGGTTCGAGGCGGCGCAGCTGCTGCTGTCGGCCCTGGTGCTGCCGGTGCTCGCCAAGCTCGGCGACATGTTCGGCCACAAGCGCATCCTGCTGCTCTCGGCCGTGGCGACCGCGGCGGCCAGCTGGTGGCTGGTCTTCGCCGACTCCTTCACGACGTTCCTCCTCGCCTGGGCCCTTCAGGGGTTCTACGTCGTGTGGCTGCCGCTGGAGATCGCGCTGATCTTCGATCGCGGCCGACGCCAGCGGCGGGGCGTGTCGCAGACGCGGCGCGCCGCGGGGCTGCTGGTCGTGGGCCTGCAGGCGGGGGGCATCGTCGGCGCTCTCGCCGCGGGGCGCATCTTCGTCGCCAGCGGGGGCGACCTGCACCTCTCGCTCGCGATCCCCGCCACGGTCGTCACCCTGGTGTGCGTGGTGATCTGGCGGGGCGTGCCCGAATCGCAGCCCTCCGAGACCGGACGGCGGCTCGACGTGGGCGGATTCGTCCTCCTCGCCGCGGCTCTGCTGTGCGTCACCGGCGCGCTGTCGTTCGTGCGTCTTCCCGTGGGGCCGGGGCCGGTCGTGATCGTGGGGCTCCTCGCTGCGGGCGTCGCTCTGGGCATCGCCTTCGTGATGTTCGAGCTGCGCCAGAGCGACCCCGCGGTCGACATCCGTGTGCTGCGCCGCCCCGAGATGTGGCCCGTGCAGGCCACCGCGTTCCTCGTCGGTATCAGCCTGCTCGGGGCGCAGGGCCCGCTCGCGACCTACGCCGGAACCGACCGATCGCTCGGATACGGACTCGGTCTCGACGCGTCGGACCGCTCGAACGTGATCGGCATCTACCTGGTCTCGGTCATCGTCGGTGCCGTCCTCTTCGCCGTCACCTCCCGACGCGCGAGTCCCCGGGTCACGCTGATCTGCGCGGCCGCGCTCGTCGGCGTCGGCTACGCGCTGTTCCTCCCGTTGCACACGGAGCTGTGGCAGGTGCTGCTCTGCCTGAGCATCGCGGGCCTCGGGTCGGGAGCGCTCGTGGCGGCCCTCCCGGCGGCCGCCGCGGCCGCCGCCCCGCGCGGGCAGACCGGCGTCGCCTCGGCGCTGACGAACACGACCAAGACCATCGGCGGCACGATGTCGTCGGCGATCTTCGGGGCGGTCCTCGCCGGCGGGGCCGGAGCGGCGATCAGCACCGCCGCGCCCCTGGCGGGCTACGTCACCGTGTGGCTCATCTGCAGCGCGGGCAGCTTCCTCGCCGCCCTGTTGCTGTGGTTCGTGCCCAAGGTCGCCTTCGCGGATGCCGACGAGGCCGAGGTCTCGGCGACGGCGGCGCGCGGCGATCTCGACTGAGCCCCCCCCTCGCCGAGGCGCCGAGACCTTCTCCTTCCCACACGGCGCCTCGTCACCGCGGGAACGCCGTGCACGGCCTCGACGCAGCGCCACGCCGATCAGAGGAGAGCCACCACCACCATGGCGACGAACAGCGCCGCGACGAGACCGAACGTCACCCACGCGAAGACTCCCCACGAGGTGCGCAGGCGTCGTCCCGCCGGGGCGACGCCGGTCGCGCCGCGAGAAGCCTCTCGCCCGGACGGCTCCTCGCGGTGCTGCGTCTCGCGCCACCGCTCCCACTGCTCCAGCTTCGACGCGAAGGCGTCCGCCGTGCGGACGACCTGGACCCACCGCTCGGGGTCGGTCGTGACGACGTTGCGCGGGTGCACCATCAGCAGCAGATCGTCGACGATCTCGATGTCCCACCCGCCCGCTTCGTCGATCGCCTGGGCCATCACGTCGGGGGTGAACAGATACAGCGCGTCGGCTTCGTATCCCTCGGGGCAGTACAGCGCGAAGTGCTCGTCGAAATCCCCCTCGAGAGACAGCCGCTGTCCGGCGTCGGGAACCGCCGCGACGGCGAACGCCCGCGTGCCGCGCCGGGTCGCCCGCACGACGATGTGCGGCAGGGGGCGGCGCAGGCCGATCGCGATCCAGCCGCCGACCGGCGGGTAGGTGAAGGCCGAGGTGGCATTGCGGATCTCGTAGTCCGCCCACTCGACCCTCCGCCCCTCGGGCGTGCGGCGAGACATCGCTCGAGAGACGGTGTGCCCCGTGATGCTCCACCACGCCCGCATCGTTCCCGACCGGGGTCCGGGCGCGTACTCGAGAGCGTTGTCCTGCGCGAAGTGCGCCAGAGCCCAGTGCACCCGCGGCGGGGTTCGTCGCCGGCCCGCGCGCCACAGCAGCGACGCGCACAGGACGAGCGCCGCGAGCATGAGGAGAGCGATGACGACCATGATCGCCACCGCGTCGCCGCCCCCACGGATCTCGGACGCGATGACGAGCGAGAGCACCCCCACCACGGCCGCCAGGAGCACGACGTTGACGGTGAGCACGATGCGCCGGCCGCGCCCCTCGGGGTCACGGGCGCGAGGGTTGTCCTGCCGGAACCGCCTCCAAAACCGCGCGACCTCGGCCCGACCGGGTCGAGCGCGCAGCGCATCGACGTCGAGCACGCTCGCCTCGGCCACGTCAGCCCCGCGCGGTCACCGCGTGCGCAGCGGTCCGCGCGCCAGCAGGTGCTGCGCCGACTGCGCGACCGGGCGCATCGTGACGAGATCGAGGTTCACGTGCCCCGGTGCCTCCAGCGCGTATGCGATCACGTCGGCGACGTCGGCGGCCACGAGCGGCGCCTCGACGCCTTCGTAGAGCTTGTCGGCGGCGTCTTTGTCGCCCCCGAGACGGTTGAGGGTGAACTCCTCGGTGCGCACCATGCCGGGGGCGATCTCGATCACGCGGAGAGGTTCGCCGTTGAGCTCCTGCCGCAGAGCGTGCACGAGCATCGCCTCCCCCGCCTTCGCGGCGTTGTACCCGCCGCCGCCGGGGTACGCCGTCTGCGCGGCGGTCGAGGTGACGAACAACAGGTCGGCGTGACCGGTCGTCTCGGCCGCGCGACGCAGTGCCGGGAGAAGGGATGCCACGAGCCGCTGCCCCGACAGCACGTTCGCCTCGAACATCCAGCGCCAGTCCTCGGGGTCGCCGTCTTCGACGCGGTCGCTGCCGCGGGCCCCTCCGGCGACGTGCACCACGGCGTCGACGCCGCCGGTCTCGTCGAGCCAGGCGGCGAGCGCCGAGACGGCGTCGGCGTCGGTCAGGTCGGCCGCGTGCGCCACGACCCCGGTCTCGGCCTCGAGGGCGGCCAGACGCTCGGCGCGGCGGGCGACCCCCACGACGTCCCACCCGCGTGCGCGCAGCAGTCGTGCCGTCGCCTCTCCGATACCCGAACTGGCCCCGGTCACCACTGCGCGTCGCGTCATGGCATCCACGCTACCGGCGACCTCCGACACGTCGCTGCGTTGCGGGGTGAACCGGCGCGGGTCGGGCGCTCGGGTCGCCGCTCCAGGCGTGCGCTCCCCGACCGGGAGCCGCGGGGAGCGGGTGTTACGGCCCATGTCCGGGCGCTTGTCGGCGCCGGAAGGGGGTGTCTACGCTCGCAACAGGTCGCGGCGACCGCCCCGACCCCCAGACCTGAGGAGCAGCCATGTCGGCACCCGAGAACTGGCGTTTCGAGACCAAGCAGATCCACACGGGCGCGCAGCCCGACCCGGTCACCAAGGCGCGCGCCACGCCGATCTACCAGACCACCTCGTACGTCTTCGACAACGCCGACCACGCCGCGAACCTGTTCGCGCTGGCCGAGTTCGGCAACATCTACACGCGGATCCAGAACCCCACGCAGGACGTCGTCGAGCAGCGCGTCGCGGGCCTCGAGGGCGGCACCGGCGCCCTCCTCGTGGCCAGCGGACAGGCGGCCGAGACCTTCGCCGTGCTGAACATCGCTCAGGCGGGCGACCACATCGTCTCGTCGAGCTCGATCTACGGCGGAACGTACAACCTGTTCAAGTACACCCTCGCCAAGCTCGGCATCGAGACGACGTTCGTCGAGAATCAGGACGACCCCGAGGAGTGGCGCGCGGCCGTGCGCCCGAACACGAAGCTCTTCTTCGCCGAGACCATCGGCAACCCGAAGATCAACGTGCTCGACATCCGCTCGGTGGCCGACGTGGCGCACGAGGCCGGGGTGCCGCTCATCGTCGACAACACGATCGCCACGCCGTTCCTGATCCGTCCCTTCGAGCACGGCGCCGACATCATCGTGCACTCGGCGACGAAGTTCCTCGGCGGACACGGCACCACGATCGGCGGTGTCATCGTCGACGGTGGCCGCTTCCCGTGGTCGGAGCACTCCGACCGCTTCCCGGGTCTGACCACGCCCGACCCCTCGTACCACGGCGCCGTCTACACGCAGGCGGTCGGCGACGGTCTCGCGTACATCATCAAGGCCCGCGTGCAGCTGCTGCGCGACCTCGGTGCCTCGATCTCGCCGCAGAGCGCGTGGCAGCTCATCCAGGGCATCGAGACGCTGTCGCTGCGGATCGAGCGTCACGTGCAGAACGCCCAGGAGATCGCGGAGTGGTTGGAGTCGCACCCCGATGTCGCGAGCGTGAACTACTCGGGCCTGCCGACCTCGCCCTGGTACGCCGCCGCCAACAACTACGCCCCCAAGGGCGTCGGCGCGGTGCTGTCGTTCGAGCTCAAGGGCGGCGTCGAGGCAGGCCGCGAGTTCGTGAACTCCCTCAGCCTGTTCAGCCACCTCGCCAACATCGGCGACGTGCGCTCGCTCGTCATCCACCCGGCATCCACGACCCACTCGCAGCTCACGCCCGAGCAGCAGCTGACCGCGGGTGTGACCCCCGGTCTCGTGCGCCTGTCGGTGGGTCTCGAGAACATCGACGACCTCAAGGCCGACCTCGACCAGGCCCTCTCCGCCGCGCGGCGCCTCTCGGAGGCCGCGCGCGCCTGAGCCGCCGCACACGCCGAACGCCCCGACCCCGCCCGGGTTCGGGGCGTTCGCGCATCCCGGCGCTCCGGCTGCAGGGCGACCCGCGACCGGAGGAGATTCGGCGGCGGGAGGACCGATCGGCGCCCGATCCTCCTCCCCTCGCGCGTTCCCCTCCCCTCCCCGCGGCCCCGCGCCCGCGCCCGCGCGGCCGCCGCATCCGGCCCCGCGCCCGCGAGGCCGCCGCATCCCGCCGCGCGGCGCCGGCGGTCAGACCTTCTGGCGCGGGCGCAGGCTCCCGAGCCCGCCGTCGACGCCGAGCACCTGGCCCGTCATCCACGCGTTCTCCGGCGCCAGCAGGAACTCCACCGCGCGGGCGACGTCGTCGGGCTCGCCGAGGCGTCCGAGCGGGTGCATCGCCTCGGACACCTTCCGCGACATGTCGCTCGAGGTGAGCTTCTCGGTCAGGCGCGTCTGCACGAGTCCCGGAGCGACGGCGTTCACGCGCAGGCCGTGCGCCGCATAGCTCGCCGCGGCCGACAGGGTCAGGCCGATCACCCCGGCCTTCGCCGCGGCGATCCCGTCGTGGTTCGGCAGCCCGGCCAGGGCCGCCGCCGACGACACCAGCACCACCGCTCCCCCGCCGCGCATGTGCGAACCCGCGGCGCGCACCGCCGCGAAGGCCGTGGTGAGCGAGGCGGCGATGAGCTCGTCGTACTGCTCGCGCGAGGTGAGGTGCGCGGGTTTGAGGAGCATGGAGCCCGCGAACACGGCGATGCCGTCGAGCTCACCCGCCTCTCCGACGACCCGGTCCACGGCGTCGAAGTCCGTGGCATCCAGGATGACGTCGGGCTCGATCCGCGAGGAGTCCCGGGCGGTGGTGAGGACGCGGTGGCCCGCGTCACGCAGTCGCTTCGCCGTCGCCTGACCGATGTCGCTCGAGGCCGCGATGAGGAGGAAGTTCGCCATGCCGCGATCATGACGAGCCCACCCGCGAGACGACGGGTTCTTGACATCGGCGACCGAGGTGGTCCGCGACCGTAACAGTCCGATCGCTCCACCCCGCACCGGGGAGAATGGATGCCATGGACTGGCAGATCTCCGAAGACACGGTGCCCTCGGCCCCGGTGACGGAGGCCGACGCCCGCTCGCTCCTCGGTCGTCCGCCCGCGACGGGCGCGTGGCGCGACGGCGACCCGGCCGGCGACCGCCTGTTCGCCTCGTTCGGCATGTTCGAGACCGAGAACGGCGAGTCCCTGCCGCACGTGCGCCTCGCCTACGAGACGTGGGGCGAGCTGTCCCCGGCCCGCGACAACGCGGTGCTCGTCCTGCACGCCCTCACCGGTGACAGCCACGTCCGCGGAGCCGCGGGTCCCGGACACCCCACCGCCGGTTGGTGGAGCGACCTCGTGGGCCCCGGAGCGGCGATCGACACCGACCGCTACTTCGTCGTCGCCCCGAACATGCTGGGCGGATGCCAGGGCTCCACCGGTCCGGCGAGCATCGCGCCCGACGGCTACGAGTGGGCCTCGCGTTTCCCGTATCTCACGATCCGCGATCAGGTCGCCGCCCAGGCGCTCCTCGCCGACCGGCTCGGGGTCCAGAGCTGGCATGCCGTCGTCGGCGGCTCGATGGGCGGCATGCACGCCCTCGAATGGGCCGTCGGGCACCCCGATCGCGTCGAACGCGCGGCGATCCTGTCGGCACCCCCGGTCACCACGGCCGACCAGATCGCGCTGAACTCGGTGCAGCTGGACACGGTCCGCGTCGACCCGCGCTTCGCGGGCGGGGAGTACTACGACGCCGGCGACGGCGACGGCCCGCACCGCGGTCTCGCGCTCGCGCGCCGCATGGCGCTGCTGAACTACCGCAGCCCCACCGAGCTCAACCAGCGATTCCAGCGCTCCTGGCAGTCGGGGGTGAGTCCGCTCGGCCGCGGCGGACGTTTCGCGGTCGAGTCGTACCTCGACTTCCACGGCAACAAGTTCACCCGACGCTTCGACGCGAACAGCTACCTCACCCTCGTCGAGGCGATGAACTCGCACGACGTCGGTCGCGATCGCGGCGGCGTCGAGGACGCCCTCGGTCGCGTCACCGCCACGACGCTCGTGCTCGGAATCGACAGCGACCGTCTGTTCCCCATCGACGGGCAGCACCGCATCGCCCGCGGCATCCCGAACACCCTCGACGGCGACGCCTCGGTCGTGCTCTCGAGCGACTTCGGCCACGACGGCTTCCTGATCGAGACCGCCGCCGTCGCGACGCACCTGCGTCGGCTCCTCGCGACCTGACGATCCCGGATGCCGGTCGCACCGGCATCCACCGGTCCGGTGCCCCCGCGGCTCGCGGCAGAGGGTGTCATGGGGCCGCGGTCGACGGTCGCCCGCCCACGAAACGCCGCACACCCCGCCCGCGATACGGCGCGTCCTGGACCCTCGACACCGGCCGGAAGCGCGGGGCGTGTCGGCTCGGCGTCAGCCCTGCGTCGGGATGGAGCCGGTGATCGCGGTCTGCGCGGCCTCGGCCGCCGGCATCCGATGCTCGGGATGCCGGCCCGAGCGGTCCTCGACGCGGTACGACAGCACCGCCACCAGCAGACCGCCGAGGGCGAGCAGCGCCCCGACCCAGGCCGGGGCGACGAGGCCGAGTCCCGCCGCGATCGCGAGACCGCCGAGGAACGCGCCGAGGCTGTTGCCGATGTTCAGCGCCGAGTGGTTGAGGGCGGCGGCGATGGACTGGTTGTCCTCGGCGACGTCCATGAGGCGCGTCTGGATCGCCGGGCTCAGCGCCGACCCGCAGAACGCGACCAGGAAGGCGAACAGCACGAGACTGACGATCCAGCTCGCCGTCAGCGCGAGACCCACGGATGCCACGCCGAGGGCGCTGAGACCGGTGAAGAGCCAGAACCGCAGGTCTTTGTCGGCGAGGGCGCCGCCGACGATGTTGCCGATCGTCATGCCGATGCCCACGAGCACGAGCACGATCGAGACGCCCCACTCGGGCTGCCCGGCGACGTCGGTGATCATGGGGGCGATGTAGCTGTACATCGCGAAGAATCCGCCGAAGCCGATCGCGCCGATGCCGAGGGCGAACCACACCTGGCCGATGCGGAAGACGCGCAGCTCGTCGCGCAGACGACGGCCGGGGCTGCCCGGGTGCTTCGGGACGAACAGGGCGATGCAGATTGTCGCGAGCAGGAAGATCGCCGCGACGACGGCGAACGCGGCACGCCAGCCCACCTGCTGCCCCAGCAGCGTGCCCAGCGGCACACCCACGACGTTGGCGATGGTGAGGCCGGTGAGCACGAAGGCGACGCCCTTGGCGCGGTTGCCGGGTCCGAGCGCGTCGGCCGCCACGAGGGCGCCGATACCGAAGTAGGCGCCGTGCGGGAGGCCGGCGAGGAACCGGGATGCCGCGACGAGCTCGAACGTGGGGGCGATCACGGTCAGCACGGTGAAGAACGCCAGCGCGGCGGCGAGCGCGATCATGACACGGTGGCGCGGGAAGCGGGCGACGGACCCGGCGATCGTCGGGGCACCGACGACGACGCCCAGCGCGTAGAGCGAGATGAGCCAGCCGGCCTGGGCGATCGCGTCGTCGGGGGACGCCGCCCACGCCCCGGGGACGAGTTCGCGGGCGATGTTGGGCAGCAGGCCCATCACCACGAACTCGGTCATGCCGATGCCGAAGCTGCCGATGGCGAGAGAAAGGAGCGCCCGCATCGCCGCACCTCTCGAGATCGTCGAAGAGGTCACCAGGCGATGCTAGCGGCCGGGGCGGGCCGCCGTCGAATCGTTTCGAGGTCGCGGGCGCGCCGCGCGGACGCGGGAGCGGGGATCAGTCGTCGCGGCGCTCGAGCGCGTCTTCGAGACGCTGGACCTTGCCCTCGATCTCCCCCGAGCGCCCGGGACGGATGTCGGCCTTGAGCACGAGCGAGACGCGCGAGCCGTACGGCATCACGGCGTCCGTCGCGGCCTTGACCACGGCGAAGACCTCGTCCCACTCGCCCTCGACCTCCGTGAACATCGAGGTCGTGCGGTGGGGCAGACCCGAGGCGCGCACCACGGCCACGGCCGCGGCGACCGCGTCGTGGACGGATCCGTCGGGGTTCTCCGTGGCGGCGGTGCCGACCCCGGAGGGGGCGACCGAGAAGGCGATGAGCATGGTTCGAGACTACGACGCCGCTCCGCGCCGCGGAACGGGCGGTCGCGCCCCGCTCAGCGCCGCGACGACACGCGAGCAGGGACGGGCCGGCGTCCCGTGACGATCTCGCGCAGTCCCGCCGGCGGGCGGACCCGTCCCGTCGGCACCCGCACGACGCGCACGATCGCCCACCCGAGCAGCACGAGGGCGAGGAGGTTGCGCACCTCCAGCACGAACACCGGGAACGGGTTCGGGTGCGTGGCCATCAGCCCGTCGTACAGCAGCGGGTACATCCACTGCGTGAGCGCGGCGATCACGAGCGTCATGCCCGCGAAGGCGTACCAGCGACGCCGGTCGATCATGAGCCCGAGCACGACCGGGGCGAACAGCCAGACGTAGTACTGCGGTGAACCGACCTTGTTGAGGGCGATGAACGCGGTCACCAGCGCGAGCGACAGCACGGGGAAGAGCGAGAGGAAGGTGGCGCCGCGACGCATCTTCAGGATGCCGACGACGGCCACCCCGACCATGACCAGCAGCATGATCGGCGTCATCGCCGCGATCAGCGGCTCGGCGCCCGGGCCGGTGACCTGGAAGGTCAGCACGTCGCCGTCGTAGTACACCTCGCTGCCGGGCACGTAGAAGGCGGCGAGGAACATGTACAGACCGCCGACGGGCGCCTCCATCTGGATGCCGCGGGAGGTCTGATCCCCCACGAAGCCGAAGACGTACGGGGCGCCGCCCAGCGAGACGACGGGGATGATCGTGAGCAGCGACACCGCCACCGCACCCCACACGAGCGCCAGACGACGGCGCACGACGACGAGACCGGCGGCGAGGATCGCCGCGGGCCAGACCTTCATCCACACCGAGATCGAGAGGAGGAGGGATGCCACGAACGGGCGGCGCAGCATCCAGATGCTGCCGAGGACCGCGAACGGGACGGTGATGCCGTCGATGCGGTAGAGCCCCACGGGTCCGATCAGGAGGATCGCGGCGAGCCAGAACCACGCGGCGAGAACGCGACCGGTCGAACGGCCCTTGCCGACCAGCACGACGAAGGCGACGAGGTTGAACAGCGCCACGGTGATCGCCCACGCGGGGGTGTACCCGACCGCCCACGCGAAGACCCAGGCGAAGGTCATGGGCAGGAAGGCCAGCTGCGGGTAGATCCACTTCTCGGTGATGCCCGGCCACTCCCAGCTGGTGCTGCGGGTGCAGGAGGTCACGTCGAGCCCTCCGAAGAGGGCGCAGCGCGACCAGGGTTCGTACACGAGGTACACGTCGCCCATGGGCTCGTTGGGCTGCTCGTAGCCCAGGATCGCCACCACGACGTGTACGGCGACGAACGCGATCAACAGGGGAACGACACGCCTCAACACCGCACAATCCTAAGCGGGCGGCCCCGGACGCCTCGGACGCCGGTCGCGACCTCCCCCGCGCTCGCGCGGGCGCCGGCGCGATTCGTTACGCGATCGAGTCCGCGAGCATCTCCGCGATCACGGGCGGCAGCGCTTCCGCCACGTCGAGGGCGGCGATCGGTCCGCCGCCCGCTCCGCGGGAGAGGGATGCCGCGACCCCGGCGCGGCCGTGCACCCAGGCGGCGGCTGCAGCGCAGGCCGCCAGATCGTCGATGCCGGTGCGACCGGCCGCGACCGCTCCCGCCGTGATCGCCCCGAGCACTCCCCCCAGCACGTCGCCGGTGCCGGCGGTCGCCAGCCACGGCGTCCCCGCGGACACCCGCCGGGTCCACCCGCTCGCGGCGGCGACGATCGTGACCGCCCCCTTGGACAGCACGACGCCGCCGAAGGCCTCGGCGGTCTCGCGCGCCGCCCGCTCGCGCGCGTCCGCGTCGCCCGCGTCGGCCTCGCCGAGCCCGAGCGAGGCGCGCAGACGGTCGAGCTCCCGCGCATGCGGGGTCGCGATCACCGGGGCGGTCGCGCCCGGGACGAGATCGAGGGCACCCGCGTCGACGACGACCGGAACCTCCCCGCGGAGGATCCCGCGCAGCGCCGCGGTCTCCGCCGCGTCGCGCTCCGCGGCATCCGTCCCCGACCCCATGACCCACGCCTGCACGCGCCCGTCGGCCGTCACGGTCTCGGGGCGTCGCTGCAGCACGAGATCCTGGGCGCGGGTGGGACCGAGGTAGCGGACCATGCCCGTCCCGGTGCGCCACGCGGCCTCGACGCCGAGCACCGCCGCACCCGGATACCGGGCCGAGCCGGTGCGGAGCCCGACCACCCCGCGGGAATACTTGTCGTCGTCCGCGGTTGGCTTGCGCAGTGCGCGCGCGACATCGTGCCCGCTGAACTCCCTCGCCGTCATGGCGCCACCCTAGAACGCGAAGGTCCCTCATGAGTGCCCTCTTCACACCCCTCACCATCCGCGGTATCGAGCTGCGCAACCGCCTGTGGGTGTCGCCGATGTGCCAGTACAGCGCGGTCGACGGCATCCCGAACGACTGGCACCACGTGCACCTCGCGCAGTTCGCCGCGGGAGGGGCGGGGCTCGTGATCGCCGAGGCGAGCGCCGTCTCGCCCGAGGGCCGGATCTCGCCCGACGACGCGGGCATCTGGAACGACGCCCAGGCGGACGCGTGGGCCCCGATCGTCGCGGCGATCCGCGCGCGGGGATCCGTCGCGGGCGTGCAGCTCGGCCACGCCGGCCGCAAGGCCTCGACCACCTCGCCGCTCACGGGCGGTCGCGGCACCGTCGCCCCCGCCGACGGGGGCTGGACCACCGTCGCCCCCTCGCCCATCGCCTACGACGCGTTCGCCGAGCCGGTGGCCCTCGACGCCGCGGGGATCGAGAAGGTCGTCACCGACTTCGCCGACGCCGCCCGCCGCGCGGTGGCCGCCGGTTTCGAGGTGCTCGAGGTCCACGCGGCCCACGGCTACCTCCTCCACCAGTTCCTCTCGCCGCTGACCAATCACCGCGACGACGAGTACGGCGGCTCGTTCGAGAACCGCGTGCGCCTGACCGTGCGGGTGACCGAGGCCGTGCGCGCCGCCGCACCCGACGCCGCGGTGTTCGTGCGGTTCTCGGCGACGGATGCGGCCGAGGGCGGGTGGGACGTCGCCGACACCGTCGCCGCCGCGCGCCTGGTCGCCGAGGCCGGGGCCGACCTCATCGACGTCTCCAGCGGCGGGCTCGTGCCGCAGCAGCACATCGTCCCGGGCCCCGGCTATCAGGTGGACTACGCCTCCACCGTGCGCCGCGAGACGGGACTGCTCGTCAGCGCCGTCGGCATGATCGACGACCCCGCCTTCGGCGAGCAGATCCTCGCCGACCGACGCGCCGACGCGATCATGTCGGCACGCGAATGGTTGCGCGATCCGCACTACGCGCTGCGCGCGGCCGTCGCGCTCGGCGCGGACTCCCCCGCCCCCGCGCAGTACCTCCGCGCGTACTGACGCCGGCGTCCCCCGCACCCCACCGCACCGCACGCTGACGCCCACGTCACGTGACCTCGCCCACACCCCGCGCCACGTGACCTGGGCGCCCCGCGCGCCCCCGACGAAGACACCGGATGCTACGAGGCGCGGGCCCCGTGGCATCCGGTGTTCGACGATCAGACGAAGCGGCGACGCTCGGTGGCGTCCTGCACCTCGCCGACGAGCTCCTCGATGACGTCCTCGAGGAAGAGCACCGCCTGCACGTCGCCGCTGTCGTCGCGCACCTGAGCGAGGTGGCGGCCGGAACGGCGCATGAGGGCGAGGGCGTCCTCGAGGTCGGTGGTCTCGAGCACCGAGACCATGTGGTGCACGCGCTTCGCCGGGATCGGCCGGGCCATATCGGCCTCGGACCCTTCCGCTGCGCGCAGAACGTCTTTCAGGTGGACGTAGCCGGTCGGGGCACCGGTCTCATCGACGATCACGTACCGCGAGTAGCCGTGCTGGGCGACGGCCCGCTCGATCTCGGCGGGAGTCGTGGTGGGCGGCAGAGTCACGAGGTCGCCCATCGGCACGGCGATGTCGGCCGCCTTCTTCTCGGTGAACTCGACCACCGCGGTCACCGTTCCCGAGGCGTCGTCGAGCACGCCCTCGCGGCGCGACTGCGTCACGATCGTGGCGACCTCGTCGAGCGTGTAGGTCGAGGCGGCCTCGTCCTTCGGCTCGACGCGGAACAGGCGCAGCACGTGGTTCGCGGTCCAGTTCAGCGCCACGATGATCGGGTGGAACGCCTTCGAGACGGCCACCAGCGGCGGGGCGAGCATGAGGACCGCGCGGTCCGGCAGCGAGAAGGCAAGGTTCTTCGGCACCATCTCGCCGAACACGACGTGCAGGTACGACACGACCAGCAGCGCCACGACGAAGCCGACCACGTCGACCGCCGCCTCGGGGATGCCGGTGAGTCCCAGCGGTCCCTCGAGCAGGTGGTGGATCGCGGGCTCGGAGACGTTCAGGATCAGCAGCGAGCAGATCGTGATGCCCAACTGGCAGGTCGCGAGCATGAGCGTGGCGTGCTCCATCGCGTACAGCGCGGTCTTCGCCGCCCGCGACCCGCGGTCGGCGTGCGGCTCGATCTGCGAACGCCGTGCCGAGATGACGGCGAACTCGGCGCCGACGAAGAAGGCGTTGGCGGCCAGCAGCACCACCAGCCAGGCGATTCCGGCCCAGTCGCTCATCGCTGGTCACCGCCCTTCGCCGCGCGGACGAGGTCGTCGATGTCCTGCTCCTCGGGGCGGGGGGTGAACTGCACCCGGTCGACACGGCGGCCGTCCATGCGCTGCACGGCGAGGACGCCGTCGTCGATGTCGACGGTGTCGCCCACGGCGGGGATGCGCTCGAGAGCGGCCATGATGAAACCGCCGACGGTGTCGTACACCTCGCCCTCGGGCACGCGGACGCCCGCGCGGTCGAGTGCCTCGTCGGGACGCAGGTCGCCGGGGAAGGTGAGGGATGCCGCCGACCGGACGACGCCGGCACGCGAGCGGTCGTGCTCGTCGAGCACCTCGCCGACGATCTCCTCGACCAGATCCTCCAGGGTCACGACCCCGGCCGTCCCGCCGTACTCGTCGACGACGATCGCCATCTGGTAGCCCCGGGAGCGCAGCTCCGAGACGAGGGCGTCGAGGTGCACGGTCTCGGGCACGCGCAGCGGCTCGGTCGCGAGGGCGGCCACGGGCACGTCGGCTCGGCGATCGCGCGGGACCCCGATCGCGGCCTTCAGGTGCACGACGCCGACGATGTCGTCCATCGACTCGCCGTAGACGGGGAAACGGCTGTGGCCGGTGCGACGCGCGAGCTGCACGACGTCGTCGGCGGGATCGCCCGCGGCGAGCGCGTGCACGCTCGGGCGGGGCGTCATGACGTCGGCGGCGCTGAGGCGGGCGAAGGTGAGGCTGCGATCGAGCAGGCTCGCGGTGTCCTTCTCGAGCATCCCGGCGCTCGCGGAGCGTTTGACCAGGCTCGACAGCTCCTCGGCGGAGCGGGCGCCCGACAGCTCCTCCTTCGGCTCGACGCCGAGGGCACGCAGCACACCGTTGGCGCTGCCGTTGAGCACCACGATGGCGGGCTTGAACACCGCGGTGAAGGCGACCTGGAACGGGATGACGAGCTTCGCCGTCTGACGCGGGATGGCCAGCGCGAAGTTCTTGGGGACGAGCTCGCCGAGGATCATCGACAGCACGGTGGCGAAGCCGACGCCGATGATCGCGGCCACCGAGACGATGACGGCCTCGGGCAGCCCCCACGAGGCGAAGAGCGGACGCAGCAGGTTCGAGATCGCCGGCTCCATCGTGTAACCGGTGAGCAGCGTCGTGAGCGTGATGCCCAACTGTGCGCTCGACAGGTGCGTCGAGGTGATGCGCAGCGCGTCGATCGTCATCGACAACCGGGTCTCCCCGGCGGCGCGACGGGATTCGAGGTCGGCGCGGTCGAGATTGACGAGGGCGAACTCGCTCGCGACGAACAGTCCGGTCCCCACCGTGAGCAGCAGCCCCACGCCCAGCATGACGTAATCCATCAGGCATCACCCCCGCTCGGTCGTCCGGCGGAAGAGGGTCGTTGGGGCCTGGGTCTACAACTGGGAGGGTCGTCCATCGTGCCGTCGATTCTAAAGCAGCCGCGGGCCGCCGGCATCCCGATCCCCCGTCGCGCTCGAGGTGGGGAGGATGGGTGACATGGATGCCGGCTCCCCCGCGCAGCGACGCGCCGCCGCCGCGGAGGCCGCGGTGACCGAGCGCTTCCTCCACCGCTACGGCCCCGTCGCGTGGGCCCACGCGTCCGCCTCGGAGGCGACCGGGGCGCGCACCTGGCACTACTGGTGGCACGCCCACCTGCTGCACGTGCTCGCCGACGCCGAGACCCACCGCCCCGACGTCCGGCGCCGCCGCCTCATCCGCCGGATCGGTCGGGGCGTGACCGTGCGCACGATCGGGCGCTGGACGACACCGTTCTACGACGACATCGCGTGGATGGGACTGGCTCTGGCGCGGGCCGATCGGCATCCGCGCGCCCTCCGTCGGATCTCGAAGCGCCTCCGCCGCGCGATCGATCCCGATCTCGGGGCCCTCCCGTGGGCGGTGGGCAGCGAGCTGTACAACGCCCCCGCGAACAGCCCCGGATCGATGGTCCTGGGCCTGACCGGGCACCCGGTCGACGCGGCGCGGCTCGACGCGTGGGTGGCATCCACCCTCGACGACCCGGAGACCGGTCTCGTCCGCGACGGCGTCGAGCACGGGGTCGTGCGGTCGGAGCTGTGGACGTACAACCAGGGCGCGGCGATCGGATCCGCGCTGGTCCTGGGCGCCCCGGCGCTCGCCGAGCCGGCCGATCCCGCCTGGACCCACGTCGAGCGAGCCTGCGCCCTGGTGCACGCGGTGGAGCGCTGGTGCGCGCCCGACGACGGACTGTTCCCGGGGGTGGGCGGGGGCGACGGCGGTCTGTTCGCCGGCATCCTGGCGCGCTACCTGGCCGTCGCGGCGCGGGAGCTGGCCGCGGCCCCGGGCCCGGTCGCCGACGCCGCCGCGGACACCGCCCGGCGACTCGTCGACCGCAACGCCGAGGCGCTGTGGCAGGGGCGGCACGGCACCCTGTTCGCCGCCGACGCGCGTCGCCCGGCGCGCCCGGAGGACGACGACCTCGACCTGTCGGTGCAGCTGGGCGCCTGGATCACGCTCGAGGCCGCCGCCGATCTCGAGCGAGCCGTCACCAGCTGACCGGCAGCGCCTTGCCCTCCTCGTAGCCGGCGGCCGACTGCAGGCCCACCCGCGCGCGCTCGTGGAACTCGGCGACGCTGGCCGCCCCCGCGTAGGTGAACGACGAGCGGACGCCCGAGGTGATCATGTCGAGCAGGTCCTCCAGACCGGGGCGCTGCGGGTCGAGGTAGATCTTCGACGACGAGATCCCCTCGGCGAACAGCTCCTTGCGGGCGCGCTCGTACGGGTCGAGCCGGCCGAAGCGGCCCTGGACCGCCTTGGTCGACGCCATGCCCCACGACTCCTTGTAGATGCGCCCGTCCGCGTCGGCGAGCAGCTCGCCGGGTGCCTCGATGGTTCCCGCGAACCACGAGCCGATCATCACCGAGGCCGCTCCCGCCGCCAGCGCGAGGGCGACGTCGCGCGGGTAGCGCACTCCCCCGTCGGCCCAGACGTGCGCTCCGACGGCACGGGCCGCCTCGGCGGTCTCGAGCACGGCCGAGAACTGCGGGCGACCCACGGCCGTCATCATGCGCGTCGTGCACATCGCTCCGGGCCCCACGCCGACCTTCAGGATCGAGGCACCGGCCTCGGTGAGGTCGCGCACGCCCTCGGCGGTGACGATGTTGCCCGCGGCGATCGGGATGCCGAGATCCAGCGCCGCGACCTCCCGCAGCGCACGGAGCATCTGCTCCTGGTGTCCGTGGGCGGTGTCGACGACGAGGACGTCGACACCCGCGGCCGCAAGGGCTCTCGCCTTGGACGCCACGTCGCCGTTCACGCCGACGGCGGCGGCGACCACGAGACGCCCCGAGGCGTCGACGGCGGGACGGTACAGGGTGGAGCGCAGGGCGCTGCGCTGCGAGAGCACGCCGACCACGCGGCCGTGCTGCAGCACGGCGACGACCTCCGCCTCGGCCGCCACGAGCAGATCGAAGGCGTGACGCGCGTCGGCGACGTCGTCGGCGTCGATCGAGACGGGACGCGCGCGCACGAGGTCGCCCAGCTGCGCGTCGGGCAGCGCCGTGGCCAAGCGGGTCGCCGGCACGATCCCCACGACGTCGTCGATCGCGAGGCTCTCGGCGTGCGGGTCGGCCACCAGGATGCCGTGTCCCTCGGTGGGGGGCAGCAGCTTCGCCGCCTCGGACGCGGTGGCGTGCGGGGGCAGCACCAGGGGGCTGTCCCACGGGACGGGCTGCGCCTTGACCCATCGGATCGCGGCGTCGAGCTCCGGGAGCGGAAGGTCCTGCGGCAACACGCCGAGGCCGCCGCGACGGGCCAGGGTCGCCGCGAGCCGCGTCCCCGTCACCGAGTTCATGTTCGCCGACACCAGCGGGACGGTCGCTCCCGTGCCGTCGCCGGGTGCCAGATCCACGTCGAGACGGCTGCGGACGTCGGAACGCCGGGGGACGAGGAAGACGTCGGAATAGGTGAGGTCGACCTCGGGGGATGCGCCGTAGAACTCCATGGCATCCACCTCACCACATCAGCGGAATGTAAAGACCCCGGAAGGCACGCAGGAACCTCGGCTAGGCTGGGTTTTCGCGCGCGACGTCGGCGGCTTCACGGCGACGAAGAGCGTATCCACAAGAATCTTCATCGAGGAAAGCAGGCGATCGACTGTGTCGAGCCAGGTGACGGGCGTCGGTACTTCGAGCGAGGGCGAGTTCGGCGCGAACGAGTGGCTCGTAGACGAGCTCTACGAACAGTTCAAGGTCGACAAGCACTCCGTGGACAAGGCCTGGTGGCCGATTCTGGAGGCGTACCACCCGGTCGTCGACGGAACCGCCGCCGCCCCGCCGTCCGCGACAGCTCCCACCGAGCCCAAGCCGGTGACGGCACCCATCCCGATCGTCGGTCAGGCGCCGGTGGCGCGCACGACGGCCAAGCCCGCCGCCCCACAGCCGATTCCGGCGCAGGCTCCGGCCGCCGCCCCCTCGGCCGGGTCCGAGAGCACCGAAGAAGACCGCGTCACGGTCCTGAAGGGGATGCCGAAGGCCCTGGCATCCAACATGGACGACTCCCTCACGGTGCCCACCGCGACCAGCGTGCGCACCATCCCGGCGAAGCTGATGATCGACAACCGCATCGTCATCAACAACCACATGTCCCGCACGCGCGGCGGCAAGGTCAGCTTCACGCACCTCATCGGGTGGGCGCTCATCCAGGCGCTCAAGGAGTTCCCGAGCCAGAACGTGTACTACGCCGAGATCGACGGCAAGCCGTCCGTCGTGGCACCGGCGCACGTTAACCTGGGCATCGCCATCGACATGCCCAAGCCCGACGGATCCCGCGCGCTCCTGGTGCCGAGCATCAAGCGCGCCGACACGCTCACGTTCGGCGAGTTCCTCGCCTCGTACGAAGACCTCGTGCGCCGCGCCCGCGGCAACAAGCTGACCCCGGCCGACTTCCAGGGCACCACGGTCTCGCTCACCAACCCCGGCGGCATCGGCACCGTGCACTCGGTCCCGCGCCTCATGCGCGGACAGGGCGCGATCATCGGCGCCGGTGCCCTCGACTACCCCGCCGAGTTCCAGGGCGCGAGCGAGAAGACGCTCAACGAGTTGGCGATCGGCAAGACGATCACCCTCACCAGCACCTACGACCATCGTGTCATCCAGGGCGCCGGCTCGGGCGAGTTCCTCAAGAAGGTGCACGAGCTGCTCATCGGGCAGCGCGGCTTCTACGACGACATCTTCGCGGCGCTGCGCATCCCCTACGCGCCCATCCACTGGGCGCCCGACATCAGCGTCGACATCTCCGAGCGCATCGACAAGAGCGCGCGCGTGCAGGAGCTCATCAACTCGTTCCGCGTCCGCGGCCACCTCATGGCCGACATCGATCCGCTCGAGTATGTCCAGCGCACGCACCCCGACCTCGAGATCGAGTCGCACGGCCTCACCTTCTGGGACCTCGATCGCGAGTTCGTCACCGGTGGCCTCGGCAACAAGCGCGTCGCCAAACTGCGCGACATCCTCGGCGTGCTGCGCGACTCCTACTGCCGCACGATGGGCGTGGAGTACATGCACATCCAAGACCCGGCGCAGCGCCGGTGGTTCCAGAGCAATCTCGAGGTAAAGTACACCAAGCCCGGCCACGACGAGCAGCTGCGCATCCTGTCGAAGCTGAACCAGGCCGAGGCGTTCGAGACCTTCCTGCAGACCAAGTATGTCGGGCAGAAGCGCTTCAGCCTCGAGGGCGGCGAGTCGCTCATCCCGCTGCTCGACCAGATCCTCCAGGGCGCGGCCTCGGCCGGCCTCGACGGAGCCGCGATCGGCATGGCCCACCGTGGCCGTCTCAACGTGCTGACCAATATCGCCGGCAAGACCTACGGTCACGTGTTCCGCGAGTTCGAGGGCGCCGTCGCGATCGGCAGCAAGCGCGGTTCGGGCGACGTGAAGTACCACCTCGGCACCGAGGGCACCTTCGTCGGCGACGCCGGCGACGAGCTCCCCGTCTACCTGGCGGCGAACCCCTCGCACCTCGAGACCGTCGACGGCGTCCTCGAGGGCATCGTGCGCGCCAAGCAGGACCGCAAGCCCATCGGCACGTTCTCGTGGCTGCCCATCCTCGTGCACGGCGATGCCGCGTTCGCGGGTCAGGGCGTCGTGGTCGAGACGCTGCAGATGTCGCAGCTGCGCGGCTACCGCACCGGCGGCACGATCCACGTCGTGGTCAACAACCAGGTCGGCTTCACCACCACGCCGACCGACGCGCGCACCTCGGTGTACGCCACCGACGTCGCCAAGACCATCCAGGCTCCGATCCTGCACGTGAACGGCGACGACCCCGAGGCCGTCGTCCGCGCCGCGGAGCTCGCGTTCCTGTATCGCGAGGAGTTCCACCGCGACATCGTGATCGACCTCGTCTGCTACCGCCGCCGCGGTCACAACGAGGGCGACGACCCGTCGATGACGCAGCCCCTGATGACCAACCTCATCGAGGCGAAGCGGTCGGTGCGCCGTCTGTACACCGAGTCGCTCGTCGGTCGCGGCGACATCACCGAAGACGAGTACGAGCAGGCGAAGCGTGATTTCCAGAGCCGCCTCGAGGTGGCCTTCGCCGACACGCACGAGGCCGAGACGGGCACCAACCCCGTCGTCACGACCGACGCCGCCGACGAGCCCGCGGTGGGCGCGCCCGAGACGACCGGTGTGTCGCGCGAGGTCGTGCAGCACATCGGCGACGCCTTCGTGAACAAGCCCGACGGCTTCACCGTGCACACCAAGCTCCAGCAGCTGCTCGACAAGCGCCACGACATGAGCCGCAACGGCAACATCGACTGGGCCTTCGGCGAGCTCCTCGCCTTCGGCTCGGTGCTGATGGAGGGCACCCCGGTGCGCCTCGCCGGACAGGACTCGCGTCGCGGCACCTTCGTGCAGCGCCACTCGGTCCTGCACGACCGCGACAACGGCCAGGAATGGCTGCCGCTGGCGAACCTCAGCGAGAACCAGGGCCGTTTCTGGGTCTATGACTCCCTGCTGAGCGAGTACGCCGCCATGGCGTTCGAGTACGGCTACTCGGTGGAGCGCTCCGACGCGCTCGTGCTGTGGGAGGCCCAGTTCGGCGACTTCGCCAACGGCGCCCAGTCGGTCATCGACGAGTTCATCTCGTCGGCCGACCAGAAGTGGGCTCAGCAGTCCAGCGTCGTGCTCCTGCTCCCCCACGGCTACGAGGGCCAGGGCCCCGACCACTCGTCGGCGCGCATCGAGCGCTACCTGCAGATGTGCGCGCAAGACAACATGATCGTCGCGCGCCCGTCGACCCCGGCGTCGTACTTCCACCTGCTGCGCCGCCAGGCGTACCAGCGTCCGCGTCGTCCGCTCGTGGTGTTCACGCCCAAGGCGATGCTGCGCCTGCGGGGTGCGACGAGCCCGGTCGAGGACTTCCTCGAGGGTCGTTTCGAGCCGGTGCTCGACGACGACCGCGGCATCGACAAGGGCGCCGTGAAGCGCGTGCTGCTGCACGCCGGCAAGATCCACTGGGATCTGCGCGCGGAGCTCGAGAAGAACCCCAACCCCGAGATCGCCCTCGTGCGCCTGGAGCAGTACTACCCGGCGCCGATCGACGAGCTGCGCGCGTTGCTCGAGCAGTACCCGAACGCGGAACTCGTGTGGGTGCAGGACGAGCCCGAGAACCAGGGTGCGTGGCCGTTCATCGCCCTCGAGGTCGCCGACCGTCTCGGTGACCGCTCGATCCGCCGCATCTCGCGCGCCGCCGCGGCCTCGACCGCGACCGGTTCGCCCAAGGTGCACGCCAACGAGCACGCCGCGATCATGAAGGAAGCGCTCGCGCGCTGACCCCGACGCCGAAAGGGCCCGGTCGACCTCTGTCGATCGGGCCCTTTCGTATCAGGCGAGTGGATGCGACCCCGAGTCGTCAGGAGGACGGAGCCGCCAGCCCCAGCGTCGGTGCCAGAGCGGGGATCGCGAAGGCGAGGCTGCCGTCGAGGGCCTCACCGGTATGACCGGCCCCCTCGACGACGTGGGTGAGGACGGTGAAACCGGCGGCCTTCGCCGCGTCGGCGTTGGCCTGCTGCCCCGGGCCGTACGTGGTGTCGAGACTGCCCCACGTGAAGATGGCGGTATGGCCGCTGAAGGTCCCCGCCGGTGCGGCGGCCATGACGACCGACGGCTTGTTGGCCTGGAAGGCGTTCGCGTCGCCGTTGTACACGTCGGACACCGTCTGCGACACGTGCTCGGAGCCGGGGAACTCGTTGCCCATGACGTCGAGCATCTGCCCCCACGTGCCCGGGTATTTCGAACCGTACAGCGCCGCGCAGGAACCGCCGTTGGAGAAGCCGCCGATCGTCCAGTAGCGGTGGTCCTGGACGATGTTGAGATGGGCCGACGCCCACTGCGGCACGAGCTGGTTGATGTAGGTCGAGACGGCGCCGAATTTCGCCGAGTCCACGCAGGCCGGGTCGCGCTCGGGGGCGGTGAGCTGATCCACGACGATCGCGATGGGGGCGAGTCCCTTGTTCTGCGCCGCGAACGCGTCGAGCGCCTTGGCCAGCGCCGTCGGGTCGGGCGACCCGGGCTGACCCATCATGAACACCAGCAAAGGAAGCGCCGGCGGGTCGGCGACCTGAGCGGCCGGCGGGAGGTAGAGCGAGGCGTCGCGGGCGGCGTACTGACCGGTCGGGATCTTCGAACTGCCGGTGAGGGCGCTCACGGAGCCCTTCGCGGGCATGTCGGCGGGCGGCTGCCAGCTCTGGTACAGCGTGGCCGGGTCGCCCGCCGAGGCCGTGGCCTGCGGGAGCGACGCCGGGTCGAGTGCCTGGACGCCGAGGATCGCGGCGAGGTTGTGCGTCACCCCGTACGAGGTGTTGACACCGAGGCTTCCGGCCAGCAGCGCGGCGATGACCGTCACCGCTCCGATCGCCCGCCGCGGCCACGGGCGACGGAAGAGGCCGACGACACCCACGGCCGCGGCGGCCACGGCGCCGGAGGCCCACCAGATGGCTCCCGAGGGCAGCGGCCCCTGGAAGGTGTCCATCGCCTCGAGGATCTTGGCGACGACGAACATCGCGATGCCCGCGGCGACGCCGATGACCAGGGTGGTGACGAGGCGGCGGGGACGCCACACGATCACCGCGACGAGCCCGAGGACGGCGACGACCGCGCACACGGTCAGCAGAGGACTGTCGATGAGTTCGAAAGACAGCAGGAACTTGTTCACCGTCGACCCTCCCACGCGGTGCGGGCCAGGGCCACCATGTCACTGCGGGAGGCGTCGGGGAGGTAGGCGCGACCCACGGCGGCCCCGATCCCGGGCAGCTGGAGCGGATCGCGGTAGGCGAGCGCGAGCGGACGGTAGCGCGGGCGGAACTTGCCCTTGAACCGGAAGAGGGAGGCGAAGCCGTAGGCGGGCTCGAGCACCTCCGCGAGCCACCGCAGCAGGGCGCGAAGCGGGGCGGGGTCGCCGTCGGGGCTCTCGCCGGGATCGTCGGCCAGGGGTGCTCCCGACAGACTGAGCACGGTCGCCCCCTCGGCCTGCAGTTCGAGGGCCGCCTTGGCGATGAGGAACTCCATCATGCCGTTGGGGCCCTCGGTGCGACGCCGCATGAAATCGAGGGTCCACCCGGTGATCTCGCCGTCGGTCCAGCTCGGCATCCAGCTCGTCACCGCTTCGATGCGGTCGTCGGGACCGACCGCCAGCAGCAACCGCACGTCGCGATCACGCAGTTCGTCGAGGGAACCGAGCGTGAATCCCATCTCGGGCAGCGCGCGGTCGGCGACCCATTCCTCGTCGATCGCGAGCACCTGCGACGCCTGCCCGACGGTCAGCTCGTGCCAGCGCGACCACACCGCGGTGTACCCCTCGCGTTCGGCACGGGTGAGCGGCTGACGCACCTTCTGCCAGGTCTTTCCCGCGAAGGTGAGCCCGGGCAGGTCCATGACGGTCTCGACGCCCACCGGCACGTGCCGCCAGCCCAGGGCGACGAGATCGTCGAGGGTGTCGGAGTGCACGCTGTAGAACGCCGGGATCCACCCGCGCTCGACGCAGAAGTCGGTGAAGCCGCGCAGCGCGTCGGGGCGGCGCCCCTCGGGGGCCAGCGGATCGGCGACGGCGAGGGCCACGTCCCCGACGAGGCGGTAGGCCACCGCGCACTCTCGGTCGGCGGAGTACCAGTGCAGGTTGCCCTCCCACGTGCCGAGGAATCCGAGGGTGTCGCTCCGACGGCGCAGCAGCGCGCGGTAGAGCCCGTCACCGTCGGGGTCGGGACGCTGGATGCGACGGTACAGCCACAGCAGGGCGGCGAGCACGATCGCCCAGAACAGCACCCCGACCCACTGGTAGGCGAACAGCGCGGGGCCGCTGTGGGGGAAGGCGGTCGAGCCGCCGGGGTGGGTGAACGCGGGCGGCAGGAACCGGCGCAGCGTCAACCCGAGCAGGTCGAGGACCGAGACGTCGCGGTCGAAGGCGCGCTTGCCCACCGCCTCGACGACGAAGAGCGTGGTGGCGCAGGCGAGGAAGGCGAGCGAGATGACGGCGGCGGCGACGCGCGCCGCTCGGCGGGTGGCGCGGACCGAGAACCGCGCCCGGGCGACGATGAGCGCGGCGGCGAGGACGAGGGGGATGACGATCGACGCGAGAGCCCACAGCACGTACTCGGCGCCGCTGCCGTCGACCCACGGGTCGATGCGCAGGCGCCCGTCCAGCAGCGACACGATGGGCAGGACCGCGGATGCCACGAGCACGACCACCGCGACGATCCACGCCGAGCGCCGCCCCTGCCGAAGCCCCCAGGCGGCCACGAGCAGGAGCACCAGCGGCACGACGGCGAGGAGCGCCGGCCCCGCGCCCCGCGTCATGAGCAGGGCGACCTGCTCGTCGCAGACGGAGGCGGAGATACGGCCGCACTGCGCGAGGAGCTCGTCGTCGTACTGCATGTAGGCGTCGACCACGAGAGACAGGGGGCCGCGCCCGCCGCCGCTGAGGAGGGCGACGAGGGGGCCGCTGCCGACGACGGCGACGAGCAGGGCGAGCAGCGTCCGCGTCTCGCGCGTCGAGCTGCGGTGCCACGAGCGGTGTTCGCGGCCGCGCGCGAGGACGCCCCCGACCACGAGCCCGAGGGCGGCGGCGGCGAGGCGGTACCAGGAGTCGGCGTCGCCGGCGTAGAGGGCGAAGAGTCCGAGCAGGGCGAAGCCCACGAAGCGCAGCCGGCGACGCCACAGGGTCGTGGCGAAGGCGCTCCCCGCCATCACGGTGCCCGCGATGGGGGTCGTCGGATCGAGCACCGGGACCTCGGCCGCCACCACCGGGCGCAGGTCGGTCAGCGTCCACGCGGCGGCGTGGAGGCCGATGCCCACCAGCAGACCGCCGAGACCCACCGCCCCGAGCAGGATCGCCGTGCGGCGCGAGCCGAGGAGCCGCTCCGCGGCGGCCAGCACGGTGAGGGCCAGCAGGACCGACAGGACGGCGTCCACCGCGGAGTCCGGCACGACGAGCGCGGTGAGCAGCGTCCACCACCGCCCGTTCGCGAAGGTGGCCAGCGGACCGGCTCCCCAGACGAGCGCGGCGTCGTCGTTCCACAGGGCTCCCGTGAGGGCCGCGGCGGTGAGCACGACGACCGCGATGGCCACGGCCACGGGGTTTCGCGCGAGGAACGCGCGCGCGAACGCGGCTACCGCGCGCAGCCGCGACGGGGTGGGCGCCTCGGGCGCGGGTGGCGTGGATTCGGACATCGCCGAAAGCCTATGAGGAATGCCGCCGCCGCGTGATCAATACCAGATGTCGAGCAGCGGAGTCATAGCAGGCTCAAAGGATCGATCGATCTCGGCGAGCGCCGCCGCCTCACCCGCGATCAGTCCCGCCGCCGCGAGCTCGGTCGCCCGCACGCCGCCGAGCAGCAGCGACGAGAGGGCGTTCACGCTCAGCCGCACCTCGGCTTCGTCTCCCGCCTCCACCGCGTCGACGTGGGCGTCGCCGTCGCCGTCGATGCGCACCCGCCACGCGCCGTCGGCGAAGCCGAGCGGGTCGCTGACTCGGATGGTGCGCTCGAGCGGAGCGCCGTACCGGCGCGCGGACAGAGCGCGCGGCACGTCGAGGATGCGCAGCCAGTGGTGGTCGGTGAGCGTCGCGGTGACCGCGCGTCGGTCGGCCACCATCCACTGCACGGGCGGCACCGGTGCCTGCAGCCACGCCCGCACGCGCGCGACCAGGTCGTGCTCGAGGGCGAATCGCCACAGGGCGGCGTACGCCTCGTCACCGTCGGCGAAGAGCGCGCGGACCGACAGATCGTGCGCCGCATAGTCGTCTTTCTCGTCGAGGGTGTAGACCAGGATGCCGCGTTCGACGCCCTCGGGATCGCGGTAGACGACCGCGCGCACCTTCTCGGCCTCTTTGTCGCCGGGAGCGACGCCGGCGACCCCGCGCCACCGCCCCTCCCACCCGGGCACCGAACCGGGGCGACGCACGCGGACGCGCTCGTGCACGGCGGCGAGCAGGTCGACGAGCACTTCTTTGCCCACGAAGTCGAGGCGCCCCGGCGCGACCGGACCCGTCCACCGCGCACGCCGCGTGTCGACGACCACATCGGAGGCCCACGCGGCCGGGGAGAACCCCCAGCGCCCGTAGATCGTCGCCTCGGTGACGGTCAGGCCCGCGATGGCGAAACCGGCCGCCGCGGCCGTGCGCAGCTCTCCGCCGAGCATGGCCGTGGCGATGCCGCGTCGGCGGTGGGTCGGGGCCACCGTGACCGCGCTGATCGACCACAGATCCAGCGATCGACCCGGAGAGACCGTGAGCTCGCTCGCCCACGAGTCGATCGTGCCCACGGGGACCCCGGGCTCGCTGCCGGCGCGGTCGAAGACCCCGGTGAGTCGCCGGGTGCGCAACGTGGAACGGGCGTTCTCGGCCTCGGCATCCGTCGACTCCCCGCCGAGGAAGCCGCGCGCGACCGCGCGCTGGAACGGGCGAAAGCCCTCACCGTCGGCGTCGACCCGTTCGTAGTCGAGGCCGCCGGCGGCGAGCTCGGCGGTCGAGGTGGGGTCGAGGGGCAGCGTCAGGGTGTCGATGGATGCCATGTCCCCAGCCTAGGGACCGGCTCCGACACCGTGCGAGCCGCGTCGACCCGTGGGCTCAGTGAGTCGCCTGAATGGCGCGCAAGCGGGCCAGTACCTGATCGCGCAGCTCGTCAGGTGCCGTCTCTTTGCACGCGCGCGCCACCACGTCGGTCAGGGTGCGCGCCACCAGCGCCTCGTCCTGGCATCCGGGGCAGTTCTCGAGGTGTTCGCGGATGTCTTTCGCCTCGGTCTTGCAGACCTCGTTGCGCAGATACTCCTCGAGATCGCGTCGTGCCTTGTCGCAGCCGCAGTCGCTCATTTCTTCTCTCCCGTCGCGGCCTGGATGCCGCGCTCCTTGGCGTAGTCCGACAGCAGGTCGCGCAGCAGCCGCCGGCCGCGGTGCAGACGGCTCATGACCGTGCCGATCGGAGTCTTCATGATGTCGGCGATCTCCTGGTAGGCGAAGCCCTCGACGTCGGCGAGGTACACCGCCATCCGGAAATCCTCGGGGATCGACTGCAGCGCGTCTTTCACGACGGATGCCGGCATGTGGTCGATCGCTTCGGCCTCGGCCGAACGGGCGCTGCTCGCGGTCGTTGATTCGGCGCCGCCGAGCTGCCAGTCCTCGAGGTCGTCGATGGCGCTCTGGAAGGGCTCGCGCTGCTTCTTGCGGTACGTGTTGATGTACGTGTTCGTCAGGATGCGGTAGAGCCACGCCTTGAGGTTGGTGCCCTGCGTGAAGCTCGCCCACGAGCCGAACGCCTTCACGAAGGTCTCCTGCACGAGGTCGGCCGCGTCGGCCGGGTTGCGCGTCATGCGCATTGCCGCCGCGTAGAGCTGGTCCATGAAGGGCAGCGCCTGCTCTTCGAACTGCGCGCGGGGCTCCGTCGCATCTGCCGTGTCGTTCATCGCGCGCCAGTCTACGTCGGGCATGTCGGCGAGCACCGGCGCGGTGCCCGGTGCCAGGTCGCGCTCGAGAAGTGCGGTCACGTGTCGTCCCCTTTCAGTAGGCTAGGAACCGATGACTCCGCTCGGGTATTCCCCTTCCGCCGCCACTCCTCGCGGCGCGTGGGACGCGCCCGTCGCCGACGGCCCCGTCGACGCCACGGTCACCGTCCCCGGCTCCAAGTCGCTGACCAACCGCGAGCTCGTGCTCGCGGCGATCGCCGACGGCCCGGGCACGCTGCACGCGCCCCTGCACTCCGAAGACTCCGCGCACATGATCCAGGCCCTTCGCGCTCTCGGCGTGGGCATCGAGGGGGTCAGCACCGACTCCCCCTTCGGCCCCGATCTGCTCGTCAGCCCGCCCGCCGCGTTCGTCGGCGGGAGCGAGGTCGACTGCGGCCAGGCCGGTACGGTGATGCGCTTCGTCGCTCCGCTGGCGGGCCTCGCCCGCGGCGACGTGCACGTCACGGCGCACGAGAGCGCCTTGCACCGCCCGATGGGCGCGATGATCCGCGCGCTGCGCGACGTCGGCGTCGACATCGACGACGGCGGCCACTGGGCCCTGCCCTTCTCGGTGCGCGGGCACGGGCACGTGCGCGGCGGTGAGGTCGAGATCGACGCCAGTCAGTCGAGCCAGTTCGTCTCCGGGCTGCTGCTCGCCGCCGCCCGCTTCGACGTGGGCCTGCGCCTGCGTCACGTCGGCTCCCGGCTGCCGAGCATTCCCCACATCGACATGACGGTCGAGTCCCTCGCGCACCGCGGCATCCACGTCGAACGCCCCGCACCCGGCGAGTGGCTCGTGCCCGCGGGCCCGGTTCGGGCCAAAGACGTCGCGATCGAGCCCGACCTCTCCAACGCCGCGCCCTTCCTCGCGGCGGCGATGGTGACGGGCGGCTCGGTCACCGTCACGGGGTGGCCCCTGCACAGCACCCAGCCCGGCGCCCTCCTGGTCGACATCCTCGCCGAGATGGGCGCGCGGGTCAGCCGACGCGGCGGCGCCCTCACGGTCGCGGCGGGCGACGAGGGCATCGTCGGCGTCGACCTCGACCTGTCGGCCGCGGGCGAGCTGGCACCGACGCTGTTCGGCCTGGCCGCCTTCGCCGACGGCCCCACGACGCTGCACGGCATCGGCCACATCCGCGGCCACGAGACCGACCGCATCGCCGCCCTCGTCGGCGACCTCCGTTCGATCGGCGGCGAGGCGCACGAGCTCGACGACGGCATCCGCATCGTCCCCCGTCCGCTGCACGGCGGCGAGTGGAAGGCGCACCACGATCACCGTCTGGCCACGACGGGTGCCCTCATCGGCCTGCGCGTCCCGGGTGTGCAGGTCGACGACATCGGCACGACCGCCAAGACGCTCCCCCAGTTCGCCTCTCTCTGGCGGAGCATGCTGGGCGCGGATGCCGCGGAGTAGAGCGTGAGCTGGCTCGACGACGGCGACGACGACGACGACCTCGCCTACGACGAGTCGTCGATCCGGGTTCGGCCGAACCCCAAGGCGAACCGTCCCCGCACGAAGCGTCGTCCGGCGCACGCCGATGCGCGAATCGCCCGGGTCCTCGGCGTGGACCGGGGCCGCTACACCGTGCTCGTCGACGAAGACGGCGAGAACGAGCGCCGGGTCCTCGCGACGCGGGCGCGCGAGCTGCGGAAGCAGCCGATCGTCAACGGCGATCGCGCACGCGTGGTGGGAGATCTCTCCGGCGACGAGGGCACGCTCGGACGCATCGTCGGCATCGAGGAACGCACCTCGCTCCTGCGCCGCAGCGCCGACGACACCGACCAGGTCGAGCGGGTCATCGTCGCCAACGCCGACCAGATGCTCATCGTGGTCGCCGCGGCCGATCCCGAGCCGCGCGAACGCCTCGTCGACCGGTACCTGGTCGCGGCGCTGGATGCCGGCATCCGCCCTCTCCTCGTCGTCACCAAGACCGACCTGGCCGACCCGACCGAGTTCCTCTCGCACTTCGCCGGCGTCGATCTGCGCGTGTTCACCAGCGCCCAGGACGACATGCCGCTCGCGGCGATCGGCGAGGCCATCGCCGGGCACTCCACGGTGTTCGTCGGCCACTCGGGCGTCGGCAAGTCCACGCTCGTGAACGCTCTGACCGGATCGGAGCGCGCGATCGGCCACGTCAACGTCGTCACCGGGCGGGGTCGGCACACCTCCTCGTCCGCGGTCTCGCTGCGTTACCGGGGCCCCGCGGGAAGCGGGTGGGTCATCGACACCCCGGGCGTGCGTTCGTTCGGGCTCGGGCACGTCGACCCGGCCCACGTGCTCGGCGCTTTCACTGATCTCGCCGAGGCCGCCGAGGACTGCCCGCGCGGGTGCACGCACCTGCCCGACGCCCCCGACTGCGCGATCGTCGAAGCCGTGGCCTCCGGTCGTCTGGGCCCCGGAGCCGAGGCGCGACTCGACTCGCTGCAGCGCCTGCTCACGACGTTCCAGAGCATCGAGCGTTCTAGGCTGGAGGGGTGACGAACCTCGAAAAGGGCGACACCGCCCCCGACTTCACCCTGCTCGATCAAGACGAACACCCCGTCTCGCTCGGCGACTTCCGCGGGCGCCGAGTGATCCTCTACTTCTACCCGGCGGCGCAGACCCCCGGCTGCACCACGCAGGCCTGCGACTTCCGCGACAGCCTCGCGTCGCTGCAGGGCGCGGGGTACACGGTGCTCGGGATCTCCCGCGACCTGCCCGAGAAGCTGCGCGCCTTCCGCGACAGCGACGCGCTGACCTTCCCGCTGCTCAGCGACGCCGACCACGCCGTCCACGAGGCCTACGGCGCGTGGGGTGAGAAGCAGAACTACGGCAAGACCGTCACCGGCGTCCTGCGCTCGACCTTCGTCGTCGACGAAGACGGCAAGATCGTCGAGGCGCTGTACAACGTCAAGGCCACGGGCCACGTCACGCGGCTGCGCAAGACGCTCGGGCTCGCCACCGCCTGAGACCCGCCTCGAGGCCCCGTCCCGGTTCCCGGCGGCGGGGCCTTCGCGGATGCCGCGGCGTCAGTCGTCGGCGCGGCGGCGCGGCGCGGCGCGGCGGACGGCGAGGACGAGCAGCACCAGACCGATCACGGCGGGAAGAGCGATGAGCGCGGCGATCCCGGGCGCCGCCCACTCCCCCGTGATCGCGCCGATCGCGACCGAGAGGATCAGCAGCTGCGTCACGATCCCGCCCGATCGCCCGGCCGAGACGTCCCGCGCCGTGGCCACCCCGAATGCGCCGACGGCGACCGCGCCGATCACGGTGAGCACGATCAGCGCGATCGAGCTGACCACGGAGTCGGTGTCGCCGCCGATGAGCGCGACGGTCTGCCACCCCGCTAGGGCCAGGATGCCGACGGCTTCGAGCCCGAGGACGACGGCGGCGGCGAGACGAACCGGCATCCGACGGGCCTCCTCGAGGGTGCTAGGGCGCCGTTACGTTCCGGAAACCTCGCGGTTACCTCTTGATCAGGCGGAATCGCTATGGGAGCATGGAACAAGCCGTGTGCTCCCACAGCGAAGTGGGGCGAGCAATCGCTCGCGTTCCCACCAGGGTACCGGACCCGAATCCCGGTGCCGAA
>CAJYJO010000053.1 GCA_913774845.1 uncultured Microbacterium sp. | reverse complement strand
GTTCGCGATGGCCATCGCGATCATGGCGCGCTGGCGCATACCACCCGAGAACTCGTGCGGGTACGCGCGGGCCCGGCGCTCGGCATCCGGGATGCCGACGAGCTTGAGCAGTTCGACCGACCGGGCGTGCGCGGCCTGGGCGCTGAGGGCGCGGTCGTGCAGACGCAGCCCCTCCGAGATCTGATCGCCCACGGTGTAGACGGGGGTCAGCGCCGACAACGGGTCCTGGAAGACCATGGCCAGTTCGGCCCCGCGGATCTTCGACAACCGGGCGTCGTTCATCGTCAGCAGCGACCGGCCGTCGTAGACGATGTCGCCCTCGACGCGCGCGGTGGAGGGCAGCAGTCCCATGACGGCGAGCGACGAGACGCTCTTACCCGAACCCGACTCGCCGACGATACCGAGGAACTCGCCCTCGTGCACGTCGTACGAGATGCCGCGCACGGCTCGCACGTCGGCACCGTCGCGCTGCGGGAAGGTGACGCTGAGGTCGCGGACCGAGAGCAGAGGCGTGCGGCCGGTCGACGACAGCACAGTTGCGGATCGGGTGTCAGTCACGGTTCGCTCCCGAGGTGGGGTCGATGGCGTCGCGCAGGGCGTCGCCGATGAGGCTGATGGCCAGCAGCAGCGCGATGAGCACGCCGGCGGGGTAGACGAACAGCCAGGGACGGGTGACCGCGGCGGAGGTGCCGGCAGCGAGCAGCGTTCCCAGCGAGACGTCGGGAGCCTGCACGCCGAAGCCGAAGTAGCTCAGCGAGGTCTCGGCCATGATCGCCGCCACGATGCCGAGAGTGGCGTCGATGATCAGCAGCGATGCGATGTTGGGGATGATGTGGCGCGCGAGGATCTTCCGCGTGGGCATGCCCATGTAGCGGGCGGCGCGCACGAAGTCGCGATTGCGCAGCGACCGCGTCTGGTTGCGCACGACCTGCGCGAGGATCATCCAGCTGAAGACGGCCAGGAAGAAGGTCAGCGCGAGCCACGACAGTCCGCGGGTGAGCGGGCTCAGCAGCACCAGGATGAAGAAGGACGGGACGACCAGCAGCAGGTGGATGACCCACCCGATGACCGCGTCGACCTTCCCTCCGAGGTAGCCCGCGACCGAGCCGACCGCGGCGGCGATCAGCGTCGCACCGATCCCCGCGAGAGCGCCGATGATGAGCGACTTCTGCAGGCCGACGAGCGTCTGGGCGTAGATGTCCTGCCCGATGCCGTTCGTCCCGAACCAGTGCAGCTGGGTGGGACCGAGGCCGACGTTGAGGAAGTCGCGCTGCGTCGCGTCGTACGGGTACAGCAGCGGACCGATGAAGGCCCACAGCACGATGAAGACGAGGATGCCGCCACCCACCCAGAATCGCGGCATCTTCTTCAGACGCGCACGCACGAGCGCTCCGCGCGACAACGGCTTGCGCTCCCGGGTGACGGGGCTGGTGGCGACCAGCGTGCCGTCGAGAGCCTCTTCCTGCATGGTCATGTCAGCTCCTCACTCTCGGGTCGAGAGTGGCGTAGAGGATCTCCGACAGGGTCGAAGAGATGAGGACGAGAACGGCGACGAAAAGGGTCGACCCCGCGACCGCGTTGATGTCCTGCTGTGTGACGGCCTGCAGCTGGAACTGGCCCATCCCGCGCCACGAGAAGACGATCTCGAGCATGGCCGAACCCGCGATCAGCGTGCCGAAGCTGTAGGCGAAGAAGGTCGACATCGGGATGAGCGCGATGCGCACACCGTGGCGGAAGAGCGCGCGCGTGCGGGGCAGCCCCTTCGCGCGGGCGGTGCGGATGTAGTCGGCACCGAGCACGTCGAGCATCATGCTGCGCTGGTAGCGCGAGAAGGATGCCGCGCTGACGAGCACGAGCGCGATGGTCGGGAGCAGCAGGTGCACGGCGCGGTCCACCAGCACGGGCCAGAACCCCTCGATCCCCGCGGTGTACTCGCCGGTGAAGCGGATCACCTGCGTGCCCAGCGCGTTGTTGAACGAGGTCGCCCCGATCATCAGCAGCACGCCGATGACGAAGGTGGGCGTCGCGAAGATGAGGTACGACGAGTACGTCGTGATCTGATCGCTCGCGCGATACTGCCGCACGGCGCCGAGCACGCCGATCAGCACGCCGAGGACGGCACCGAGGATCGACCCGATCAGCAGCAGGCGCAGGCTCGTGCCCGCGCGCACCGCGATCTCCGACATCACGTCCTGTCCGCCGATCGTGGAGCCCAGGGAGAACCGGGTGAACAGGTTCACCAGCCAGTTCCACAGGCGCACGATGATCGGCACGTCGGGATTGGCACCGAGAGCGTCCAGGCTCGCGATGATCGACTCCTCCGGCGGACGCGGGTTCATGCCGTAGAAGCGATCCTGCGGCCGCAGCAGCGCGCTGCCCAGCACGTAGGCCAGGCACGTCGCCAGCAGGCTCAGGACGGCGTAGTTCAGGAACCGTCGCAGAACGTACAGCGTCATGACGAGCGCGAGCCCGTCCGCAGAGTGCCGGGGTGAAGCGTCATGGTGGTCCTCTCGCCGTCGAGACCCCCGCCTATTCGTTCGCCTGGCTAAGGATCTGAGAAGACCCTACGTCGGCTCCTGCGCGAACGGCGTGCCGGGGGAACACACTTTTCACGACCGTAACAAAGCCCTTACGTGGCGCTTTGTCACGAACGGTTACGTCGAGAGCAGCACTGCGCTCAGCGGACACCGCCGGAAATGAACAAAGCGATGATAACCCAGACGACCAGGACGAGCAGGGAAATCGCTGAGGGAATGTCCCAAAAGCGACGGACCGCCCCGTCCGTCGGAGCCGTCGCACGGGCCGACTCCCACGCGTCCTGGATGACCGTCAGGTCACGGATCGCGGGCGGCTCGCGCCGCGCACGGTCACCTCCGGAGCGCAGGGGCGGGCGGCCCGGACGACCGGCCACCGGCCCGCCGAACGCCTTGTAGGTGCGGGGTTCATCGGTGCGCACCTCGAGCTGCCACCGCATGTCGATGTCGGTCACCCGGCCCCACGCGATCTCGACGACCCGCAACGGATTGTGGATGCGGATGCCGTCGGCGTCGATGCGCACGTGCGGGGCGAACAGCAGCGCGTACACCGCCCACAGGGCCAACAGGATCCACGGTGCGAGAAGGAGCATCTCGGCCACGCCGGCGCGGAGCGCGGCATCCCCCAGGAGGACGACCGCGAGCAGCGCACCGACGATCAGCCCGATGATCGACGACGGGGCGCGGAACACCCTCGGGTGATCCGCGCCCCGGAAGCGCTCGTCGCGCGTCACGCGCCGCCCAGCGAGAGGGAGGCGCCGGGAATGGCGTCGAGCAGTCGGCGCGTGTACTCCTGCGAGGGCTGGGCGAAGATCTCGTCGACCGTGCCCTGCTCCACGAGCTTGCCGCGCTCCATGACGCACACCAGGTCGGCGGCGACGCGCACCACGGCGAGGTCGTGCGTGATGAACAGGTACGTCAGCCCGAGCTCGGACTGCAGCTCCGCCAGCAGCTGGAGGATCTGCGCCTGCACCAGCACGTCGAGAGCCGAGACGGCCTCGTCGAGCACGAGGATGTCGGGCTTGAGCGCGAGCGCGCGCGCGATCGCGACGCGCTGACGCTGGCCACCGGACAACTCATTCGGATAGCGGGATGCCAGCTCCTGCGGCAGCGCGACCTGCTCGAGCAGTTCCTCCACGCGCGCACGGCGCGAGGCGTTGTCGCCCACCTTGTGGATGTTCAACGGCTCGGCGATCAGGTTGCCGATGCTGCGGAGCGGGTCGAGCGAGCCGTAGGGGTCCTGGAACACCGGCTGCATGCGACGACGGAGGTTGAAGGTGTCCTTCGCGCTCAGCGTGCCAGTGTTCACCCCGTCGACCTCGATCGAACCCGAGGTGGGCGCCTCGAGCTTGAGGACCATCTTCGCGATCGTCGACTTGCCGGAGCCCGACTCCCCCACCAGCGCGAGCGTCTTGCCCCGGGGGATCTCGAACGACACGTCGTCGACGGCACGGAACTGCTCGCTTCGGAACCCGCCCTGGCGGATCTTGTACTCCTTGACGAGGTTGGTCACCTTGACCGTCGCCGGAGCATCGATGTCGGACTCGCGAAGGATGCCGCGGTCCTCGACCTTGGCCTGGATGCGCTGCGACGCGATGCTCGGCGCCGCCGCGACCAGACGCTGCGTGTACGGGTGCTGCGGGTTCTCGAGGATCTCGCGGCTCGGTCCCGACTCCACGATCTCGCCCTGGTTCATCACCACGATGGTGTCGGCGCGCTCGGCGGCCAGACCCAGGTCGTGCGTGATGAGCAGCACCGAGGTGCC
>CAJYJO010000052.1 GCA_913774845.1 uncultured Microbacterium sp. | reverse complement strand
CGCAGCGACGGACCAGCCGTCATCAACGACCTGTCGGGCGAGCCGGAGCCGTTGGCGAGGAGTCAGAGCAGCGTTAGCGTGGGACACGAGGACCTCCTAGGTCATCGAGTGCGGGAACTAGACAGCTCCACTCTCGACCGGGAGGTCCTCACCCGTCTATCGCGGCACACCTCAACCAACGTCCATGGACAGCACAGCTAGGCCGCCTGCAGAGGGGTGATCGCCGCGATCTGCTCCCCTGCTGCGTCTTCCGCACGGTCGAGTTCGTAGTGGCTCTGCAAATTGATCCAGAACTCAGCTGACGTGCCGAAGTACTTCGCCAGCCGCAACGCGGTGTCCGCGGTGATCCCCCGCTTGCCATGGACGATCTCGTTGATCCGCCGCGGCGGGACGCCGATGGACACGGCGAGCCTGTTCTGTGTGATGCCGAAACCCTCGATGAAGTCCTTCATGAGGACCTCGCCGGGGTGAATCGGCTCGATTCTGTCAGTGGTAGTCAACGATCTCCACCTCCTCTGGTCCGGCGCCGGTCCACACGAAGCAGATCCGCCACTGGTCGTTGATTCTGATGCTGTACTGACCGGCGCGGTTGCCCTGAAGAACTTCCAGCCGGTTGCCGGGCGGAACGCGAAGATCCTCGAGGGTCTCCGCTGAGCCCAACTGGCGGAGCTTGCGAAGTGCCACTCGATGAATCCTCGGATCGATCGATGGCACACGCTCACGGCGCCACAGTCGCTCGGTGTCCCTGCTACCGAAGGACCTGATCACAAAGCCACCATATAACGACATCCGTCATTAACGCTACGCGTTAAACCTGATCTCTGCCGCGTGGCGTAGCCACGTTGGTTCGCGTCTACAAGACAAGCGGGGCCGTGAACCCACCCGCGAATAGCTCGGCCCCTCGCCCGGCAGTCACCACTGTCACGAGTACGATGAATGACATCTCACGCAGCCACGCCGAGGACTGTAGGGCCCTGCGTAAAACCGTCGTCGCTAGTTGTTGAAGCGGAACTCCACCACGTCGCCGTCCTGCATGACGTACTCCTTGCCCTCGAGGCGGGCCTTGCCTTTCGCGCGGGCTTCGGCGACGGAGCCGAGCTCGACGAGGTCGTCGAACGAGATGACCTCGGCCTTGATGAAGCCCTTTTCGAAGTCGGTGTGGATCACACCGGCCGCCTGCGGCGCCTTCGCGCCCTGCGGGATCGTCCAGGCGCGCGCTTCCTTGGGACCCGCGGTGAGGTAGGTCTGCAGCCCGAGCGTGGCGAAGCCGATGCGGGCGAGCTGGTCGAGGCCCGACTCGTCCTGACCGGTGGAGGCGAGGAGCTCGGCGGCGTCCTCGGGGTCGAGGTCTATCAGCTCGGACTCGATCTTGGCATCCAAAAAGACGGCCTTCGCGGGAGCGACGAGCGCCGCGAGCTCATCCTTCTTGGCCTGGTCGGTCAGCACCGCCTCGTCGACGTTGAAGACGAAGATGAAGGGCTTGGCGGTCAGCAGACCCAGCTCGCGGATGGGCGAGAGGTCGAGACCGGATGCCGAGAGCAGCACGCCGCGCTGAAGGGCGTCCTGCGCGGCTTTGGCGGCGTCGAGCACCGAGGGGTCGAGCTTCTTGCCCTTGACCTCTTTCTCGTAGCGCGTGATCGCCTTCTCGAGCGTCTGAAGGTCGGCGAGCTGCAGCTCGGCGTTGATCGTCTCCATGTCGCTCGCGGGGTTCACCGCGCCGTCGACGTGCACGACGTCGTCGTCGGCGAATCCGCGGACGACCTGGGCGATGGCATCCGCCTCACGGATGTTGGCGAGGAACTGGTTGCCCAGGCCCTCGCCCTCGCTGGCGCCGCGCACGATGCCGGCGATGTCGACGAACGACACCGCGGCCGGTACGACACGCTCCGAGCCGAAGACCTCGGCGAGCTTGTCGAGGCGCGCATCGGGAAGGTTCACGACCCCGACGTTGGGCTCGATGGTCGCGAACGGGTAGTTCGCGGCGAGCACCGAGTTCTTGGTCAGAGCGTTGAAGAGGGTCGACTTGCCGACGTTGGGAAGGCCGACGATTCCGATGGTAAGAGCCACGGGAGTCCAGGTTACCCGGCCCGGCGACCCCTCACCGCGTCAGGGCCGGCGGGCGCGGAACGCGTGGGTCACGTACGGCAGCGCGATCGACCCGCCGTCGGCGAGCCCGGGAAGGGATGCCACGACCCCGTCGACCGCGGCATCGATGCCCGCGCGCTTCTCGGGGCTCGCCGTGATGATGTCACTGCGCGAGACGACGAGGTCGCGCAGTTGCGGCAGGGTGATGCGCCTCTCCCACGACCATTCACCGTGCTCGAGCTCGCCGTAGGGCTCGGCGACCCGAGGCCCGGTCGTGGCGAGAAGCACCTCGGCGTTCGATCCGCCCATTGCCGCGGTGAGCCGGCGCACCCAGTCGACGCGATCGTCGCGGATGTTCCAGATCAGACCGAGCACTCCCCCGCTGCGCAGCACGCGCGCGGTCTCGAGGGATGCCGCCTCCACGTCGACCCAGTGCCAGGCCTGACCCATGACGACGGCGTCGAGGCCGGAGTCCGGCAGGGGCAGCTTCTCGGCCCTGCCCACGAACGTCGGCACGCCCCGCGCGTTCTGCCGCAGGGTGGCGAGCATGTCGGCATCCGGATCGACGGCCACGACGTCGGCGCCGAGTTCGACGACGGCGCGCGTGAGCTTTCCCGTTCCGGCACCGACATCGGCGACGCGGAGGGCGCGCCCCGGTTCCCGGACGGGCTCGAGCATCCACGCCACGGCCTCGGCCGGATACCCGGGACGACCGGACTCGTAGGCGGAAGCCGCCTGCCCGAACGAGGTCGACTTCTCGCGATCGGTCATGCTCCCGACCCTACGCCGACCCATCGACACCATCCGTGGCCGCTTGCGCCCTTTCGAGCACCGGATGCCACCGACCTCGGCGCGCCTCACCTCCCCCGTGCCGACGCGGGTGAGGGTGGGATCGTGGCTCTGGACTTCACCGCGATCGACTTCGAGACGGCGAACTCCAGCGGCGCGTCCGCGTGCGCGGTGGGTCTGGCCCGTGTGCGCAACGGTCGAGTGGTCGCCACCGCGGCGTGGCTGATCAAACCGCCGGCCGGTCACGACCACTTCGCTCCGATCAACGTCGGGATCCATGGCATCCGGCCGTCCGACGTCGCGAACGCACTCGGGTGGTCGGCGCAGCTCGAGAAGCTGACCGCCTTCGCGGGGGCCGACGTGCTGATCGCTCACAACGCGGGCTTCGACATGTCCGTGCTGCGACGCGCGTGCGCCGCGACCGGCGACGAGTGCCCGCCCTACCGCTACATGTGCAGCGTGCAGATGTCGCGCAAGACGTACACGCTCGACTCCTACCGCCTCCCGCTCGTCGCGGCCGAGGCGGGGTGCACCCCCTTCGCGCACCACGACGCCCTGGCCGATGCCGTGGCGTGCGCGGAGATCACGATCGACTGCGCCCGGCGCGCGGGCGTCGACGACGTGCACGCCCTCGCCGCTCACCTCGGCGTCCGGGTGTCGCAGATCGCCGCCGAGCCCGACGAGCGCGCGGTCGCCTGAGTCCTCGCGGCCCGTCTTTCCGGCGATGTCGGAGATTCGGTGCACACTGACCCCATGGACGCCATCGCCCTCCTCTTCGTGATCCTCGCCCTCGCTGTCGGCGTCGTGGGCGGATGGTTCGCCGCCTCGTCGCGCTTCGCGACCCGCTCCGCCGTCGAGCAGCAGGCCCTCGGCGCGCGGGCGGCGACGGCCGAGGCCGCGCGCGCCGGCTTGCAGGCCCAGCTCGATCATCAGGTGGCGCTGTACCGCGAGCTCGTCGGGCAATCCCGCGCCGATCAAGCCGCTCGCGAAGAGCGCGATCGTCGCGATCAGACGGTGCTCCGGGCCCTCGATCCGGTCCGCGAGACGCTCGACGCGATGCAGCGGAAGGTCGACGGGCTCGAGCGCGACCGCGTCGAGCAGTACACCGCTCTCGGTGAGCAGCTTCGCCTCTCACGCGAAGCCGACGAAGCTCTGCGCGCCACCACCGAATCCCTCGCGTCTGCGATGCGGTCCGGCGCGACGCGCGGCGTCTGGGGCGAGACCCAGCTGCGTCGGGTCGTCGAGGCCGCCGGGCTCACGCGCTACGTCGACTTCGACCTTCAGACGGCGATCACCAGTGACGCCGGAGCCGGTCGCCCCGACATGGTCGTGCGCCTCCCCGGCGGTAAGTCTCTCGCGGTCGATGCCAAGGTCCCCCTCGATGCCTACCTGCAGGCGAGCGCCATCCCCGTCACCGCGCAGGGCGACGACGGGGCCCGGCGATCGGCGTTGCTCACGAAGCACGCGCGCGCGGTGCGCGCCCACGTCGACACCCTCGCGAAGAAGGCCTACTGGGCGGGGCTCACCACGAGCCCCGAGTTCGTCGTCTGCTTCCTCCCGAGCGAGTCGCTCCTCGCCTCGGCCCTCGACGAAGATCCGGCGCTCCTCGACTACGCCTTCACTCGGCGCGTCGCCCTCGCCTCACCCGTCAACCTCTGGGCGGTTCTCAAGACCGTCGCCTTCACCTGGACGCAGCAAGACGTCTCCGACGAAGCGCGCACCCTCTTCGCGCTCGGCACCGAACTCTACGAGCGCGTCGGGGTGCTCGCCGGCCACGCGAGCGAGCTGCGTCGCTCCATCGAGAAGACCGTCGACAGCTACAACAAGTTCGCCGGTTCGCTCGAGACACGCGTCCTCGTCACAGCCCGCAAGTTCCCCGGCATCGACGAGACGAAGCTCGACGCGGTCGCGATCCCTGCCGCTCTCGACGCGACGACGCGTCGATGGACGGCGCCGGAGATGATCGCGGCCCTCGACGGGGTCGACGACGCACCGCTCGCTCATGCGGACCCTGGAGCAGGGCTGGCGAACGCCGACCTCGGAGACGTCCGGCAGAGAGCTGGGCTTCTCGACGAGCGGTCGCAGAGTACCGGCTGACCCGACCGCTCACCTCGAGGAGGTGCGAGTGCCCCGACGGAGGCTCACGCCCCGCCGGGCACCCAGCTCAACAGGCTGACGACGGCGGCTGAGACGCCGACAAAGGCGGCGACCATCCACCAGGCGCTCACCTCGTGGCCTTCGTCGCGGCGCTTACGCAACAGCACATCGGGGCGGCGCGCGGGGTCAACGGCGTCGGCGATCACCGCGTGCGCGCCTGTCTGAGGTGCGGTGTGATTCGTCGTAGCTGCCATGGACGATCCCCCTTCGGGTCTCGGAAGAACACAGCGTCGCCGTTGACACTGCTGACGATTCTGCCAGACAGCCTCCGAGTGACCGGTCACGCTTGCGTCACGACACGCCCGGCTGTACCTGCGCATCGACGGAGGCGTCACCTCGTCGCGCGACCGGCGCACTGTAGCCGCACGACCTCACGCGCCTCGCCGAGGCCAGCCGTCGGCTCGGGGCAAACCGCGCCGACCTCGCGCGAGCCGCACCGTGACCCCGGGGCCACACCCGCCGCCCCGGGGCCGCTTTCCGCACCCCGAAACCCGGCCGACCCGCCAGAGAACCACCCGGCGCCGCAACACCTCAGCGCCGAACGGTCACAGCCACTTCGACGTCAGGTGCTCCGACGAGATACGGCGGAGCGTTCCCGACGCACCGCGCAGCACGACGCTCTCCGTGTAGAGGAAGTCGCCCTCCCGGCGCACCCCCTGCACGAGCTGACCGTCGGTCACGCCCGTGGCGACGAAGATCGTGTTCTTGCCCTTGACGAGGTCATCCGCCTCGTACACCGTGCCGTCGACCTTGAGGCCGGCATCCTGACCCTTGTTCTTCTCGTCGTCGGTGCGCGGAGCGAGAATGCCCTGGATGTGGCCGCCGAGCGCCTTGATCGCGCACGCGGTCACGATGCCCTCCGGGCTGCCGCCGATGCCGACGCACATGTCGGTGCGGGCGTTGTGACGGGCGGCATTGATGCCGCCAGCGACGTCGCCGTCGCTCATCAGACGGGTGCCGGCCCCGGCCTCGCGGATGTCGGCGATCAGCTTCTCGTGGCGGGGCCGGTTCAGCACCGACACGACGATCTCGTCGACGGGCTTGCCCAGGGCCTTCGCCAACAGGCGGATGTTCTCACCGATCGGGAGCCGGATATCGACCACGCCGACGCCGGCGGGACCCGTGACGAGCTTGTCCATGTAGAAGACGCTGGAGGCGTCGAGCATCGTGCCCTGATCCGACACGGCGATCACCGAGAGCGCGTTCTGACGACCGGCGGCGGTCAGCGAGGTGCCGTCGATCGGATCGACGGCCACGTCGCACTGCGGTCCACGGCCGCTGCCGACACGCTCACCGTTGTAGAGCATGGGAGCGTTGTCCTTCTCGCCCTCGCCGATCACGATCGTGCCGTCGAAGTTGACGGTGCTGAAGAAGGCGCGCATCGCATCGACGGCCGCCCCGTCGGCGGCCTCCTTGTCGCCGCGACCGATGAACGGCACGGCGCGGATCGATGCCGCCTCCGTCGCCCTCACCAGCTCGAGCGCCAGGTTGCGGTCGGGGTGCAGAGGGCTCATGTCGGCAGTCAGGCTCACCATGGGGCCACTGTATCCAGCGATCCGGTGACAATCGCCGGATTTGACCGGACGTGCAACGAAGGAATCGCCGTTCTTAACCGTTCAGCAGAACCGCCCGGTTCCTGCCGCGCCCGCGCCGTCACGATCCGGCGGCTTCGCTAGAGTGACGGTGTCCCGACAACACCAAGGAGCACCTCCATGCCCGTCGCTTCCCCTGAGCAGTACGCCGACATGCTGGACCGCGCGAAGGCCGGCGGCTTCGCGTACCCCGCGATCAACGTCTCGAGCTCGCAGACCATCAACTCGGTGCTCCAGGGCCTGACCGAGGCCGGCTCCGACGGCATCCTCCAGGTCACCACCGGTGGCGCCGACTACTTCGCCGGCCACACGGTCAAGGCCCGCGCCACCGGCGCCCTCGCCTTCGCCAAGTACGTCACCGAGGTCGCGAAGAACTACCCCATCACGGTCGCCCTCCACACCGACCACTGCCCGAAGGACGCCCTCCCCGGCTTCGTCCTGCCGCTGCTCGAGGCCTCCGAAGAAGAGGTCAAGGCCGGCCGCAACCCGATCTTCCAGTCGCACATGTGGGACGGCTCGGCCGTTCCCCTCGACGAGAACATCGACATCGCGGCGGAGCTGCTCCCCCGCATGAAGAACATCAACGCGATCCTCGAGATCGAGGTCGGCGTGGTCGGCGGCGAAGAAGACGGCGTGCAGCACGAGGGCTCGAACGACGCCCTGTACACGACCGTCGCCGACGTGACCAAGGCCGTCGAGCGCCTCGGCCTCGGCGAGAACGGCCGGTACATCTCGGCCCTCACCTTCGGCAACGTGCACGGCGTGTACAAGCCCGGTGGCGTCAAGCTCCGCCCCGAGCTGCTCGGTGAGATCCAGGAGGGCATCGCCGCGAAGTTCGGCACCGGCCCCAAGCCCCTCGACCTCGTCTTCCACGGCGGCAGCGGCTCGACCGACGAAGAGATCGCCCTGGCGGTCGCCAACGGCGTCGTGAAGATGAACATCGACACCGACACCCAGTACGCCTTCACGCGCTCGATCGCGGGCTACATGTTCTCGAACTACGAGGGCGTGCTCAAGCTCGACGGCGAGGTCGGCAACAAGAAGCAGTACGACCCCCGCGCCTGGGGCAAGGTCGCCGAGTCGGCCATGGCCGTGCGCGTGGTCGACGCCACGAAGCAGCTGGGCTCGTACGGCCAGTCGAAGAGCTGACCTACTCCGCTCCCACGAACGCCCCGGCCCCGGCCGGGGCGTTCGTCGTCTCCGGATGCCGGCAACCCCGGGCCCCCGTGCACAACAGCGGGAACACCCGCCGACACGCCGCGCCCCCGTCGCGGCCATCGGCGTGCCCGGAAAATCCCCCGCCGTTGTGCACACACCAGGTCCGCGACACACCCCCCGCGCCACACAGCGCCTGACCGTCGGGTCGAACCAGCCGCCGCGTCAGCTCCGGTACATCTCGAGCACGGTCTGCGCCCCCGCGGGCGACGACAGCACCTCGATGGCATCCCCCGCCCGCACCTCCCCCGCCCGACGGACCCGGAGGTAAGCGCCGAGACGCCCCTCGTCGGAGAAGCGCTTGACCCACCCGCGCGCAGCGGAACCGCCCACCCACCGCGCGAAGGTCGCGCACGGCGTGCGGGGCATGGTCACCTCGACCTCGACGGTGTCGCCGATGCGCCAGATCTCCCCGATGCGCGCACCGTTGACGTCGAGACCCTCGACCCGCAGGTTCTCGCCGAACCACCCGGGGTGCAGCTCCCGGCCGAGCTCCTCCTCCCAGAACGCGGCATCGTCCTGCGCGTAGGCGTAGACGGCTTTGTCGGGACCGCCGTGGTGCTTGCGGCTGGCCTGCACGTCGGCGCGGACGCCGAGGGGGCCGAGCCTGACCGCACCCTCGACCGCGCGCTTGTCGATCGCGGTCACACCGACCGATCCAGCATCCGGATGCAGGCTGTGGACGGCGCAGACGGCGACGAGACGGGGCATGCGACGATGCTAGGGCGTCGCGAAGTCCCGTCGCATCACGACGCGGTCGCCGTCGAGGGTGCGAATCTCGACCGCGCCGATGTCGGCGGCCGACAGATCGGTTCCGGCGCTCAACTCCGTCGTCGATCCCGGCCCGGCACGCCACGTCGACAGCACGCTCGTCGCCCCGGAGTCGTCGGTGATCGCCAGGGCGTAGGGCCATCCGCCCGGCGGAGCGTCGAGCACTTCGCCGGTGTACTGGCACACGAGGTCGATGCGCGTCCCCCACGGAGCCGACGTCAGCTTGACCGACGCCTCCAGGGGCGCATCGGCGACGTCGTCGAGCGCGTACACGGTCCCCGCGGGCTGCTGCGCGAGACCGGTCAGGGCGACCACGCTCGGCACGGCGACCCCGACGAGGGCGATGGATGCCGCCAGCACCCACGCCGTGGTCCGACGCGCACGGCGACGGCGGGCGGCATGCACGACCCGGTCGCGCAGGGCCGGGTCCGGTGCCGCGATCGGCACGGGACCGGTGCTCGGACCGATCGCCCGCGCCCGCTCGGCGGACAGGCGCGACAGAAGACCCGCGGTCGGCGCGAGCTCCGCGACGGCCTCCCGGCATGCCGCACAGTCGGCGAGGTGCGCTTCGAACTCGGCCCGATCCGTGGCCGACAGGGCTCCGAGGACGTAGGCGCCGTCCCAGGTCGCCAGACGCTCGTGGTCGATGCTCACCGCGTCACCCCCCTTTCCTGCAGGGCGAGCCGCAGGGCCCGCACCGCGTAGTGGAGTCGAGACTTGACCGTGCCGGAGGGGATGCCGAGCTCCTCGGCGGTCTGGGCGACGCTGCGCCCGCCGTAGTAGGCGCTGACGATGACGGCACGGTGATCCGGGGTCAGGGTCGCGAGCGCCTCCTCCACCAGGAGCGCGTCGAACATGGCATCCGTGTCGTCGTCGCGGACGGTCTCGGGGAGCACGTCGACGGGCTGCTCGTGCCGCCGGCGGGCGCTGCGCGCCTCGTCGATGACGATGTTGCGGGCGACCGTGTACATCCACGACCGCAGCGACGCCGGGTCGTCCTTCATCACGCGCGGCGTGCGCCAGGCGCGCAGCAGGGTCTCCTGCACGACGTCGTCGGCTCCGGCGTGATCGCCGGTGAGACTCACCACGTATCGCCAGACGGGTGTCGCGTGCGCGTCGTACAACGCGGTCAGCTGCGCGTGTTCGTCTCGCACCGCGGCATCCCCTCTCCCTCGTTCACTGGGGACACGGGATGCCGCGCGGTTCGGTTCAGTTGGGGACGCTGCTCATCAGCGCCGACATGAACTGCGGGTCGCCCACGAGGGCGATCGTGACGCAGACGCCCGCGATCAGCGCGGTGACGACGAAGCCGACGAGCGGGATCCAGAAGGCGATGCGCCCGCGGCGCAGCCGCCGCCAGGTCAGCAGCGCCGTGCCGAGCCAGCCGATGCCGTACACCAGCGCCGCCGCGGCGCCCCAGACGTATCCGGCGGTCAGGTTGGTGTAGCTCGCGTCGGGGACGCCCAGGACGCCCGCCGCCGTCTCGGCGTAGGCGGGGAAGTCGAGCAACTGGACGATCGTCGAGATCGTCGAGACGAGGCCGTAGACGAGCAGGCCGAACGTGAGGACGCGATCCCACAGCGGTCCGCGCGGACCTCCCGCGGGGGTCGCGGCCGCCGGCGTCGGAGCCGGCTCGGCGACGGGTTGCGGCGCGACTCCCGCGTCGAGCGCCTCGGTCACCTCGGGGCGCTGGATGCGGGCGCGCTGCTCCTCGGGGGTGGCGTATTCGCCGTACTGCGGGCGGGGGCGCTCGGACGCGTCGCTCACGCGCGACCCCGGCCGCCCAGCGCGCGCTGGTCGCGCTTGCCCGAGGCGTCCTGCCGCAGTTCTTTGGGGAGCGAGAAGATCAGGTCCTCCTCGGCCGTGCGCACCTCTTCGACGTCGCGGTACCCGGCACCGGCGAGCTCCTCGAGCACCTCGGTGACGAGCACCTCGGGAACGGACGCGCCGCTGGTGACGCCGATCGTCTCGACGCCCTCGAGCCATTCCTGCTTGACCTCGTCGACGTAGTCGACGCGGTAGGCGGCCTTCGCGCCGTGCTCGAGGGCGACCTCGACCAGGCGGACGCTGTTGGAGCTGTTGGCCGAGCCCACCACGATGACGAGGTCGGCGCCGACCGCCACCTTCTTGATCGCGACCTGGCGGTTCTGTGTGGCGTAGCAGATGTCGTCGGAGGGCGGATCCTGCAGCTGCGGGAAGCGCTCGCGGAGCCGACGCACGGTTTCCATGGTCTCGTCGACCGACAGCGTGGTCTGCGAGAGCCAGACGACCTTCGACGGGTCGCGCACCTCGATGGTGTCGGCGTGGTCGGGAGAGTTGACCACGGTGACGTGCTGGGGGGCCTCGCCCGCGGTGCCCTCGACCTCTTCGTGCCCCTCGTGACCGATCAGCAGGATCTCGAAGTCGTCGCGCGCGAAGCGCACGGCCTCGCGGTGCACCTTCGTCACGAGCGGGCACGTCGCGTCGATCGCCTGCAGGTGGCGGTCGGATGCCGCGGACACCACGGCCGGAGACACGCCGTGCGCGCTGAAGACGACGTGCGAGCCCTCGGGCACCTCGTCGACCTCCTCGACGAAGACGGCGCCCTTCTTCTCGAGTTCGGTGACCACGTGGATGTTGTGCACGATCTGCTTGCGCACGTAGACGGGGGCGCCGTAGCGCTCGAGGGCCTTCTCGACGGCGATCACGGCACGGTCGACGCCCGCGCAGTAACCGCGCGGGGCCGCCAACAGCACCTTCTTGCGGCCCTGGACGGGGATATCCTGGAGCCGCCCGCGTCGACCCGGGATACGGGGAACGGGCAGGTGGACGGCAGGTGAGCTCACCCCTCGATTCTACCGGGGTGCCCCTGGACGCCGGCCGAACCTCCCGACCGCGACCCGCAGGGATACCATGACCTCTTTTCAGCCCGAGACCGTCCCGGGGCAGGCCCCGCCCGCCGACTCGGTCCATCCGCGCGAGTCGCGCACCGATGCCCCGACCTCCGTCTCGCGTCTGAACGACACCATCCGCGGCTTCATCGAACGGTGGGGGTCGGTCTGGGTCGAGGGCGAGATCACCTCGTTCAACCGTCGCGGCGGCAACGTGTTCGGCCGACTGAAGGATCTCGGCTCCGAGTCCACCGTGGCCTTCCGCATCTGGTCGAGCACGCTGAACCGCCTCCCGAAAGACCTAAAGGTCGGCGACCACGTCGTCGCCTGCGTCAAGGCCGACTACTTCCCTCGCACGGGTGACTTCTCCTTCGCCGTCTCGGCGATGCGCCACGTGGGGCTCGGCGAACAGCTCGAGCGCCTCGAGCGTCTGCGCGTCCAGCTGCGGTCGGAGGGCCTGTTCGACCCCGTCCGCAAGAAGAAACTGCCGTTCCTCCCCCACTGCATCGGTCTCATCACGGGCGAGAACTCCGACGCCGAGAAAGACGTGCACCGCAACGCCGAGTTGCGCTGGCCGCGGGTGCGCTTCCGGACGCGGCACGCCGCCGTCCAGGGCGATCGCTGCGTGCCGGAGACCCTCGCCGCCCTCCAGATGCTGGACGCCGACCCCGAGGTCGACGTGATCGTCATCGCCCGCGGCGGTGGGGATCCGCAGACGCTGCTCGGTTTCAGCGACGAACGCCTGCTGCGCGCCGTGGCGGCGGCATCCACTCCGATCGTCAGCGCGATCGGTCACGAGAACGATCGGCCTCTGCTCGACGACGTCGCCGACGTGCGCGCATCGACGCCCACGGATGCGGCCAAGCGCGTCGTGCCCGACGTCAGCGAGCAGCGCGCCCTCGTCGGACAGCTCCGCGCCCGCCTCACGGGGCGCCTGACCCAACGGGTCGTGCACGACATCGCGCAGCTCGAGCAGATCCGCTCCCGACCCGCGCTGCGCACCCCGCACGCGATGCTCACCTCCCGGGCGCAGGAGCTGTGGATGCTGTCGAACCGCGGCCGCGACATCGTCGACCGGCGGCTCGAGAGCGAACGGCGCCGCACGCGTGAGCTGAGCGCGGCTCTGCGTGCGCTCTCGCCGATGGCGACTCTCGCGCGCGGGTACGCGATCGCCCAGCTGCCGGACGGGGCGATCGTGCGCGACGCGATCCAGGCGCCGGCCGGGACGGCCCTCACCCTCACGATCGAGCAGGGGACCCTCGCCGCCCGTTCCGAGGGCGCGGCTCCCGACGCCGTCCCGCACGGCACAGCGCTCGACGTCGATCCGCCGGCGACGGGCTCCGACCGTCTCGACGACGAGCCAACCGACGACGGCGCCTCGACGGGGCCCGCCTAGAATGGATGCCATGACCGCGACGACCCCCGGCTCCGCCGCCGACGTCGCCTCCCTCTCGTTCGAGCAGGCTCGCGACGAGCTCGTGCGCGTCGTGGCCGAGCTCGAGCAGGGCGCGCCGACGCTCGAGGAGTCGCTCGCCCTCTGGGAGCGCGGCGAGAAGCTCTACGCCCGGTGCGAGGAGTGGCTCCTGGGGGCAAAGCGTCGCCTCGACGCCGCTCGCGGCGAAGACGGAGAGAGCTGATGGCCCGCGTCGTCGCCCACCTCGGTCGCCCCGAGACCCCGCAGGAGACGGCCGATCGCAAGGCCGAGTCGTCTCGTCGCTACCGCTCCAGCAAGACGTTCCGCAACCTCATCGCGGCCATGCTCGTCACGGTCGCGGTGGTGCTCGTCGTCGTGGCCGCCGTCCCGCGCGGCGAGCCGGTGCCCCGGCCCGCTCCCGACGTGCCGGCGCTGGCATCCGAGCTCGCGACCGAGCGCGGACGACCGGTGTTGTCGCCCTCCCTCGGCGACGGATGGCGCGTGAATCAGGCCAGCACCGAGGGCGTCGGCGGCACCGAGGCGTGGACGATGGTCTACGTGCGCTCCGGCGAATCGGGCTTCCTGCGCGTCGCCCAGGGCTTCGACACCGGCGAAGCGTGGGTCGGTCAGGTGCTCGACGGCACCCGCAGCACCGAGACGATCGAGATCGACGGCATCACCTGGAACGTGTACCGCCCCGCCAACCCGTCCGGCACGGGCAACATCGACTACGCGCTCGCCACCGCGGCGGGGCCCGACTACGTGCTCGTCTACGGCGACGCGGCACCCGAGACGGCGGCTCTCGCGGCCGCATCCGTCACCACCCAGATCGAGCAGTTGAGAGAGGTCCCGTGAACGAGCGCATGACCCCCCGTCAGGTGTGGCAGCAGATGGTGGAGGGCAATCAGCGCTTCGTCGCGGGTGAGCCCGCCCATCCCCGTCAAGACGTCGAGCGCCGCACCGAGCTGGCCAGCTCGCAGCACCCGAGCGCGGCGCTGTTCGGGTGCTCGGACTCGCGACTGGCTGCCGAGATCATCTTCGACGAGGGGCTCGGCGACCTGTTCGTCGTGCGCAACGCCGGGCAGGTCATCTCCGACTCGGTCATCGGCAGCCTCGAGTACGCCGTGGGCGTGCTCGAGGTCCCGCTGATCGTCGTGCTGGCCCACGACGCCTGCGGCGCCGTCGGCGCGGCGATCGACAGCACCGGCGCAGACGCACCGACGCTCCCGGCGTACATCTGGCGGCAGATCGCCCCGATCGTGCCGGCCGTGCGTCGGGTTCAGCGCGAGACCGCCGTCGACGGGCACCCGAACCCCCGCGTCGACCCCGAGCTGGTCGGTCGCGAACACCTGCGTCACACCGTGACCGAGCTGCTGCGCGCGTCCGAGCTCATCAGCGAGGCCGTCGCCGAGGGGCGCACGGCCGTCGTGGGCGCCAACTACCGACTCGACGAGGGAGAAGCCTTCCCCGTCGTCATCGTGGGCGACGTCGAAGACGCCCGCATCTGACAACCGCACGCCACAACCGGAGGAACGACGACGTGACCGACACCGAGTACCGCATCGAACACGACACCATGGGTGAGGTGCGGGTACCCAAGGACGCCCTGTACGCCGCGCAGACACAGCGCGCCGTCGAGAACTTCCCGATCTCCGGCTCCGGTCTGGAGTCCACCCAGATCGCCGCCCTCGCCCGCATCAAGAAGGCCGCCGCTCTCGCCAACAAGGAGCTCGGCACCCTCGACGGCGCGATCGCGGATGCCATCGCCCAGGCGGCCGATCAGGTGATCACCGGTCAGCACGACGCGCACTTCCCGGTCGACACGTACCAGACCGGCAGCGGCACCTCCTCCAACATGAACATGAACGAGGTGCTGGCGACGCTCGCCACCGGCATCCTGGGTTCGACCGTGCACCCGAACGATCACGTGAACGCCTCGCAGTCGTCGAACGACGTCTTCCCGACCTCGGTGCACATCGCCGTGACGCAGGCCCTCATCACCGATCTCATCCCGGCGCTCCAGCACCTGTCGACGGCGCTCGAGACGAAGGCCGAGGCGTGGAAGGGCATCGTCAAGTCGGGTCGTACGCACCTCATGGACGCCACCCCCGTCACCCTGGGTCAGGAGTTCGGCGGCTACGCCCGTCAGATGCGCCTCGGCATCGAGCGCGTCGAAGCCGTGCTCCCCCGGGTCGGCGAGGTCCCCCTCGGCGGCACCGCGGTCGGCACCGGCATCAACACCCCGCTCGGCTTCCCCCAGAAGGTCATCGAGCTCCTGGCCGCCGAGACCGAGCTGCCGATCACCGAGGCGAAGGACCACTTCGAAGCGCAGGCCAACCGCGACGGACTGGTCGAGGCGTCCGGCGCGCTGCGCACCATCGCGGTCTCGCTGACCAAGATCAACAACGACATCCGCTGGATGGGCTCGGGCCCCAACACCGGTCTCGGCGAACTCCACATCCCCGACCTGCAGCCCGGCTCCTCGATCATGCCGGGCAAGGTCAACCCGGTTGTCCCCGAGGCCACGCTCATGGTGTGCGCCCGCGTCATCGGCAACGACTCCACGGTCGCCTGGGCCGGGGCCTCGGGCTCCTTCGAGCTCAACGTCGCCATCCCGGTGATGGGAACGGCCCTGCTCGAGTCGATCCGTCTGCTCTCAAACGCCATGCGCGTGCTCGCCGACAAGACGATCGACGGTCTCGAGGCCAACGTCGCGCGCGCCGAGGCCTTCGCCGGCATGTCGCCCTCGATCGTCACCCCGCTGAACAAGGTCATCGGCTACGAGGCCGCGGCGAAGATCGCCAAGCACTCGGTCGCCAAGGGCATCACGGTGCGCGAGGCGGTCATCGACCTCGGCTACCTCGAGCGCGGCGAGATCACCGAAGAGGTGCTCGACGCCAAGCTCGACCTGCTGTCGATGACCCACCCGGGCTGATCCGTCCCCACCCGTCCGAACACGACGCCGAGGCGCGCCATAATCGGAGGATGAGCCGCGCGACGAGAACCGTCTCGACGCGCGCCCGTCTTCTCGGCGCGATCCTCGGCGTCGTGCTTCTCGGCATGATCCTCGCCGGGGGCGTCACGTTCCTCGTGCAGACCGAGCGCGTCACCGCCAACGCCGAGCGTCAGCTCGACGGCTTCGTCGCGGCCGTCTCCGCCAGCGAGGCGGATGCCACCGACCTGGTGGAGTCCGCCATCCCGGGCCGCACCGACGGCACGATCGCCCTCGACGGCTCGACCGTGCTCGCCGCCACACCGTCGCCGCCCGGCCTGTCCTTGGTCGACGACGCCGATCTCGTGGCATCCCTGTCCGAGGCCGTCGCCGACGGACGACTGTCCGGCCGCCTCACGAGCGTCCACGGACCCGTCCTGTTCGCGGCCGTCGAGCTGCGCGGCGGGACGGTCGTGCAGGTCATCTCGATCGACCAGCGCATGGAGCTGGTCGCCCTGTCGACGATCACCTACGGCGTGACCGCTCTCGTCGTGCTGGTGCTGATCGGCGTGGCGGGTTGGTTCGTCACGGGGCGTCTGTTCTCTCCCCTGCGCCTGCTGCGCGACACGACGGATGCGATCACGATCGACGATCTCGGAACCCGTCTGCGCGCGCACGGCAACGACGAGATCTCCGACCTCACCACGTCGGTGAACTCCATGCTCGACCGGCTCGCGATGTCTGTCGACGCGCAGCGGCAGCTGCTCGACGACGTGCGGCACGAGTTGAAGACGCCGATCACCATCGTGCGGGGCCACCTCGAGATGATGGACCCCGCCGATCCGCACGACGTCGTCGAGACGCGCGCCCTCGGTATCGCCGAGCTCGACCGACTGTCGCGCCTCGTCGACGACATCGACACCCTCGCCGACGTGGAGGCCAACGCTCTCGAGGCCGCCGTCATCGACGTGGGGTCGCTGACCGACCGCGTGGCAGAGCTGGCGGCGGCCATCCCCGGCCACGCCTGGAGCGTGACGCAGCGGGCACGTGTGCGCATCCGAGGCGACGGCGACCGGCTCGTGCAGGCGTGGCTGCAGTTGGCCGACAACGCGGCCAAGTACACCCCCGAAGGAAGCCCGATCGAGATCGGCAGCACGTCCGACGACACCTCGGCGCACCTCTGGGTGCGCGATCACGGCCCCGGCATCCCGCCCGCCGCGCGTCACCGCGTCTTCCGCCGCTTCGACCGGCTCTCCACCCGGCGCGGAATCGAGGGGTCGGGTCTCGGCCTGTCGATCGTCGACGCCATCGCGAAAGCGCACGACGGCCATTGCTCCGTCGGCGACACCCCGGGAGGCGGTGCCACGGTGACGCTGCACATCCCGCTCACGGGGGCGCAGTCACCCGCGGAGCTTCCGACGCCCGTACGTGCGGGCGACGTCGTCATGCAGAGAGAGGCCACCGGATGACCCGCATCCTCATCGCGGAAGACGAGGAGCGCATCTCGGCGTTCGTGGCGAAGGGACTGGAGTCCGCGGGCTACCAGACCCTCGTCGTGGATGACGGGTCCGATGCGCTCGAGACCGCCCTGTCGGGCGAGATCGACCTCGTCCTGCTCGACGTCGGTCTCCCCTCGCTCGACGGCTTCGAGGTCCTGCGCAGCCTGCGCGGGCAGGGCTCGTCGATCCCCGTCATCATGCTCACGGCCCGTACCAGCACGCGCGATACGGTCGACGGGCTCGACGCCGGTGCCAACGACTACGTCGCCAAGCCCTTCAAGTTCGACGAGCTCCTCGCCCGGGTCCGGTCCCGGCTGCGCGACCCGGTGACGGTCGGCACCATGACCGTCGGCCACGGTGACGTCTCGCTCGACGTCCTCGCCCGCCGCGCGACGGTCGGCGGCCGCGAGGTCGATCTGAGTGCCCGGGAGTTCGCCCTCGCCGAGGAGTTCCTCCGCCACGCCGGACAGGTGCTGAGCCGCGAACAGCTGCTGAGTCGCGTGTGGGGCATGGACTTCGACCCCACGTCCAACGTGGTCGACGTGTACGTGCGCTACCTACGGGCGAAGCTCGGACCCGCCCACATCGTCACCGTCCGCGGTGCGGGGTATCGCTGGGAGTGAGACCGTCGTCGAAGCCGACCGCGCCGGTGTCGCGCGCCGACTTCGTTCCCGTACACCCGAAAACCCCCGGTGGGGGGACCGGGGGTTTGGGGAGAGGCGCCCGGTGGTCTTCCGACTCACCCGAAGAGCGGTGACCTGCGCGTGGCGTTCTCGTGTGTTTCCTAGGGGGGAACCGCCGAGGCGGTGACGAGGTCTCCCTCGCCGACGTGTATAACTCTGACGGCTGTTCGTGAGAGGCGAGGGAGGTTTCGATGAGAAAGCTCTCATGTTCGCGCGGAGGTCGGAACCCCTGGAACACGGGACACGACGAGGGCCGGGACGCCTCGGCATCCCGGCCCTCCTCGCCGACCCTCAGGACAGTTCGCCGGCCTCCAGGAGTTCGGTGACGAGAGCGGCGATCGCCGAACGCTCGGAACGGGTGAGCGTGACATGACCGAAGAGCGCGTGGCCCTTCAGGGTCTCGATGACGCTCGCCACGCCGTCGTGGCGGCCGACACGGAGGTTGTCGCGCTGGCCCACGTCGTGCGTGAGGACGACACGCGAGTTCTGACCGATGCGGCTGAGCACCGTCAGCAGCACGTTGCGTTCCAACGACTGGGCCTCGTCGACGATCACGAAGGCGTCGTGCAGGGAGCGTCCGCGGATGTGCGTGAGCGGGAGGACCTCGAGCAGACCGCGGGCGAGGACCTCCTCGAGCACGTTGCCCGACACGACAGAACCGAGCGTGTCGAAGACCGCCTGCCCCCAGGGCCCCATCTTCTCGGCCTGGTCGCCGGGCAGGTACCCCAGCTCCTGCCCGCCGACGGCGAACAGCGGACGGAACACGATGATCTTCTTCTGCTGCTGCCGCTCCAGCACCGCCTCGAGAGCGGCGCACAGCGCGAGAGCCGACTTCCCGGTACCGGCTCGGCCGCCGAGAGAGACGATGCCGACCTCGGGGTCGAGGAGCATGTCGAGCGCGATACGCTGCTCGGCGGAACGGCCGTGCAGGCCGAATGCGTCGCGATCGCCGCGCACCAGGCGGTACTCCCCCTTGCCGGTCACGCGTCCCAGCGCCGACCCGCGCTCGGAGTGGATGACCAGCCCGGTGTTGACCGGGAGGCCCTGCACCGCTTCGCTGACGCCCACCTCGGTCTCGTACAGGTCGGAGATCTCGTCGCCCGAGAGGTCGATCGTGGCGATACCCGTCCACCCCGAATCCATGGCCTGTTCGGCGAGGTACTCCTCGGTGCTCAGGCCCAGGGATGCCGCCTTCACACGCATCGGAAGGTCCTTCGACACCACCGTGACCTCGGCGCCGTCCTGAGCGAGGTTCATGGCGACGGCCAGGATGCGGCTGTCGTTGCCGCCCGTGCGCATGCCGGACGGCAGCACCTGCTGATCGGTGTTGTTCAGTTCGACGCGGAGGGTGCCGTCGGCGCCCACCGGGACGGGGAAGTCCAGACGGCCGTGCTCGATGCGCAGCTCGTCGAGGTGTCGCAGGGCCTGACGGGCGAAGTACCCGATCTCGGGGTCGTGACGTTTGCCCTCCAGCTCGGTGATCACCACGACGGGGATCACCACCGAGTTCTCGGCGAAGCGGAAGAACGCTCGCGGATCGCTCAGCAGGACGGAGGTGTCCAGGACGTATGTACGCAGGGCCTGGTCGGCTCCCGCTTCGGACTCGGTGCTCTCGACGACGTGACGCTGGTCGTACGGTGCTCGTGCAGTCACAACCCACTCCCGACCCGGGTGGAACACCCGGTTGTCACGAGTCGACCTGTGGCTCACGAGTCGCGATCCGAAGGTCGACTCGACCGGACTCCGTGTCCGATGTGATCACCGTACGGCCCGCCGACACCCCCGCGGGTCGTTAACACGCCGCGAACATGACGAGTTCGTGAACAGCGCCATCACGCCGATCTCGCGGGTCGAGGTCGTTTACTGCCCGAAGCGCCGGTCGCGCGCCGCGAAGTCGCGGATCGCCCGCAGGAAGTCGACCTCGCGCAGGTCGGGGCCGAGGGCCTCCACGAAGTAGAACTCGGAGTGCGCCGACTGCCAGAGCAGGAAGTCGCTCAGGCGCTGCTCCCCCGAGGTACGGATCACCAGGTCGGGATCGGCCTGCCCCCCGGTGTACAGGTGCTCGCCGATCTGCTCGGGCGTGAGACTCGCAGCGAGCTCCTCGAGAGAACCGCCGGACTGATCGTGCTTCGCGATGATGGAGCGCACGGCATCCACGATCTCGCTGCGACCGCCGTAGCCGACCGCGAGATTCACGTGCAGCCCGTCATGGCCACGCGTGCGCTCGGTCGCCTCGTGCAGCACCTCCGCGAGCTCGGTGGGCAAGCCTTCGGCCCGCCCCACGTGCTTCACTCGCCAGTTGGGCTCGCGGGACAGCTCGCCGGCCAATTCGGCGATGATCTCGAGCAGGTCCTGCAGTTCGCGGCTGTCACGCTTGACGAGGTTGTCGTTCGAGAGCAGATACAGCGACACCACGTCGATGCCGAGGTCGTCGCACCAGCGCAGGAACTCGTGCATCTTGGCCGCACCGGCACGGTGGCCGTGCGCGGCACTGTCGTAACCGAGTTGCCGCGCCCACCGACGGTTGCCGTCGATCATCATCGCGACGTGGTGCGGGACCGTCGCCGGCATCCGGCGCCGCAGGCGGGAGATGTACAGACGGTAGAGGGGACCCCGCCCCTCGTTCTTCCGTACGCGCGCCACCCGCCTACGCTACCGCGTCCGGGCGTGTCGACCACGCCCGGGGGCCGTTCCCAGCTGAGGGATCGGTGAGCATCGCGGCATGTTCCCGCCCGGGCATGGGGGCGGACGTATGGTCGAGAGCGTGACAGCCCCGACCCCGGCCGACGGCCCCGAGATGCCCCAGCTCCCTCTGCTCGAAGCGGCGGCCGTGGGGGCTCAGGTCGACCTGAAGCCCACCTGGCGGGGATGGATCCACGCCGGGACGTTCCCCGTGGCCATCGCCGCGGGAATCGTGCTGATCGCCCTCGCCCAGGGCGCACCGGGCAAGTGGGCGGCCGCGGTCTTCATGGCCACCTCGATGCTGTTGTTCGGCAACTCCGCGCTGTACCACCGCTTCCATTGGAAGCCGAAGACGCTCGCCGTGCTCAAGCGCATCGACCACGCCAACATCCTGCTGCTCATCGCGGGCACCTACACGCCTCTCGCGGTGCTCGCCCTGCCGACGCCCAAGACGACGCTCCTGCTGTCGATCGTGTGGGGCGGGGCGATCCTCGGCATCCTGTTCCGCGTCTTCTGGATCAACGCGCCGCGCTGGCTGTACGTCGCGCTCTACCTGGCACTCGGCTGGGCGGCGGTGATGTACCTCGGCGACCTGCTCGCGGCCAACGTGGCGATGATGGTGCTGGTGGTCGTCGGCGGCCTGCTCTACACGGGCGGTGCGATCGTTTACGCCCTCAAGAGGCCGAATCCGTGGCCCGGACACTTCGGCTTCCACGAGATCTTCCACGTGTGCACCGTGCTGGCGTTCCTGTGCCACTGGACGGCGTGCCTGCTGATCGCCCTCGCGCCCGCGTACCACGGCGGCTGATCGCCGCCATCGCGCGCAACGTCCGTCAGCCGCGAGGAGCGGCGGGGTCGATGTCCTCGTCGTCGGTCTCGCTGGCGGAGCCGGCCGCGCGCGCCTGCTCCTCGGCATCCAGCTGCGCGTTGACCTCTTCGCGGTAGCGGCCCCGGCGGATGCGGCGCAGCATGTCCCACACGAGGAGGAACACGGCGAGTCCGATGAAGGCGATCGCGGCGAAACCGAGGGGGCCCGGCGTGACGATCGACTCGTCGGGGGTGACGGCCGGGGAGGGTGTGGTCGCGAGGGCGACGATCACGGGGAGCATGGAGTCCTTCGGTCCGGGCGGAAGCGCGTAGCCTGGACATCCAGCCTAAAGCCCCGGGGAGACCATGACGACGCAGGCCCAGCTCGACGACCGCTACGGGCGTACGCGCTCCCCGCGGCGCCGATTCGCGGGATGGGCCGTCGTGGCGGTGCTGGCCCTGGGCGCGATCGGCTTCCTCGCGTGGACGACGGTGTCGAACAGCCTCGGATCCGTCACGGCGACCGACACCGGCTTCACGGTCGTCGACGACAGATCGGTCTCGGCGACGTTCCAGATCACCGCCCCCACCGGCCAACCCGTGGCGTGCGCCCTCGAGGCCCGCGACGAGGAGCACGGCACGGTGGGGTGGCGGGTGGTGGAGTACCCGGCATCCGAGGATCACACGCGGGCCTTCACGGAGCAGATTCCCACGCTGTCGCTGGCGACGACCGGTTTTGTCAACGCTTGCTGGGTCCCGTAGACTCGCAGGTCACGACGCGCCCCGGCTCGAATGCCGGGGCGTTCGACATATCCCGCCGACGGCCTCGCTGATCCACGCCGTCTGCGCCTCGACGAAGGAGAAACCGTGTCCAACGACGCTCAGGTGACGTTCCTCACGCAAGACGCCTACGACCGCCTGGCCAACGAGCTCGAGCACCTCTCGACCACCGGCCGCGAAGAGATCGCGAAGCGCATCGAGGCCGCTCGCGAAGAGGGCGACCTCAAGGAGAACGGCGGCTACCACGCGGCCAAAGACGAGCAGGGCAAGCAAGAAGCCCGCATCCGCACGCTCCAGCAGCTGCTGAAGGACGCCAAGGTCGGAGAAGCTCCCGAGAGCCACGGCGTCGTCGAGTCGGGCACCGTCGTGACCGCCGTCGTCGCGGGCGGTGAAGAGAAGTTCCTCCTCGGCAACCGCGAGATCGCGGCGAACTCCGAGCTCGACGTCTACAGCGAGGCCTCTCCCCTCGGTGCCGCCATCCTGGGCCTGAAAGAGGGCGACAAGGGCTCGTACACGGCTCCGAACGGCAAGGAGATCTCCGTCGAGATCGTCAAGGTCGAGACCTACTCGGGCCAGTAAGCCCCACGTTCCGTCCGCGAGCCGCTCCCCCGTCGCCGGGGTGGGCGGCTCGCGTCGTCTCGCGTGGGCCGCGTGGCCGCGCGTGGACCCGATCGTCGCGTTCGAGCACGCGCGCGCCCACCCCGATCTCGGCGATCCGCGCCCGGACGAGGCCCTGTCGACCGAGCTTCTGCGCATCGCTGAGCGGGCGCAGACGCTCGACCGGCGCCGGCCGTCAGTTCGGGACGACGGTCGCGATGAACCCCGCGCTCTCCAGGGTCTGGATCACCAGGGCGCGGTGCTCCTCGCCACGGGTCTCGACGCTGAGCTGGAGGATGACCTCGCTGATCTGCAACCCCTGTCCGTGGCGGGTGTGCAGCACCTCGATGACGTTCGCGCCCACCCCGGCGAGGAGTTCGGACACCCGGGCGAGCTGACCCGGGCGATCCGGCAGCGGGATCCGCAGCGACATGTAGCGACCGGATGCCGAGAGCCCGTGCGCCACGACGCGCTGCAACAGGAGCGGGTCGATGTTGCCGCCCGAGAGGATGGTCACCGTCGGGCCGTGCGCCTCGATCTTCCCGGCGAGGATGGCCGCGACACCCACGGCGCCGGCCGGCTCGACGACCTGCTTGGCGCGCTCGAGGAGCACGAGCAGCGCCCGGGCGATGTCGTCCTCGGTGACGGTGACGACCTCGTCGACGTACTGGCGGATGAGCTCGAACGGCAGATCGCCGGGGCGAGCCACGGCGATGCCGTCGGCGATGGTCGGGGTGGTCTCGACCTGCATCGGGTAGCCGGCGGCCAGCGACGAGGGATATGCCGCGGAATTGTGCGCCTGCACGCCGATCACGCGCACCCGGCGTCCCTCCGCGGCCGCACGGGCCTTCACGGCCGCGGCGACGCCGGCGGCGAGCCCGCCCCCGCCGATGCCGACGATCACGGTCTCGAGATCGGGCATGTCCTCGACGAGCTCGAGTCCGAGCGTGCCCTGCCCCACGACGATGTCGCGATGGTCGAACGGATGGATGAGCACCGCCCCCGTGCGTTCGGCGAACTCCGCGGCGAGGCGCAGCGGCGTCTCGACGGTCGCACCCTCGAGGATCACCTCGGCGCCGTATCCGCGCGTGGCGAGGAGCTTGGGCACCGGGACGCCGAGCGGCATGAAGATGGTCGCCGCGATGCCGAGCTGCTGCGCGGCGAGGGCGACGCCCTGCGCGTGATTGCCGGCGGATGCGGCGACGACTCCGCGCGCGCGCTCCTCCTCGGTCAGACGCGAAAGACGGTAGGTCGCCCCGCGGATCTTGAAGGACCCGGTGCGCTGCAGGTTCTCGAGCTTCAGGCTCACGGGCACGCCGAGCAGCTCCGTGAGGTGGAGCGATTCGTCGAGGGGTGTCCGCGTGATGATGCCGCGCAGGTTCTGCGCGGCATCCTCGAACTCGGCCAGGGTGGGAGTGTCGTTCATGATCTCCTTCCGCGCTCGCGCGGGACGGTCCGCCAGATCAGATCCGGGGATGCCAAAGCCTCACCGTCGTGCTTCCACGCCTTCGTGCTCAGGTAGACGGCGACCACGTTGACGAAGGCGGCGAGCGGCACCGCGAACAGGGCGCCGGCGATGCCGCCGATCATCGCGCCGCCGGCGACCACGAGGACGACGGCGAGCGGGTGGACCTTGACGGCCGTGCCCATGAGAAGGGGGTGCAGGACGTGGCTCTCGAACTGCTGCACGCCGAGGACGACGATGAGCATGAACAGGGCGACGAGCGGACCGTTGTAGACGAGAGCGATGAAGACGGCGAGGGCGCCCGTCGCGACCGCTCCGACGAACGGGATGAAGGCGCCGAGGAAGACCAGCACACCGATCGGGATGGACAGCGGGACACCGAGCAGGAAGGCCCCGAGGCCGATGCCGATCGCATCGATCGTGGCCACCAGCAACTGCGTGCGTGCATAGCTCTTGATCGTGCGCCAGCCGGCACGACCGGCACCGTCGACTGCGGGTCGCGCCGCGCGCGGGAAGAGGCGCGTCGTCCACCGCCAGATGCGGCCTCCGTCGGCCAGCAGGCACAGCAGGATGAACAGCGTCAGGAGCAGTCCGGTGGCGACATGGCCGATCGTCGAGCCGATGGTGAGCGCGCCCGTCCAGATCACTTCCCCCTGCTGCTGCAGGAACGTGCCGGCCTGGCGCAGCCCGTCGTCGATCTGCTGCGCGCTGAGATGCAGTGGCCCCTCGATGAGGTACGCCCGCAGCTGGCGCACGGAGTCCTCGGTCCGCGACCGCACCGATCCGAACTCGCGGGTGATCTGCCACACGGCTACCCAGAGAAGCCCCGAGATGATCGCGATCGTTCCGAGCACGGTGACCACGATCGCGAGCCACCGGGGCCAGCGGCGTCGGAGGAGGAAAGAGAACGCCGGCCACACCAGCGCGCTCAGCAGAATCGCCACCAGGAGCGGGATGACGAGGAGCTTCAGCTGGATGACGACGAAGATCACGACCGCGAGGGCTGCAGCGATCACGAGCAGCCGCCACGCGTATGCGGTGGCCTGGCGGAGGGCCTGCGGGATCGGGGGCTCGAGGTCGCTCGAGACGGTGCGCCGCTTGAGGGCGTCGAGGAACGATCCGCGCAGCGTGGGATCGGTTCCGCTCATCCCGTCAGCCTACCGCCGCGCTCCCCCGTCGTCGGCCGGGATGTCGGAGGGGGTCGATACGGTGAAACCCATGACCATGACGCTCCGCCGCGCCGATGCTCGCCGTGTCGCGCTGGCCGCCCAGGGGTTCGCCCGTCCGCGTCCCGAGACGGTTGGCACGCGTCAGATCGCGGCCACCCTGCAGCGCATGCGCATTCTCCAGATCGACTCGGTCAACGTCTTCTCCCGCTCGCACTACATGCCACTCTTCGCCCGCCTCGGGGCGTACGACACCGCCTTGCTCGACCGACTCGCCTTTTCGCGTCGACCGAAGTGGGTCGAGTCCTGGGCGCACGTGGCATCCCTCGTCTCCGTCGACGACTGGCCGCTGCTGCAGTTCCGCCGCGACGACCTCCGCGCCAAGTACGGCCACGACGCGTGGGCGCAGGCCAACGAGCCCCTCCTGCAGTGGTTGCGCGACGAGTTGGCCGACCGCGGTCCGTTGCGCCCGGCCGAGATCGACCACGATGCCCGCAGCGGCTCGCGCGGGCCGTGGTGGGGGTGGGACGACGTCAAGAACGGCCTGGAACGACTCTGGCTGTTCGGCGAGGTCGCCATCGCGGGGCGCCGCGGTTTCGAGCGGCGGTACGCGCTGGCGTCCCAGGTGCTTCCGGCTTCGGCCCTCGAGACGACGGTCCCGCGCGCCGAGGCCATCGCCGAGCTCGTCCGGCGCGCCTCCGTGGCCTACGGCGTCGCCACGGCAGCAGACCTCGCCGACTACTGGCGCATCCGCGACCGCCCGGCGGTGATGGCCGGCATCCATCGCCTGGTCGACACCGGCGAGCTCATCCCCGTCGAGATCGAGGGGTGGCAGGCGGCCGGTCGCCCCGCGAAGGCGTGGCTGCACCGCGATGCGGCTCGCCCGCGAAAAGTGGATGCCGCAGCCCTCCTCACCCCGTTCGACCCCGTGGTGTGGTTCCGCGACCGCGCGGAGCGCCTGTTCGACTTCGATTACCGCATCGAGATCTACACGCCCGCGCCGCAGCGGCGGTTCGGTTATTACTCGCTCCCCCTCCTCGTCGGGGACGATGTGGTGGGCCGGGCCGATCTCAAGGCCGACCGCGCCTCCAGCGCCCTGCGCGTGCAGTCGGCATGGTGGGAGCCGGGCGCACCGACGGATGCCGCCGACCGTGTCGCCACGGAGCTGCTTGCGGCAGCGCGCTGGCAGGGGCTCGAGCGCGTCACGGTGTCGCGGTGGGGCGACGCGGCGGAAGACCTCGCCGGCGCGCTGCGCGCCGAACGCCACGACCACCCCGACGGTCGCCGGAACTGAACGCGCCCCCTCCGCCGGAGCGGAGGGGGCGCGGGAGGTCAGAACTGCACGCGAGGCGGTTCGGAGATCGCGGCGCCGTCGATGACCTCGAAGAACTCGCGTTCGTGGAAGCCGAGCTGCCGAGCGAACAGGTTGTTGGGGAACACCTTGATCTTGGTGTTCAGCTCGCGCACACCGCCGTTGTAGAAGCGGCGCGACGCCTGGATCTTGTCTTCGGTGTCGACGATCGAGTGCTGCAGCTGCAGGAAGTTCTGGCTGGCCTGCAACTGCGGGTAGGCCTCGGCCACCGCGAACAGCGATTTCAAGGCCTGCTGCATGTGCCCCTCGGCGACGCCCGCCTCAGCGGGGCTCTGCGCCGAAAGGGTCTCGGCGCGCGCACGTGTGACGTTCTCGAAGACGGCCTTCTCGTGCGCCGCATAGCCCTTCACCGTCTCGATGAGGTTGGGCAGCAGGTCGGCGCGTCGCTTGAGCTGCACGGTGATGTCGCTCCACGCCTCGTCGACGCGTACGTTGAGCGCCACCAGCGCGTTATAGGTGGCCCACAGGTAGATGCCCGCGATCACCAGGATGCCGACGATCACGATGACCGGTACGAGCCACTCCCACATAAGTCCCCACACTCCGTTCGAGAGATTGCCCTTCAGTGTAACGGCGGCGCGATCCCCGTCATGGGCGGCGGGACCGACTCCCAGGCGATGCGCATGCGGTGCGGCGGTGGTGGTACCCCCGGTGGGACTCGAACCCACACTGAAGCGATTTTAAGTCGCCTGCCTCTGCCATTGGGCTACGGGGGCCCGTACCCCCAACCGTATCGCGGGGCGCGTCCCGTTCCCTCATGAGGCTCGGTACGGGACACGCGAAGACCCCCGCACCCTGGTGGGCGCGGGGGTCTTCGAATCGAGACGCGTTACTTCGCCGCGACGGGCTCGGCCTTCTTCTCGGCCGGAGCCGGGGCGTCAGCGGCCGGGGCGGCCGGACGCGGACGGGCGGCGAACTCCTCGAACGCGGCGCGGGGCTTCTGGACGGCCTCGAGGGTGACGACCTCGCGACCGTGGAGGAAGTTCTGCATCCAGTCGCCGATCACGCGGAACTTGCGCTCCCACGTGGGCATGGCGAGACCGTGGTAGCCGCGGTGCGCGAACCAGGCGATCAGACCGGTCAGGGCGATGTTGCCCGATTGGAACGCGCCGTTGTACAGACCGAGACCGGCGACGGCACCCAAGTTCTTGTGGTTGTACTCCTTGGGCTTCTCGCCCCGGAGCACGGCCACGAGGTTCTTGGCCATGAGCTTGCCCTGGCGCACCGCGTGCTGAGCGTTGGGGACGCAGAAACCGCCCACGCCACCACCGGACAGGTCGGGAACCGCCGAGACGTCACCGGCGGCCCAGGCGCCCTCGACGATCTCCTCGTCGGTGCCGACGCGCAGGTCGGGGCGGGTGCGGATGCGGCCGCGTTCCTCGACGGGCAGGTCGCTGCCGCGGACCACCGTGGGGTTGGCCATGACGCCCGCGGTCCAGATGATGAGGTCGGTCGGGAGGTTCTCGCCGGTCGACAGCTCGACGACGCCGTCGACGGCGCCCTTGACCTGCGTGTCGAGGTGCACGAACGCACCCTTCTTGGCGAGGTCGGCCAGAACCCACTCGCTGGTCTTCTGCGAGACCTCGGGCATGATGCGACCCATCGCCTCGATGAGGTGGAAGTGGGTGTCCTCGAAGGCCAGCGACGGGTAGAACTTCAGCAGCGACGACGCGTAGGCGCGCAGCTCGGCGAAAACCTCGATACCGGCGAAGCCACCACCGACGACCACCACGGTGAGCAGGCGGTCGCGCTCGGGACCGGCGGGCAGCACCGACGCCTTGTCGAAGTTCGACGTCAGACGGTCGCGGATGGCGACGGCCTCTTCGATGGTCTTGAGGCCGATGGCGTTGTCGGCGATCCCCGGGATGGGGAACGTGCGCGAGACGGCGCCGGCGGTCACGACGATCTGGTCGTAGCCCTGCTCGAACGACTCGTCGCCCGCGATCGGGGTGATCGTGGCGGTCTTGGTGGCGTGCGAGATGCCCGTGACCTTGCCGGCGATGACGGTGGTGCGCTTGAGGTGGCGACGCAGCCCGACGACGACGTGGCGGGGCTCGATCTCGCCGGCCGCGACCTCGGGGAGGAACGGCTGGTACGTCATGTACGGCAGCGGGTCGACGAGCGTGACCTCGGCCTCGTTGCGGCCGAGGAGCTTCTCGAGCTTCCAAGCGGTGTAGAAGCCTGCGTAACCCCCACCGACGATGAGGATTTTAGGCACGGTGTTGCTCACGATGGGAGGGACTCCTCGTTTGTGGTGCGGCTCGGCTCGCGGGAGATGCGTGCCTGTCGGATTCGCCGGGCAGCTGCACTGACGCCGAGCGCAATCATTATAGCGGCCAGCGTCGCCCCACCGAGCGGCAGCGACCCGTAGAGCACGCTATCGCGTGACGGCAGCAGAGGCGAACCGGCCTCCGGCGCGTGCGGGACCGGCGGCAGCGGCGGGATCGCGACCGGGGTCGAGGTGGGCTCGGGCGTCGGCTCGGCGTTCGCCCGGCGGTACAGACGAATCCATTCCTTGAGGCTGCCGAGCGGATTCTCCGTCACGGTCGGCACCTGCGCCGACACCGCGCCGGCGGCATCCACCAGTCCGTACCCGTACAGCTTGTCGGGGGTCGAGGCGGCGCCCGCGGCGGGCTTCGCCGTGCGGATCAGCCGGTTGAGGACGTTGTTCGCGTCGAGATCGGGGTGCGCGGCGCGCACGAGCGCGGCGATCCCGGCGACGATCGGCGCGGCGCCGCTCGTGCCGTTCCACTGCACGAGCGAGCCGTCCGCCGAGACGCCGATGAGGCGCTCACTGGGCGCGGATATCCCGATCGTGATGCCCTGCGTCGAGGCGTCGTTGCTCGCCGTGCCGGCGGGGTTGACTCCGCCGACGGCCAGGACGCCCGGAATCGTGGCGGGCGCGCCGACGCGGTCAGTGCCGCTGCCGCGGTTACCGGCAGCGACGACGACGACCACGTCGTGGTCGAAGGCGTACTCGAAGGCGGTGTCCCAGCTCGTGTCCCAGTCGAGGGTGTTGGTCGTGAGCGAGAGATTGATGACCGTCGCGCCGTTGTCGACCGCCCACGTCATCGCCTCGGCGATCTGCTCGGTGAAGGGCTTGGAGGTCGTCGCCCCGAATCCCACCGAGATGGACAGCAGCTCCGCCTCGGGGGCGACACCGATCATCCCGCGACCGTTGCCGGTGCCGCGGGCGGCCGCGAGCGAGGCGACCCAGCTGCCGTGATTGGCATCCACCGCCCCGACCGGGCTGCGCCCGTCGGACGAACCGACCCCCGACACATCGATGCCGCCGGCGACGGCACCGGTGAACTCGGTCGGGCCGCGTCCGATGCCGGTGTCGATGATCGCGATCTTCTGGCCGGCGCCGCGCGTGGTCTTCCAGGCCTCCCGCACGCCGTACTGCCCGAGCCAGTACTCCGCCGCCCGGATCGAGTCGGTGGGGTCTTCCGGTACCGGGTTCGCGGGCGCTTGCGGTGCGCCCGTCTGAGGTGCGGCGCTCGAAAGCGCCACAGTGGGGGCCGCCGTCGCGCCGGTCAGCACCGTCACGAGGATGACGGATGCCACGGCGGCGACGACGCGCCTCATCCGCCGGTCCCGGGGCTCTCGCACACGCACCGCTCCGGCGACCAGGTGCCGCGCTCGAGGGCGCGGTCACCGATCGGGTTCACCCCGGGGCCCGCAGCCAGGGCGTGGCCGGCCAGGGCGTGGAGGCACTTCACGCGGGTGGGCATGCCCCCGGCGGAGATACCGGCGATCTCCTCGGGCTCCCCGTAGACCGCGCGGTCACGCAGGTATGCCTCGTGCGCGGCCTGATACCGGGCCTGAAGGTCGACGTCTTCCGCGAGCTCGTCGGCGAACTCCTTCATGACGTGTCCCGCCTCGAGCTGCGACATCGCGGCCGTGGCCCCGGGGTGCGTGAGGTAATAGAACGTCGGGAAGGGGCTCCCGTCGTCGAGGCGCGGAGAGGTGGCCACCACGGTGGGGTTCCCGCACACGCAGCGCGCCGCGATCCCCACGACCCCGCGCGGCACTCGGCCGAGCTGGGCCTGCAGGACGGCCAGATCGGCATCGGAGGCGGGAGGAAGCGCTGCGGTAGTCATCGCCTCCAGGGTACCCGCCGTCTCCCCCGGCCCGCGGGCGGGCGGGCGGCACACCGCACCGGCGTGGGCCCGCGGCCGTCCGTGTCGAGAGCCTCAGCCCGCGGGGGTCTCGGTCGGCGGGGTCGGGTCGGGAACGCCGACGGTGACCTCGGGCACCGCGACCTGCGCGGCACCGGAGGCGGCGACCGACCGGACGAGCTGGGCCATCCAGTCGGTGCGGGTCTGACCGACGTCTCCGCTGACGGCATCCTGCTCCTGCGGCGTCGCGGACGCAGGAAGGTCGTTGTCGATCAGGTAGACGACCTCGCCCGGGAAGGTGTATCCGAGACGTTCGCGCGCCTGCGTGCGGATGTAGGCGGGGTCGGACCACCGTTCGCGCTGCGCCTGCAGATCGGCGACCTGCGACTGGCTCAACTCGACGGCGCTGCGCAACGCCTGGATCTGCTGGCGCTGGTCCATGTAGGTCCCCACCGTCGGCACCAGGACGAACGCGCCGAGCACGACGAGACCCAGCATGATGACGACGAAGCCCGAGATCCGCACGCGGCCGAGCCACTCGCGCACATCGACGCGGCGCTCGGAAGCCGTCGGTCGACCCGTCGGTCGAGCGGGTCGTGCCGGAGGCCTCGGCGTCTTCCTGCTGGCCTTCGGAGCCTCGGATGCCACCGGCCGGCGGGGAGGCAGTGTCGGTCTCTCCACGGCATCCCTTCCGTCGTCGTTCCGCCCGGGATTCGGGCCGCGAGCGAGTCTACGTCTCGGCGCGAGGGGGCCTCGGGGACGCGCCGGGCGCTCGGCGACCGCTCAGCGAAAGCGGCGGGAACGACGAAGGAGGGGGAGCCTCGCGGCTCCCCCTCCTCACGGTGTCGGACGCTCAGCCCTTGAAACGGGGGAACGCCGAGCGGCCCGCGAAGACCGCGGCGTCGCCGAGGTCTTCCTCGATGCGCAGCAGCTGGTTGTACTTCGCGACGCGCTCGCTGCGCGCGGGGGCACCGGTCTTGATCTGGCCGGCGTTCACGGCGACGGCGAGGTCGGCGATCGTGGTGTCCTCGGTCTCACCCGACCGGTGCGACAGCATCGACGTGTAGCCCGAACGGGTCGCCAGGGCGATGGCATCCAGGGTCTCCGACAGCGTGCCGATCTGGTTGACCTTGACGAGCAGCGAGTTCGCGACGCCGAGGTCGATGCCCTGCTGCAGGCGCTTCGGGTTGGTGACGAACAGGTCGTCGCCGACGAGCTGCACCTTGGAGCCGATGGCATCCGTCAGCTTCTTCCAGCCGTCCCAGTCGTCTTCGGCGAGCGCATCTTCGATCGTGACGATCGGGAAGTTCGCGACGAGGTCGGCGAAGTAGTCGACGAGCGTGTCGACGCTCCACTCCTTGCCCTCGACCGTGTAGACGCCGTCCTTGTAGAACTCGGTGGCGGCGACGTCGAGGCCGACGGCGATCTCCTTGCCGGGGGTGAAGCCGGCCTTCTCGATCGCGCGGATGAGGAAGTCGAGGCCCTCGCGGTTGCTGGGCAGGTCGGGGGCGAAACCGCCCTCGTCGCCGAGACCGGTGTTGTAGCCGGCGGACTTCAGCTCGCCCTTGAGGACGTGGTAGACCTCGGTGCCCCAGCGCAGCGACTCGCCGTAGGTCTCGGCACCGATCGGTGCGAGGAAGAACTCCTGGAAGTCGATGCCGTTGTCGGCGTGCTCGCCGCCGTTAATGACGTTGAACAGCGGCACGGGCAGCAGGTGCGCGTTGGGACCGCCGAGGTAGCGGAACAGCGGCAGGTCGGCGCTGTCGGCGGCGGCCTTGGCCACGGCGAGCGAGACGCCGAGGATGGCGTTGGCGCCGGTGCGCGACTTGTTCTCGGTGCCGTCGGTCTCGATGAGGATCTCGTCGATGATGCGCTGCTCGCTGGCCTCGACGCCCTCGATGGCGGGGCCGAGCTCGTCGACGACCGCCGCGACGGCCTTCAGCACGCCCTTGCCGCTGTAACGGCTCTTGTCGCCGTCGCGCAGCTCGTAGGCCTCGAAGGCGCCGGTGGACGCGCCGGAGGGGACGGCGGCCCGCTGGACGATGCCGTCGTCGAGGAGCACCTCCACCTCGACGGTCGGGTTACCGCGCGAATCCAGGATCTCGCGCGCGTTGACAGCCTCGATAAGTGCCACGAAGGACTCCTCGTTGGTTCTGGGTGGAAGAGGGCGGAGCGTCGTCGGTCCGTGGACGAGTCTAGTGATCCCGCTCGACGGCCGTGGGCCGGGGTTACGCCGGCGCGCGAACCCGAGGTGGCCGAACTCGTCCCAGCCACCGGGGCGCGGCGGGTCCCGGTCCCTTCGACAGGCTCAGGGACCTCATCGGGCTCGGGGACCTCCGCAGGCTGTGACCTCCACGGGCTCGCGGACCTCCACAGGCTCACGGACCTCCACGGGCTCAGCGACCGCTTCAGGCTCCGGGGCCCGCCCCGGCATGCACCAGGATCGCCACGGCCACCCCGTCCCACCCCTTCCGGTCGAGGGTCTGCAGCGCGGTGGCGTCGAACCGGGGATCGGTGCCGAGCATGAGGATGCCGCGGCGAGCGCCCTGCACCTTGCTGTCGGGCGTTCCGGCGTCGGCGACCTCGCCGCCGCGCACCACGTTGTCGAGCACGACGACGGTGCCGGGGCGGCCGAGGCGCGCGGCCCAGTCGAGGTACAGCTCGTTCGACTCCTTGTCGGCGTCGATGAAGACGAGGTCGAACGGCTCCTGCCCCTCGAGCGTCGGCAGAACGTCGGCGCCGCGTCCCACGCGCACCTCGACCCGAGCAGCGAGATCCGCGTGCTCGAGGTTGCGACGCGCGAGCGCGGCGTTCGCGGACTCGGCCTCGATGGTCACGACCGTCCCCTGCGGTCCCACCGCGCGAGCGAACCAGATGGTGGAGTAGCCGCCCAGGGTGCCGATCTCGAGCACCCGGCGAGCGCCCGCGATGCGCGTGAGCAGGTGCAGGAACTTCGCGTTCACGGGGGCGACCTCGATCGCCGGCAGACCGGCGTCGTGCTGGGCCGCGAGCGCGGCCGCTCCCGCGGGGTCGGACCCGACCAGGGTCTCGGTCAGGAAGGCGTCGACGTCTTCATGAGTGGGCACTCCCCCAGCCTGTCGGCGCGGGGCGGGCGGGTCAACGCTCTCCGCGCAGGTGAGCGCGGGTCATCTCGTCGTACTCCTCGTCCGAGAGCTCATCGAACCCCCGCGCCTCGACGCGGTCGCTGCGCATCCACCGGATCATCAGGACGACCAGGATCGGCACGTCGGCGAACTCGGCGATGAACCAGATCATGTCGCCCGCGAGGTGCTGGTCGTGAAGCATCGACGGCCACCACGACACCGCGTGCGTGGCATCCGGGATCAGGTCCAGCACGGAGTCGTTGAGCCGCAAGAGGAGGCCCGGGACGGAGTCGATGAGCAGCTCGACGAACGCGAGCAGGAACTCGATCGCGATGAACGTGCCCGTGTGCACGGCGCCCAGCGCCATCATGGGCAGCACCATCGCGAGCCCGACGAGGGGCACGAGGATCCCCAGCGAGGACTCGGCGACGGGATCCACGCGCAGGATGCCGGCGACCGGCGTGAGGAACAGGCAGAAGACCGCGGCGATCACCACGGTAGCGACCATGGCGTTGCCGAAGACGCGGGCGACGCGCGAGCCGAGGATGCGCTCCCGGACCCCCTGCGGGATCAGGTCGAGTGGGCGACCCGCGGCGATCCCCGCCGGCACGGCGAAGAGCAGCAGGGCGATACGGGTCGAGAAGGCCCAGCGCAGCTGCGACGAGAAGGCCCCGAGGAAGCCGAGCTCGATGACCGCGTAGGGCGCCAGGCCGAGCACGAAGAACCCGATCGTGCGTCGAAGCGGCCAACTCCCGCCCCCGCGTCGCAGCCGACGCACGCCGAGCAGGTACGCGACGGATGCCACGAAGAGCGCGCCGAGCGTGAGCGGATCGGCGCGCCAGGTGCTGAGGAAGACATCGACGGGAGGCGTGCGAAGAACGTAGGCCCGCTGGCTATGCGTCAGGTGGGTGCCCGCGGAACTCCTGACTTCGTGCAGGCGCGGTCGTCGAGGAACTCGGCGAGCCGGGCCCCGAGAACCGTCGCCCGCCGCGCGCGCGGGGGTCGACGGCGGGTCACCCGGGTGCCGGGTCTCCCCCGCGCCGGCCCGACGTCTCCAGCGCTGCCAGCACGGCCGGCAGCAGCGCCTCGGCCGTGCGCCGATAGCCGAGCGCGCTGGGATGGAAGCGGTCGACGCTGAACATCTCGTCGGGCCGCTCCGCGAAAACCGGACCCACGGACCGCGCGAGCGCCACCACCCGCCCTCCCGCCCGATGCACGGCCGCGGCCTGGGCCGACGCGAGCTGCCGCGACGACCGCGCGGCGAGGGCGCGCAGCGGTTGCGGGATCGCGCGCAGAGTGCCGAGGTCGGGGCACGTGCCGACCACGACCGGCACGCCGCGGCTCCGCAGGTCGCGCACGACCTCCCCCAGCTGCTCCGCGGAGCGGGATGCCGGAACGCGGTGCGTCACGTCGTTGCCGCCGACGACGATGACCGCGGCATCCGGCCGGTACCCCGCCGGGAGCGCCGCGATCTGGCCCGCGAGCGCGGAGGTCTCCGACCCCACGACCGCGGCGGTGCGCAGCCGCACGGGCCGCCCCGCCTCGCGCGCGATGCCCTTGGCGAGACGGGCGCCGAGTGTGTCGCGGCGATGGCCCGCGCCGAGCCCCGCGGCGATCGAGTCGCCGAGCACGAGCAGCTCGACCGGCTCCCCCGGATGCTTCTTGCGCCGCCACACCCGGTCGGCGTCGAGCGCCTGCTCGCCGAGCGGTTTGCCGATGCGGCGACGCGCGATCGCGGCCTGACGGGCGATGAGGGTGCGCAGCCCCACCGCCCCCGCCCCGGCGACGGCGACCAGGGACGCCGCGGTCAGGGTCACCGGTCGACGCGTGCGCATCCCCCGATGACACCGTCCCGCGGTGAACGCCGGGTGGCCGTGTCCTGACGGTGCGGCGACGGTGGCCTCTCGGCATCCCGCGTCTGTTCGGGATGCCGAGGGCTCAGTGCTGCGCCCGGCCTCCCCGCGCCCGCAGGACGAGTGCCACGGCGAGTACCGCGACGGCGAGGGCGATGTCGAGCGCGAGCCCCAGGAGGAGCTCGTCACGGCCCGCCGCCCCGGTGACGCCCACCGCACCACCGATGACGATGACGCCGAACGAGAGGGCGAGCTGCTGCGCGGTGCTGAACATGCCGCCGGACAGTCCCGCGGCCTCGACAGGCACCTCGCGGACGACGAGCTGCGTGAGCGGTGAGAAGATCAGCGCCTGCCCGGCGCCCAGCAGCACGAGCGCGGGCTGCAGCCACAGTCCCACGTCGCTGCCCCAGCCCATCGCCAGGGTGGCGACCATGCCGAGGAGGGCGACGATCTGCACGGCGACGCCGAGGACGAGCGTCGCGTCCCCCAGCCGCGCCTGGATGCGGGCGACCGCCAGCGACATCCCGGCGAACACCACCGCGAACGGCAGCAGCGCCAGCCCCGCCTGCAGCGACGTCAGCCCGCCGGCCTCGACGGCGCGCGGGAAGACGTACAGCAGCGCGGAGTACCCGGCGAAGAACAGTCCCGCCGCGAGCAGTCCGAGCTGCAGCGGACGCAGCCGCAGCACGCTCGGAGGAAGGAGCGGGACGCGGCCGGACCGTTCGATGGCATCCTGGTGCCGCCACATGCCCACGAGGGCGATCGCCGCCACGATCAGCACGACCAGCACCGGCCACGACCAGTTCCACGCCGGCCCGAAGGTGAGGGCGACGGAGGCGGCCAGGATGCCGACGGCCAGCGCCGCCGTGCCCACCAGGTCGATCGCGACCACCTCGTGCGCCGGCGAGCGCGGCGCGAGAGGGGCGAGGACGATCGCGGCGAGCGCGAGGAGCGCGACGACGACGAAGACCGCGCGCCAGCCGTCGAGGGGTCCGAACGACAGCGCGGCGAGCGCGCCGCCGGCGACCTGCCCGACCGCCGCGCCGATGCCGCCGCTCGCCCCGAACGCGGCGATGGCGCGGGTGCGGGCGGTGCCGCGCGACGTGGCCTGGATGGTCCCGAGCACCTGTGGAGTGCACAGCGCCGCGCCGACCCCCTGCGCGATACGGGCGGCGATGAGCGTCTCGATCGACGGGGCGAGGGCGCACGCGATCGCGGAGACGAGGAACACCCCCATGCCGAGCGCGTAGAGCCGGTGGCGTCCGAACCGGTCGCCGAGGCGGCCTCCCAGGATGAGCAGGACGGCGAAGGGGATGCCGTAGCCGGCGATCACGAGTTCGAGGGCGACGTCGCCGGCGCCGAAGCGCTCGCGCAGCGTCGGGAGGATCACGGTCACCGCGTTGAAGGCGAAGGTACCGACACCCGGTCCGAGGAGGAATCCGAGGTAGCGCCAGGTGGGGACGTCGGCGGTGCCGTCGGGTCGGATCGGCACGGACGCGCTGCCGGTCGCGGGCTCTGCGGAAGTGGTCATGGTGCCAGCATGGAGAGCACGGCATCCTGGTACCAGGAGTGCCTTCATCCTGGTACGGGGAGCACCTGCCACCCACCGGGTCGATGTCCGGGGCGCGTCCTAGGATCGCCCGAGGGAGGGATGCCATGACTCGATCCGACGACGTCCGCGCCGAGTTCGCGGGTTTTCTGCGCAGCCGCCGCGCCCGTCTTCGACCGGCCGACGTCGGCCTCCCGGAGGGCGCCCGTCGGCGGGTCGTCGGTCTACGCCGGGAGGAAGTCGCGCAGCTCGCCGGCGTCGGGCTCACCTGGTACACGTGGCTCGAGCAGGGTCGGCCGATCGCCGCCTCCGCTCAGGTGATCGCGGCCATCGCCCGCGCCCTGCGCCTCAGCGACGACGAGCGCGACCACCTGTTCGCCCTGGCCGACCTGCCCGCGCCCGACCGCGAGGCGCGCATGTGCGTGGGCCAGACTCACCTCGACCTGCTCGAGAAGCTCCTCCCCTACCCCGCCGCGGTGCAGACCTCGCGCTTCGACATCCGCGCGTACAACCGGGCCTACCGCTACCTCTTCGACGACCTCGACGACCTCCCCGCCGACCGGCGGAACTGCGCGGTGCTGCTCTTCACCGACACGGCCTGGCAGCGCGCGCACGTCGACCTCGACCACGCCCAGCGTCGGATCGCCGCGCGTCTGCGCTCCGCGTACGGCCGCCACCACGAGGAGCCGTCGTGGCAGCGCTTCATCGGCGAGCTCGAGGCGATGTCGCCGCGCTTCTCAGAACTGTGGCGTCTGGGCGACGTCGGCGGCGAGCGCAACGCGAGCAAGCACCTCGTGCACGCCCGCGTCGGCGAACTGAACCTCGAGATGTCGAGCCTGTGGATCGACGAGGGTCTGGGCTCGCGCGTGGTGTGGTTCTCTCCCCGCGATGCCGCGACCGCGGCGCGTCTGGAACGCCTTGCCGCCGAGAGCCCGAGCGAGGCGTTGATCAGCGCGGTCGCGTGAGGCGACCTCCGCTCAGCCGAGCGGCTTGACCTCGAGCGTCTCCGCGGTGGTGTCGGCACCGACCGCCGCGAACGCCGTGTAGCCGTCGGCGGTCGCCCGCTCGAGCAGGGCCTTGAGGTTCTTCGGGCGCTGCTCGAGGCGTACGCGGGCGCCGTCTGCGACGAGGGCCGCCTTGAGCCCGAGCAGCTGCGCGAGCGGAACGTCGCGGTCGTGCACGAGCACGATCGAACGGTCGGCCGAGTCGGCGGCATCCTGCAACAGGTCGACGATGCGCTCGAAGCCGATCGAGAAGCCCACGGCGGGAACCTGCTGGCCGAGGAAGCGCCCGATCATGCCGTCGTAGCGTCCGCCCCCGCCGAGCGAGTAGTCGACGCTCGGGTGGGCCAGCTCGAAGATCGTGCCGGTGTAGTACCCCATGCCGCGCACGAGGAACGGGTCGAAGACGAGCGGCGCGTCGGCTCCGCGCGCCGCGGCGACCGTCTCGCCGAGAGCGACGAGGTGCGCGATGACCTCGTCGGGGATGCCGGCGGGAAGCGCCGCGCGGATCCCCGCCTCATCGAACGCCGGCACCGCCGCGGGCCGGTCGAGGTACGCGGCGAACGCGTCGGCCGCCGCGGGGGTCGCCCCGCGCTCGCGCAGCTCCGCCACGACACCGGATGGGCCGATCTTGTCGAGCTTGTCGATGGTGATGAGCACGCCCGGGCGCTCGTCGGGGGCGAAACCGAACACGTCGAGCATCGCGTCGAGCACGCGGCGGTCGTTGACGCGGATCGAGCCGCCCTCGAGCCCGAGCGCGTCGAGCACGTCGAGGCTCGCGGTCATGAGCTCGGCTTCCGCGCGCGCCGAGGCGTCGCCGATGATGTCGATGTCGCACTGCACGAACTGGCGGTACCGGCCCTTCTGCGGACGCTCGGCCCGCCAGACCGGGGCGATCTGGATCGCGCGGAAGACCGAGGGCAGCTGCGCCCGATTGGTCGCGAAGAAACGCGCCAGCGGGACCGTCAGGTCGTAGCGGAGACCGAGGTCGGCGAGAGCGGCGGGGTCGTCGGCGGCCGCGCGGATGCCCTCGGCATCCATCCCCCGCTTCAGGATGCTGAACGACAGCTTCTCGTTGTCGCCGCCGAGGCCCGCGTGCAGGCGCGAGTACTCCTCCATCACCGGGGTCTCGATCTCGTCGAAGCCGTGCGCGCGGTAGCGCTGACGGATGACGGCGAGCACGCGCTCGCGACGGGCCTTGTCGGCGGGGAGGAAGTCGCGCATGCCGCGCGGCGGGTTCACGGATGCCACCCGTCCATTGTTCCAGCCTCGGGCGAACCGCCGTGCACGCAGGGCGCACGCGAGCGCCCGTTCCACGCGAGATCACGCGGAAGAGCGGCGTCGGCGCGTGCGAGGTTGCGCCGATCGGGTGGTCTCGCGACGGCGATGGGTCGCGCTCAGGCGCGCTCGGACGGGGCGCGCTCCTCCACCATGCGGACATCGGCGCGGAGGGCGCGCAGACGCTCTCGGAGCGCCCGCTCGGCGTCCCAGCCCCGTGCCCGCGCGAGCTGGACGAGCGTCAGCAGCGCGTCGCCCAGCTCGACCTCGGTCTCCGGATCGGCCAGCCGGTGCGCGGGGACCGGTACCCCCACCTGGGCGGCCTTGCCCACGAGCTTCTGTGCCAGCGCGAGAGCGGGCATGTGGTCGCTGACCCCGTCGAGCACGCTGGTGCGCGTGTTCTTCTCGGCGGCCTTCGCTGCGTTCCAGTGCACGAGCACCTCTTCGGGAGTGGATGCCACGGCGTCACCGAACACGTGCGGATGACGCCGCACCATCTTCTCGGTGAGACCCCGTGCCACGTCGTCGATGTCGTAGGGATCGTCGGCATCGCCCGCGGCGATCTCGGCGTGGAACAGCACCTGCCACAGCAGATCGCCGAGTTCCTCCCGCAGGTCGGCGCGCGTGCCGGTCTCGACGGCGTCGATGACCTCGGCGCTCTCCTCCACCAGGTAGGGCACGAGGTCGCGGTGGTCGATCGTCTTCGTCCAGGCGCAGCGTTCGCGCACCGCCCGCATGGTCTCTGCTGCCTCCCGCAGGGCGTCGTCGCTCACGGTCTCTCCCTCCGGGTGCCGGGCGGCACCGCTCGTGACGAGTATCCCCCGGGCCGGGCCCCCGGCGACGGCGCGCGCCGAACCCGGGTCGCGCGGTCCGTCGGCTCCCGGAACGGCCAGGTCTGCACTCCCGTCGCCGGCGTTCCGCACTGAGGCGGAGTGTCCGCGGTCATCGGGGTCCGGAGCATCTCGGCCTGCTCGCTCCCGCCGGCCCGGATTCTCGCTGCCCCGGACTCCGCGCTGCAGCCCAGCCTCGGAGTGCTGGGGGGGGGGGGGGGGGGGG
>CAJYJO010000051.1 GCA_913774845.1 uncultured Microbacterium sp. | reverse complement strand
CGGACAGGCGCTCGGTGTGGTGGCCGCTTACTTCTTGTTGCGGCGCTGGTGACGAGTCTTGCGAAGCAGCTTGCGGTGCTTCTTCTTCGCCATGCGCTTACGGCGCTTCTTGATGACAGAACCCACGGAAAACCTCACTAAGTCGGGGTCTGGGTGCCGATGTCGGCCCCCGGGAACAGCAGGCGTTGGAAAAAAGCCTCGGATCAGTCTAGCCGACGTCGGACGCCGGTCGTTGCACGGCTTCGACGACGGCCGATTCGGGCACCCGATAGCTGCGCCCGAAGCGCACCGCGGGAAGCTCTCCGGCGTGCACGAGACGGTAGACCGTCATCTTCGACACGCGCATGAGCTCGGCGACCTCTGCGACCGTCAGGAACCGCACGTCCGGCAGCTCGGCCATCGCTCACCCCTCGTTCCGGGTGAACCCACCCTCTGATGCTGAGCACACTCTAGGGTCTGCGCGCGACGCCTGTAAACCTGTGTGCTTCTTGTGACGAACGTGCATTCCGGATGCCGTACGCAAGCGGCATCCGATCGGCTCACCGCCCGGGGAGCTTACGCAGCGCCGTCGAGAAGGAGTGCTTGACGGAGGCCGCAGCCCGGCCGACGACCTCGGCCGCGTGGACGGCCGACTCCGGCAGGGCCGGTTCGTTCTCGGCATCCACCGAGAAGAAGGGCACGAGCCAGTCGTCGACCTCGTCGAGCGGGGCGACGGCGAGGCTGTAGTAGCGGTGCTGACCTTCTTCGCGGACCGAGACCAGCTCGGCCTCACGCAGCACCTTGAGGTGCTTGGACACCGTGGGCTGGCTCACGCCCAGCGCGGCCACGATCTGCGAGACGCTCGTGCCGCGCTCCCCGCCGGTCGCCCGATCGAGCAGGAGCTGAAGGATGTCGCGACGCGTCCCGTCAGCGATCACGTCGAAGATGTCCGCCATGGCATCAGATTAGCGGGCTCCATGGCCCGAGTACCATGAGGGTTCGGTCACCGAGAGGAGCGGCGCATGGCGGCGACGCCCAATGAGGCGCGACTGTCGACGCGACTGCGGCGCATCGCCTACGAAGCATGGGACCGCATGCGCAACCTCACGACGGCCTCTCCCGCGCGGTTCGCCGTCCTCGTCTTCGCGACGCTCATCCTGCTGTTCACGGCCCTCTTCTCCCTCCCCGCCGCCTCGGCCGACGGTCAGCGCGTCCCCCTGGCCGACGCGGTGTTCACGGCGGTGTCGACCATCTGCGTGACCGGCCTGTCGACGGTGAACATGTACACGCAGTGGTCGCCGCTGGGCCACGTCATCACCTACATCGGCGTCAACGTCGGCGCACTCGGCGTGCTCACCCTCGCGTCGATCCTGGGTTTGATCATCTCCAAGCGTCTCGGGCTCCGCGCGAAGCTCATCGCCGCGGGCGACAGCAACCCGCTGCGTGCGCACGGCGGGCCCGTCAACGAGGGGCAGACCGTCCGCCTCGGGGAGGTCGGTCAGCTGCTGCGCACCGTCGCGCTGTCGACGCTCGTCATCGAGGCCGCGCTCACCGTCCTCATCTACCCGTCGCTCGTCATCGGCGGCATCGACCCACTGGTGGCTCTGTGGGAGGCGCCGTATTACGCCGCCATGGCGTTCACGAACACCGGGTTCGTCCCCAACGCCGACGGACTCACCCCGTTCGCGAAGGACTACTTCCTGCTGAGCGTGCTGATGCTGGGCGTCTTCCTCGGATCGATCGGCTTCCCGGTCATCTTCACGCTGTGGCGGCACTACTGGCGGTTCCGTCTGTGGTCGCTGCACGCCAAGCTGACGATCATCACCACCGTGGTGCTCTTCGTCGCCGGCGCGGGCGTCATTCTGCTGCTGGAATACGACAACCCCCTCACCTTCGGCAGCATGGACGCCTGGGACACCACCTTCCAGGCCTTCTTCCTGTCGGCGATGACGCGGTCCGGCGGGTTCAGCGTCATCGACATCGGCGACCTCAACGGCGCGACGCTCATCGTCGGGTCGATGCTCATGTTCGTCGGCGGGGGGTCGGCATCCACCGCCGGCGGCATCAAGGTCACGACCCTGGCGGTCCTGGCGCTGGCGGTGTGGTCCGAGGCGAAGGGTCGCCCTTCGGTGCAGGCGTTCGGCCGTCGCATCCCGAGCGACGTGCAGCGCGTGGCCCTGTCGGTCGTGGCGTGGGGCGCGACCATCGTGGCGCTGTCGACCGTCATCATCAGCCGCATCACCAACGCGCCCATCGAGTACGTGCTATTCGACGTCATCTCCAGCTTCGCCACGGTGGGGCTGTCGACCGGCCTGACCGCCGAGCTGCCCGATTCCGCCGTCTACGTGTTGGCGGCGACGATGTTCATGGGGCGCATTGGTACTGTGACTCTCGCCGCGGCGGTCGCCGCGTCTTCTCGTTCGCAGCTGTACGCGCTGCCGGTGGAAAGGCCGATCGTTGGTTGAACGGATTCGCAGCGACGCGCCCGTCCTGGTGATCGGGCTCGGCCGCTTCGGCGCCGCCTGCGCCGGGGAGCTCGACCGGCTCGACCGCGAGGTGCTCGCCGTCGACGGCAACCTCGAGCTCGTGCAGAAGTGGTCCGAGCGCGTCACGCACGCCGTGCAGGCCGATGCCCGCAACATCGACGCGCTGCGTCAGATCGGCGCCCAGGACTTCCAGGTCGCCGTGGTGGCGGTGGGCTCGCTGATCGAGGCCTCGGTGCTCATCACGGCGAACCTCGTCGACCTGAAGGTGCCGCAGATCTGGGCGAAGGCGGTCTCGCAGTCGCACGGCAAGATCCTGGCGCGCGTCGGCGCGAACCACGTCATCTACCCCGAGGCCGAAGCCGGTGAGCGTGTCGCGCACCTCGTCAGCGGTCGGATGCTCGATTTCATCCGCTTCGACGACGACTTCGTCCTGGCCAAGATGTACCCGCCGCGGCTCGTGCGCGGCGTCGGGCTCAACGAATCCGGCGTCCGCACCAAGTACAACGTCACCGTCGTCGGGGTGAAGAGCCCCGGCCGCCCGTTCCGCTACGCCGAGGCGAACACCGTGGTCACCAACCACGACCTCATCATCGTGTCGGGCACCAACAGCGACATCGAGCGGTTCGCGGCCCTCGACCGCTAGACGTCGATGTCGAGCACGACCTCGACCTCGTCGTCGACGCCGAGGTGCTCGGCATCCTGGAGGGGTTTCTTGACGGGGACGACGTAGCCGCCGTCCTTCGGCCACAGCGAGGTCGTCACCGTCGTCGCGCCGATCGTGACGGATGCCGGGATCATGCCCCAGCCGTAGGTGACGACGGGGGCGATCCCGGCGATGAGCGCGGCCTCGGCGGCGGGCACGGTGACGAAGTGGAACGGTGCGGGACCGCGCCAGTACCAGATCGGCCCCGAGAAGCGCAGACGCACGTCAGTTCCCGGCGGCGAGCTCTTTCGCCCGGGCGAGGGCGGCTTCGGCGGCTTCGGTGAACGTCTCGTCGAGACGGGCGGCCTGCAGCACCGCGACGGCCCGCTCGGTCGTGCCCTTGGGGCTGGTGACGCGGCGGCGCAGCTCGGCGGGTTCGACGTCGGCGGAGGCCATCAGAGCGGTCGCCCCGATGAAGGTCTGATCGGCGAGCAGACGCGCCTGGTCGTGGTCGAAGCCCATCCGCTCGGCCGCCGCGGTGAACTGCTCGACGAGCAGGAACACGTAGGCGGGTCCGGAACCCGAGATGGTCGACAACGCGTCGATCTGCGACTCGGGGACCTCCACCACGGAGCCCACGGTCTCGAAGAGCCGGCGCACCACCGCGAGATCGTCCGCCGAGGCGGCGTCTCCGGCGGCGAGACCGGTGACGCCCTTGCCGACGAGCGAGGGGGTGTTCGGCATCGAACGCAGCGCCGCGACCTCGTCGCCCAGGTGGCGGGCGAAGGTGGCCAGGGTGACGCCCGCCGCCAGGCTCACCACGATCGCCCCGGAGCGCAGGTGGGGAGCGATCTCGTCGAGCAGGTCGGGCACCATCGCGGGCTTGACGCCCACGAGCACGATGTCGGCAGCGGCCACGGCACGGGCGTTGCCGTCGGGCTCCTCCTCGAGCGCGACGCTGGTCACACCCTCGAGCCCGGCGAACTCCGCCGCCTTGGCGACCGTCCGGTTCGTCGCGGTGACTCCCCCGCCCGTCAGCCCCGCGGCGACGAGCCCGTGGAGGATCGCTCCGCCCATCGAGCCCGCACCGATGATCGCGATCGGGGGCAGGGAGGTCGTGGCATCCGTCATGCGCCCCAGTCTATGAAGTGCGCCCCGCGCCTGGGACAAGCCCGAGTGCTTCTGCGAGAGGGGCGCGTTAGGCTCGGGACGCGGTGTACCGGGGCACCGGTGAGCGACACGGAGGACCTCCCATGACTCTCTTCGACGGCATCCGCGCCCGACTGGTCGAGACCGACCGGCTGGGCGTCAACGTGCTCGAACGCGTCGGCGACGACGAGGCCACGGCCCCCGACCAGACCGTCGTGTTCGTGCACGGCAGCGTCGCCTCCTCTCTGCTGTGGCAGGAGATCATGCAGGACCTCCCCAGCGACCTGCGCGTGCTCGCGGTCGATCTGCGCGGCTTCGGTCGCACGGAGCACTCGCCCATCGACGCGACCCGGGGCGTGCGCGACTTCAGCGACGATCTCTTCGCGGCCCTGCACGCGCTGGGCGCGGCCGACGCGCACCTGGTCGGCTGGGCGCTGGGCGGCGCCGTCGTGCTGCAGTACGCCCTCGAGCACCCGGCGCGCTCGCTCACCCTGCAGGCGCCCGTCTCGCCCTACGGTTTCGGTGGCACGCGCCGCGACGGCTCGCGCGTGAACGACGAGGATGCCGGCGTGGGTGCCGGCGCGGCGAACCCCGACTTCGTGCAGCGCCTGATCGACCACGACACCTCCGCCGACGCCCCGACGTCGCCGCGGTCGGTCTTCCGCTCCACCTACGTCGCCCCCGGGTACGAGAGCGGGCACGAGGACGTGTGGGTCGAGGCGATGCTCTCCACCTCGACCGCCGGCGGGAACTACCCCGGCGACGTCGTCGCGACCTCGACGTGGCCCGGCTTCGCGCCCGGCACCACCGGCGTGCTGAACACGCTCGCACCGAAGTACTTCGACGTCTCGGGCATCGTCGACCTCGATCGCAAGCCCGCGGTCCTGTGGATCCACGGAACCGCCGACGCCGTGGTCTCCGACGCGTCGTTCTCCGACCCCCACCACCTGGGCGCCCTGGGCGTGATCCCCGACTGGCCCGGTGCCGACGTCGCCCCCGCGCAGCCCATGGTCTCGCAGACCCGCGACGTCCTCGACGCGTACGCTGCGGCGGGCGGCGCGGTGACCGAGGTCGCCGTCGAGGGAGCCGGTCACTCCGTGCACCTCGAGCGTCCCGCGCAGTTCCGCCGGGCCCTGCTCGAGCACATCGGATACGTCGGTCGCCCGGCCGATCCGACGCCGCCCACCGAGGCGATCATCCTGCGTTCGGCCGACTGACACCGCGACCCCGGGAGCCACCACGTGGAGTACTGCCTGTTCACCGAGCCCCAGCAGGGCTTCACCTACGACGACCAGCTCGCCTTCGCGCGCTCGGCCGAGCGGCACGGTCTGGACGGCTTCTTCCGCTCCGACCACTACCTGCGCATGGGCGAGGGCGATCCGCTCCCCGGACCGACCGACGCCTGGACGACGCTGGCCAGTCTCGCGCGCGAGACCTCGAGCATCCGCCTCGGCACCCTGGTCTCGTCGGTGACGTACCGCGTGCCCGGCATCCTCGCGATCCAGGTCGCCCAGGTCGACGCGATGTCGGGCGGGCGGGTGGAGCTGGGCCTGGGGACCGGCTGGTTCTCCCGCGAGCACGAGGCGTACGGCATCCCCTTCCCGGCCAAACGCTTCGACCTCCTCGAGGAGCAGCTGCAGGTCGTGACGGGCCTGTGGTCGACCCCGGATGCCGAGACCTTCACGTTCGAGGGCGAGCACTACCGCCTCGACCGGGCGCCGGCGCTGCCCAAGCCCGTGCAGTCCCCCCTGCCGGTGATCGTCGGCGGCGGCGGACCGAAGCGCACCCCGGCGCTGGCCGCGCGGTACGCGACGGAGTTCAACATCGGCTTCGTCGCCGAAGACGTCGTCGCCGAGAAGTTCGCGGTGGTGCGCGCCGCGTGCGAGGCGATCGACCGCGACCCCTCGACCCTGAAGCTCTCGGTCGCGCTCCCCACCGTCGTCGGCTCCGACGATGCCGGGATCGCGCGCCGCCTCGAAGCGATCGGGCGCACCCGCGAGCAGTTCGACGACGGGGCGAACATCATCGGCACGCCCGAGCAGGTGGCCGAGAAGGTCGAACGCTTGCGGGGGCTGGGGGCCGAGCGCGTGTACTTCCAGCTCATGGACCTCCGCGACGTCGACCACGCCGACCAGATCGGCGCCGAGGTCCTGCCGCTGCTGCCGCGCTGAGCGGTCAGCGGCGCTGCTCGAAGAAGGTCTTCAGTCGCGCCGCCGCCTGCTCCTCCTCGACCCCGCCGATCACCTCGACGCGGTGCGGCAGCCGACGGTCGCGCAGCAGGTCGTGCATGCTCCCCGCGGCGCCGGCCTTGGCATCCCACGATCCGAACACCACCCGGGGCACCCGCGCCTGCAGGATGGCCCCCGCGCACATGACGCACGGTTCGAGGGTGACCACGAGGGTGCAGTCGGCGAGGTGCCACGTGCCGATCCGGGATGCCGCCTCCCGCAGCGCCACGATCTCCGCATGCGCCGTGGGGTCGTGGGTCGCCTCGCGGAGGTTGCGGCCCTCGCCGATGACGCGTCCCTCGGCGTCGATCACGACCGCACCCACGGGCACGTCGCCGTCGGCCGCCGCCGCGTCGGCGAGCGCGAACGCCCGACGCATCGCGGCCAGGTCGGGGGCGGTCGGGATCACGGAGGCTCCGGGGAACGGGGGCTGAGCGGGGCGGGGGAAGCGGTTAGCCTTGAGCCTATGCGTGTCCACGTCGCCGACCACCCCCTCATCACCCACAAGCTCACGGTGCTGCGCGACGTGCAGACGTCGTCGCCGGTGTTCCGCCAGCTCACCGAAGAGCTCGTGACGCTCCTCGCGTACGAGGCGACCCGCAACGTGCGCGTCGACCCGATCGAGATCCGGACGCCCGTCACCACGACCATGGGCGTGAAGATCAGCGAGCCCCGCCCCATCGTCGTGCCGATCCTCCGCGCGGGCCTGGGCATGCTCGAGGGCATGGTGCGCCTGGTCCCGACCGCCGAGGTCGGCTTCCTCGGCATGGTCCGCGACGAGGAGACCTTCGAGCCGACGACGTATGCCGAGCGCCTCCCCGACGACCTCAGCGACCGCCAGTGCTTCGTTCTCGACCCGATGCTGGCCACCGGCGGCTCCCTCGGCGCCGCGATCAACTTCCTCTTCGCCCGCGGGGCCCAGGACGTCACCGCGATCTGCCTGCTCGGGGCACCCGAGGGCGTCGCCGCGATCGAGAAGCAGGTCGAGGGGCACGATGTCACCCTCGTGCTCGGCGCCGTCGACGAGCGCCTCAACGAGAAGGGCTACATCGTGCCCGGTCTCGGCGACGCCGGCGACCGGCTCTACGGCACCGCCTGAGGCTCGCGTCGGCGGCCCGGCTCACGTCACCGCCTGAGGTTCGCGCACGGCGCTCGCGTCGACCAGGCGGGCGAAGCCGCTCAGGCGCGCCACGCCCTCGGGCGTGCGCGGCAGGTCGTCGAGCAGAGCGGGCGAGTACACGACGTACGCCGCCTGCATGGCACGCGAGATCGCGACGTTGATGCGGTTGCGCAGCAGGAGGAACTCCAGACCCCGGGGGGCTTCCCGGCCGGATGACGCCGCCATGGTGAGGATCGCGACGACGGCCTCCTTGCCCTGGAATCGGTCGACCGTCCCCACCGGCACATCGGCGAGACCGGCCGCGGCGAGGGCCTCTTCGACGGCGACCTGCTGGGCGTTGTAGGGCGTGATCACGATGACGTCGTCGGGGCGGAGCGCTCGCGCCTCGCACACGGTCGCGGAGTCGCCCGCGCCGCCCTCGGCGCCGATCCACTCGCGGCCGACGAGCCCGGCGACCAGACGCACGACCTCGTCGGCCTCCTCGACCGAGCACGTGGAGTTGCCGCGGTGGCGCACGGGGACGACGTGCACGCCCGGCTCGACCCCCTCTAGTCGGCGCAGGGCGGTCGAGGGGTGGGCTGCGAGGCGTCCCTCGTACGACAGACGCGACACCGGCTCGGCCACGGCCGGGTGCATCCGGCGCGTCCGTGCGAGGAAGTAGCCGAGCTCGGGCGGCACCACCTCGGCCCCGTCGATGATCCACCCCAGTGCCGACGTATCGACCGGCTCGGGATGCGTGCCCTGACTCACCTGCGGCAGCTGCTGCGGGTCGCCCAGCAGCAGCAGGCGCTGCGCAGCGAGCGAGACGGCGATCGTCGAGGCGAGGGAGAACTGCCCCGCCTCGTCGATCACGAGCAGGTCGAGACTCCCCCGCGGGATGCGGGCCTCGTGACTGAAGTCCCACGCGGTCCCGCCGACGACGAATCCGTGCGCGGCGTTCTCGTTCGTGAAGGCGGCGACGCCGTTCTTGGGCAGGACCGTGAACGCGTGGGAAGCGTTCGCGTCTTTCGGGGCCTTGCCGACCCGGGATGCCGGTACCCCGGCCGCGATGACCTGATCGAGCATGTGCTCGATCGTCGCGTGCGACTGCGCCACCACGCCGATGCGGTAGCCGCGCTCGGCGACGAGACGCGCGATGACGTGCGAGCCCACGTAGGTCTTGCCCGTCCCCGGAGGGCCCTGCACGGCGAGGTAGCTGTGGTCGAGATCGGCGACGCTGCGCGCGATGGCGGCGACCTCGTCGTCGCCGGCGGCGCCGTCGACGGAGGTCACCGGGGCGAGGGTCCCCGTGCGCGTGCGCGGGGGCACCCGGCGCAGGATGTCGGCGGCCGCCCCCTCGGGGATGCGGGGAGCCGCGGCGAGCACCGCGTCGGCCCAGGCATCGATGGCCTTCTGCTGGTTGCCGGCGCGCGGCGGGGCCGGCGGGGTGAGGGCGAGAGGCAGCTCGTCCCACGTGACGCCGTCGGCGGCGATCTCCTCGACGATGACCCCGTCGTCGAGCACCTCGCGCACCGTCACCCGTCGCGCGCCGTGGATCCAGCGCGGGCGGACGTCGAGCGGGAAGGGCGCCGGGAGGTCGTAGACGGCGAAGGGCTCGGCATCCACGCTCAGGCGAGTGCCCGGGGCGAGCTCGCCGCGCAGCTCGACGAGGCGGCGCTCGGAGCCGCGCCCCGATTCGGCGAAGTGCCAGTCGGCCACGACCCGGGAGCGGGCCGCGTCGACCACGACGACGTCGCGCGTCTCTTCCCACACCGACACCGGCTCGCGCAGGCGCAGGAAGTGCGTGGCCCAGTAGGTCTTCTCTTCGCGCGGGTAGTAGTCGATCGCGGCGGCGGCGAGACGCAGCGCGGTCGCATCGGGCTCGGTGGCATCGGCGGCCCACCGCTGCAGCGAGGTCGCGCGCGTCGAGGGCTCGTACGCCTGTTCGTCGGGCTCGGCGCCGCGGGCCGGAACGGCTCCCGACTCGCGCGCGCGATCGACGAGCCAGTCGCGCAGCCGGCGCGTCGAGACGCAGTCGTAGCGGTTGTAGTCGGCGAGATCGTCGAGCACGCGCTGCGCGCCCTCGGCATCGCCGTCGGCCGCGAGCGCCCGTGCCTCGACGTACTTCACGATCGAGTCGTCGCCGCGTTGCACGTCGCTCGTGCGAACCTCGACTCCCATGTAGAGCGGTTCGAGCTTCTTGATGGAGTACGACCGCGATCCGACGCGCAGCGCGCGGCGCACGACGGGGTAGAGATCGACGAAGACGCCGTCGCGCAGGAGGCGGTCGACGTCGGCCTCGCGCACCCCGTAGCGGGCCGCCATCGTGAGCAGGTGCGTCGGCTCGTAGGGGGCGTAGTGGTAGATGTGCATGTCGGGGTACTGCCGACGACGCAGCGCCACCATGTCGAGGAAGCGCTCGAGCGCCGCCCGCTCCTCGTCGAAGGAGTGCGCCCAGAGCGCCCCGTAGACCTCGCGGGTGTCGACCCAGCCGAAGAGGTAGTCGATGCCCCACTGCTCGCCGCGCCCCTCGGTGTAGAGCGGATCGCCCTCGAAGTCGAAGAAGAGGTCGCCGTGATCGGGACGCGGCAGGACGCCGAGCGAGGAGGGCGCGACCACCTCGAAGGTGGGCACGGCATGTTGGGGGGCGTCGGCTGCGGGGACGCCCGCCGGGCTGTCGAGCTGCAGACGGGCCTGCGTGCGCAAGGAGGCGAAGGTGTCGGCGCTCATCGCCGCCGGCGGTGAGGCGGCAGCGGCGAGATCGTCGATCGTGCGGATGCCGCCCGCGCGCAGTAGGTCGCGCTGGACCGGCCGCATGCCGGCGACGAGGAGGAGGTCGCGGTGCGCCACGACCTCGAGCTCGCACGTCGCGCAGCGCCCGCACGCGACGACGTCGAGGTCGCCGCGGCCGTCGCCCCAGGCGATGACGGCACCGGCGGGCCCCTCGTCGACGCGGCGGTCGGCGATCAGCGCCCGCAGGCGCTCACGCCGCAGGCCGAAGACCGGGAGAAGGTCGTCGACGCGGTGGGTGCTGGTCGTGCCGTCGCCGAGGAGCAGCTGCACGTCGTCGGCACGAGCGACGCCCAGACGGTCGAGCTGATCGACGTACGCTGCGAGCTGCATGAGCGCGGTGACCCGCGCGCGGCGTGCGAGCTTGGTGTCTTGCACGACCCACGGGCGGACGCCGTCGACTCCGGCGGCGTCGGCGCGGACGAGGAAGTCGGCGAAGCCGACGAACTCGTCGGTCGCGAACGCCGCCTGATAGACGACCTCGGCGCCCGGGTCGGCCAGAGCGGCATCGGTCAGGCGCACGGACTCGGCGAGCGCGACGGCATCGGAGGAGCGTGCCGCGGGGATCTCGCGCACCGCGTCGCCGAAGCGGGCGCGGTAGTCGTCGAGCACGCGGAGCTCGTGGGCGGTGCCGAGACGGGCCGCGCGTTCGAGGGTGGCGTCTTCGGGATCGTCGACGGGAGCGATGCGGCCGATCTTCGCGTCGATCGCCCGGAGCCAGGCGAACTCGCACTCGGCCGCCGCCTTGAGATCGCTGGCGCTCCAGACGATCCGCCCGTCTTGTTCGATGTACCGCATGGTGTCCCACGCTAATCGGGGCCACCGACATCGGTGCGATCCGTCCACAGCGGTCTCGGTCGCGCAACCGGGATACGCCGAGGACGGAGGGTCCTGACAGACTGGATCCGTGATCACCGATCTGCCGTTCGAGAGCGTCTACCGGCACGGCTTCGCCCGGATCGCCGCCTGCACCATTCCCGTCGCGGTCGCCGATCCGGCCACGAACGCCGACGCCGTCCTCGAGTCCGCCCGCGCGTGCGACGCCGAGGGCGTGGCGGTGGCGGTCTTCCCCGAGCTCTGTCTCACCGGCTACGCGATCGACGACCTCGTCCTGCAGGATCCGCTGCTCGACGCGGTCGAGACGGCGTTGGGGCGGCTGGTGGCGGCATCCGTCGATCTCCTCCCGGTGCTGCTCGTGGGCGCGCCGCTGCGGCACGGCAACCGCCTGTTCAACTGCGCCGTCGTGATCCACCGCGGCCGGATCCTGGGCGTCGCACCCAAGTCGTACCTGCCGACCTACCGCGAGTTCTACGAGCACCGCTGGTACGCACGCGGCGACGACCGGGCGGGCCAGCACATCGCGCTCCTCGGCGAGACGGTGCCCTTCGGCCCCGATCTGCTGTTCGACGCCGTCGACGTGCCCGGGCTCACCCTGCACGCCGAGGTGTGCGAAGACGTGTGGGTGCCGATCCCGCCGTCGTCGGGCGCGGCCCTGGCGGGGGCGACGGTGCTCGCCAACCTGTCGGGCAGCCCCATCACGATCGGGCGCGCCGACGACCGCTCGCTGCTGTCGCAGTCGCAGTCGCTGCGCTGCCTCGCGGCGTACGCGTACGCCGCGGCCGGCCTGGGCGAGTCCACCAACGACGTCTCCTGGGACGGCCAGACCATGATCTACGAGGGAGGGCAGCTCCTCGCCACGACGGAGCGCTTCCCCGACGGTCCGCGCCGCAGCGTCGCCGACGTCGATCTCGATCGTCTGCGCCAGGACCGTCTGCGCCAAGGCACGTTCGACGACAACCGCCGGTCGACTGCGCCGGAGTTCCGCACCGTGTCGTTCGAGCTCGCGCCGCCGGCGGCCGACATCGGTCTGCGCCGCGCGCTCGACCGGTTCCCGTTCGTGCCCGACGACCCCGCGCGGCTCGCCCAGGACTGCTACGAGGCATTCAACATCCAGGTGTCGGGCCTGGTCCAACGGCTCCAGGCGATCGGCGATCCAAAGCCGGTGCTCGGCGTCAGCGGCGGCCTGGACTCCACCCACGCCCTTCTCGTCATCGCCCGCGCGATGGATCGCATGGGGCGTCCGCGCAGCGACATCCTCGCGTTCACGTTGCCCGGCTTCGCCACGAGCGACAAGACCAAGCGCAACGCCATCGCCCTCGCCGAGGCCGTCGGGGCCACGATCGAGGAGATCGACATCCGGCCCGCGGCATCCGAGATGCTCGCGCGCATGGCGCACCCCTTCGCGGCCGGCGAGCCCGTGCACGACGTCACGTTCGAGAACGTGCAGGCGGGCCTGCGCACCGACTACCTGTTCCGTCTGGCCAACCAGCGCGGCGGCATCGTCATCGGCACGGGCGACCTGTCCGAGATCGCCCTGGGGTGGTCGACCTACGGCGTCGGCGACCAGATGAGCCACTACTCGGTCAACCCGGGTATCCCCAAGACGCTCATCCAGCACGTCATCCGCTGGGTGATCTCGGCGGGCGAGCTGAGCCCCGCCACCGTCGAGGTGCTGCAGTCGGTGCTCGACACCGAGATCAGCCCCGAGCTCGTGCCCGCCGGTCAGGACGGTCGCATGCAGTCGACCGAAGACCGGATCGGGCCGTACAACCTGCACGACTTCTCGCTCCACCACGTTCTGCGCTTCGGATTTCGTCCGTCGAAGATCGCCTTCCTCGCGGCGCACGCCTGGTCGGATCCGGATGCCGGCACCTGGCCGGCCGGTTATCCCGAGGGCGAGCGCCCGGCGTACGACCTCGTCACCGTCGCGAGGTGGCTCGAGGTCTTCCTGCAGCGGTTCTTCGGGTTCGCGCAGTTCAAGCGGTCAGCGATCCCGAACGGCCCCAAGGTGTCGCCGGCGGGGTCGCTGTCGCCGCGTGGGGATTGGCGTGCCCCCTCCGACGGCAACGCGCGCGCGTGGCTCGCCGAGCTGCACGCGGCGGTGCCCCAGGCGTTCGAGGGGCGCTGACGACCGCGGGAGCGGTCACCACCCCATCGAGCCCGGGATCCCCTTGAACGGGCCGGCGAGGTCGGAGGTCACCCATCCGCCGTAGAACCCTCCGGGCTGGGGGACGACCGTCTCGCCGCCGAGCACGACACGGTCCATCGGGCCGGCGTACACCGCAACGCGATCCTCGAGGATCTCGTACCCCGGCATGGGATGGGGGTAGTTCCACGCGGCGCGCGGCGCGACCGCTCCCCCGCCGCCGTGGACGTCGAAGTATCGAGCTCCGCCCTTGAACTCGCAGAACGACGCCCCGTCGCCCAGCGTGAGCGCGTCGCCGAAGGCGGCGATCGGCAGGTAGTACACCGGCGGGTGGCTCGTCTCGAGCACCCGCACGACGTCGTCGGTGTCGACGATGCGCCGACCGCCGAAGTCGATCTGCGCACGCCGGGCCACGCGCTCGACGCGCGGCGGGCGTGGGAAGTCCCACACGGATTCCTGGCCGGGGCGGACGGAATCGGGAACGGGGCGCACCATGCGAACACGGTACGCCGGGATCGGTCGCCGCGGGGCGGATTCGTCCACACCGGCGCGGACGCGGTGGCGCTTTTCGATAGCCTGGGGCGGAAGGGGGCAGCGTGACCGATCAGAAGACGACGACCGCCGACCGACGGTATCGGATCTACCAGGTCGTGGGCATCGTCGTGGCCGTGCTGTTCCTCGCCCTGGGCGTGACGGCCTTCCTCGCCGGTGGCGGGCCCGTCATCGCCGCCATCGCCGTCGTCGGAGGTCTCGCCGTGCTCGTCGTCTCGATCATCATGATGGTGCGCACGTGAGCGCGCCCGACGGCGGCAAGAAGAAGTACCCGCCGGGAACGGTGGTCATCTGGCTCGCGGGTGCCGGTGTCGGCCTGTGGCTGCTGATCAGCGGGCTCGTCGGCATCCTCTCCGGCGGCAGCTGAGCCGCGCGTCTCGGCAATCCTGTCCGGCGGCTTGCGAGCGGCGCGAACCGGGAATCCTGTCCGGCGGCAGCTGAACGGCGCGTCCGGGAATCCCGCCGCCGGGCACGTCGTTGTGCCGGAGGTCACCGAATCTCCACCGGAAGGGCATCATGACGCGTATCGGACGCAGCGACCTCGACATCCTCCCCCTCTCGCTCGGCGGGAACGTGTTCGGCTGGACAGCCGACCGCGACGCCTCGTTCGCGGTGCTGGACGCCTTCCATGCGGGCGGCGGCGATTTCATCGACACCGCCGACGCGTACAGCGCGTGGGTGCCCGGCAACTCGGGCGGTGAGAGCGAGACGCTCATCGGCGAGTGGCTCGCCTCCCGCAAGCCGGAGAACGTCGTCGTGGCCACCAAGGTCAGCCAGCACCCCGAGTTCCGCGGATTGAGCGCGAAGAACGTCCGAGCAGCTGCCGAGGCGTCGCTCACGCGCCTCGGTGTCGAGGCCATCGACCTGTACTACGCGCACTTCGACGACGCTGACACCCCCCTCGAAGAGACCGTCGCCGGCTTCGCCGATCTCGTGTCCGACGGGCTGGTGCGCTACGTCGCGGTGTCGAACTACACCGCCGCGCGCATCCGCGAGTGGATTTCGCTCGCCGAGGCCGCCGGGGCCGACCTCCCGGTCGCGATCCAGCCCCACTACAACCTGGTGCACCGCACCGAGGTCGAGCGCGACATCGTCCCCGTCGCCGAGCAGTACGGCATGTCGCTCGTTCCGTACTACGCCCTGGCCAGCGGATTCCTCACCGGCAAGTACCGGTCGGCGGATGCCACGGGCGACTCGCCCCGCGCAGAAGGCGCCGCCAAGCTCGCCACCCCCGCGGGACTCGCCCTGATCGACGCGCTCGAGGAGGTCGGCGACGCGCACGGTGCGTCGATCGCCACGACCGCCCTCGCGTGGCTGCGGGCGCAGCCGACCGTGGCCGCCCCCATCGCGAGCGCCTCGAAGGTGGAGCAGGTCGCCGACCTCCTCGCCAGCGCGTCCCTCGATCTGAGCGGCGACGAGATCGCCCGCCTCTCGGCCGCATCCGAGCCGGCCCAGGGCTGAGACCGGCGGCGGGAACGCCCTGGGCCGGGTGCGCCGTCGGCGAGAATGGTCGGGTGAAGCTCCTCGTCGCCGCCCATGCGTCCGAACTCGTCGCCTTCGAGGAGGACATCCCCGGATTCGAGCGGCTGCTCACCGGGGTGGGGAAGATCCCCGCGGCCTCCGCCCTGACACGTGCCCTGTCGACGGGCACCTACGACGAGATCGTCGTGGTCGGCACCGCCGGTGCGATCGACGACGCCGTCGAGGGCGGGGTCTACGACATCGCCGGGGCCATCCAGCACGACGTGAAGGGGCTCGACGGCACCTTCGGCGAGCACGTCTCGCTCCCCGCCCGCGTCGAGACCGGACACGACGGACTGGTCATCGCCACGGGCGACCACTTCGTCGACGACCCCGACACCGTCGCCCTCATCCGAGCTCTCGGAGCGAGCCTGGTCGACATGGAGTCGTACGCGCTCATCTGGGTCGCCCAACAGTTCGGCGTGCCCATCCGCATCCTGCGCGCGGTGTCGGATCGCGCCCAGGACGGCGCCACCGAGCTGTGGGACGTCGTCGTCGAGCGCTGCAGCCACACGCTGCGCGCGGAGTTGCGCACACGCTACGGCGTCTGAGTCGAGGCGCGTCGCGGTCTAGGGCGTCTGCGATCCCGACCGGGCACGGCCGGCCAGGTCGGCGACGCCGACGATCAGAGCGAGGCCCAGGAAGACGCCGACCGTGATCATGCCCGACGCGTAGGCGTCGTGGTACAGCACGACCGTGTCGCTGACGGTGCCCTGCTCGCGGTAGACGGTCGCGTAGAACAGGGCGAGTGCGATCGCCGTTCCCACCGCGGTGCCGATGCGCTGGCCGAGCTGACCCACCGAACCGGCGACACCTCCGCTGCGCACGGGGATGTCGGCGAGGGTGAGCGTCTGGTTCGGTGAGATGACGAGCCCGCCGGCGAAGCCGCCGAGCACCATCACCCCCGCCATCGCCCACGGCGTCCACTCCGGCGTGGTGAACAGGGCGACGAGCACGAGACCGCCGGCGGTGGCGACCATGCCGAGGATGCCCCACACCACGAGGGGGCGGCCGAGACGCGTGACGAGGTTCCCGCCGATCCACGAACTCCAGGCGGACGCGATCGCGAAGCCGATGGTCACCATGCCCGCGAAGACCGGCTCGAGCCCCAGCCCACCCTGCAGGTACAGCGTGCCCAGCAGGAACATCGCCGGCACCGCGGAGAAGTACGCCGTCGAGATCAGCACCCCGTTGCGGTACGACGACAGCGAGAAGATCGAGAACGGCATGAGCGGCATCCGGTCGCGCTCGGCGTAGCGGCGTTCCCAGAACACGAAGGCGGCCGCGAAGACCACGGATGCCACGAGGAACCACCAGCGGTTGGGATCGTCGTCGGGGCTGCCGGTGGTGAACAGGAACGGCCACATGAGGGCGAGGATCGTGAGGGCGAACAGCACCACGCCCACCGGGTCGAGGTCGAGGCGTCGACGCGACTTCGTCCTCGTGTCGGGCAGCAGCCACGCCGCGAGCGCGATCACGATCGCGACGAGCGGGATGTTGATCCAGAAGATGAGCCGCCACCCGTCGGTGTCTCCGCCGATGGCGATGAGCAGGCCGCCGAGGGTCGGACCGAAGGCGGTCGCGATGCCGATCGTCGCCCCGAAGAGGCCGAACGCGCGTCCGCGCTCCTTGCCCTGGAAGAGCTGCTGCACGAGTCCGAGCACCTGGGGCATCTGGATGCCGGCCGCCACACCCTGCAGGAGGCGCGCGGCGAGGAGCACGGCGGTGTTGGGTGCGAGCGCGCACGCGAGACTCGTCACGAGGAACAGAGACAGACCGACGAGGAACAGCACGCGCCGGGAGCGCAGGTCGCCGAGACGACCGGCGGGGACGAGGACGAGGCCGAACGTCAGGATGTACCCGGACACCACGAGCTGCAGCTCGGTGGGACCGGCGCCCAGGGCCGCCTCGATCGAGGGCAGGGCGACGTTGACCTTGGTGAGGTCGAGGATGGTCAGCGCCGCGACCGCGACCGCGACCCAGTACGCCCTCCAGCGGTGCGACGGCGACAGGACGATGTCGCGCGTGACGGGGTGGGCGGGGTTCGAGGCGGTGGGCGTCTTGTCTGGCATCGACGGCGACGCTACTCCGCCCCTCCGACACCGCGGCCGGGCTTGCGCCGGGGCGGGCGGGCGCTACGGGCGGCGCGGTGCGGATGACGCGGGGCGGGCGGCGGGCCGCGGGGCGGGAGAGGGGCGCGGGGCGGGTAGCGGGGCGCGGGGCGGGTAGCGCGGCGCGGCGCGGATGGAGCGACCCGGGTCAGGCGGGACGGTGCTGCGCCCGGCGGGCTCGCCCCGGCTCAGTCGACGTCGCGGCGCGCGAAGACGGCGCGCAGGATCACGAAGACGACGAGAGCGACGACCGCCACGGCGAGGAGGCGGAACGCGAAAGCGATCAGCGAGAACAGCACGTTGACGAGGATCCACGCGATGATCACCGCGACGACGACGCCGAGGATGGTCCACAGGGTGCTCTTGCGCATGCGAACAGCCTAGACGGGGGTTCGCGGCGCGCGGTCAGACGAGCGCGGCGCCCACGTCCTGACGGATGATGCTCGGTCCCCGCGGCGTCGCCGTGACGTGCAGTTGCGCCGGCAGCTGGTCTTTCATCGAGGCGACGTGACTGATCACGCCGACCGTGCGCCCACCCTGCCGCAGCTCGTCGAGCGTCCGCATGGCGAGGTCGAGGGTGTCGTCGTCGAGCGAACCGAACCCCTCATCGATGAAGAGCGTGTCGAGCCGGATGCCGCCCGCCCGCGCCGTGACGACCTCGGCGAGACCGAGGGCCAGGGCGAGCGAGGTGAGGAAGGTCTCTCCGCCGGACAGCGACTGCGGGGGTCGGCACTGGCCGGTGAAGGCGTCCATGATCTCGAGTCCGAGCCCGCTGGCGGCGCCGCGCGCGGCGAGGGCGTCGGTGTGCTGCAGACGGTAGCGCCCCGACGACATGTGCTCGAGGCGGAGGTTGGCCGCGGCGACGATCTCTTCGAGCTCGGCGGCGAGCACGAACGTCTCGAGGGTCATGCGCCGGGTGTTCGGTGCGCGACCCGCGAGGGTGTCGGCGAGACGCGCGACGATCGCGTGCTCGTCGGAGAGTCGAGCGACGGAGGCGTGGCCGGCATCCGCGCGTTCCGCGAGGGAGCGCAGTCGTTCGGCGAGGGCGGCGGCGGCCGCGTGGGCGGCGGCCGCGCCCTGGACGCGCGAGCGGGCATCGGCGACGGCAGCGGCGAAGGGCTCGAGGTCGACCGGATCGTCGCCGGCGTCGACGAGCTGCAGTTCGAGCTCGAGCAGACGTCGACGGGTCGAGACCAGGGCGGCCTCGTGCTCGGCGATGACGCTGTCGAGACGGCGGCGCTCGGGGGCGGTCCGCAGAGCGGACACGACGGCCGCGGAGTCGGAGAACGAGCTCTCGGCGATTCGCGCGGTGAGCGCGGCGGCGGCCGCCCGGTGCCGTTCGACGGCCGCGTCCCGTTCGGAGCGGGCGGCCAGGAGCTCTCGCACAGCCGCGCGGCGCGCGGTGAGATCGCCTTGACGCGCCGCGACCGATGCGGAATCGCCGCGCGCGAGGGCGACGTCTTCGCGCAGAGCCTCGCCGTGCTGCTCCGACAGCGCGAGCTCCTGCCGGGCGCTCGCGAGCTGCGCGGTGATGATCTCGATGCGCTCCCCGATCGCGACGTCGAGGTCGACCGCGCGGGCGCGTTCGGCCCGCACCCGCTCGTGCTCCTCCACCTCGGCCTCGGCGGCGCCGAGTTCTTCCTCGGCGGCGAGGACCCGCGCGGTCGACGTCGCCACGTCGTCGCCGCCCGCCCGCGCGGCGGCGAGTGTGTGGTCGTCGCGAGCCACGCGCGCGGCGTCCGCAGCCATCCGGTCGTTCTCGGCGGCAGTGTTCTTGCGTTCCTCGGCGGCGGCGATCTCGTCGTCCGTGACGGGTACCTCGTCGCCGCGCGCGGGGCGAGGGTGCTCGGTGGCGCCGCACACCGCGCAGGGCTCCCCGTCGACGAGGTCGTGGGCGAGCTCGACGGCCGCGCCGGCGAGTCGCCGACGCAGCAGCGTCGACCACGCCTCGACGGCGCGCTGCAGCTCGTCGGCGCGCACGAGCGACGTCAGATCCGCCTGGTCGCGGGCGGCGAGCAGCTTCTCCGCCTGGAGTGCAGCATCCCGACGACGTCGCGCGTCGTCGAGACGTGCCCGCACGGCGTCGCGGCGGGCGTCCGCACCCGAGAGGGCGGCGAGTCGCTCGTCCCAGACGCGCAGCACCTCGGGGACGTCGGCGCGACCCTCGACGAGAGTCCCCCGCTCGGCGTCGAGGTCGTCGACGCGGATCTGCAGCCGCTGCGTCTCGGCATCGATGACGGCCAGTTCTCGTTCGGCGAGCAGGGCTGCGTCGCCCCGTGCGATCAGGGCGGTGAGCTCGTCGTCACGGGCGCTCAGTCGTTCGAGCTCGAGTGGGCCATCGACCTGCTCGGCTCGCTCGACGGCGATCTCGTGACGACGCTCGGCCTCGGCGCGCTCGCGCTCCGCACCGGCCGCGGCATCGAGGGCGGAACGGATCGCCTCGGCCTCGTTCGCGGCGAAGGCCTCTCGGCGCGCCTGCGCGATCACCGCGGCCTCGCCCTCGAGATCGGTGAGACGCGTGCGCACGCTCACCCGCTCGAGCTGCCGTTCGCGCAGCACCGTCGCTTCGCGCTCGGCGGCGAGGGCCGCATCGAGGAGGGCGTCGGCGTCGCGACGTTCGAGCGAGAGGGTGTCGACCCGGTAGGCGGCCCGCTCCACCGCCCGGACGACCCGTGCGAGACGGGCGGTCACGCCGGTCGGAACGGTCTCGTCGGGTTCGGTGGCGCGATCGTCATCGAGCTCGGCGGCCAGACGCTCGGCCTCGTCGAGGAGGGTCGACACCTCGACGCCTTCGGCCGCGAGGCGCTCGTGCGCGCGTTTGCGGCGCTCATCGAGTTGTGTGGCGTACTGCTCGAAGGACCGGGTGCCGAAGAGCGTACGCAGCAGGGAGAGCCGCTCGTCGTTCTTGGCCAGGAGGAAGCGGGCGAAGCGGTTCTGTGCCAGCAGGATGACCTGGAGGAACTGCTGCTGGCTGAGCCCCAGGATCTCGTCGAGGCGGGTGCCGACGTCGACGGGACGGGCGGCGACCCCCGTCCACCCTTCGGGGGCGAGCTGCTCGAGCAGGGCGCGGTGCGGTTCTTTCGTGGTGCCGCCACCGCGACGTTTCGGGCGCTCGAACTCGGGTGATCTGGTGACCCGCCAGCGTTCTCCGTCGGCGCTGAATTCGAGCGTCACCCGGGTCGTGTCGTCGGGACCGCAGTGATCGCTGCGCAACCGGCGTTCCACGCCGTCGTAACGCGGGACGCCGCCGAAGAGCGCGTAGCAGACGCCGTCGAGAACGCTGGACTTACCGGCTCCCGTGCGACCCGTGATGAGGAAGATCCCGTCGGCGGAGAAGGCGTCGAAGTCGACTTCCTGCGTCTCGAGGAACGGGCCGAACCCCTCGAGCTCGAGACGGTGCAGCTTCATGCGCGGGCCTCCGCCACGGCGCGGGCGTCGAGCACCTCGCGGATGAGCGAGCGTTCCGCGTCGGACGCGCCCTCGCCCTCGCGGACGTGCACCAGGAAGGCGTCGATGACCTCGGCGTCGTCGCGGGCGGCGCGGACGCGCCGGGCGTAGCCGGCTCCGTCGTCGGGGACGGTCTCGTGGGGCAGGTGCACGACCGTGGCGCACCAGGGGAATCGGGTCTGCAGCCGACGCATCGGATCGGGCTGCGGCGTGGCGTCGGTGTACTCCGCCCGCACCCAGTGCTCGACGTGCTCATCGAAGCGCTCGTCGTCGAGCAGGTCGTCGAGCCGGCCGCGCAGCGTGACGAGCGGACGCGGCACCGGCAGCTCGAGCCATTCGACCGAGCTCAGGCCCGTCGCGTCGAGCTCGACGAGCCAGGAGCCGCGCGGCTTGCCCGCCTCACCGAAGCTGTAGTGCAGCGGGGCGCCGGCGTACCGCACGCGATCGGAGAGCTGCTGCCGACCGTGGATGTGTCCGAGGGCGACGTAGTCGGGGCCGTCGAAGGCCGACAGCGGCACGACGTCGAGACCGCCCTGGCGGATCTCGCGTTCCACCCCCGGCGTGGCCTCGACACCGGCGGCGAAGCAGTGGGCGGCGACGATCGAGCGCCCGCCGCGCTCTGCGAGGTCGGCACGAACCAGGTCGAGAGCGTGCGCCATGGTCTGCGCCTGACTGCGCAGCTCGACGCCGCTCCACAGGTGCCGCACGATCGCGGGTTCGAGATAGGGGATGCCGTACACGTGCACGGGACCGTGCTCGTCGGTCAGCGTCACGGGCGTTCCGATGGTGATCGGGTCGGTGACCACCGTGATCTCGTCGCGCAGCAGAGCGGACTGGAAGCCCAGTCGGGCAGCTGAGTCGTGGTTGCCGCTGGTGACGACCACGCGCGCGCCCGTGTCGGCCAACGCGGCCAGGGTTTGGGAGAGCAGCGGATAGCACGCGGCCGAGGGCGCGGCGGAGTCGAAGACGTCGCCCGCGACGATGACCACATCGACAGCGCGCTCGCGCACCTGCGCGACGAGCGCGTCGAGCACGCCGCGCAACGCGTCGAGGGTCGGGTGCCCGTGGAAGGTGCGTCCGATGTGCCAGTCGGAGGTGTGCAGGATCCGCATGCAGACACGGTACGTCGCCCCTCCGACATCGCCTCGCAGCAAACGCGCGAACGCCCCGTCCCGGACGGGGACGGGGCGTTCGTCGAGAGCCTCAGTTTCCGGCCACCTCGGCCGCGAGGGCGCGGATGCGGTCGTCGCCGAGCTCGAGCCCGATCTGGGTGAAACGCTGGCGCAGCACGTCGGCGATGCGCTCCTCGCTCTTGTCTCCGACGTCGGCGCGGGTCTGCACCACGACACCCTGGATGCGGGCCTCGTCGTCGGTGGGGTGGGTGTCCATGGCCGGTTCCGACTGCTCGTCGGGCCGGGCGATCTTGCGATCGGCGTGCAGCGCGCCGCCGACCGAGTCGGCCGCGCCGGCGCCCCCGTCGGGGCCGGTGGTGGGCTCGGGGGCCCGGGTCTCGTCCGACATGTCAGTCCTCCGTGCTCAGGTCGGGGTCGATGCCCTGGCTGGCGGCATCGCCTTCGATGGGGTCCGAGGGGGCGGCGTCGTTGAGACGGGGTGACCCCTTGGCGTTCTCGTTGCGCTCGGCGGTCTCGCCGTCGGCGATGTCGCCGCTCTCCCAGCCGCCGGGCGGGTCGGCGTCGATGACGCCTTCGGGCAGGTCGCGGTCGTCGGTCATGACTCCCCCTTTCGAGGTCTCCAGCTTGGTCGCGAGCCTCACGCGTCCGCCGGGGGTTGACGGCCCCTCGGCACGCGCGTAGGCCTCGGGGTCGTTCAGCCCGCCGAGCGGCGCTGCAGCAGACCCGCGCGTTCCGGGTGCGCCTCGAACCACTCGCCCACGTACCAGCAGACGGGGACGATCTCGCGATCGCCGGCGGCCTCGATGGCATCGACCGCCTTCTCGGTGATGACGGCGGCGAAGCCGTGCCCACGGAAGGTGGGGATGGTGAAGGCGCGCGTGAGGGCGACGGACCGGCCGTCGTCGCGGTAGTCGAGGACCGAGACGAGGTCGTCGCCCTGGTGCAGGGTGAATCGCGATGCGGTCTTGTCGTCGGCGAAGTGCAGTTCTGCCATGTCGCGAGGGTACGCCCGTCGGCCCGTCCCGCGGCCCGGGAAGTCCGTGAGTATCGGGAGAAGCGGATGCCGAACCCCCGGCCGAGCAGAATGCTCGACGCGGGCGGCGACGACCCGCGCGCATTGAGCAGATCGCCCTCGACGCACGACCGCGACACGATTTGACGTTGTTGGACGCGATGCGTAATAATCCCCCCATGACTGACGTTGCGCGTTCTCTGTCCGCCCGGGAGGCGAACAGGACTGCCGGCATGATGATGCCCGGCCGTGCCGTCATGTGTTGTCGAATGTGCCGCTAACCGCGACCCTCGCTCCGACGAACTCGTGCTTCTGAACGCCGACGTCGTCCTCCGGTCGTCCGGCATCCGCGTCGATCACGCGCATCCCGGCACCGCTTCCCGGCTGCTCGCCGGCCCTCACCTCCCGTCGAACCCCGCTCTCTGACGACGCCCGGGTTCACACACCCAAGGACTTCCTCCTCATGTCGCTCTCCGCTGTTCTGGACCGCCCCCAGCCCGCCTCGACCGCTCGTTCGCAGACCACCCCGGCCCGCGCCGCGGCTCCCGCGGTCGGCTCCCCCGCCGCCGCCCGTCCGGCCGTCCCCACCACCACCGCCCCGCGCGGATTCGCGCTCTACGTCGGCATCGACGAGGCGAAGGCCGCGGCCGCCGGCGTGAGCCTCGGCACTCTCGTCGAGGCGCTGCGTCGCACCCTCGGCGAGCTCGCCCCCGCCGCCGAGACGTACGCCACGGTGGCCCTGGCCCCCGCCGGCGCCGGAGGCCGCGACGTCGACGTGGTGCGTCTCGCCCTGCACGAACCGTCGGCCGTCGCCCGCACGAAGGATGAGCCCGTCGAGGAGGATCGCGCCCCCGGTGGCGTCGTCGTCGACATCTCCCGCAAGCGCGTCCTCATCGACGGCGAGTCGGCGGCCTTCACGTTCAAGGAGTTCGAGCTGCTGCAGTACCTGGTGCTGCGCGAGGGCCGCACGATCGAGCGCACCGAGCTCGTGGCATCCCTGTGGGAGGGCTCGACCGACGAGGACGCCCCGGGCGAGCGGACGATCGACGTGCACGTGCGTCGTCTGCGCGCCAAGCTCGGTGTCTACGAGGACATCGTGCGCACCGTCCGCGGCGTCGGGTACCGCTTCGACCGGCACGCCGACGTCTCGATCCGCTACGGTCACGGCACCCCCTCGCCCGACCGCTTCTGACGCTCGCGTCGTCCGGATGCCGCGATGTCGGCGGGGGGACGTAGGGTGTCGGCATGAGATCGACCGGGGTTCGCGCGCGCGTCACGCGTGAGCTCGTCGCCCCTGTCGAGCGTCCGGTCGAGACCGAGTACCGGCCGCGGCACCCGGTCGACATCGCGCGCGCCGTGCTCGCGCAGCGTCACGGCGGCAACGACCCGACGTTCTCCCTCACCGCGCCGCTGCACGCCGGCGGTGTGCTGTGGCGCGCGAGTCGCACACCGCTGGGAGTCGCGACCGTCGCGCTGCGGCAGCGCGTGGGAGGGGGCGTCCGTGCGGCCGCATGGGGCCCGGGAGCCTCCTGGGCACTCGACCAGCTGCCTGCGCTGTGCGGGGCACTCGACGAGCCCGACGGTTTCGACGCCTCGCGGCATCCCTCCGTGGCGGAATGGCACCGCAGGCATCCCGACCTGCGCATCGGGCGCACCGATCTCGTCTTCGACGCCCTGGTCAGCGCGATCATGGAGCAGAAGGTCACGAGCATGCAGGCTTTCTCGGCCTGGCGCAGCATCGTCACCTGGTACGGCGAGCGCGCACCGGGGCCCACCCCGCGGCCGATGTTCGCCCCGCCCGACGTCGACGGCTGGCGGCATGTGCCGTCGTGGGCGTGGCATCGCGCCGGCCTCGAGCCGCCGCAGTCGCGCACCATCGTCGAGACCGCTCGGCGCGGTGCGTCGGTGGTGCGCGCGGCCAGCGCCGCGGTCGACGGCGAGGCGCGCGACCGCGTCTTCATCAGTCTGCGCGGCGTGGGCATCTGGACGAGCGCCGAGACGCGCATCCGCGCCTTCGGCGATCCCGACGCCGTCAGCGTCGGCGACTACCACCTCGCCCATCAGGTGGGATTCGCGCTCACCGGGCACCGCACCGACGACGACGGCATGCTCGAGCTGCTCGAGCCGTTCGCCGGGCACCGCCAGAGAGTGATTCGCCTGATCTACGCCGGGTCGGCGCTCGAGCCGCGGCGCGGTCCGCGCCTGCACCCCGAGGACCATCGCGACCGCTGAGCCCCGCTCCCTCCCCCCGGTGACAGCGCCCGGCCGGCGGTGCACACTGTCGGCATGACGACTTCACTCGTGGCGTATCTGCAGTTCCGCTCTTCGACCCGCGAGGCGATGGAGTTCTACCATTCCGTGTTCGGCGGCGATCTCGATGTCGCCAGCTTCGACGACTTCCACTTGCCCGTCGACGAGGGCGAGGGTCATCTCGTCATGCACGCGCGACTGCGCACTCCCCGCGGTTTCGTGATCATGGCCTCCGACACTCCGTCCGGCATGGACGTCTCGCCGGCCGGCGGGTTCTCTCTGGCCCTCACCGGCGACGAGGAAGACGTCCTGCGGGGATGGTTCGCCGGGCTGGCCGAAGGCGGCCGCATCGAGATGCCCGTCGACGTGCCGCCCTGGGGCGGTCTGTACGGCACCCTCGTCGACCGCTTCGGCGTGGCCTGGATGGTCGCGGTCGGCGAGGCCGACTGAGTCGCCCCTAGGCTGGGCGCATGATGCAGACGGGAACGGGCTGGCCGCGCGGACGCACGTACTGGGTTCTGGGCAGCGTGCTGCTGTTCGGGCTCGGCATCCTGTTCGGGCTGGTGTGGCAGAACGTCTGGCTCGGGATCGTGATCGCCGCCGCTGTGTCGATCGGCTGGCTGATCGCGTTCGAGTCGAGCCGCGGCCGCAACGTCGGCGTCAACGACGAGGACAACGGCATCCAGCTCTAGCGGTTCAGGGCGCAGCGATCTCGGACACGTAGAGCTCGCACTCGGCGTCGTAGTAGTCCCGTGTGCGGCCCATCGCCCGCATCCCGATCCGTTCGGCCACCGCGCCCGAGGCGTGGTTGGCCGGGTTGGTCACCGCGACGACGCGATCGATCCCGTTCCGGTGCGCGAGGGAGAGCATCGCCGCTGCCGCCTCGCTCGCGTACCCGTGCCCCCACGCGTCGGGGTGGACGTGCCAGCCGATCTCGATGTCCTCGTCACGGCCGCCGTCGACCGCGGTCGACCACGGGATGCGTTTGAGCAGGACCGCACCGAGACGTTCGCCGTCGGCGGTGGTGACCGCGCGCACACCGAGGATGCCCTCGGCGAGCGTCTGCCAGCGGTCGAGCAGATCGACGACCTCCGCGGGTTCCGTCATGACCTGACCGTTGCCGAGGTACCGTCGCACCTCGGACCGGCGGTACATGTCGAAGAGGAAGGCATGGTCCTCGTCGGACCGCGTCCATTCCCGCAGCACGAGTCGCTCGGTCGTGAGGCTCGTGCGCCGCATCGGCACGTGCGGGATGCCGTCCTCGGCGAACGGCGCCCCCGACACGACGAACCCGAATCGGCCGTACCAGGGGGCGAGGTGGGCCTGCGCGTCGAGCAGGATCGGGATGCCGGGGGCCTCGGCATCCAGGAGCTCGACGGCGGCGCGCATGAGGTCGGCGGCGATTCCGCGGCCCCTCGCCGCGGGGGCGGTGGCGACCCGACCGATGCGGGTGTTGCCCGTCTCGCGCAGGACGCGGAGGGTGGCCAGGACGTCGTCGCCGTCGGACGCCCAGAGGAGCTCGGCGCCGGGCTCGATGTCGCGACCGTCGATCTCGGGGTAGGCGGCCTCCTGCTCGACGACGAAGACGGCGACGCGCATCCACAGGATGCGGTAGAGGGTGAGCGGGGCGATGTCGGCGACGGGCGCCCGATGGAGGGAGACGGCCATGATCCGACGCTATCGCGATCGCCCTGGTCGGGTGTCGGAGGGGGGATCGCTACGGCAGCACCGAAACGCCGCGACGCCGGGCGGGTACCCCGTTCGACGGGCGCCGCCGGGGCGGCGCGACCACCGGCGAGGGGTCAGACTGGGGGCATGGCCTCGATCCTCACCACCGCCGAAGAGTTGCACGACGCCCTGACCTCGGGGCGATACGACGACGGCGGGCCGGTCCGCCTGCTCGACGTGCGGTGGCGGCTCGATCGACCCGACGGGCGCCCCGACTATCGCTTCGGACACATCCCCGGCGCGCAGTACGTCGCCCTCGACGAGGACCTCGCCGACCACCACGCCCCCGCCACCGAGGGTCGGCACCCGCTCCCCTCGGTCGAGGAGCTGCAATCCACGGCCCGTCGCTGGGGGATCAGCCGGGGTGACACCGTGGTGGTCTACGACGACGCGAAGAACACGGCGAGCGCGCGCGCCTGGTGGCTTCTGCGCTTCGCCGGGTTCGCGGACGTGCGCCTCCTCGACGGGGCGCTGCGCACGTGGACCGACGCCGGCTACGACCTCGAGAAGGGGGATGCCGAGACCCCGGCGCCCGGAACGGTCGACCTGTCGTACGGCGCGCTGCCGTCGCTCACGCTCGACGAGGTCGCGGCGTTCGCCGAGGACGGACTGCTCCTCGACGCGCGGGCCGGTGAGCGCTATCGCGGCGAGACCGAGCCCATCGATCCGCGCGCGGGTCACATTCCCGGAGCCGTGAGCGCGCCGACCGCCGACAACGTGGGCGAGGACGGACGCTTCCGATCCGCAGAGGAGCTGCGGGCGCGGTTCCGCATGCTCGGCGCCGAAGACGGCGTGAGCATCGGCGTCTACTGCGGGTCGGGGGTGACCGCGGCGCACCAGGCGGTCGCGCTCAGCCTCGCCGGCTTCGAGCCGCGGGTGTTCCCGGGGTCGTGGAGCCAGTGGTCGAACCACCCCGAGCTGCCGGTCGCGACGGGCCCGGATCCGCGGTGACCGGTCAGGCCCAGAGCTCGCTGACGGGGATGTCGGCGCCGAGCACGTTCTGGGCCGCCCGGTGTCCCGAGAGCAGGGCACCGGGAACCGTCGCCGGGTCGTCGCCCCACGTCGCCTCGCCGGCGAGATGGAGCACGCCGTCGACGGGCTCGGCGAGATCGTCGTGGTCGGCGCCGACCGAGCCGGGGAGCATGAACGCGTAGGAGCCGCGCGAGAAGGGGTCGTCCTGCCAGCGGGTGACGATCGCGCTCGACGGATCCGGGACGGAGTCGCCGTAGAGGCGGCGCAGCTGGGTCATGGTCGAGGCGACGATGTCCTCGTCGGTCCACGTGCGCGTGGCGACCGCGGCAGGCCCCGCCGCGAAGGTCAACAGAGCCGGCTCGTCGTGCAGACGGCCCAGGTCGTACCAGGAGTGCCACCACTCCCCCTCGTCGCCGAGCTGACGGATGCCGTAGACCCCGGCATCCCAGAACCGTTCGGCGAAGCGCAGCACGATCTTCTCGAACGCGTTCATGCGGAGAAGACCGAGGGCTCGCTGATGGGCTTCGGGCAGCGGCGGCTCGATCAGGAGATCCCCGGCCTGGAGGACGCCGACGGGGACGGTGATGACGACCTGTCGAGCACGGAAGACGCCGCGGTCGGTCACGACGGTCACGCCCTCGCTCGAGCGGTCGACCTGCGAGGCGAGGTGCTCGAGACGGACGTCGAGGCCGGCGGCGAGGTTCGTCGCGAGCTCGTCGTACCCGCGGGGGAAGACGACCTCGTCACCGTTCACCGTGTCGTCGTCGAGGCCGTGCGCGCCGAGCTCGCCCATGCCGACGCCGTACTGCTCCTGGGCGCGGCGGTCGTTGTACTCGCGGACGCGTTCCTTGCGTTCGGCATCCCAGTCCTGCTCAGCGAGCGCGCGCTCGACCGCGTCGCCGTAAGTCGCCTCGGCCCCCGCCGCGGCGATGATCTTTGCAAGGGCGACGTTCAGCGTGCGGATGTCGGCCGCGTACTGGCGCACCGCGTCCGCCTCCAGACGCCGGCCGCGTGCGTCGAAATAGGTCAGCGGCCGGGAGTCGGGCTGATACCCGCCGACGGTGAACTCGACCATCGGCATGCCGAAGGCGCGGGCCGCCGCCGCGACCGGGCTGTCGTGGATGCCGTGGATCCACGAGGCTCCGCGGTCGGTGACGTGCCCACCGGAACGGTCGGTGAAGACACGCCCGCCCACGCGGTCACGGGCTTCGAGCACGACCACCCGGCGTCCGCTTCGCGCGATCAGGCGCGCCGCAGCCAGCCCCGACACACCCGCCCCGATGACGACGACGTCGACGGTCTCCATGGATCCTCCCGCGTGCTCGCTGTTGCGGCGACGCTACTGCGGGCGGCGAGGCCGCGGCATCCGCCACTCCGGCGTGCGAGGAGGCGCGGGATGGACGCCGTGTACAGCCCGCGGCGGGTCAGGCGACCGGCGCCTCTTCGTCCCGGCGGGTGGGCGTGATGCCCTTGCGTCCGTAGCGCAACCAGAAGAAGAGGTAGCACAGACCCACGAACGGGATGCCGAAGTACAGGGCGGCGACCTGGTTCGGGTCGAACGCGATCGCGACGATCGACGCGGTCAGCAGCACGAACGCGAGGATCGGCACGAGCGGGTAGAACGGCGTGCGGTAGGCGAGCGAGGAGAGATCGCCGCCCTCGCGCAGGAACGCGCGCCGGTGGAAGAACTGCGCGGCGACGATCGCCATCCACACGGCCACCGCCGCGAAGCCGGCGATCGACACGAGCACGATGTACACCGTCTCGGCGGCGACGACGCTCGTGATCAGCGACACGAGGCCGATCGCGAGGCTGACGAGCAGGGCGATCATGGGGATGCCGCGCCGGGTCAGCTTGGTGAAGGCGCGCGGCGCGTAGCCCTCCTCGGCGAGCGAGAAAAGCATGCGGGCGCACGAGTAGAGCCCGCTGTTGCCCACCGAGAGCAGCGCCGTGATGACGACGAAGTTCATGATGTCGGCGGCGTACGGCACGCCGACGATGTCGAACACCTCGACGAAGGGGCTCTCGCTGACGCCCGCCTTGTCGTACGGCAGAAGGGCGGCGATGACGATAATCGAGCCCACGAACAGCACCAGCAGGCGCAGCACCGTCGAGCGCAGCGCGCGCGGGATGTTGCGGGCCGGGTCCTTCGTCTCGCCCGCGGCGACACCGACGATCTCCGCTCCGCTGAAGGCGTAGAACACCGCGAGCGAGGTGATGAGCACCCCGCCGAGACCGGCGGGCAGGAGCCCCTCGGGCGTGACGAAGTTGCTGAGCAGCACTGCCTCGTGCGGCTCGGACGACAGCGGGGTGAACCCGAAGATGGCCATACCGCCGAGGACGATGAGCGCGACGATCGCCAGGACCTTGATGAGGGCGAACCAGAACTCCGTCTCGCCGAACACGCGCGCCGAGATGGCGTTCAAGGTGAACAGCACCGCCGCGAAGACCACGCACCACACCCACACGTCGACGTTCGGGAACCAGCGCTGCATGAGGATTCCGGATGCCGTGAACTCGGACCCCAGAGCCACCACCCAGCACAGCCAGTACAGCCACGCCGTGGCGAATCCGGTCGCGGGCCCCATCGTCCGGGCGGCGTAGATGTGGATCGAACCCGACACGGGGTAGGTGACCGCGAGCTCGCCCAGGCACACCATGACGAGCCACACCACGAACGCGCCGAGCAGATAGGCGAGCACGGCGCCGAGCGGACCCGCCTGCGCGATCGTGTAGCCCGAGCTGAGGAACAGTCCCGACCCGATGACGCCGCCAAGGGCGATCATGACGAGGTGGCGGGCATTCATCGCCCGGCGGAGCTGCCGCGGCTCGGTCGTTCCGGCGGTCTCGACGGAGGGACCCGAGGGTCGATTCATGGTGCTTCTCGCATTCGTCGTCGAGCCCGCGCATTCGGGCGACCGCAGGTCAGAGTAGTTCATGACCGCTGGCTACGCTGAACGGGGCGCACCGAATCCCCCCGGTGCGGCAGGAAGGACGCCAGAATGGCCGATCGCCCCGACCGCACCGTCAGCGACACCCTCGCCGAGGCGAGCCTCGCTGTGCACGGCGGCATCGAGCTCGACAGCACCCGAGCGCTGCGCACACCCCTCGTGATGTCGAACTCCTTCGCCCTGCCCGACGATCCCAGCGAGATCAGCTGGTCGGCGACCGCGCCCGGCCTCTACACGCGCAACACGGGCGTCAACCAGCAGGCTCTGGAGCGCAAGCTCGCGGCTCTCGAGCACGGCGAGGACGCGGTGGCACTGGCATCCGGGGTCGCAGCGCTGCACGCGGTGTTCTTCACGCACGTGCGAGCGGGCGATCACGTCGTCGTCAGCGACGTCGTCTACGAAGCGACCTGGCGGCTGTGGACCGAGCTGCTCCCCCGCCGGTACGGCATCGAGGCGACGTTCGTCGACGTCTCCGATCCGGATGCCGTGCGCGCGGCGATGCGTCCCGAGACCCGTCTCGTGTGCGTCGAGGCCATCGCCAATCCCACGACCAAGGTCGCGGACGTCGCTCTGCTCGCCGACATCGCCCACGAGGGCGGGGCCATCCTGATGGTCGATTCGACGTTCACGCCGCCGCCCTTCTACCGTCCGCTCGCCGACGGCGCCGATCTCGTCGTGCACTCGCTGACGAAGTACATCAACGGGCACGGCGATGCGATGGGCGGGGCCGTCATCGGACGGACGGAACTGATCGAGCCCATCAAAGCCGACGCGATGGTCGACGTCGGAGGAGTGATCTCCCCGTTCAACGCGTGGCTCATCCAGCGCGGGTCGGTGACCCTCCCCCTCCGCCTTCGCCAGCACTTCGCGTCGGCGCAGCGGGTGGCCGAGTTCCTCGCGGAGGACGACCGCGTCGCGTTCGTCGCCTATCCGGGCCTGCCCTCGCATCCGCAGCACGAGCTCGCTCGCCGCCAGTTCGGCGGGGAGGACTTCGGCGGGATGATGGCGTTCGCGGTGACCGGCGACCCGGACGCGCAGAACCGCTTCGTCGCGCAGCTGCGCCTCATCACCTCGGGCTTCTCGCTGGGACACGACGACAGCCTGATCGTGCACACCGCCGCGGACGGTCCGCGCACGGCGACCTACCCCGACGAGTTCCGCCGGTACGGTCACCTGCGCCTATCGGTGGGCCTTGAGGACGCCGGTGACCTCATCGCCGACCTCGGGGCGGCGCTGGAGGCGTCGGGCGTCTGACGCGCGGCCTACTCGCAGCCGACGCCGTCGCCGTCCCGATCGAGGTGCTTTCCGTACCCGGGATCGCCCCGACGGACCGGCGCCGCGCCGGCTGCGCGCGCGGACGAACAGTTCTCGAAGTACGTGGTGGTCGGAGCCGCCGGCTGTGCCGGTGCGGGCGCGGACTGCTGGGCTGAAACCTTGCCCTGCAGGTCGGCGATCTGCGCGGCGCGCGAATCCAACTCCGCCTGAGCCGCGGTGGCCGCCGTCTGCATCTCGCTGACGGTCGCCGTCGACGCGTCGAGCTGGCCCTGGACGCGCGTGACCTCCGCCCGCGCGGCGGCGAGTTGCGCGACCGCCTCCTCGACCTCGCTGCTGGCGTCCGTGACCGTCTCCGCGGCCTCGGTCACCTCCGTCTCGAGGGAGGAGACCTGCGACGCAAGCGATGCCATCTGCGAGGCCGACCCGGACGAGCCGAGCCCTGCACCGAGCAGCACACCGGCGACGAGGGTCGAACCCGCCACGATGGCTCCGGTCCTTCTCGTGACGGTGCGCTTCATGAAGCTCAGGCGCGGCGCGACGGGCTGCGTCCAGGCGGACCCGTCCCAGTAACGAAGCTCTCCGTTCGCGTGCGACGCTGGATACCACCCGGCAGCGGGCAGAGCCGACTCAGACATGTTTTCCCCTCTGAGGCGACGACCTCGACGTCGACGCTCTCCGTGCGCCCCCGCGCACGGCCTCAGCTTGGCGGACCTCAGCCGTGATGACCCAATCGTCTGCGCTTTGCGGCTCGCCGGTGCGCGGGGAGGACGCCCGTCGCTCAGGATGCCGGGAACAGCTCTGCGATCGTGGTGAGGACACCGTGGTCGGCGTTCGAGGGTGCCCGGTGGCGGGCGCGGGCAACGACCTCGGGGTGGGCGTTCTGCATCGCGTAGGACCATTCCGCGGCGTCGAGCATCTCGAGGTCGTTCAGGTAGTCGCCGAAGGCGGCCGTCTGGGCCGGCGCGATGCTCAGGGCGTCCTGCAGGCGGCGCAGGGCGGCGCCCTTGTCGACACCGGGGTTCATGATGTCGACCCAGTGGCGGGCCGAGACGACCACGCGGTGCGTCGCGGCGATCTCATCGAGGGCGCGTCCGACGCTGTCCTCGGCGGGTGCGAAGTCGTAGATCGCGATCTTGAGGACGTCGTCGTCGATATCGAGCAGGTCGTCGACGGCATCGAGCGCGGCGTAGTAGGTCGCCGCGTGCGCGGGGAAGGTGCCGTCGGTGCGCTCGATGTAGGCGGAACGCTTGCCGCAGACGACGACGCCGAGATCGTAGCCGTCAGCGACCAGGTGACGGAGGTGGTGGATGGCGCGCTCGACCACGGCGGGCTCGATCACGTCGGCAGCCACCTCCTCGCCCGCTCGGACGACGTATGCGCCGTTCTCGGCGATGAACGTCATCTCGCTCGAGGCAGCGCCGAACGCCTGCTGAAGCGTCGCCATCTGGCGCCCGGAGGCGGGCACGAAGGACACGTCACGTTCCGCCAGGCGCGGCAGCATCTCCCAGAGGGGAGCGGGGATCTTGCCGTCGGCGTCGAGGAGGGTTCCGTCCATGTCGACGGCGATCAGGCGGATGTCATGGTCGGGCACCCGTCCATCCTGGCAGGGCGGGGTGAAGGGGGCGTTCGGTCGGCGCGGAGGCGGGGGCGGGGGCTAGGGCGTGGGCTTGGGTGAGGGGTGGGCTCGGGCTTGGGCGAGGGGTGGGCTTTCGCGGGGCGGGGGCTTGGGAGAGGCGTGGACTTGGGCTTGAGCTTGGGCTTGGACTTGGGCTTGGGCGAGGCGGGGGCTTGGGCGTGGGCGGGGCGGGGGCGCGGGCTTGGGTGTGCGTTCGGTCCCCACAGGTCCCGGTTGAATTCATAGGCGGTGATCGGTGACGGTCAGAACGGCATCGGATATCGGCCCCGAAAGAGGGGTGAAGAGGGCAGCGGTGTCGCTCGGTCCGGGACGCGGGCTTGGGCGGGGACGCGTGGGCATGGGCGACGCGTTCGGTCCCCGCGGGTCCCGGTCGAATTCGTAGGCGGTGATCGGCGACGGTCAGAACGGCATCGGTTCTCGATCCTGAGGGCGGGGCGGCGTCGGCGGGTCGTCGGTCGTGAATCGCACGGCTGGTGAGTATGGGAGTGGGTGGTCGGTGTAGATCCGCCCGGTGGGTGAGGTGAACTCGATGACCCCGCCGGGGAGTTGTCTGACCTGCCAGCGGGTGAATTGTTTCTGGGTGTGGTGGCGTTGGCAGAAGTGGCAGAGGTTGCACACGTGGGTTTTGCCGCCGAGGGCGTAGTCGAGGTTGTGGTCGACTTCGCAGCGGACGGCGGGGGCGGTGCAGCCGGGCCACCGGCAGTGTCGGTCGCGGGCGCGGAGGTATCGGTCGATTGCGGCGGTCCGTTGGTAGGTGTCGGTGCAGAGTACGGCCCCGGTGACGGGGTGGGTGAGGACTCGGTCCCAGGGCACCCTTGTCGTCTCGGCGAGGCGTTGGGCGGTGTGGATGTCGATGGGGCCGTGTCCGACGAGTTCGGCGGGGTCGATGTTCTCCCGCGCCGGATCGAGAACCGACAGCGCCGGGACGACGACCTGCACCCGGGCTCGGATCGCGCCGAGCGCTCCGGGGCCGTCGTCGATCCGGGTGGGGTCGGCGTCGGGGGCGGCGGTGAGGAGGAGGTCGGCGAGGATGTCGGCCCGCACCTGGTCGGCGCTGCGAAGATCAGCTGCGGCTGCGGCTGCGACTGCGGCTGCGGCTGCGGCTGCGCTCGCTCCCGCGCCCTGGGTTGCGCTCGCGCTTGCGGCTGCGGCTGCCGCTGCGCCCGCGCCCGCGCCGAGGGCTGTGGCTGCGCTCGAGCTCGCGCCCGCGCCTGCGGCTGTGCCCGCGACTGCGCCAGCGCCTGGGGTGGCGGCGGCGACCGCGGCGCGCGCCTGCCCATCGACAGCGCCGAGAAGCTCACGTTCGAGCCACTCCTCGGAACCGTCACCGACGCGGTCGATCCCGAACGCGGCCCCGCTGACGA
>CAJYJO010000050.1 GCA_913774845.1 uncultured Microbacterium sp. | reverse complement strand
AACCACATGGCCGACAAGTCCATCACCAAGACCGAGCTCGTCGCGAGCATCGCCAGCGCGACCGGGCAGAGCCAGTCCGCCGTGTCGGGCGTGCTCGACTCCCTCTTCTCCACCGTCTCCGAGGCGGTTGCCAAGGGCAGCAAGGTCTCGATCCCCGGCTGGATCGCCTTCGAGCAGGTCGCCACGTCGGCTCGCACCGGCCGCAACCCGCAGACGGGTGAGGAGATCTCCATCCCCGCCGGCAAGCGCGTCAAGGTGACCGCCGGTTCCAAGCTCAAGGCTGCCGTCAAGTAAGACGGTCTCGAACCATCAGAGGGGGGATGCCGGTGGCATCCCCCCTCTGCGCATCCCGCGGGACGTAGGCTGGTCGGGTGAATCCCCGACTTCTCCGCGTCGCGGGACCCGGCATCCTGATCGTGGTCTCGCTGATCGCGCTCGTCGTCGGGCTCGCCTACGGCGGAGGCGCGGCGGTACCGCAGCTGGCCGACCCCGGTCCCGTCGTTCGCTGGGGGCTGCCCGTCGCGACGGTGCTGGTCAATCTGTCCGCCGCCACGATGGTCGGCTCGCTCGTGCTGGCGCTGTTCGCGCTGCGCGCGGGGGAGCGACCCTTCGAGATCGCGCTCGACACGGCATCCATCGGCGCGGCCGTCTTCACGGTCGCCGCAGGGGTCACGGGCTACCTGACCTTCCTCAACGTCCTCAACGCCAAGCCCACGCTCGACGCGGTCTTCGGTCAGCAGCTCGGACGGTTCCTCGTCGAGAGTCCGATCGGCGTCGCGTGGCTCGTCACGACCATCGCGGGTGCCGTGCTGACGGTGCTCACCTTCGCGGTGCGCTCCTGGATCCCCACGCTGATCGTCGCGGTCCTCGCTCTGGCATCCCTCATCCCCATGGGGACGCAGGGCCACGCCGGCGAGGAGGCGAGCCATGACGCCGCCGTCACCTCCCTCGTGCTGCACATCATGGCCGCCGCCGTCTGGCTGGGCGGTCTGGTGCTGCTCGTGGTGATCCGGCCGGCGATGAGCCGCACCCAGCTGCAGACGACGCTGCTGCGGTACTCCTCGCTCGCGTTGGTGGCGTTCATCGTGGTCGCGATCTCGGGCACCGTGCGCGCGTCGATCGGTCTGCTGGGCCTGCAGAATCTGTGGTCGACGTACGGCGTTCTCGTGCTGGTCAAGGTCGCCGCGCTCATCGCCATGGGCCTGCTCGGCGCCTGGTACCGTCGCCGGCTCATCGCCCGCATGGCCGACGAGGCCGGCTCCCGGCGATTCTGGGGCGTCATCGGCCTCGAACTCGTCTTCATGGGTATCGCCAGCGGCGCGGCCGTCGCTCTCGCGCGCACGCCCCCGCCGGTCGAGGCCCCGCTGGTCGGTCAGACCCCCGCCGAGGTGCTCACCGGTGCCCCGCTGCCGCCGGAGTTCACCGTGGATCGGTGGTTCACGGCGTGGAACGTCGACCTGCTCTGGACCCTCGTCGTCGTCTTCGCGTTGTTCTTCTACCTCGCGGGCGTCTGGCGCCTGCTGCGTCGCGGCGACACGTGGCCGATCTACCGCACCGTGCTGTGGACGCTCGGGCTCTTCGGGGTCTTCTGGGTCACGTCCGGACCGATCAACGTGTACCAGGACTACCTGTTCAGCATGCACATGATCGGCCACATGCTGCTGTCGATGGCGATCCCGCTCATGCTGGTCGCGGGTGCGCCCGTCTCGCTCGCCGCCCGCGCGATCGCCAAGCGCGACGACGGCACGCGGGGCGGTCGCGAGTGGATCCTCTTGGCCGTGCACAACCCGGTCGCGAAGGTGCTCACCAACCCGTACGTCGCCGCCGGCCTGTTCATCGGCTCGCTGTGGGCGTTCTATTACACCGACCTGTTCCGCTGGTCGCTCTACGACCACGTGGGCCACATCTGGATGGTCGCGCACTTCCTCGTCACGGGGTACCTCTTCGTGCTCAGCCTCATCGGCATCGATCCGGTGCCGTACCGGCTCCCATACCCGATGCGCCTGCTGGTGCTCATCGCCATCATGGCGATGCACGCCTTCTTCGGTATCGCGATCATGATGAACTCGGGCCTGATGGTGGCCGAGTGGTTCGGGGCCATGGGGCGCACCTGGGGCGTCACCCCGCTCGAGGACCAATACGTCGGCGGTGGCGTCGCGTGGTCGGTCGGCGAGATCCCCACGCTGATCCTCGCGATCGTCGTCGCGATCCAGTGGAGCCGCAGCGACGAGCGTCAGCAGCGCCGCCGCGACCGGCACGTGGACCGCGTGGGCGACCTCGAGCTCGACGCCTACAACGAGGAGCTGGCCCGGCTGGCGGCACGCGACGCGAAGGTCGCAGCCCGCGGCGGACGCTGACGCTGGCTCCGCCCGGCGGGGCGTCAGTCGCTCGAGCCGCCGACGAGGATGGATGCCGCTCCGTCGGGCTGCACCGTGATCTGACCGTCGACGGTGAAGTCGACGTCTTCTTCGACCGTGCGGACGCTCCCGTCGAAGATGGAGCGGATGTCGACGACGATGTGCGCCTTCGCCGCGGCGTCGGGGATGCGCCAGCCCGCGCCGTCGGGCACGACCGTCACCTCGGGCTGCTGGACGATCGACCACGTCGGCGCGTCGTCGATACGGTTGCGCACGGTGAAGCCGAAGGGGCAGCCGGTGGGCTGGAGGACCTGCTGCTGTGCGCACGCGGTGAGGAAGTCCTCGACACGCTGTTGCACGACGCCGATGAACTCGGTCGTGGGCTGCGCCTGGACGTCGACCGGGATGCCGGCCAGCGGCGCGTCGGCGAGCACGGCGACGCCGGGGGTCGACGAGATCGCCGTGTCGACTGCGACGGAGTACAGCCCGGGCGAGAACACCAGCAGGGGCAGGGCGGTGCTCGGGTCGGCATCCGCCCCGTCGGCGGAGACCTGCCGCTTGTCGACCTCGAAGCCGTTGACGGCGAAGCGCATCGACCCCTCGACCGACAGGTCCATCACCGACAGCGGGCTGCGCGCGAAGCGCCAGCGGGGCAGCAGGCTCGCGCCGGTGTCGGGCTCGATCTCGAACCTCGTCGTACCGGCGTAGCCGCCCGCCGTGTACGAGACGGTGACACGGGTGGTGTCGCCGTCACTGCTCTCGTCGACCACCCGGGTGTCGGTGAGGGGCATGAGCGAGTCCGGGCGCAGCAGGGCCTCGGACGCGGTGGCGGGGAGTCCGACGGCTTCGAGCTGCGCGGAGTCGACGGCGACCCCGGGGATCGCGAGGGCTTCGGCCGTGCGTCGCTCCTGGAGGAGGTCGAGGTAGTGCAGCACGAAGGCGCGGGGGCTGTAGACCTCGCGGTACAGCGAGGCGGCGCCGGCGCCGAGGGCGGCGACCAGCAGCACCCCGATGAGGATCATCGCGGGGATCTCGAAGCGCCGGCGTGCGCGCGCACCGCGGACGCCCTCGGGCGTCGCGGGGCCCCCGCCAGCGTTGTCCACGGACCCAGTCTAAGAAGGAGTCCTGTGGGGTCGCCGCGTACGTTACGTCGCGACGAGCGACTGCACCACCGCGACCGCCGCCAGCTGCCCTCCCGCGATCGCCGCGGCGAGCGAGAACATCGGGCCGGGGAGGTGGTCGGGCTGAGCGATGTCCCCGACCGCGTAGACCCCCTCGACGCTCGTGCGCCCGAAGGGGTCGGTGCGGACCGCTCCCGACTCCTGCCGTTCGACGCCGAGGGCGTCGACGAGTCCGCCGCGCGGCGTCCAGCTCGGCGCGACGAAGGCCCCGGCGACCTCGAGGTCGCCCCCCGCGGTCCGCAGTCGGAGCCCCTCCTCGATACCCTCCACCTCTCGGACGTCGGCGGGATCGACGACGTGGACCTCGGATGCCACCGGCTCGAGCATGCGCGCCAGGACCGCCGCGTGCGGGGAACCGTTCACGATCGCGACCGGTCGGCCGGCGAACTCGTGGCCGTGGCAGAACGGGCAGTTGGCGACGGCGTCGCCCCAGTGCTCGGCGAGTCCCGGGAGCGGCGGCAGTTCGTCGGAGACACCGGTGGCCAGGATCACCGCGTGCGCCCGGAGCCGATCGCCGGCGACGTCGACGGTCAGGCCGTCGTCCTCGCGCGCGACGGCCGTGGCGGCGGCATCCCGGATCTCGACCGTGTCGTACGCGGCGACCTCGGCGCGGCCCAGGCGCCGCAGGTCGGCGGGGTCGCGTCCGTCGTTCGTCAGCAGGTTGTGGGCGTGGCGCACCGTGCCGTTGCGGTACTCGCCCGAGTCGAGCAGCAGCGTGCGCCGGTGCATGCGCCCGAGGGTCAGGGCCGCCTGCAGACCCGCGGGGCCGCCTCCGATGATGATCGCGTCGTACACGTCGTCTCCTCTCGCTTGCGTTCGCCTCCATCGTGTGACTTCATGTCGACATGAAGTCAAGCGGGGAGTCGATCGGCGACACCGCGGCGCGTTTCGGTCTCGACACGCACGTGCTGCGCCACTGGGAGGATCAGCGGCTGCTGCATCCGGAGCGGGATGCCGCCGGCCGGCGCCGCTACGGCGACGCCGATGTCGTGCGGATCGCCGTGATCCTGCGCAACAAGGCGGCGGGGTTGTCGCTCGAGCAGATCCGGGTACTGCTCGACGAGGGCGCCCGTGACCGTCACCGGGTGCTCGAGGAGCACGTGGCCGAACTCGATCGGCGCGCGGCCGACATCGCGCAGGCGCGCGCCATGACCGAGCACGCCCTGCGCTGCCGTTCGCACGACATCACCCGGTGCCCCCGCTTCCGCAGCCACATCGACGACGTGCTGTCCGGCGAGGCGAGGTGGCTGCTCGTCCACACCGAGCCGCCCGCCGGCGGCCCCGCGAACTAGCATGAACCGGTGACCACGCCGCCCCTCTCCGCCGAACAGCAGGCGCTGTTCCGGCTGATCGAGGACACGCGCGAGCACGTCTTCGTGACGGGACGCGCCGGCACGGGCAAGTCGACGCTGCTGCAGCACCTGGCGTGGAACACGAAGAAGCAGATCGCGGTCTGCGCGCCGACGGGCGTCGCGGCGCTCAACGTCGAGGGGCAGACGATCCACTCGCTGTTCCGGCTGCCCATCGGGCTCATCGCGAACGGCGACATCGACCAGAACGACGCCACGCGCAAGATCCTCAACGCGATCGACACGCTCGTGATCGACGAGATCTCGATGGTCAACGCCGACCTCATGGATGCCATCGACCGCTCGCTGCGTCAGGCGCGCGGCCGCCGGTCGGAGCCGTTCGGGGGCACGCAGATCGTCATGTTCGGCGACCCGTACCAGCTCGCCCCCGTCCCGCCCCGCGGCGACGAGATGCGCTACATCCGCGACCACTACCGCTCCTTCTGGTTCTTCGACGCGAAGGTGTGGTCGGGCGAGGCGGCGAGCGACGGCCTCATCGACATCGGTCGGCACGGGGCCGACCTGCACGTCAACGAGCTCGTCGAGATCCACCGGCAGTCCGACCCCGGGTTCAAGCACCTGCTCAACGCCGTGCGCTACGGCAGGGTCACCGCCGAGATGGCGGGGGTGCTCAACAGCGCCGGAGCCCGCACGCCCCCGCACCCGGCCGACGGCGAGCACCCGATCATCACCCTCGCCACCCGCAACGACCGCGTCAACACCATCAACCGCAAACACCTCGACGAGTTGATCGGTCGCATCCAGACCGCGAACGCCGAGATCTCGGGCGACTTCGGTCGAGGCGAGGCGAATTACCCCGCCGAGATGGAGCTCACGCTCAAGGTCGGGGCGCAGGTCATGTTCCTGCGCAACGACTCGGCGCAGTTCGGTGAGGCGCCGCGCTGGGTCAACGGCACGATCGGCACCGTGACCCGCATCGCCGGCGACAGCGTGCGCGTCGAGGTCGACGGCATCCAGCACGACGTCGAACCGGCCGTCTGGGAGAGGTACCGCTACGCGTACGACCCGGGCACGAAGAACCTCTCGCGCGAGATCGTCGCCGAGTTCACGCAGTTCCCGCTGCGCCTGGCCTGGGCGGTGACGATCCACAAGTCGCAGGGCAAGACCTACGACCGCGCCGTCGTCGACCTCGGATCGGGCGCGTTCGCCCCCGGCCAGACGTACGTCGCGCTGAGCCGGCTCACCTCGCTCGACGGCCTCTACCTGACGCGGCCGCTGCGGCCGAGCGACATCCGGGTCGACGAGGACGTCCGTCGCTTCATGAAGCAGGCGTGGCTCGCGCGGCAGGACGCCGCGGCGCAGAAGGCGTAGCGCCTCAGGCGACCCGAGCCGCCTTCGCACGGGTGAGGTCGGCGAACAGCTCGGTGGTGAAGCGGTACGCCACGAGCACTTCGGCGATCACGCGCTCCTTCTCGTCGTCGTCCCACGGGGCGGCGTCGAGCTGCTCGCGGTACACGTTCTTGAAGGCCTTCGGGTCGGCGATGTCGCCGAAGAGGAGGAACCCGATGCCGTTGGTCTCGAACCCGAAGCGGCGGCGCATGAGTCGGCCGATCGACGGTCCGCCCGACAGATCGCCGAGGAAGCGCGTGTAGTGGTGCGCGACGAAACCGCCCGGCCAGGTCGCCGCGACGCGGCGGATGCGGGAGACGTACGCCTGCGTCGTGGGCAACGGCGCGATCTCTTCGCGCCACCGCGGGCCGATGAGGAAGGCGAGGTCGGCTTCGAGGGCCGGCAGGCGCGAATGCTTGTCGCGGAGGAAGACGGATGCCACCGGGTCGGTCCGCATGCGGGCGGCGGCCTCTTCGAGCGCGGCGTAGATGAACCAGTGCTGGGCGATGAGGGCGATGTAGTCGTCGCGGGTTCCGGCGCCGGTCAGCAGGTCGGTCATGAACCCGTCGCACTCGCTGGGCGAGTGCGCGCTGCTGGAGCGCTCGCGCAGAGCCGCGGAGAAGGAGGCGACGGCGTTCATGCGGCCATCATACGCAGAGAGTTAGGTTCCCCTAACCCCATTTTCCTCGGAACGTGCTCGGATTCGCCCGGTCGTGATGCAGACGTGACGGTCGACGGGCGCAAGGGGCGTATTCGCCCAGGTGCCGTGTGTTTGAATCGTGCGGGAGCGCGCTTCGTCGCGCTCGGAAACACTTGGGGGTTTGCACATGCGGGCTTGGCGTCGTTCCGCGGCCATCGCGATCGCGGGCGTGAGCGTGCTCGCCGTCGTGCTGAGCGGCTGCACGTCGCAGAACGCGGTGGGAATCGACGTGCCGGCGCAGGTCGACGCCCCCCTCCCCGAAGCGACGGTCGCCGAACTGCAGGATGCGGTCACCACGGCCATGACGGCGACCGGGTCGACCGGTGCGATCGTCGGCGTGTGGGCACCGTGGAGCGGCACGTGGGTATCGGGCATGGGATCGCAGACGCCCGACGGCGGCGAGGTCACGGCCGACATGCAGTTCCGGGCGGCCGACGTCACCGGCGCGATGACCTGCGACGCCCTCTACCGTCTCGCCGCCGACAAGGTCCTCTCGATGGACGACCCGGTGACCACGTGGGTTAGCAACCTGCCGAAGTACGGCGACATCACCCTGCGACAGCTGTGCGACGGCACCTCGGGGTTCGCCTCGTACATGGGCACCCTCGACTCCCTCGTGCTGAGCAACCCCGACCGCATCTGGAACGCGCGCGAACTCATGGCCTACGGCATCTCGAAGCCGCAGGTGAACGCGCCCGGCGTCTCGTTCGCGGCGTCGCCGACGAACTTCGACATCGCAGGACTCGCCGTCGAGCGGGCCACCGGCGAGTCGCTCGGCCAGGTGCTCGCCGAGCGGGTGGCGGCTCCCCTGGGTCTCGATGCCACCTCACTGCCCGCGCCCGCCCCGGCCGCACCCGGCCCGAATCCCCTGACCGGTCACTGGTCGCAGCCCAACGCCGAGGGCGCCTTCGACTGCTCCGCGCCGCTCGAGTTCACCGAGATGTCGTCGAGCTACGGGGGAGCGGCATCCGGTGCCGTCACCGACATCGACGACCTCGGGCGCTACGCGCAGGCGCTCGCCACCGGGGCGCTCCTGCCCGCGGACAACGATCGCTTCGCCGCGCCCCTGCCGGTCAGCGGCGACCAGCCGACGTGGTTCACCGCGGCAGGTGGCGCGTATCAGGCCGGATCGCTCATCGGGCAGTACGGGTGGACGCCCGGCTACATGGTCGCCGCCTTCGCCGACCCCGAGACCGGCATGTCGGTCGCGGTCGTGCTGAACAACTCCGGCGGTAACAAGATGTCCTCCGCGTGGCTCGCCTGGGAGCTCGCCGCCATCGCGTCCAAGGCCCCCGCCGCCTCGGGCCAGACGATGCCGGAAGCCGGTCTGCCCTGGACGGCCGAGCAGATGCGCGAGTCGATCACCGGCAACGCGATCTGCGCGCCGCCCGCCGGATGACGCGTCGATGACCGCACGCGGCGGGCCCGGGTCGGCCGCGGCGCTCGTGCTCGTGGGTCTGGCCTGCCAGGAGGTCGGCGCCTCCTTCGCGGTGATGCTGTTCCCCGAGACCGGCCCGCTCGGCATCGTGATGCTGCGGCTGCTCTTCTCGGCCGTGCTCCTGCTGGTCATCGCCCGGCCGCGGCTCACGGGGCACTCCGGGTACGCGTGGCGCTCCGTCGTCGGATTCGGCGTGGTGCTGGCATCCATGAACGGGCTGTTCTACCTGGCGCTGGAGCGGCTGCCCCTGGGCGTGACCGTGACCATCGAGGTGCTGGGACCGCTGACGCTGTCCATCCTCACCGCCGCGGGCCTGGCGCGGTGGCTGTGGGCGGGGCTCGCGCTCGCCGGAGTGGTCGCGCTCGGTGCGGGCGGATGGGATCGCCTCGACGCGCTCGGCGTCGTCTTCGCGCTCGGCGCCGCCGTGAGCTGGGCCCTCTACATCCTCGCGTCGGCGCGCGTGGGTCGGGAGTTCCCGCGGCTCGACGGGCTCGCCCTGGCGATGGCCGTCGGCGCCGTGATCGCGCTGCCGTTCGGGGCGTTGCAGGCCGGAGGCGCGCTGCTGCGCGTCGACATCCTCGCCCTCGGGGCAGCCGTCGCGCTGCTGTCGTCGACCATCCCGTACGCCCTCGAACTCATCGCGCTTCGGCGTCTGCCCGCGTCGGCGTTCGCGATCCTCATGAGCCTGGGGCCGGCTACCGCCTCGATCGCGGGCTTCCTCCTGCTCGACCAGCACCTGTCGTGGCTCGAGATCGTCGGCATCGCCCTGGTCATCGCGGCCAGCATCGGCGCGGTGCTCGCCGCCGCCCGTCGCAGCGCGGGGGCGCGGCATCCGGGACCGGACGTCGACGAACCCCTCAGCGAGCCCCTCGGCTGACCGGATGCCACCGCCACACCGTCGGCGCAAGGGGGGCGCCGGAGCCCGACGGTGATGGGGAGGATGACGACATGAGCGACCACGACGACGACCAGACCCGCGAAGACTTCGACGACGCGGTCAACATGACCGCGAGCGAACTAAAGAAGTGGCTCGACACCGACGAGTCGAAGTCCGTCGGGCAGAAGAAGGACGGCAGCGGGGAGTCGACCGGGCACGAGAGCGGGCGGCACATCGTGCGCATCCTCGAGAAGAAGAAGGCCGACCTCACCGACGACGACTACGCGCACATGCGCAAGGTCGTCGGCTACGTGAAGCGGCACAGCGCGCAGAAGCCGAAGGGCGACATCACCGACACCGACTGGCGCTACTCGCTCATGAACTGGGGCAACGACCCGAAGAAGTGACCCGGCGTTCATAGGCGCCGGGGGTACAACGTCTTCATGCCCATCATCGACAGTGCCGTCTACGTCGACGGACACCGCATCGAGAACCCCGCGAGCCTCGACCAGACCTTCGAGTACATGGAGGCCCACGGCGGCATGGCGTGGATCGGGCTGCTGCGCCCCTCGCCGGAGGAGCTCGAACGCGTCTCCGCCGAGTTCTCGCTGCACCCGCTCGCCGTCGAGGACGCCCTCGCGGGGCACCAGCGCGCCAAGCTGGAGCGCTACGGCGACAACCTCTTCGCCGTGCTCCGGCCCGCGCGGTACATCGACGCGAGCGAGACCATCGAGTTCGGCGAACTGCACGTCTTCATCGGCGCGGACTACGTCGTCACCGTCCGCCACGCCGAGGTGCCCGACCTCTCGCAGGTACGGCGGCGCCTGGAGGGCAGCCCCGAGCTGCTCGCGCGCGGCCCCGAGGCGGTGCTGTACGCCATCCTCGACGAGGTCGTCGACCAGTACGACCCGGTCGCCCGCGGGCTGCAGAACGACGTCGACGAGATCGAGGACCAGCTCTTCAGCGAGCACGGAGCCGACCTCACCCAGCGCATCTACGAGCTCGCCCGCGAGGTCATCCACTTCCAGCGCGCGGTCGAGCCGCTGCGCGACATGCTCGAGGCCCTGCTGCGCGGCGCCGACAAATACGGCGTCAACCTCGAACTGCAGCGCTCGCTGCGCGACGTGCTTGACCACGCCCTGCGACAGAGCGAGAAGCTGACGGCGCTGCGCGCCATCCTCGACAACGCACTCACGGTCAACGCGACCCTCGTCACCCAACGCCAGACCGAGACCTCGCTCGAGCAGAACGACCAGGTCAAGAAGATCTCGGGCTGGGCGGCGATCCTGTTCGGCCCGTCGTTGGTGGGCGGGATCTACGGCATGAACTTCCAGAACATGCCCGAACTGAGTTGGCAGTACGGCTACCCCATGGCTCTGGGCCTCATGGCCGCGACGTCGTTCGGGCTCTGGCTGACGTTCAAGCGCAAGCACTGGCTCTGATTCCGGATGCCATGAATTCGGCGCGTTCACTGGACAGCGCCTGCGTGAATCGACTGAATAGGGAGGTGAGCGAGAACAGCAAGGGCCCGGGCGACGCTGCCGAGCCGATCCACACCTCGACCGTCCAGCTCGAGGACAGCGGCTATCACAAACGGCTGACGTCGCGGCAGGTCCAGATGATCGCCATCGGCGGCGCCATCGGTACCGGCCTCTTCCTCGGTGCCGGCGGACGCCTCGCGCAGGCGGGTCCGGCCATCGTGCTGTCGTACGCCGTGTGCGGAATCTTCGCGTTCTTCATCCTGCGGGCCCTCGGCGAGCTGGTGCTGCACCGGCCCACCTCGGGCTCGTTCGTCTCGTATGCGCGCGAGTTCTTCGGCGAGAAGGCGGCGTTCGTCTCGGGCTGGTTCTACTGGATCAACTGGGCGACGACCACCATGGTCGACATCACCGCGGCCGCGCTCTACATGAACTTCTTCGGCAAGTACGTCCCGTGGATCGCGGCCGTGCCGCAGTGGGTGTGGGCGCTCGCGGCGCTCGTGACGGTGCTGGCCGTGAACCTCGTGTCGGTGAAGGTGTTCGGCGAGCTGGAGTTCTGGTTCGCGCTGATCAAGGTCGCCGCTCTCGTGGCGTTCCTGCTGGTGGGCATCTACTTCGTCATCTTCGGCACGCCCACGGGGGCGCCCACCGGGTTCTCCCTCATCGCCGACAACGGGGGCTTCTTCCCCAACGGCATCCTGCCCGCGATCATCCTCATGCAGGGCGTCGTCTTCGCGTACGCGTCGATCGAGCTCGTCGGCACGGCTGCGGGGGAGACGAAGAACCCCGAGAAGGTGATGCCGCGAGCGATCAACTCGGTCATCTTCCGCGTCGCCGTCTTCTACGTCGGCTCGGTGCTGCTGCTGTCGCTGCTGTTGCCGTTCACGGCCTACTCGGCGGACGAGAGCCCCTTCGTGACGTTCTTCGCCTCGATCGGCGTCCCCGGGGTCGACGTCATCATGAACCTCGTCGTGCTCACCGCCGCCCTGTCGTCGCTGAACGCGGGCCTGTATTCGACGGGACGCATCCTGCGCTCCATGGCGGTCGCGGGCTCGGCTCCGAAGTTCGCCGCGCGCATGAACAAGGCCGGCGTCCCCTACGGCGGCATCGCCATCACCGCCGTGGTGGCGCTGCTCGGCGTCGTCATCAACTTCGTCGCCCCGACCGACGCCTTCGAGACCGTGCTGAACGTCGCGGCCGTCGGCATCCTCGTCACCTGGGCGACCATCATCCTGTGCCAGATGAAGTTCAAGCGGCTGGCGGATCGGGGCGAGCTCGTGCGTCCGGCGTTCCGTCTGTTCTGGGCGCCCTACACCGGGTACCTGACGCTGGTGTTCCTGGCGGTGGTGCTCGTGCTCGTCTTCATCGACTCGCCCGCGACGCTGCTCGTGGCCGTGCTGGCGAGTATCGCCATCACGATCGGGTGGTTCGCGTGCCGCAAGCGCATCGCCGAGCTCGCCGCCGAGCGCGAGGGCTACACGGGTGCCGTCCCGGTCGTGCCGAGCCCGTTCCCGAAGCCGCGCGACCCTCGCAGCTGAACGCGCCGACACATCGAGACTCGAGGGTGGCGCTCGCCATGTTGTGAGCGCTAACATGCGGGGAGCGGCGTTCGGCCGCCCCCCCGCCGCGCGGCGAAGAGGCCGCGCGCAACGAAGGAGTTTCGCGTGCGTCCCGATGCATTTGTCCGCGCCCCGCGGCGACACAAGATCAGACGGTGGGCCGTGCTCACGATGGCGGCGGCCCTCGGCTTCGGAACGCTGACGCCGGCCGTCGCGCTCTCCGCCCAGGCCGCGGACCCCATGCCCACCGACGGCCTCATCGCCCATTACCCGCTCGATGAGACCTCCGGTTCCGTCGCGAAGAACACCGCGCCGGGTTCGCTCTTCGGCGACGGCGTCGTCGAGGGCACCCCGACCTGGGCGGGCAACGGCGAGGGTTTCGCCTTCCCCGGCGGGAACGCGGGCTCGGGCACCGCGATCAAGCTGCCCGACGACCTGAACGTCGGGCTCGACAGCATCACCGTCAGCTTCGACGTCGAGATCGACCCCGACCAGCGCAACTACTACTGGATCTACGGGATCGGCAACACCGCCAACGGCAGAGGCGACGGATACCTCTTCGGTTCCGGTGACTCGTTCCACACGGTGATCGCCAGCGGCGGTCCCGACACCGAATCGAACATCCAGCCCAGCGGGAACGCCACCCTCGCCCGCGGAGTGTGGAAGTCATTCACCTACACGCAGGCCGGGAGCACCGGCATCCTGTACGAAGACGGTGTCGAGCGCGCGCGCAACACCGGCGTCCGTACGACGCCCGCCCAGATCGGCCCCACCGCGTTCAACTACCTCGGACGCAGCCCCTTCGCCGTCGACCAGTCGTTCCACGGCAAGCTCCGCGACTTCCGTCTCTACGATCGCGCGCTCGCCCCGAGCGAGGTGACGACCCTGGCCGGTACCGTCCTGCGCCAGGCCGTCGTCGACGGTGCCGCCGCGCTCGACCTCGGCGATCTCTCCGGTGTGCGCTCGTCACTGACCCTCCCGACCGTCGGCGCAGCTCAGACCTCCGTGAGCTGGACCAGCTCCAACACCGCCGTGCTCGCGAACAACGGAACCGTCACCCGACCGGCCGCCGGCGCAGACCCCGCGGCGGTCACCCTGACCGCCACCGTCACCCGCGGCACGGCCTCGACGACGCGCGACTTCGCCGTCACCGTCCTGCCCGCCGACGACGCCTACGACGCGCGGGCGATCGCGGCAGGGATCACCGTGCCGCACATCGACGACACCCGGGAGAACCTCACCCTGCCGACGACCCTCGACGGTGCATCGATCTCGTGGTCGTCATCGAACGCGGCCGTGGTGGCTCCCGACGGTTCGGTCACGCGTCCGGCTGCGAATGCCACGGCCCAGGACGTCGAGTTGACGGCGACGGTGACCGTCGGCACGGCGTCCGTCACGCGGACCCTCGTCGCGAAGGTCCAGCCGCTCCCGGAGGCCGCCGACACGAAGGCGTACTTCTTCCCGTACTTCACCGGTGAGGATGACGACGACGACGAGAAGGTGCGCTTCGGTCTGTCCAACGGCAACGACGCGCTCGACTGGACCACCGTCAACGACGACAAGCCCGTGCTGGCCTCGACGCTCGGTCAGAAGGGCCTGCGCGACCCGTTCATCATCCGCTCGCACGAGGGCGACCGGTTCTACCTGCTCGCCACCGACCTGCACGCCTACCGGACCGGTCTGACCGAATCGCAGAACTTCGGCAGCCGCGCCATGGAGATCTGGGAGTCGACCGACCTGGTGAACTGGAGCGAGCAGCGCAGTGTCGTCGTCTCGGCTCCCGAGGCGGGCAACACGTGGGCGCCCGAGGCGTACTACGACGACAGCCGCGGCGAGTACGTCGTCTTCTGGGCGTCGAACCTGTACCCGAGCGGCGATCCGTCGGTGCCGCGGTGGGAGGGCGACTCGTACAACCGCATGATGTACGCGACGACCCGCGACTTCGTCACCTTCAGCCCCGCGAAGGTGTGGATCGACGAGCAGCAGCCCGGCCGGGGCAACGGCACGATCGACTCCACCATCGCGCGCGAGGACGGGTGGTTCTACCGCTTCACCGTCGCCGAGGGAACGAACATCCCGCGGGTCGATCGGACGCGCGACCTGACCTCGTCGATCCTTCCCGAGAACAACCCGTGGCTGGGGCGGACCGGCAGCGACTGGGAGACCCGGCAGTCGCGCATCGGGTACGGCCAGACCTACACCGCCACCTCCGGACGCTTCACGACGTTCGACGAGGGTGAGGGGACGACGGTGTTCCGCCCGAACAAGGGCGACGCCAACGGCGACACCGGCTGGTTCGCCTTCATCGACCAGGCGCCGTACTACGGCGGAGAGGGCTACGTCCCCTTCCGGGCGTCGAGCCTGGCCGCCGGTGACTGGACCATCGCGCAGCAGCGCAACCTCCCGACCTCGGCCCGGCACGGCACCGTGCTTCCGGTGACGGTCGCCGAGTACGAGCGCATCCTCGCGCGATACCAGGCCGACCGCCTGGTGAGCGCCGACGACGTGGCCGTCACGACCGAGCCCGGTGTGGCGCCGACGCTGCCGACGACGATCGACGCGGTGCGCGGTGCCGGCACGGCCTCACCGCAGCAGCTGCCGAAGACCCCGGTCGTCTGGGATGCCGTCGACCCGGCCTCGTTCACGGCCGGTGCGCGCGTGGTCATCACCGGACAGCTGGCCGACAACGGGTTCGTCCAGGCGGTCGTGACCGTCACGGGCGGACAAACGCCGACGCCGACGCCGACCCCCACCCCCACCTCGACGCCGACGCCGACGCCGACGGCGGAGCCGACCGAGAACCCGACCGCGTCGCCCCAGCCCACGGTCGCGCCGACCGGCACGGCCCAGCCGACCGCCTCGGCTCCCGTGACGGCCCCGCCCGTCGGGACCAGCCCCGTGGTGACGGTCTCGAGCACCGCGGTGGAGCGCGGCGGCGCGATCACCGTCACGGTCGCCGGGCTGGCCCCCGGCGAGCAGGTGTCCGCCGAGCTGCACAGCGATCCCCTGCGCATCACGGGAATCCCCGTGGCCGACGCGTCGGGCCGCGTGGTGTTCACGGTTCGGGTTCCGGCTGACTTCGCCACCGGGGCGCACACGCTCGTCGTGCAGCGCGCCGACGGCAGCGTGATCGCGCGCCAGGGGCTCACGGTCGTCGCCTCGGGCACCCTCGCCGCCACGGGCGTGCAGCCCCCGTTCGCGGCGGCACTGATCGCCGCGGGACTGCTGGTCGCCGGCGGGCTGGCCTGGACGACGCGTCGTCCGCGCCGCGTGCGAGGCTGAGAAGAGGAGCGAGCCCCGCGGTGGGGCTCGCTCCACGCCCGGGCGGCGTGACGCCGCTCTCGTCGTCGACTGTCGGTCACTCCGAAGACGGCCACCCGCAGTACGCCTCGGCGAGGTAGGCGCGGCCGTGCGCGGACTCGACCACGGTGCGCAGCTCGCCGAGCTGGCGGCGGCGGTCGAAGTCCGTGGCATCCGGGGCGACGTGGAGCATGCTCGTCATCCACCACGAGAAATGCTGGGCCTTCCAGATGCGGCGGCTCGCCGTCTCGGGATACGCGTCGAGCGGGCGCTCGTCACCGCGCAGCAGCAGGGCGTCGAGGGCGGCGGCGAGCAGGCGCACGTCGGCGATCGCGAGGTTCATGCCCTTCGCGCCGGTGGGCGGCACGGTGTGCGCGGCGTCGCCGACGAGCGCGATCCGGCCGCGACGCAGCTCGTGCGCGACGAAGCTGCGGAAGCGCAGGACGTCGCGCTGGAAGATCGGCCCCTGCGTCAGCTCGGTGCCCGGCACGCGTTTCTGCAGTTCGTCCCAGAGCTGCGCCTCGCTGAAGGCGTCGCTGTCGGTGTCGGGGTCGCACTGGAAGTACATGCGCTGAACGGTCGCGGAGCGCTGGCTGACGAGCGCGAAGCCGTCGGGGGAGTTGCTGTAGATCAGCTCTTCGCTGCTGGGCGGGGCCTCGCACAGGATGCCGAACCAGGCGAAGGGGTACTCCCGGAAGTATCCGCCCTGGCTCGACCCGGTGACGGCGGCGCGGGCGACGCTGCGTGAGCCGTCGGAGCCGACGACGAACTCGGCCTCGATCGTGAACGGCTGCCCGTCGACGTCTCGGGCGAGCACGCGGGGACGGTCGCCGTCGTCGATGGCCTCGGCGGTGACTCCGAAGCGCAGGTCCTGCCCCGCCGCGAGGCGCGCGGCGATGAGATCTTTCAGCACCTCGTGCTGCGGGTACAGCCAGACGGCGCGTCCGACCGTCTCGCCGAAGTCGATGCGGTGGCCCTCGCCCTCGAAGCGCAGCTCGATCCCGTCGTGGCGGTGGCCGACGGTGCGGGCGCGTGAGGCCTCGCCGATCGTGTCGAGCAGCTCGACCGTGCCCTGCTCGAGGATGCCGGCACGGATCGTGCTCTCGATCTCGTCGCGCGTGCGTCGGTCGATCACGACCGACTCGATACCGGACCGCGCGAGCAGGTGCGACAGCAGAAGGCCGGCGGGGCCGGCGCCGACGATGGCGACGCGGGTGCGGACGGTGGTGGTCATGGGCGTCTCCTTCGACGGCGGCTGCCTCCGATGGTCGCCCACTCGCCCTCGTCGCCGCACACCGTCTCCCATTGATCAGGAACCGCCATACCCCGCGTGAGTCGCCCGTTCTCGTCGCGACGAGGCCCCCGCACGCGACAGGAATTGGCGACTCACGCGGGGTCAGCGGCGGTAGCCCAGGGCGCGCTCGGTGTCGCGGGCGGAGCGGTGCAGCTCGACGAGGGCGAACTGGGTCTCGGCGTCGCGGGGCAGCACCACCGACAGCGCCGCGATCACGGCGCCGGTCTCGTCGCGGACGGGAACGGCGACGCCGGTCGACACCTCGTCGACGTAGCCGGGCGCGACGACGCGGCCGAGCGTGCGGATCTCGGCGAGCGTGCGCCGCAGCGCCGTCGGATCGACGATCGTCTCGGGCGTGACGGCCGCGAGCGGGCCGGAGAGAACGCGCTCCTGCAGGTCGCGCGGCGCGAAGGCCAGCAGGACGAGTCCCGACGAAGAGGCGTGCACGGGCAGGCGTCCGGCCACCCGGGTGACGTTCGCCCCCGAGTCGGGAGCGCTCAGGCGCTCGAGGAACAACGCCTCGTCGTGCTCGAGGATCGCGAGCTGCGTGTGCTCGCGCACGCGCTGCTGCACGCGTTCCATGTACGGCAGCGCGGCCTGACGCAGGCGCAGCGCGTGCGAGGAGCGGGTGGCGAGCTCCCACAGGCGCATCCCCACGCGCACCCGGCGCTCTTCGTCGCGCTCGAGCAGGCCGGCATCCACCAGCTCGTTCACGATCCGGTGCGCCGATGAGCTCGGCAGGCCCGCGCGTCGGCCGATGTCCGCGGTCGTCTGAGCCGTGCGGGTGGGCGTGAAGGTCTCGAGGATGCGCACGAGGCGGTCGGTCACCGAGTCGCCCGACGGGGAGTTGGCCACCGACCCAGGATGCCATGACTCCCATTCAGCGGGAACACTCCGCCGCGTCGGACCGCGGTGGCGGAGCATGGAGGGGTCGAAGGAGACCCGATGACGAAGACCCCCGCCGCCGCGCCCGAATCGCTGCTGGCCGCGCCCGATCAGGCGACGCAGGACGACATCGTCCGCGAGATCCGCGCCCTGCACGCCCAGCTCGACGCGCGCGATGCGGCCGGAGAAGACGTCCCCGCGACCGCGCACGACTTCCCCGCCTACCGGTCGAGCGTGCTGCGGCACCCGACGAAGAACCCGAAGCTCGTCGATCCCGAGACCATCGAGCTGTTCTCGCCGGCGTTCGGGCAGCGCGACGTCGCCGCGATCGAGTCCGACCTCACCCTGCAGCACGCGGGCGAACCGTTGGGCGAGCGGATGAGCGTGCAGGGCCGCCTGCTCGACTCCTGGGGGCGGCCGCTGGCGAACCAGCTCATCGAGATCTGGCAGGCCAACGCCGCCGGCCGGTACATCCACCAGCGCGACCAGCACCCGGCGCCGCTCGACCCCAACTTCACCGGAGCCGGTCGTGCGGTGACCGACGACGACGGCTTCTATCGCTTCACGACGATCAAGCCCGGCCCGTACCCGTGGAAGAACCACCGCAACGCCTGGCGTCCCGCGCACATCCACTTCTCGGTGTTCGGCTCGTCGTTCACGCAGCGCCTGGTCACCCAGATGTACTTCCCGGGCGACCCGCTGTTCGCGCTCGACCCGATCTACAACAGCATCCACCGGCAGAAGGACCGCGACGCCCTCGTCGGCGTCTACGACCACGACCTCACCTCTCCCGAGTGGGCGACCGGCTACCGCTTCGACATCGTCGTGGACGGCCCCGACGCGACCTACTTCGAGCCGGAGGGAGAGTGACATGACGACGACATCGACCCGTGACGTGGTCTCTGAGCCTGTCGAAGGGCGAGCAGGAGGGCGAGGAGTGATCCCCGCCAAGACGCATCGCGCGACACCCGGCCAGACCGTCGGCCCCTTCTTCGCCTACGGCCTGGAGTACCGCAAGCAGCACGAGGTCGTCTTCCCGCACTCGCCCGGCGCGATCCTGCTCTCGGGCACCGTGTCGGACGGCGCGGGAGCGCCCATCCCCGACGCGCTGGTCGAGATCTTCGGGGCGGATGCCGATGGCTCGGTGCCGCGCGCGCGGGGCGCGTTCCGGCGCGACGACCACACGTTCACCGGCTTCGGGCGCGCCTTCACCGACGACGAGGGGCGGTACGAGTTCTGGACGCGGACGCCCGGCGGCATCCAGGGCCGACCGGGATTCTTCGCCGCGATCGTGTTCGCGCGCGGCCTGCCCGACAAACTGCACACCCGGATCTACGTCCCGGACGACGACGCGGCGCTCGCCGGTGATCCGTTGCTGTCCACGCTCGACGAGGACGAGCGCGCTACCCTCGTCGCGATCCGCACGCCCGAGGGGCACCTGCGCCACGACATCCGGCTGCAGGGCGAGAAAGAGACGGTGTTCCTTGCGTTCTGATCCTCCCGCCGTGATCGACACCGGTCTGCTCTCACCGGCGACGGTCGGACACGACCTGCTCGTGTCGGACGGATTCGTGCTGGGCGCGCTGGTGCGAGCGGAGTGCGCACTGGTGGCGGCCTACGTCGAGCTGGGGGTGGCGCCTCGCGAGGCGCAGAACGCCATCGACTGGACCTTCGGCATCCAGGAGAAGTACGGCTCGCCGGCGGCCGGTCTCGACACCGATCGCCTGATCGTGGAGGCCGTGCGCGGCGGCAACCCCGTGATCCCGCTCGTGGGGATGCTGAAGGAGAAGGTGCCGGCCGAGCATCGCTCGTGGATCCATCGCGGCGCGACGAGTCAGGACATCCTCGACACCGCGCTCATGATGATCGCCCGGCGGGCGATGGATCAGGTGCGCTCCTCGCTGCGCATCGCCGGCCAGCGCGCGCGGGAGCTCGCGCTCGCCCACGCCGACGCGGTGGCGGCGGCCCGCACGCTGACGCAGCACGCCGTGCCCACGACCATCGGCGCGCGGGCGGCGACCTGGGCGCGGGGGATCGAGCGCGCCTCGACGCGTCTCGACGAGCTGTCGTACCCCGCACAGCTCGGCGGAGCCGCGGGGACCCTCGCCTCCTTCGTCGAGATCACCGGTTCGCCGGAGACGGCGGCGGCGCTGCCCGCCACCTACGCCCGGGTCCTCGGTCTCGACGCTCCCGACTCCCCGTGGCACGTCTCACGCTGGCCGATCACGGAACTCGGCGACGCTCTCGTGCAGGCGCTCGACGCCCTCGGCAAGTTCGCCGCCGACGTCGCGACGCTCAGCCGCACCGAGGTCGGCGAGGTCGCGGAGGGCGCCGGCGGCGGCTCCTCGGCCATGCCGCAGAAGCAGAACCCGGCCGAGGCGGTGCTGATCCGCTCCGCCGCCCTGCGCGCGCCGCAGCTCGGTGCGACGCTGCACCTCGCGGCATCCCTCGCCGTCGACGAACGACCCGACGGCGCGTGGCACGCCGAGTGGCCGACGCTGCGCGAGCTGCTGCGGCTGGCCCTCGGGGCCACGCGGCACGCGGCCTCGCTCGCCTCGCACCTGCGGGTCGACGTGGATGCCGCCGCGCGCAACACCGGAGCGACCGGCGGGCGTCTGGTGAGCGAGCGTCTGCGGGGCGTGCTCGTGCCGCTCATCGGAGCCGAGCGCTTCGCCGCGCTGCTCGCCGGGGACGACGACCTCGCCGCGCGGCTGCGCGCGCTGCCCGAGGCCGCGGATCTCGACGTCGACGCCCTGCTCGACCCGCGCGCGTACGTGGGTCTGGCGCCGCGACTCGCCCGCGGCGACTCGGGCGCGGGGGCGGACGCATGAGCCTCGTCGCGCTGACCGCGCCGGTCGGGCCGGACGAGGCACCGCTCGTCGTGCTCGGCCCCTCGCTCGGGACGTCCACGATCCTCTGGGACGACGTCGTGCCGCTGCTCGCCGACGACTACCGGGTCGTGGCGTGGGACCTCCCCGGCCACGGCGCCGGTCCCGTCGCGCGCGAGCCGTTCACCGTCGCCGATCTCGCGGATGCCCTGGCGGCGACCGTCGGCGACGACACGTTCTTCTACGCCGGGGTCTCGCTGGGCGGGGCCACCGGGCTCGAGCTGGCGCTGCGTCACGGCAGCCGGGTGCGGGCCGCCGCGATCGTGGCATCCGGAGCGAAGCTCGGCGACGCCGAAGGGTGGGTCGAGCGGGCCGCGCAGGCGCGGAGCCAGAGCACGTCGAGCCTCATCGTGGCCTCGGCTCAGCGCTGGTTCGCGCCCGAGTCGATGGCCCGCCGCCCCGACCTGAGCGGCCGGCTGCTGCACGCGCTGCAGGATGCCGACGACGACAGCTACGCCCGCTGCTGCGAGGCGCTCGCCGCGTACGACGTGCGTGCCGACCTCGGCCGGATCGACGTGCCCGTGCTCGCCGCGTGGGGGGCGTTCGACGCGGTCGCCCCCGAAGCCAAGGCCGTCGAGATCGCCGAGGGCGTGCGCGACGGCCGGATCGCGCGGATCGACGACGCGGGGCACCTGCCGCCCGCGGAACACCCCGAGGCCGTGGCGTCGCTGCTGCGGTCGTTCTTCGCTTCCATCACCCGAGGAGACGCCTGATGGCCACCGACCAGGAGCGTTACGACCAGGGCATGGCCGTGCGCCGTGCCGTGCTGTCGGACGCGCACGTGGACCGAGCGACCGCCGCCGCGACCGAACTGACCGCCGACTGGCAGGACTTCATCACCCGCGTCGCGTGGGGCGACGTGTGGTCGCGGCCCGGACTGGACCGTCGGTCGCGGTCGATCGCGGTGCTGAGCTCGCTCATCGCGCACGGCCACCACGAAGAGCTCGCGATGCACCTGCGCGCGGCGGTGCGCAACGGGCTCACGATCGACGAGATCCGCGAGGTCATCCTGCAGTCCGCCGTCTACTCCGGCGTGCCCGCGGCCAACACGGCCTTCCGCATCGCCGCCGAGGTGTTCGGCGCGGAGGGAGACGCGTGATCGACAAGGTCGTCGCCGGAGTCGCGGCGGCGGTCGCCGGCATCCAGGACGGATCCACGGTGATGATCGGCGGTTTCGGTCGTGCCGGGCAGCCGGTGGAGCTGATCGATGCGCTCATCGCCCACGGCGCTTCGGGCCTCACCGTCGTCAACAACAACGCCGGCAACGGCGACACGGGTCTGGCAGCGCTCCTCGCAGCGGGGCAGGTGCGCAAGATGATCTGCTCGTTCCCGCGGCAGAGCGACTCGTGGGTGTTCGACGGGTTGTACCGCGACGGGAAGGTGGAGCTCGAGCTGGTTCCGCAGGGCAACCTCGCCGAGCGCATCCGTGCGGCCGGGGCGGGCATCGGCGGGTTCTTCACGCCGACGGGCTTCGGGACGCAGCTGGCCGAGGGCAAGGAGACACGGCGCATCGATGGCCGCGACTACGTGCTCGAGTACCCGATCCATGCGGACGTGGCCTTGATCAGCGCACGGGCGGCCGATCGCTGGGGCAACCTCGTGTACCGCGAGACGGCGCGGAACTTCGGGCCGATCATGACTGCCGCGGCGGCGACGACGGTCGTGCAGGTCGACGAGATCGTGCCGCTCGGCTCCCTCGATCCGGAGGGCGTCGTGACCCCGGGGATCTACGTCGATCGCGTCGTCGCGGTCGGGGAGCGGCGGTGGCTGCGCGACGGCGCATTCGTCGGCGGCGTCGACATCGAAGGCCGGGCTCTGGCATCCGAGGAGGAGAAGTGACCACTCGCATCTCGCGGCGCGATCTCGCCGCCCGTGTGGCATCCGACATCCCCGAAGGGGCCGTGGTCAACCTCGGCATCGGGGCGCCGACGCTCGTCGCCGACTATCTGCCCGCCGGGCTCGAGATCGTGCTGCACACCGAGAACGGCATGCTCGGCATGGGGCCCGCGCCCGAGCGCGGCCGGGTCGACCCCGACCTCATCAACGCCGGGAAGCAGCCCGTCACCGCCCTCGCCGGGGCGGCGTACTTCCACCACGCGGACTCGTTCGCGATGATGCGCGGCGGTCACCTCGACGTGTGCGTGCTGGGGGCGTTCCAGGTGTCGGCCGGGGGCGACCTCGCCAACTGGTCGACCGGGGAGCCCGGGGCGATTCCGGCGGTGGGCGGGGCGATGGACCTCGCGATCGGCGCCAAGGACGTCTACGTGATGACCGACCTGCTGACCAAGGGCGGGGAGCCGAAACTCGTGGCGGCCTGCACGTATCCGTTGACCGGCGTCGGCTGCGTCTCGCGGGTCTACACCGACCACGGCGTCTTCGACGTCACCCCCGACGGCTTCCGTGTGCGTGAGCTGTTCGGGGACAACACGCACGCCGAGATCTCGGCCCTGCTCGGTCTGGACCTGGAGGCCTGACATGCCCGCATCCTTCGTCTACGACGCCGTCCGCACCCCCTTCGCGCGGCACGGCAAGGCCTTCGCCGACGTGCGCCCCGACGATCTGGCCGCCACCGTCATGGCATCCGTCGTCGAACGCACCGGGATCGACCCCGCCCGCATCGAGGACGTCGTGTTCGGCGACGCGAACCAGGCCGGCGAGGACAATCGCAACGTCGCACGCTTCGGTGCGCTGTTGGCGGGCTTCCCGTCGTCGGTACCGGGCACGACGATCAACCGGTTGTGCGGGTCGTCGCTGGATGCCGTGATCCAGGGCTCGCGCGCGATCGAGGCCGGCGACGCCGACGTCATCCTCGCCGGCGGTGTCGAGTCGATGACGCGGGCCCCGTTCGTGGTGGAGAAGAGCCCGCGGCCGTTCCCCGCGGCGAACCAGACGATGTGGAACACCTCGATCGGCTGGCGCATGACCAATCCGCGGCTGCGGAAGGACTGGACCATCTCGAACGGCGAAAGCGCCGAGAAGCTCGCCGAGATCTACGACATCTCGCGCTCCGAGCAGGACGCCTTCGCGGCGCGCAGCCACCGTCTCGCGGCGGCCGCGTGGGTCGAGGGACGCTTCGACGACGAGATCGTGCAGGTCGAGGGACACGCGCTCGCGCGCGACGAGGGCATCCGCGACGACTCGACCGCCGAGGTGCTGGCGGGGCTGCGTCCGGCGTTCCGTGCCGGCGGGACCGTCACCGCGGGCAACTCCTCGCCGATCAACGACGGGGCGTCGGCGGTGCTGCTGGGGGCGGAGGGGATTCTGGATGCCGAGCCCCTCGCGCGCATCGCCGGTCGGGCGGCGTTCGGCAACGACCCCGACGTGTTCGGTGTCGCACCGGTCGAGGCCGCCAACCGCGCGCTGGCGCGTGCCGGGCGGACGTGGGGCGACGTGACCTTCGTCGAGCTGAACGAGGCGTTCGCCTCGCAGACGCTCGCGTGCGCGAAGCTGTGGACCGAGCTCGACCCGGCGAAGCTGAACGAGAACGGCGGCGCGATCGCGATCGGTCACCCGCTCGGGGCGTCGGGTGGACGCATCATCGCGCGGGCCGCGCACGAGCTGAAGCGTCGCGGAGGCGGAGTGGCGGTGGCCGCGATCTGCATCGGGGTGGGTCAGGGGCTCGCGGTCGTTCTCGAGCGGTGAGGCGTTCCGAGCCCCGGGGCCGTCACCGCGGCGTGTGTCAGATGCGCGCGGAGGGACGGTGGAACGGGCAACCCGACGGCGCGTCCGCGGGGCGGATGCGTCCGCCGGAGCGGGGCTTGGTCGGCATCCGTCTGCGGTTCACCTCGAGGCCGCGACCGCTGATGCGGATACGCGGGTCGCTGAGGGCGGCGATGGCCGTCGCCAGTCCCGCGATGGCGAGTTTCTCGCCGGGGCAGCGGTGTCCGGTCGCGACGTCGGCGCCGCCGTGGGGCACGAACGCGGTCAGCGCCTCGTAGTCGTCGACGTCGCGGAAGCGTTCGGGGTCGAAGCGCGACGGGCGCTCCCACTCGCGGGCGTCGGTGTCGGTGCCGAGGATGTCGAGCAGGACGCGGCCGCCGGCTGCGACGCGTTCCCCGTCGAGTTCGACGTCGGTGTGCGCCCAGGCCGGCAGCATCGGCACGAACGGGGCAGTGCGACGGATCTCCTGCGCGAACATCGTCGCGAGGTCTCCGCCGACGAGCGTGCCACGCTCGGCCGTCTCAGCGGCGATGCGCTCGCGCCAGTCGGGCCGGTCGTGCAGCTCCTTCGCGGCGAAGGCGACGAAACGGGCGACGGCGATCATCGGGCGGAAGCTGTTCTGCAGTTCGACGCCGGCCTGGCGGGCACTGAGGAGCTGACCGTCGCGATCGCGGTGGTGCGCCCATGCGTGAAGCGCCGTTCCCGCGGCGGGGTGCAGCGTGTCGGCGCGCACGGCATCGATGAGTTCGGCGGCGTGCCGATCCGACCAGCGACGGTTCAGGAGCGCGAACAGGTATTCGGGCGAGTACGGAACGCCGAACCCGTCGACGATCTGCGCCTGGCGTCTCGCCCAGCGGGTCTGCGCGGCGGGGGTGCCCGGGATGCCGGCCCACCGCATGATCGCGCGGCCCAGCGCTCCGACGGCAGCGTCGTAGGCCGTGCGGTCGCCACCCGCGACCCACGCGTCGAGTTCTTCGCGCCACTGCCGGTCGAGGTCGGGCAGCAGCCGCTGCACCTCGGCGTCGTCGTACAGCACGTCGACGAAGGTCGCTTTGCGGTGGCGGTGGTCGGCGCCGTCGAGGCTGTGCACCGAGCCGTGACCGAAGAGCGACTCCTGGATGAAGCTTGGCATCGCGCCGTGCCGACGCGTGCGCGTCTCGTCGTAGAACAGACGCACACCCTCTTCGCCGCGAACGAGCAACGCTTCGCGACCGAGCAGCCGGAAAGGCACGGCGCGGGCGCCGCGATCGGCTCGGCGCCAGACGTGGCCCGCGAATCCGTATCCGCGGAGGAGGAGGGAGAGCGAGTCGTCACGGAGGACGGCGAGGGGGGATACCATGCCCGCCACGGTTTCACGGACCTCCCGGGCACGCCGAGGGGGAGGCGCGCAGAAAGGGTGTGTGGTACCGGACGGGGATGTTCCTGGGGATGCGGGGGCGAGGAGCGGTGATGGGGTCTGAGGGTGCGTGGAGGTCTCGCTCCCACGCGCGCGAGGCGGTGGGGTGGCTCGTGGACGGCATGGGGCTGCCGTCCGTGGCATACCGATCGTCCGGGGGAACGGGACCCTCGACTCGGTGGAACGGGACCCTCGACGCCCGGAACGGACGCGTCGCGATGGGAGCCCCGCCTAGAAGGGCGCGGGTTCTCGATCCCGAGGGTGAGGTGGCGTCGGTGGTTCGTCGGTGATGAATCGCACGGCCGGCGCATAGGGCAGAGGGTGGTCGGTGTAGATCCGTCCCGTAGGTGAGGTGAACTCGATCACCCCGCCGGGCAGTTGCCTCACCTGCCACCGGGTGAACTGCTTCTGGGTGTGGTGGCGTTGGCAGAAGTGGCAGAGATTGCACACGTGCGTCTTGCCGCCGAGGGCGTAGTCCAAATTGTGGTCCACCTCACACCGCACGGCGGGGGCGGTGCAGCCGGGCCACCGGCAGTGTCGGTCGCGGGCGCGGAGGTAGCGGTCGATCGCCGCGGTCCGCTGGTACGTGTCGGTGCAGAGCACGGCCCCGGTGACGGGGTGGGTGAGGACTCGGTCCCACGGCACCGTCGTCGCTTCGGCGAGGTGTCGGGCGGTGTCGATGTCGATGGGGCCGTGTCCGACGAGTTCGGCGGGGTCGATGTTCTCCCGACCCGGGTCGAGCACGGAGAGTACGGGGACGACGACCTGCACGCGGGCGCGGATCGCACCGAGTGCCCCGGGACCGTCGTCGGTGCGGGTGGGATCGGCGTCGGGGGCGGCGGTGAGGAGCAGGTCGGCGAGGATGTCCGCCCGCACCTGGTCGGCGGTTCGAGGATCGGCTGCGGCTGCGGCTGCGACTGCGCCGGGGGCTGCGGCTGCGCTCACGCTCACGCCTGTGCCTGTGCCTGTGCCTGTGCCTGTGCCCGTGCCTGTGCCTGTGCCCGTGCCCGTGCCCGTGCCCGCGCCGAGGGCTGTGGCTGCGCTCGAGCTCGCGCCCGCGCCTGCGCCCGCGCCCGCACCTGCGACTGTGCCGGGGCCCGCAGCCGCGCCAACGCCTGGGGTGGCGGCGGCGACCGCGGCGCGCTCCAGCCCGTCGACGGCGCCGAGAAGCTCACGTTCGAGCCGTCCCTCGGAACCGTCACTGACGCGGTCGATCCCGAACGCGGCCCCGCTGACGACCGGCCGACCCGAACCGGACGACGACGTCCCCTCGGCGCCCGCCGAGACCGGTGAACCGGGCTCATCCCGCGCATCGATCAGCGCCCGCGATTGCTGCGTCAACCGGTCGTAGATCCCCACCGCCAACACCGTCGGCAACGTCGCGATCAGATCCGACATGCCGTTCTCACCCCGCACCACCCGCACACAGCGCTGCTCCCGGCCCCGTTGATGCCGTTCCGTGATCGTCGTCGGCTGCAACCGCTCCGCCAGAGTCGCCAACCGTGCCCGCAGCCGCCCCGGACTCAACCCCTCCGCCGTGGCGACGGCGAGCACGTCGAACTCCCCACGCTTGTCGACCGGCACCGGGGTGCCGGCATCCACGATCGCCTGCACATGAGCCCGGGACAGCGCGCCCGCCTCCCACGCGTCGACCGTCGCCGGGAAATGATCGACGAGCGTCATCGCTCGCCCGATCTGCGCTTGCACCGACCGATCCGACAAACACCCGGCGGCGGCGATCTCCGACGCCACCTCCCGCAGCGCTATCTCCGCCGCCCGGGACGATGCCCGCTGCTCGGCCAGGGCGTCGAGCGCGAGACGCCCCGCCCGGGCCAGCGCCCGGGTCTTGCGGGCTTCGGCGGCCGCGAGAGCGGCATCCGCTTCGAGGACCTCGTCGAGCACGACCGCGAGGGGGTCGAGCCCGTTTGGAGGTGGGGGTGGAAAGCTCATGCAGGCATGCTAGCTCGCGCCTCCGACATTCGATCCCTGATCTGGACTTTCTGTGGATAGATCAGGCAGATAGTCGCCTGGGGAGGAATGGTCACGACGGCCATGACCGGCCTGAGCATCAACGGTTCGGCATCGATGCGGTCGAACGCCCCGGGCCTTCGGTGGGCAGAGAGCCCCAGAACGCCCCGCGCACCTCGAGCGCACCCACGCCCCGGATAATTGACCGATGGAATCGTGGGAGATGCGGGAGTGGTTCGGCGACTTCCTGGATGCCCTCAACCGGCACGACCTCGACGATCTGCGGGGCTTCCTCGACCCGGGGGTCCGGCGGGCTCATCTCCCCGCCGGCGCCGACGCGTGGCTGGATGACTACGCCGATCTGCTGCACGGGTTCCCGGACTGGCAGTGGAAGCGCATCCAGGTCCTCGTCGAGGACGACCGGCTCGCGGTGCACCTGCGCGGCGGCGGAACCCACACGGGACGATTCGCGCACTCGACGGCGACGCGGACGCGCGTGAGCATCGCGTCGTTCGCGATGTATCGGATCGTCGGCGGGCGCATCGTGGAGGCCAGCGGTACCGACGACGGCGCCCAGATCCGCGCGGCCATCGGCTGACGCGAGCACGAGCGATCCGCTGCTTCGACGTTCGGCAGACTGCGCGATCTGTCAAGGCCGGCTCGATGTCGGAGGACGCGGGTACGGTCACTCGTGCCCGTTTCCATCTCGGGCAGAAGGAGAGGCGAGCATGATGTCTCCCGATCGCCCCGGCGCCGGAGTCGTATGGGCGCGCGTCGAAGAGGGTTTCCACGTGGGCAGCCGGAACGGGGTCTTCCTCGGCTACATCGACCGTCAGCCCGGCGGAGCCTTCCTGGCGTACGACGGCCGCTCTCGAATGGTGGGGCGGTTCGAGGCCCTGACCGCGGCGATGGCCGCCGTCACCAACGGACAGCCGCCGCAGGAGGCCGAGATCACCCTCACCGAGGTCCGCGTTCCCGCGCCGCGCACGGTCGACGGCGGGAAGGTCTCGTGAGCGCGCCGCTGGTCTCGGTCGCCTATGTCAGCACGGCGACGAAGCCGTTCGACGACGCGAGCCTGGGCGACCTGCTCGCCCAGAGTCGGCGGTCGAACCACGAGCACGACCTGACGGGGATGCTGCTCTATCGCCGCGGACGCTTCTTCCAGGTGCTCGAGGGCCCGAAGGATGCCGTCGACAAGCTCATGGCGAAGATCGCTGCCGACGAGCGTCACGCCGAGGTGCGGATCCTCTTGGAGGAGCAGCTCGACGACCGCCGGTTCGAGGAATGGACCATGGGCTTCGAGCCGATCGGCATCCCCTCGACTCCTCTTCCCGAAGGATTCCGTGACACGTTCGACGATCTCGAGTCGGACGACGATGACGCGAGCATCCGGGCGGTGCGAGAGCTGACGGTGTGGTTCCGCGCTCGCACCTCAGCCGAGGGGTGACCGCCCTCGCTTCCCCGCCCCCGGTGCCGCCGCGTACCGCACCGCGCGGCAGCGTCACCGCATGACCTCGAGCCCCGTTCCCGTTGAGGCCGACACGCGCGCGGGCCATCGCGCGGATCGTCGCCGGGGTTCTCGTGCTCGCCGTGGTGGTCCATGCTTTCGCGCTCCGTATCGCCGTGGGCGACGGGAACCCGTTCGACTTCTTCGGCTACTTCACCAATCAGACGAGCACGCTCACCGCAGTCGTCCTGATCGCCGTCGGCGCGACCGGCGCCGCGCGACGGGCGGTGCCGACGTGGCTCGGCATCGGCTGGGCCGTCGGCGCCGCCTGCCTGATCGTCGTGGCCGTGGTGTACAACGGGCTCGTCCCGGGCACTGGATCCGCGCCGGCGTGGGTCAGTGGCATCCTGCACGTGGTCTTCCCCGTGCTCGTCGTCGTCGACCTCGCCACGGCCCGTGATCGCCCGCGGCTCGCGTGGCGGTGGCTCGGATGGGTGCTGCCTTACCCGCTCGTGTGGATCACCGTCGTTCTCGTGCGCGGAGCGACCGACGGCTGGGTTCCGTACGGTTTCCTGCTCCCCGAGCGCGGGCTCGGCTCGCTCGTGCTGCACGTCGCGGGCATCCTGGCCCTGCTCCTGCTCCTGCTCGCGGCGACCGGGGTGTGGGCGCTCACCCGGCTCCGGATGCCGCTGCCGCGACCGTCGGCTCCTCGTCGAGGCCGCTAGAGCGGGGGATCGAGGGCGCGGAGCGCGGCATCCATCTCTTCGGCCATGTGGGCGTAGCCGGTGTCGTTCGGGTGGAGTCCGTCGCCCGCCATCCAGCTGTCGGCGGCGCCGGCATAGTGGCCGTCGAGCCAGCGACTGGCGCCGGCGATGTGGTCGGCGTCGATCCGGGCCGCCGCGTCGGCGACCCACCCGGCGATGACGTCGACCGATGCCGGGCGGTCGGCGGTGTACCAGAACGGTTCGACGACCACGATGCGCGCGTCCGGGAGGCCGTCGCGCAGGCGTTGCAGGTCGCTGTCGATGGTCCGACGGATGCGGTCGGCGGCGCTGTCGTAGCTGAAGTTGTCGTTCAGGCCCATCGTGACGAAGACGATGTCGGGGTCGTCGGCGATGATCTGCGCGGGGATGTCGTCGAGCCCGGGTCCCATGCGGTCGCGCCGGTTGACGAAGCCCAGGCCGTTCTCGCTGCGGTTGATCTCCTGCCATCCGCGCTCGGCCGAGACGATCGTCGACCAGCGCTTCTCCGAGGAGCTCGCGCCGGTGCCGCGCGTGTAGGAGTCGCCGTAGAAGGCGACGACCGGGCCGTCGTCGGTCGTCGCGGGTGCCGCGTCGGTCGCGCAGCCGGTCAGGCCGAGGAGCAGGGATGCCGCCACCGCGAGGCCGAGGATCCGTCGCGCACGCATGAGCCCATTCTCACCCGCCGCGGAACCGCCGGGTCGGGTGCGCGAGGATCCGGTCGGGCCGCCGGGTCGGGTGCGCGAGGATCCGGTCGGGCCGCCGGGTCGGGCGCGCGGGGATCGGGTCGGGCCGCCGCGTCGGGTGCGCGAGGATCGGGTCGGGACGGCGCCTCAGGGTGTCGGCGGCTGCGCGGAGGCGGCGAGACGGGCGACGTGGCGGGAGATTCGGGCGGCGCGGAGCGCGTCGGTCGACGCCGTCACGATCGGATGCAGCACCGAGTACCGCTCCGTCTTCCCCAGGGCGGCGAAAGCGCGCGCCGCGGCGGGCTCGTCGTCGAGCGCCGCCCGCAGGTCGGCGGGCACCTCGATCGTGGCCGACCCGGCGTAGGCCCGTTCCCAGCGGCCGTCCGCCTGCGCGCGGGCGATCTCGGCGGCACCGCGCGGGCGCATCCGCCCCTCCGCGGTGAGCCGTGCGACGAGGTCGACGTTGCGCGTGGACCACAGGGAGCGAGCACGGCGCGGCGTGAAGTGCTGGCGGAAGGTCGCGGCATCCCGGGACTGCTTCCGGCCGTCGATCCAGCCGCTGCACAGCGCCTCGTCGAGGGCCTGCGCGTACGTCAGTGTCGTCGGCTCGGTCGTGCCCTTCTTGGCGAGCACCAGCCAGACCCCGTCGCTGTCGTCCTCGTTCGCGTCGAGCCAGTCTCGCCAGTGCACTGCGTCGGCGACGGTCAGTTCCGGTGGTTCCGCCATGGTCGTCCTCCCACGTCGGACACTAGCGCGTGGGCCCTATCGGATGCGGCGACGCATTGGCAAGCGGCCTGTCCCCGGTCCCCGCCCCCGCCACGATGGGCGGATGCGATGTGTGACGTACGCCGGTGAGACCGTGACCACGACCGACGACGTCGCGGAGGCGCTCGTGCAGCTCACCGCGTCGATCGCGGCGGACGGACAGGCCGAGGCGGTCAGCATCCCGATCGTCACCTCCGACGGGGAGATCGAGGAGGCCGAGCTCGTCATCGGCGTCGGCAACGACGTGCTCAGCGCCCCCGCCGACGACTGGAGCGGCGACGAACCCGACTTCGCGCCGGCCGCGGAGGAGCTCCGCCGGCACAAGCGCTTCCCTCAGGCTCCCGCGATCGCGCACGAGCAGACGGTGGACACCGACAACCCCGACGCGTTCTGGGATCCCGACCTCGAGGGCTTCACCCGCGCCTGACCCCCCGCACCTCCGGGGGGAGCTCGTCAAGCCGCGCCACCACGCCGCGGGGCAGTCGTAACGTGAGCGGTCCACGTCGGACGCGACCGGTTCATCGCCCCGACGTGCGAGCCCCGGACAGTCCGGGCGGCCCCGCCGTTTCGCGGTCGTCGCCCGGACGCTCGATCCCGGATGCCGTTTCCCCCGGGCTCGACGAAGATGAGGTGATGCAGCATTCCCTCGTCACCGGCGCCTCGCGCGGAATCGGCCGGGCGATCGCCATCGCCCTCAGCGAGCGGGGCGACCGGGTCGCCGTGCATTACGGGCGCGATCGCGACGCCGCGGCGGAGACCCTCGCGGCCCTCGCGGGCGAGGGGCACGTCGTGATCGGCGGCGACCTGTCCGACCGGGACACTGCGCGCGACGTGGTCGAGGAGACGCTCGCCGCCTTCGGACGCATCGACGTGCTCGTCAACAACGCCGCGATCGCCCCGGCGCCGGATACCTCGCATCCGATCGACACCGTGCCCTTCGAGGATTGGGACCGCATCTGGCAGCGGATGCTCGACGTCGACCTCCGGGCCCCCGCGAACATGTCGTTCCTCGTCGCGCGCGCGATGATCGAGCGCGGGCTCGGCGGGGCGATCGTCAATGTCGGCTCGCGTGGCGCATTCCGCGGTGAACCGGAGTTCCCGGCCTATGGTGCGGCGAAAGCGGGGCTGCACGCGATGGGGCAGTCGCTCGCCGTGGCGCTGGGCTCCCACGGCATCTCGGTCACGAGCGTCGCCCCCGGGTTCGTCGGCACCGACCGGCAGCAGCAGAAACTCGGCGGGGCGGCGGGGGACGGCATCCGGGACCAGAGTCCGTTCGGGCGCGTCGCCACCCCGGCGGAGGTGGCGGATGCCGTGGTGTACCTCAGCGCGCCGAACGCCCAGTGGGCGTCGGGGGCGATCCTCGACCTGAACGGGGCGTCGCACCTGCGCAGCTGATCACTGCGACAGCTCGCGGTCCAGACGATCGAGCAATGACTCCAGCGACACCTCGAACTCCTCCTCCGCGCGGTCCTCGCTGAGCAGCGGGCGCAGTCGAGCGACGTGGGGGAGGCCCGTCAGGTCCTGCGACCCGTCGGACTGGGGGATGTCGGCACCGCCCTCGTCGAGGGGCTCCTCCGCGGGGGCGGTCTCGGCGCCCCGGACGGCCGATTCGAGCAGCAGCTGGCCGAGGAGGAAGCTGCTGAAGGCGCGATACGCGTCGACCGCCTGCTCGTCGCGGAACCCGGCCGACAGCAGCGCGGACAGGAAGATCTCGACGACCTCGACGCTGCGCAGGGGCGGACGCAGCCACGGGGCTGCGGGGTGGCGCGTCGCCACGAGCGGGAACGCGCGCGGGTGCTCGATCGCGATGCGGCGGACCTCGTGCGCGGTCACCTGGAGGAAGCGCTGCCAGCCCTCGCCCGCGGCATCCTGGAGAGAGTCGATCAGGTCGCGCATGAGCACGTCGACGACGCCCTCGAGCAGATCCTCGCGGCCGTTGACGTAGCGGTAGAGCGACATCGCCTCGACGTCGAGCTCCTTCGCGAGGTTGCGCATCGACAGGCCGGACAGTCCGCGCTCGTCGATCTGAGCGAGCGCCGCGTCGATGATCGACTCGCGACTCAATCGGGGCGTCGACGCGTCGTTCGCGCCCTGGGTGCGGCGGGCCATCTCTCTCCCCTCGTCTGCGTTCGGGGTTCCATGGTGGGCCGCCGGAGGGAGAGCGCCGCTCTGCTTGCGAACGGTGGGTCGCTTTTGGTACGCGAGCGGGTCCGGGGATCCCCCCCCCACGGATCTCCGGACCCTGCTCGTGCCGGGGAGACGGACTTTACTCGGCGACGACCCGGCGTCCGAGGACGCGGACGATGAGACCCGCGACGGCGGCGCCCAGGATGGGCGCGACGATGAACACCCACAGCTGCGACACCGGCAACGCACCGCCGTAGACCGCGGCGGCGATCGAGCGCGCCGGGTTCACCGAGGTGTTGCTGATCGGGATGCTGACGAGGTGGATGAGGGTGAGCGTGAGGCCGATGCCGATGGGCGCGAAGGTGACGTACTCCTTCTTGGCGGTGATCGAGAGGATGACCGCGACGAAGATGCCCGTGAGCACCGCCTCGGCGACGAACACCGACGCGAGCCCGTAACCGCCCGGGCTGCCCTCACCGAATCCGTTGCTGGCGAAACCCGCCTCCTGGGCGGCGGCGAACGCGCCGTCCTTGCCGCTCAGGACGAGGGCGATGACACTGGTCGCGGCGATACCGCCGACGATCTGCGACAGGATGTAGCCCGGTACGTGGCGAGCGTCGGTACGGCCCGCGGCGAGCAGACCGAGCGTGACGGCCGGGTTGAAGTGGCCGCCGCTGATGTGCCCGACCGCGGCGATCCCCGCGACGAGGGTGAGACCGAACGCGAGAGCGACGCCGAGGAAGCCGACCCCGGCCTGATTGTCGTCGGCGCTGGGGAAGTTCGCGGCGAACAGGGCCGTTCCGACGCCGCCGAGGACGAGCAGGAACGTTCCGAACGCCTCGGCGCCGTAGCGAGCGAGCGACGACCATTGCCTCGCGTTCTGCTTCTGCTGCTCTGCGGTCGAGTCGGCGACGGCGACGGGCTCGTTCGTTGCGTTTTTCTTTTTACCCATGACGGGATCTCTCCTTTCAGCGGCCGATCGTTCACCGGCGACGCGACGGAGACGAGTTCGCCCGAAGGATCGTCACGCCCGGGTTCTCCTCGGCCGCGACGACCGCCGTCGGTTGTCAGGATGGTCGCCTCACGCACGGCTCGGGATGCCTTGACTCCCGTGCCAGCGCTGGGATATACGCCGTAAGCCTATGCATATCGATACACATTGCGACACCGAGCGCAAGCCCCGCATGACGGAAAGGACCGTCTGCTCGTCTAAGTGCCGAAGGCGACACCGCCGCCCCCGGAATCACGCCGGGACACACACTCGAAGGGAACCGACATGGCTGAGAACGCCCCCACCCCCGCTGCGCAGAACGTCCCGCAGGCCGCTTCGCGCGTGAACCGTCCCCTGGGCGCCCGCGGCGCCGAGGCGCACACCGACGGCAAGACGACGATCGCCGACGGCGTCGTCGCCAAGGTCGCCGGCATCGCCGCCCGCGAGGTCACCGGCGTCTACGCCCTCGGTGGCGGCGGAGCCCGCGCTCTCGGTGCGATCCGTGACGCGATCAACGCCACCGACCTCACGCAGGGCGTGAAGGTCGAGGTCGGCGAGACGCAGGCCGCCGCCGACATCACGATCGTCGTCGAGTACGGCGCCCCGATCCAGGAGGTCGCCGACCAGGTCCGCGGCCGTGTTGCGGGTGCCATCAGCAAGCTCGTGGGTCTCGAGGTCGTCGAGGTGAACGTGGACGTCAACGACGTGCATATCCCCGGTGACGACGACAACCACGACGACGACAAGCGCGTCCAGTGACCGCGACCACGAAGGGCGCCCTCGCCGGACTCGTCCTCGCGCTGAGCGCCCTGATCTTCGGATTCTGGGGCTTCCTCCTCGTGGCGCTGTTCATGGTGATCGGCGCCGTCGTGGCGCGCGTCACCTCGGGCGAGCTCGACTTCCGCAACATCGTCAACGCGTTCTCGGGGCGGAGTACGTCGTGACGACGGTCACCGCCCCCACCCGGGTCGGCAACCGCACCACGGTTGCCGGCCCGGGCCTGCCCGCCGGTCGCGTCACCATCGCCGACCGCGTGCTGCAGAAGACGGCCGAGCGCACCGCCGCGGATGCCATCGGCGTCGAGCAGCGCAGCGTCCGGGTCGAAGTGGCCGCCGCACGCGACACCGCCCTCGTGCGCGTGAGCGCACCCTGGCCCGTTCCCGCGCTCGACGACACTGCCGCCGTGCGCGCCGCGACCCCGGTCCTCGAGGCGGCGACCGCGGCGCAGTCGGAGATCCGCCGGCGCCTGACGCATCTGTTCGGCCGCGAGGTGTCGCGCGTCGATCTGACCATCTCGGGCGCCTCCGCCCCCCGGCGAAAGCGAGTGCTGTGATGAGCGACGCCGTCCTGCGTACCGTCGTGCGCCGCGAGACCCACTCGCCGCGCACCGTGGCCATGCTCGTCGTGGTCGTGCTGCTGCTGCTCGCGATCGCGTACGCGGCGGTCGAGATCGTGCTGAGCCTCACCGGTCAGCCCGCCCTGCTCGTCGCCCCGGGCGACGCGCTCGACGCCGTCGTCCAGGCGCCGACCGCCCTGCTGCCCGCGGCGTTCATCGGCGGGGGAACCGTCGTCGCCCTGATCGGCCTGATCGTGCTCGTCTTCGCCCTCAAGCCCGGTCGACTCTCCAAGCACGAGATGACGCGCGGTGTGAACCGTGCCGTGGTCGTGGACAACGGCGTGGTGGCCTCCGCTCTGGCGCAGCACCTCAGCAACGAATCCGGCATCGCCCGCGACGACATCGTCGTCGGCGTCGCCCACCGCTCCGTCGACGTGACCGTGCGGCCCCCGGTCGGCATCCCGGTCGACGAGGCGCAGCTGCGCCGCATCGTCGACGAAGAGATCACGTCGTACGAACTGACGCCGCGCCTGCGCGCGCACGTCCGCGTGCAGCGTTCCACGAAGGAGTCCTGATGAATGCCACGCGTCGCGGTCTGAACCGCTTCCTCCTCTTCCTGGTCGCCGTCGTGCTGCTCGCCGTCGGAGCTCTCGCCCTGATCGTGGGTCTGCTGCCCGGCGGTCCCGACGCGTGGACGACCATTGCCGGCGGGTTCCAGGGGTGGCTCCAGAGCCTCGGGCGCGAGACCGCGGGGTGGGGGTCGTTCGCCGTGCTCGTCGTGCTCGCGATCATCCTCATCGCCATCGTGGCCGCGGCGGTCCGCGGTCGTCGCCAGGCGCCGTTGCAGTCCACGGGCAGCGCGAACGCCGAGGGACGCATCACCGTCACCGACGGCTTCGCCTCGGAGGCCCTCAACAACGCGCTCGCCGACCGCGACGAGATCCTCTCCTCCCGCATCAGCGCGGGCGAGGTCAAGAACGAGTCCGTCCTGCACATCGCCGTCACGCCGCGCCAGAACACCTCCCCGCGCCAGGTCGCCGACCATGTCGAGACCCTCGTGGCGAACCTGTCGGCGCTGACCGGTCAGGACGTCCGCACCTACATCTCCATCCATTCGGGTCTTCGCGCCAAGCTCGCGCACGAGAACACCCGCGTGCACTGACACCCGACAGGAGAACGACATGACCACCGAAGCTCCCGAGCTCACCCGTCCCGCACCCCTCGACGACGCCGCGACAGCCGTGGCCGCGGCCGCGGGCGACGTCGAGGGCGTCCACGCCCTCGGTTCCCTCCTCGGGCGCGCCTCCGACGCGGTCCGCGAACGGGTCGGGCTGGCCAGCAGCGCTCCCGGCGTGAAGGTCGATCAGGATCGCGCCGGCGCCGTCACGGCATCCGTCTCGATCGTCGTCGAGTACCCGCACAAGCTGCGCGAGGTCGCCGACCGCGTGCGCGAGGCGGCGCGGAGCGCTCTGGCGCCCCTCGGGTCCGACCGCGCCGAGATCACCGTCACGGTGACCGGTGTCTTCGGGCCGTTCGACACCGATCCGGTCGAGGAGGCCGAGGCCGTCGCCGATGACGCGGCCGAGAGGGCGGCGGGTGCCGCCGCGGCCGTGGGGGACGCCGCGGACGATGCCGCGCGCGCGATGGGCGACGCCGCGGAGGACGCGAAGGATGCCGTCGCCGCCGGCGCCGCGAAGGCCCAGGATGCCATCGAAACCGCGCGGGAGAACGCGGAGGCCGCTCCGGCGACCGAGACGCAGGATCGCCCGGCAGCCGTCGGCCATCGTTCGTCCCCGTCGCAAGAGCGTTCCGCGGACGACGCGCAGGACGTGGTCGCCGACGCCCTCCACGATGCCGCCGAGGACATCGCCCGCGCCGCCGACGAGGTGCGCGGCACCGACCCCCACCGCGTGCCGTGAGGGCCTCGAGCGGACGGCTGATCGCCCGCCGACCCCGTGGCGTCTTCATCGCCGCGGGGGTCGGCACGGTGCTGGTCGTGGTCATCGGCCTGCTGCTCTTCCTGCCGCTGACGGGTTTCCTCGGGGCGACCACCGCGAGCACCGCGGGCCTCGTACCGTTCCCCGTCCTCTCCGTCACGCTCGTGACCCTCCTGGGGATCGTGCTCGCGGTGGGGGTGCTCCTGCTGGCCTTCACGCGACGGCACACCGCCGCGGCGTGGGTGTTCGCGGTCATCGCCGTGCTCGTCGCGCTGGCCGTGACCGTCTTCCCGCTCGTCGCCGTCGCCGTCGGCTCCGCCGATCGCGCGTCCGACATCGTTCCGCTCCTCGGCGACATCTGGACCCGCATCTCCGATCTCCTGCCCTGAGCGGGCCGCGATCGGCATCCGTTTTTCGCGTCCTGAATGACGGTATCCGTATTACTTAGACGCCATCTCAGTAGTGCGGAGATTGCTAGGCGCCGGTAATCGTGAAGAGTCGACAAATTTGTTTTCCGGTCAGCAGTTTCCCGGCGGCCGCGGGATCATCCGATCGTCAGAAGGTTTACCTCCCCTTCAAAATTTCGTGCATACCGCCTGTGCATCGGCTATGCGGTTATCTCCCCACGGAGACATACTGAGAGCCCCTGGCCCGCTCGTCGGCGGGCGAGGGACTCCGGGGGGAGATGCGGCATGTCGAGGGGTCGGAAGACGGACGGGGCGAGAGAACTCGTCGGGGTCGAGCGCGAGATCGAGCGCGTCGCGGGCCTCGTGCAGGAGGGCACGTCGGTGGTGGTCGCCGGGCCGCGGGGGAGCGGTCGGACGGCCTTTCTCCGTGCGCTCGCCGCGCGGTTCACCAGCGCGGCGGTGCTGCGGACCTCGGCCGTGCTGTCGTCGGTGCCGTTCGGAGCGATCGAGGCCGCGGGGCACCCCGCCCTCAACGCGCTCCGCGACGATCCCGACCAGCGCGCGGAACCCCTCGTCGTCATCGTCGACGACGTCGAGGCCGTCGACGACGACTCCGCGGACCTCCTCGCCCGCGCCGTCGCCACCGCGCGGATCACGGCGGTCTTCGGCCTCCGAACGGCGAGAGCCCGCTCGATCGAGGATCCCTCGGCACTGTCCGCCGGCCGCCGCGCGGCCCTGGACCTGTGGGTGGAGGGGCATGCGGCGCGCGTCGACCTCCCGCCCTGCTCCGACGCGGATGCCGCGCGGTTCCTCGCCCAGTTCGCCGACGTCGACCTGCTCGACCGGGTGACGCGCGAAGGATTGATCTGGCGGGCCGACGGATCCCGGTCGCTGCTGCGGCACCTCGTGCTCGAAGCGACGAACGCGGCGCGCGCGGGGCGGGACCCTCTTCGCGCCGTGCAGACGGTGTCCCGCGACAGCCGGCTGGCGGTCGCGCTGTCCCGGCACATCGCCGAGTACCCGCCCGCCGATCTGCGGACGCTCGCGGTCGTGGGTCGCCTTCCGCGCCTCGAGACGGCGACGGCCACGCGACTGCTCGACGGCGAGAGCCTGGAGGCCCTGGTCGCCGGGGGACAGGTACACGCCGACGTGTCGCCCCTGCGCCGTCTCACCGCGAACGACGTGCTCGCCCAGGAGGCCGAACGCGTGCTCGGCTCGGCCGTCGTCGACGAGGCTGTCGAGGCTGCCGGGGTGCGCATGCTGGGCGAGGCCGACGTCTGGTGGAGCGCCGCCGTGTCGGTCTCGATCGCGGAACGCTGGCACCGTCTCGGCACGAGCGCCTCGGGCGAAGTCGATCAGCCGGTCCCCGTGCGCAAACGCATCGCGCTCGACGCCGCTCGGGATGCCAATGACCGCGGCGATACGGCCCACGCCGCCGCCCACGCGGCCCGAGGCTTGACCGCGGGTGAGGACCCTCGGCTCCGCCTGGAGGCGGACATCGCCTCCGGCGCCGACCTGACGCCGTGGCTCGGCGACGGACTCGTCGACGCGACCGACCTCATCGCCCGCCGCCGTTCGGCCCGCAACCGGGTCGATGCGGAGGTCGGCTCCCCCTCGGACGGGGGGACGGCCGCCGCGGAGGCGCGCGTGGCGAGCCTGTTGAAGGAGTCTGCGGTCGCAGGGGCCGCGATGCAGTGGGAACGCGCCGTCGAGCGGGCCGAGCTCGCCGCCGCCGAGAAGGAGGTGCCCGCAGCGCTGCACCTGCGCGCGCTCCTCGTGGCCGGTGCGGCAGCTGCGAACCGCGGGCGCTGGTCGAGCGCGCGCCGCTCCTTCGCCGCGGTGGAGCGGATGCTCGACGCCCGCCCCTGCCCCGCCAGTATCAGTGCCCGGCAGCGACTCGAGGCGGTCACCCTGCTGCTCGCCAGTCACCAGGTGGCCGGGGCGGACGGGTCGCGCCTCCAGCGGCGCCTCGAGCGCGAGGTGGCGACGATCGCGCGAGAGGGCGGCTCGCACGACATGCCCCTGGCGGCGGTGGCGATGGCCCTCGGCCTCACCGCCGCCGGCCGCGCCCACGAGACGCGACGAGAGCTGGATCGGCTGATCCCTGCAGCGACGACCGTCCTTCCGGACCCGTATCCCGTGTTGATCGTCATCGGGGTCGCGGACGAGCTCGCGATGGCCGGACGACCGTTCGACGCCCGCGCTCTCCTCGACCGCCTCGACGAGCAGACGACCGCGCGCGCGCAGCACGGCGTCCTCTACGCGCGGACTACGATCTTCGTCGCAGAGGGCAGCCTCGAGGAGGCGCGCGCGATGGCTCGGGCGACAGCCGCCCTGTCGGCCGAGGGCGGGGGTGCGGCCCACCGCATCCGCGACCTCTACCGGCTCGCCGTGCTCGGCGTCGCCGTGGAGGACGAGATCGACGAACTGGTGCAGCTCGCTGCGACCACCGACCTCCCGTTGGCGGTCGAGGCGGTGCGACGGGTGTCTCAGTGCGCCGCAGCCGGGGAGGACGTCGAGCTCAGCGAGCTCCGTCTCCATGCGCTCTACTCGGCAGAAGGGACGTCGGTCGCGTCGCCGAGACCGGTGGTGCACTACCTCCCCGCAGCCGGCGCCGAGCCGTCCGCGGCAGAGGAACTCACGCCCCGGGAACGAGAGATCGCCCTCCTCGCCAACGACGGGCTCACGAACAGGGAGATCGCCCAGCGTCTCTTCCTCTCGGTGCGCACCGTCGAGTCGCACGTCTATCAGGCGCGGATGAAGTGGGGTGCGGCCACTCGCGCAGAGCTCGGAAGGCTCGTGGCTGCGTCGGGATCCGCCGCCTGACACGGCCGGTAGGGGTTCGGTGAGGTGCCGGCGGCAGGACGGTGCTTAGTTAGCAGACTTAGGTAACGCGGTTAAGTGTCAAGGGAGTTGAACATCACCAGGCGAACCTAAACGGTCTAGGTATAGTGGGGCCGTCACACGAAACCCTGGAGCGAGTCGATGAACGCAGGAACTGGCGAGACCTCTCCTCTCATGGCGGCGCTCGCGCTGTACAGCGGCGAGCGCGAGGATGCGGCTGCCCGCGCCCGTAAGCAACTCGGAGTGAACGAGCTCGACGCCAAAGCCCTCGCCTACGTGGGTGCCCACCCCGGCATCCGGCCGTCGGAGCTCGCGGGTCACCTCGGAGTGACGTCGGCGGGGATCACCACGATGGTGGAGCGGCTCGTGCGCCGCGGCATCCTCCGCCGCGAAGCCGACGAGGCGGATCGCCGCGTCAGCCACATCCACCTCGCGGTCGACCTCGAGAAAGAGCCGTGGTCGCAGCTGGCGCATTTCCAGAACACGTTCCGCGGCATCGTCGAGCAGCTCGACCCGAAGGTCGAGGAAGACTTCGCGGCGTTCATGCGGCACGCGACGCTCGCGGCCAAGGAGCAGGCGTCGCGCGTCGATCGCGTCGCCGTCACGGGGTCGTCCGCCGCGTAGTCAGCCTCGGGTCTCGTCGGCGATCTGCGCCATGTGGGCGACGGACTTCAGCTGCAGGAAGGCGCAGAGGTCCGCCGCGTACGACAGTTCGCGACAGAGGTCGTAGACCTCGCTCGGTGACAGCTCCGTCACCTCGGGCTGGGCCTCGAACGTGACGCGCCAGTCCGGCGCACCGACGGCCACGGGTGCCAGGTACACCGACGTCGTCGCGTTGGACAGGGGGAAGATGACCAGGCCGCTGTCAACGCCGTCCAGCGGCTCCTGGTCGGCGACATAGGCGACACCGCCGCCACCGGCCCCGCTCGCGGCGAACTCGTCGAGCCATGTCTCCAACAAGTCTTTGCTGCGGAACGGCACTCTGAAACTCCCCGTTGGATTCGACGGATCACATCCCGCCAACAGCATCGTACGATACAGCTGGATCCCGTCCATCAACTGCCGGCCCTCTCGTGAAACGCAGGCCTGGGGCGGGGGCGACCAGGGCGGGCCGGCCTCCGCCCTTCGCAGACCATGTCCCACAATGCGCGGCGTGTGTCCCAAAAAGGGCCGGTTGAGAGGATGCCAAGCAGCACAAAGTGGGACATGGCTTCTGCCCGAGAGCGAACGCCCCGGCGGCGTGGGCCCACCCGCCGCAGGATCGGTTCCTACGGCACCCACGCGAAAGGTCCGCCACACCGGCTACGCCGGCATGTCGGACCTTTGGAGGGGCTGACGGGAATCGTCCCCACCGCCCCTCCACACGCCGCTGCGCGGCGCGCGGAGCCTCCGGCGGTGTGGGCCCACCCGAGGCTTCGATTCACGGCAACACGAAAGCCCTCCCGAACGGCCTGCGGCCGCCCGTGAGGGCTTTGAGGGGCTGACGGGAATCGAACCCGCGCTGTCTGCTTGGGAAGCAGAAGTTCTGCCATTGAACTACAGCCCCGTGCGCCTTGCGGCAGCCCGGCCAGCATAACAGCGTCGCCGTGGCATCCGGACCCCCGTGGGCTGCCAGGGGCGCCAGGTCACGTGATCTCGCGCGCGGGTCACGCGCCGCCGCCGCGACCGGGTGACCGTGATGCGCGGTAACCGAAGGGTGCGCGGAGCCGGCGCGTTCTAGGCTGGGGCCGTGCTGCTCTCCGATCGCGACATCCGTGCCGAGCTCGCCGACGGGCGCCTCGGTCTCGACCCCTTCGACCCGGCCATGGTGCAGCCGTCGAGCGTCGACGTGCGACTCGACCGGTACTTCCGGCTGTTCGACAACCACAAGTACCCCTTCATCGATCCCGCCGAGGATCAGCCCGAGCTCACGCGCCTCATCGAGGTCGAGCCCGACGAGCCGTTCATCCTGCACCCCGGCGAGTTCGCACTCGGCTCCACGTTCGAGCGCGTCACGCTGCCCGACGACGTCGCCGCCCGTCTCGAGGGCAAGTCGTCGCTCGGACGCCTGGGACTTCTGACCCACTCCACCGCCGGCTTCATCGACCCGGGCTTCTCGGGCCACGTCACCCTCGAGCTGTCGAACGTCGCGACGCTGCCGATCACGCTGTGGCCCGGGATGAAGATCGGCCAGGTCTGCTACTTCCGCCTGACCTCGCCCGCCGAGAACCCCTACGGTTCGGGTCCGTACGGCAACCGCTACCAGGGGCAGCGCGGCCCGACCGCGTCGCGCTCGTCGTTGAACTTCCATCGCACCGATGTCGGCTCCACCGACGCGGGGTCGCTCGGCGGCTGAACCCCCTCGTCTCGAAGCGCCCCCGCGCCGCACCGCGCCGCCGGCACGCCCGCAGAACGCCTCACGCGGGGCTCCGCGGGCGCACCGCGCCCCGCCTCAGTGCGACGTCCGCACGCCCACCAGGTCGTGCACCAGCACCGCCGCCACGCGTGCTCCCTGCCCGGCTGCGACGATGAGCTGCTGCGGTCCCGGCGATGCCGCGTCGCCCGCCGCGTAGAGCCCCGCGACCGAGGTGCGGCCCGAACGATCGGTGACGAGGTGGCCGTCGGCATCCCGATCGGGGGCGAGGTCGGCGACGAAGTCGAGGGCGGCGTCCCACAGCGGCCGCACGAACCCGCCGTCGATCTCGACGCGGTCGCCGTCGACGAGGCGGACGGCGGTGACGTGTCCGCGGTCGCCCTCGAGGTCGTCGATGCGGCGTCGGTCGACGGTGATCCCGGACGCCGCCAGCTCGGCCTCGTCGACCGCGTCGATCGCGGGGGTGCCGTTCGTGAAGACGGTGAGTCTCGAGGTCCACCGCGCCAGCAGCCGCGCGCGTGCCGCGAGGTCGCCGGTCTCGCCGATGAGGGCGAGGGGTCGGTCCCGCAGGTCCCAGCCGTCGCACGCCGCGCAGCTGAACACCGTGATGCCGTAGAACGCCCGCAGGCTCGGGACCTCGGGCAGCGTCTCGCGCAAACCGGTCGCGAGCACGACGGCCCGCGCGCGCACCTCGGGCAGGGTCGTCGCCGCACGGCCGGCGAGGGTGACCGTGAAGCCGTCGTCGTCACGGGTGACGCGGGCGACGGGCGAGCGATCCACGATCCGCACGTTCGGGTACGCCTCGAGCTCGGCGCGTCCGAGCTTGCGCAGCTCGATGGGCGGGATGCCGTCGCGGGTGAGGTAGCCGTGCGAGCGCAGCGTCGCGGCGTTGCGGGGCCGGCCGGCGTCGACGAGCAGCACCGAGGTGCGCGCCCGCGCGAGGTTGAGCGCGGCCGAGAGACCGGCGGGGCCGCCGCCGATCACGACGACGTCGACGGCCGCGTCCGCGGTCACGGGACCAGCGCGGCGGAGCGGGCGATGGCCACCTGCTCCTCGCGCGGCACGACCTTGACGCGCTCCCGGGTGTGCTCGTGCGCGGCGCCGAGCGCACGCTCGTGCGCGTCGAGGACGCGCCAGCCCTGCCAGGTCGTGAACTCCACGCCGCGCGCGGCGAGGACCTCGAGCACGTCGTCGGTGACGGCGGGGGCCCGAAGCGACCCGACCTCGACGTCGGAGACGAGATGGGCGACGGTCTCCATGGCATCCGATTTGGTGTGTCCGATGAGGCCGACCGGTCCACGCTTGATCCAGCCCGTGGCGTACAGACCCGGCACGGGGGCGTCGCCGTCGACGACCCGGCCCTCGACGTTCGGCACCACGCCGCGCGCGGCGTCGAAGGGGGCACCGAGCACGGGGCTCGAGAAGTACCCGACCGCGCGGTACACCTGCTGCACGGCGATCTCTCGGATCTCCCCCGTGCCGCGCACCGTGCCGTCGCCGAGCGGCTCGGTGCGCTCGAAGCGCAGCCCCTCGACGCGGTCCTCGCCGAGCACGGCGAGGGGCGAGTGGTAGAAGTGCAGGTGCAGGCGGCGGCTCGCGCCGGTGCGCTCGCGCGTGCGCCAGCTGTTCAGCACGCGCAGCATGACCTTGAGCTGGTTGTTGGGGGCCTGGGCGGGATCGGCATCCGCGAAGTCCTCGTCGTGCACGACGATGTCGACGTTCGGCACCTCGCCGAGCTCGCGCAGCTCGATGGGCGTGAACTTGATGTCGGCGGGTCCGCGGCGGCCGAACACGTGCACGTCGGTGACGGCCGAGGCCTCGAGTCCGTCGAGCACGTTGTCGGCGATCTCGGTGGAGCGCAGGTCGACGGCGTGCTTGGCGAGCACGCGGGCCACGTCGAGGGCGACGTTGCCGTTGCCGATCACCGCGACCTCCCGCTGGTCGAGGGGCCAGTCGCGCGGCACGTCGGGGTGGCCGTCGTACCAGGCGACGAAGTCGGCCGCGCCGTAGGAACCGGGCAGATCGATCCCCGGGATGTCGAGCGGGGCGTCGCGCAGGGCCCCGGTCGCGAGGATCACGGCGTCGTACCGGTCGTGCAGCTCGTCGACGGCGAGGTCGCGGCCCACCTCGACGTTGCCGATGAAGCGGGTGACGCCGGTGTCGAGCATCTCGTGCAGCGAGTCGACGATGCCCTTGATGCGCGGGTGGTCGGGGGCGACGCCGTATCGGATGAGGCCGTAGGGGGCGGGCAGCGAGTCGAACAGGTCGATGGCGACCGTGCCGCCGGCGTCGGTCACCGCGCGCGTGAGGATGTTGCCGGCGTAGATGCCCGCGGGGCCCGCGCCGACGATCGCGACACGGAGCGAGGTGAGAGAGGACGAGGTCACAGCGAAGGGGCCTTTCGGGGAACGGCGAGCGGGTCGAACGTGAGATCGAGGGATGCCAGGTCGGCCGGCGCGTACGGACTCAGGCGCACCACGTCGCCGACGACCACGACGGCGGGGGAGCGCACCCCGCGTTCGGCGGCCTGCGCGGCGATCGTCGCGAGCGTGCCGACGGTCACGCGCTGGCGCGCGCCGAAGCCGTCCTCGACGATCGCGACGGGGCAGTCCGCTCCGCGCTCGCCGCGGGCGAGAGTGAGCGCCGAGTGGGCGAGCGTACCGACGCCCATGAGCAGCACGACGGTGTGATCGCGCCCGCCGCCGAGCGCGGCGATCTGATCGTGCGCGGTCGCCACGGTGAAGCTCGTCGCGACCCCGCGGTGGGTGAGCGGGATGCCGGCGAGTGCGGGCACCGAGACGGCGCTCGTGACGCCGGGGACCACGCGGACCTCGATCCCGGCCTCCTGGCAGGCGAAGAGCTCCTCGCCGCCGCGGCCGAAGACGTACGGATCGCCGCCCTTCAGGCGGACGACGCTCCGCCCCGCGAGCGCCTCCCGCACGAGGAGGGCGTTGATGGCATCCTGCGGCACGGCGTGGTGACCGGGCAATTTGCCGACGTCGACGATCTCGGCGGCCAGGTGCACGCCCTCGGCGGCGAGGCCGTCGAGCACGCCGCGCGCGCCCAGGCGGTCGGCGACGATCACGTCGGCGGACTCCAGCGCGCGCAGCCCCCGCAGGGTCAGCAGGCCCGCGTCGCCGGGCCCGGCGCCCACCAGCCAGACGGTCCCGGATGCCGCGGCCTCGGCCGGCTGCGGAGTGCGGATCGCCACGGGTGGAGGGGCCGGGGCGCCGGCGTCCCGGCTCACGTCGCGCCGCCCGAGAGCAGGAGGCCGCGACCGCGCAGCATGCGCCGCTCGATCGGCCCGAAGAAGGCGAGTTCGATGAGGATGCCGATGCCGAGGATGACCACGATCGTCGCGAGAACCCCGGCGAGGTCGGCGAGGTCGCGCGTCTGCTGCAGCATCGTGCCGAGTCCGAAGCCGATCGTGCCGCCCGAGGTGATGATCTCGGCCGCCATCAGCGAGCGCCACGAGAACGCCCACCCCTGCTTGAGGCCGGCGAAGTAACCGGGGAGGGCGGCGGGCAGGATCACCGAGGTGGCGAGCTGCCATTTCGACGCGCCGAGCACCGTGCCCACGCGCCGCAGCTGCGGGGGCACCTGGTCGACGCCGGCGATGAGGCCGTTGACGATCGAGGGGATCGCGCCCATCAGGATGACGAAGTACGCCGTGGCATCCGTGAGTCCGAACCAGATGATCGCCGCGGGCACCCAGGCCACCGACGGCAGCACCTGCAGCCCCGAGATGATCGGCCCGACCGCGCGGCGGATCGGGCGCACCTCGGCCAGCAGCAGACCGATCGGGGTGCCGATGACGATCGCGATGAGGAAGCCCAGGATGCCGCGTTCCAGGCTCGTCAGGATCGCCTCCTGCAGCCGGCCGGTGTCCCAGGCGTAGCCGAGCGCACCGATGACGTCGGCGGGGCTCGGTGCCTTGTCGGGGCGCGGGTCGGCGATCCAGATGTACGCCTGCCACGCGAGGATCGCCAGCACGACGAAGATCACGGGCGGAAGGATGCTGGCCGACCAGCGCTTCCAGCGGGGCGCGGCGGCGTCGGTCGCGGTCTGCAGATTGTCCAGCCCCGCCTCGAGGCTGCGGAGGTCGTCGGAGCGGGTCGCGGTCTCAGCGGGCATTGCGGCGGATCTCCTTGCGCAGCTCGTCGGTGATCTCGGCGGCGAGGACGCCGGCATCCTTCGCCTCGACGTCGGCGGTGCGCCATTCGCCGACGACGCGGCCGGGGCGGCTGCCGAGCAGCACGATGCGCTCGCCGAGGCGGACGGCCTCGCGCACGTTGTGGGTGACGAAGACGATCGTGCGCCCGCTGGCGCGCCACACGCGCTCGAGCTCCTCGTGGAGCAGGTCGCGGGTGATGGCGTCGAGGGCGGCGAACGGCTCGTCCATCAGCAGCACGGGCCGGTCCTGGGCGAGCGCGCGGGCGAGGGCGACGCGCTGGCGCATGCCGCCGGACAGCTCGTGCGGGCGCTTGTCGGCGGCATCCGCGAGATTGACGGTGTCGAGCAGGGCGAGGGCCTCGTCGCGGCGGCGGGCGCGCGAGACGCCGCGCAGCCGCAGGGCCAGCTCGACGTTGCGGCGGGCGGTGAGCCAGGGCATGAGCGCCGATTCTTGGAACATGACCGCCGAGCCCTCGGCGGGCGTCTCGATCCGGCCCGCGGTGGGACGGTCCAGGCCGGCGACGAGATTGAGCAGCGTCGACTTTCCGCAGCCCGAGGCGCCGAGCAGGCACACGAACTCGCCGGCGGCGACGTCGAGGGTGATGTCGTCGAGGACGACCGGGCCCGCACCGAAGCGCTTGGACACCCCGTCGATGCGCACCGCGGGCGCGGTGGCGGTGACGGGCGGGCGGCTGTCGGTGCGGACCGTGGTCATGTCACTCCTCGCCGAGTCCGGCGGCCGAGACCTTCGCGTCGCCGAGCTGCGCGTTCAGCAGGCGCAGGTCGAACAGTCCCGCGATCGAGCCCTGCTTCTGCGTGCCCGCCTGGATGCCGTTCTCGACCAGGGTCGAGAAGGTGTCGGCGTGCGGGTCGACCGAGAACGTCACGTGCTCGAGGGCCCGGGCGATGACCGCGTCGGCGAGCGGCTTGCCCGTGTCGGCGGCGAGCTGGGCGTTGACGACGGTGGCCACCTGGGTCGGGTTGTCCGTGATCCACTGAACGGATGCCGCGTGCCCGGCGAGCAGCTTCGACACCGTCTCGGGGTGCTGGTCGAGGAAGTCCTTGCGCACGAGCAGCACGGTGGTGGGGAACTGCCCGTCGGGCCACTCGTCGGCCTCGTCGACGAGCACCTTCGCGCCGGCGTCGACGACCAGGCGCGACACCCACGGCTCGGGCAGCCACGCGCCGTCGAGCTGGCCGTCCTTGAAGAGCTGGAAGGTCTGCGCGTTCTCGGTCGGGGTGATGGTGACGTCGCCGCCGCCCGAGGTGTTGGTCTGGAAGCCCTGCTTCTTCAGCCACCCGCGCAGGGCGACGTCTTGCGTGTTGCCCAGCTGCGGGGTGGCGAGGGTCTTGCCCGTCAGATCCTGCGGCGAGGAGATCCCGTCGCGCACGACCAGCGCCGCGCCGCCGGTGGCGGCTCCGGCGATCACGCGCGCCGCCTCGCCCCGCGACTGGATGAACGTGTTGATCGACGGATTCGGCCCGATGTAGGTCGCGTCGATCGCTCCGGCCGACAGGGCCTCGATCGCGGCGGGACCGGCGTTGAACACCTCGGTCGACAGCGTCGTGTCGCCGAGGGCGGCCTGCAGGAGGCCCTCTTGCAGGCCCACGAGCGCGGGGGCGTGCGTCACGTTGGCGAAGTAGCCGAGGCGAAGCTCCTCGGCGGGACCCTGGTCGGCGCTCTCGGCGGAGGCGGCTCCCGAGGCGCAGCCGGCCATCATCGCCGCAATCAGTCCCAGGGTCGTGATCGTTGCTGCAATGCGTCGTGTGTTCACTGTCGCCTCCTTCACAAGGCCGGGGTGCGCCGATGGGCGCGGGGTCGTCGTGCGCCGGTCAGCGCACGATGCCGGCGGCGAGAGTCGCGCCGTCGGACGGATGGATGACGAGGAACGAGCCCTCGTGGCGGCTGTCGCGGTAGGGCTCCAGCGGCAGGTCGGCGGCCAGGCGCAGGCGGGCGCGGCCGATGTCGTTGGTCTCGAGTCGATCCGCGTCGACGTGGGCGAGCGCGTCGAGGTCGTAGCGCGAGTCGATGGATGCCACGATCGCCTGCACCGTGGCCGTGCCGTGCTTCACGAGCACGCGTGCGCCGGGGGTCAGGGGGCGCGCGTCGAGCTGGAACAGCTCGACGTCCGCCTCGCGCCGCGCGGCCGGGAGGGTGCCGGCCGAGGCGATGACCGCTCCGCGGGCGGCATCCACGTCGTCGGCCAGTTCGAGGGACACCGATTGCGGGGCGACGGCGCTGTCGGCGGGCACTCCCGCCACCCGGATGCCGCGCACCACCGTGCGCACCCCGGAGCCCGACACCTCGACCTCGTCGCCCACGCGCACCGCGCCGCGCGAGATGCGGCCGGCGACGGCGCGGTAGTCGCGCAGCGCCGTGGCCGTCTCGGGGTCGGCGGCGAGCTCGGGCGACAGCCCACCCTGCGGGCGGATGACCGATTGCACGGGAAGGCGCAGCGGCTCGGCGTCGCGGGCGGACTCGTCGGCGGAGGGCAGCGTCTCGAGCAGCTCGAGCAGCGCGGGCCCGTCGTACCAGGGGGTGCGGGCCGAGCGGTCGACGATGTTGTCGCCCTCGAGGGCCGAGACCGGCAGGACGTGCAGGTCGTCGATCTCGAGCTCGGTCGCGACCGCCCGCGCATCGGCGGCGACCGACGCGAACACGTCGGCCGAGAAGTCGACGAGGTCGATCTTGTTCACCGCGACGATCACGTGCGGCACGCGCAGCAGTGCGACGACCGCGAGATGGCGGCGCGTCTGCTCGACCACGCCCGCTCGCGCGTCGACGAGGACGACGACGGCGTCGGCGGTGGTGGAACCGGTGACCATGTTGCGCGTGTACTGCACGTGCCCGGGGCAGTCGGCGAGGATGAACGACCGGGAGCCGGTGGCGAAGTACCGGTACGCGACGTCGATCGTGATGCCCTGCTCGCGCTCGGCGCGCAGACCGTCGGTCAGCAGGGCGAAGTCGAACGCGCCGTGCGCGAAGCCGCGGTCGGCGGAGGTGCGGGCGACCTGCTCGAGCTGGTCGGCGAGGATCGCCTTGGCGTCGTGGAGCAGGCGGCCGACGAGCGTCGACTTGCCGTCGTCGACCGAGCCCGCCGTGGCGAAGCGGAACAGCGTCGGCTCGATCGTGTCGACCGGTGCCTCGAGGGTGTCGAGCGACATCAGAAGTACCCGTCCTTCTTGCGGTCTTCCATGGCCGCCTCGCTGAGGCGGTCGTCGGCGCGGGTCGCCCCACGCTCGGTGATGGTGGTGCGCGCGACCTCGGCCACGATGGACGCCAGGTCGGCGGCATCCGATTCGACGGCGCCGGTGCAGCTCATGTCGCCGACGGTGCGGTAGCGGACCGTGCGCACCTCGACGCTCTCGCCCTCGCGGGGAGGGGAGAACGGGCCGACCGGATGCCACATGTCACCCCGGCGGTACACCTCGCGCTCGTGGGCGAAGTACAGCGGGGGGAGGGCGATGTCCTCGCGCTCGATATAGCGCCAGATGTCGAGCTCGGTCCAGTTCGAGATCGGGAACGCCCGCACGTGCTGACCCGGGGTGTGCCGGCCGTTGTACAGGCTCCAGAGCTCCGGGCGCTGCGTGCGCGGATCCCACTGGCCGAACTCGTCGCGCAGCGAGATGATGCGCTCCTTGGCACGGGCCTTGTCCTCGTCGCGCCGCGCCCCGCCGAAGACGGCGTCGTGGCGGCCGGCGGCGATGGCATCCAGCAGTGGAAGGGTCTGCAGCGGGTTGCGCGTGCCGTCGGGGCGTTCCTGCAGGCGGCCGTCGTCGATGTAGTCCTGCACGCGCGCGACCTCGAGACGCAGCCCCAGCCGCGCGACGGTCTCGTCGCGGAAGCGCAGCACCTCGGGGAAGTTGTGCCCGGTGTCCACGTGCAGCACGGGGAAGGGCACGCGGCCCGGCGCGAACGCCTTCGTGGCGAGGTGCAGCACGACGACCGAGTCCTTGCCGCCGGAGAACAGCAGCACGGGTCGCTCGAACTCGGCGACGACCTCGCGGATGACGTGGATCGCCTCGGCCTCGAGCAGATCGAGGGTGGAGAGGGCAGTGGATGCCGTGGACACAGCGCTCATGTGTGCAACCCGCATTCCGTCTTGGCGAGGCCCGCCCAGCGGCCGGACCGGGGATCTTCGCCCGGGGCGACCGGGCGGGTGCACGGCTCGCACCCGATGGAGGGGTAGCCGTGGGTGAGGAGGAGGTTGACCGGCACCTTCCGGTCGGTGGCGTAGCCGATGAGGTCGTCGAAGCTCCACGCCGCCACCGGGTTCACCTTGACCAGGCCGTTGCGCTCGTCCCACGTGACCAGGGGGGTGTGCGTGCGCGTGGGCGCCTCGTCGCGGCGCACGCCGGTGAACCACACCTCGTAGCCGCCGAGGGCTCCCTGCAGGGGGTCGACCTTGCGACGCGCGCAGCACAGGGCGGGGTCGCGCTCGTAGAGGCGCTCGCCGAAGGCGGCATCCTGTTCCGCGACCGTCTGCTCGGGCAGCACGTCGACGACGCGCACGTCGAGGGCGCGGTCGACCTCGTCGCGCGTGAAGTGCGTCTCGCGGAAGTGGTAGCCGGTGTCGAGGAAGAGCACGTCGACGTCCGGCAGCTGCTGGGCGACGAGGTGGGGGAGCGCGGCATCCGCCATGGAGCACGCGACAGCGGCGGACTCGGGGGAGAAGTGGCGCGCCACCCAGGCGACGACCTCGGCGGGCGAGGCCTCGTCGTCGGCGAGGCTGCGCAGCTCGACGTTGCCCTGCTCGGCGAGGGCCTTCAGTTCGTCGTGACTGCGGCGGGCGGTGACCCGCGGGGCGAGGGAGACGCTCACTGCAGGGCCTCCTCGTCGGCGCGGTGGGCCCACTGGGCGAAGGTCTCGTCGGCGGCGGTGTCGCGCTCGTCGAGGAAACGGCGCACGACCCGGTCGACGTAGTCGGCGATGCCGTCGGCGGCGACCTTGAGGCCGCGCACGGTGCGGCCGAGGCCGGCTTCGTCGCGGTCCTGGGATGCCAGACCCCCACCGAGGTGCACCTGGTAGCCGGGCACCTGCTCGCCGTCGATCGTGACGAGCTGGCCCTTCAGGCCGATGTCGGCGGTCTGGATGCGGGCGCACGAATTGGGGCAGCCGTTGACGTGCAGCGAGATGGGGTGCGGCAGATCGAACCCGGCCAGGCGCTCCTCGAGCTCCTTCACCGCGGCGGTGGCGTTGACCTTCGTCTCGACGATCGCGAGCTTGCAGAACTCGATGCCCGTGCACGCGATCGTGCCGCGGCGGATGAGGCTCGGGCGGGCCTGCAGACCGAGCTCGTCGAGACCCGCGACGAGGGATTCCACCCGGTCCTCGGGGATGTCGAGGATGACGACCTTCTGGTGCGGCGTCGTGCGCAGGCGCGTCGAGCCGTGCGCCTCGACGAGGTCGGCGAGGCGCGCGAGCGTCGTGCCCGAGACGCGGCCGACGATCGGCGTCGCACCGACGTAGAAGCGCCCGTCCTTCTGGCGGTGGACGCCGACGTGGTCGCCGGGGGCGGCGGGCTTCGTCGGCGCGGAGCCATCGGGGAGGGCGTAGCCGAGGTACTCGTCTTGCAGCACCTGCCGGAACTTCTCGGTGCCCCACTCGGCGAGCAGGAACTTCAGCCGCGCCTTGTTGCGCAGGCGCCGGTAGCCGTAGTCGCGGAAGATCTGCGCGACGCCGTGCCAGGCCTCGGCGACCCGGTCGGGCGAGACGAAGACGCCGAGGCGCTCGCCGAGGCGCGGGGCGGTCGACAGGCCGCCGCCGACCCAGAGGTCGTAGCCGATGCCGAGCTCGGGGTGCTCGACGGCGACGAAGGCGACGTCGTTGATCTCGTGCACGACGTCCTGGTTCGGGTGCCCGGTGATCGCCGACTTGAACTTGCGGGGCAGGTTCGACAGCGTCGGGTCGCCGATGAAGCGGCTCGTGATCTCGTCGATCTGCGGGGTGGGGTCGATCAGCTCGTCTGCCGAGATACCGGCGACGGGGGAGCCGAGCACGACGCGCGGAACGTCGCCGCACGCCTCGGTGGTGCCGAGACCGACGGCCTCGAGCCGGCGCCAGATCTCGGGCATCGACTCGACCTCGACCCAGTGCAGCTGCACGTTCTGGCGGTCGGTGAGATCGGCGGTGTCGCGGCCGAACTCCTGCGAGATCCCGGCGATGACGCGCAGCTGCGCGGTCGTGAGCTGCCCGCCGTCGATGCGGACGCGCAGCATGAAGTAGGCGTCCTCGAGCTCCTCGGGGCTCAGCGTCGCCGTGCGGCCGCCGTCGATGCCGGGCTTGCGCTGCGTGTAGAGCCCCCACACGCGGAAGCGGCCGTGCAGGTCGGTCGGGTCGATGGATGCGAACCCGCCCGCGGCGTAGACGTTCTCGATACGCCCGCGCACCGCGAGGCCGTCGTCGACCTGCTTCCACTCCTCGTTGCCGTTGAGGGGCGCCGTGCCGTCGATCTTCCACTGCCCGTTGGGCTTGGAGGAGGGGCGCGGCGGGCGCGCAGCGGGGCGCGCGGAGGGGGGAATGGTGGTCACGGGTTCGGCTCTTTTCAGCAGACGTCGTGGCGACGCTAGAGCCGCGCCCGAACCCGGTCCATCACGACGACACGGGGCGTCGCCGAGCGACACATAGCGTCACGCGGCGTCGCATGACGGACCCGTCCCGCGTCATACAGTTGCCGCGCTCGTCACACATGCGCTAACGCGGAACGCCGCCGGTCGGGACGCGGGGTCTCGATCCGGCGGCGTTCGCCGCGGGCTCACACGGATGCCGTGGACGCGCGGCCCCGCGAGAAACCGGCGTCGAAGCCGCGCTCGTACGCGCGCTGGGCGAAGCGCTCCGCGCGGTGATGGCCGTGGCGCGGTCCGAAGCCGTGGCGCCGATGGTCGGTCCCGCGGCCGCGGTGGGGGGCCTCCGCGCCGGGCTCGCGTCCGTCACCCTCGGCGCCGCCGTCTCCGAGGCGGGCGTCGTGGCCGGGTCCGGGGCGCTGACCGCTGCGGAAGCCGTGGTGCAGGTTGGGCCCGAACGCGAGGCCGCTGTCGCCGCGCGGGCCGAATCCTCCGCGCGGTCCGAACCCTCCGCGCGGGGCGGGTCCGACGCCGCGGCCGAAGGGGCCGCGGTGATCGTCGTCGCCGACGTCGAGCTTCTCGGCCAGGAGGTCGAGCGTCTCGGCGAGCGTCGTGAGGGTCTCGGCGGGGATGCCGTCGAGCAGCGCGGAGCGCTCGGCATCCACGCGGTCCAGGACGGCGCGGCCCTCGTCGGTGAGCCGCCAGCCGTCGTCGGTGCGGGCGATGAGGCGCTGAGCCTTGAGGGCGTCGACGCGCTTGCCGCCGCGTGCGAGGCGCTCGAGCACCTCGGGGGCGTCGATGCGACCGTCGACGGCGCTGAGCAGCAGCGCGGTCTTGGGGTGGATGCCGCCGGCGCGCAGCTGCGCGAAGAGGCGGTGGTGCAGCGCGTGGCCGACCGTCGTGAGGCGGTGGGCGAGGGCGCGGGGGTCGTGAGGAGAAGAGGTGTCCATGGGGTGTCCTTTCGTGGGCGGGAGGTCCGCCGATGTATGTCAGATGACAACGAATGTACTATGACATGCATTTCCGATGGTTGTCAAGAGACATGTAAAATTCCGGGCGTGAGCACCGACCCCGCCGACGAGATCGCCGCAGCGCTCGGGAGACTGCGCGGGCGGCGTCCCCGCCCGCCCTTCTCGCCCGAGGCGCACCACCATCCGCACGGCGGGCACGGCGCGCCCTGGGGTCGCGGCGTCCCCTCGTGGGCCGACCCCGCCCACGGACGCTTCGGCGGACCCGCGCGGCTGCGCATGCTCGACGCGCTCGTCGCGGCATCCGGATCGCTGTCGGTGAGCGAGATCGCCGAGGCGGTCGGCGTCGACCAGCCGCGCGCCTCGCGCCTCGTGCAGCAGGCGGCGCAGCTGGGGCTGGTCGCTCGCGAGCCCGATCCCGACGACGCCCGCCGCACGCGCGTGCGCCTCACCGCCGAGGGCGAAGGGCTCGTCTCCGGGTTCCGCGGTCGGCGACGGGATGCCGTGCGCTCCGCGCTCGAAGGCTTCACCGACGCCGAGCGCGCTGACTTCGCGCGCCTGCTCGCGAAGTTCGCCGACGCCTGGCCGCGGGACTGAGCCCGCGGCATCCACTCGACCGGGTCAGAGTATGACGGCGGTCTTCGTCCGCACCGGCAGCATCAGCAGCAGGCCCGCCGCGAGGATCAGCACGATGCCCAGGATGCCGAGACGGGTATCGCCCGTCAGTCCCACGAACAGTGCGAACAGGCCCGGCGCGAGGAACGACACCGCGCGCCCCGTCGTGGCATAGAGGCCGAAGATCTCGCCCTCGCGTCCCGCCGGGGCCACGCGCGCGAGGAACGAGCGGCTCGCCGACTGCACCGGACCCACGAAGGCGCACAGGCCGAGGCCCACGATCCAGAAGCCGATCTGCGCGGTGCCGACGAAGAGCATCGTGGTCCCGAGCACGATGAGGCTCGCGAGGGAGACGACGATGACGTTCTTCGGGCCGAAACGGTCGTCGAAGCGACCCGCGACGAACGTGCTGAGACCCGCGACGACGTTGGCGACCACGGCGAAGTACAGCACCTCCGTCGAGCTGAAGCCGAAGACCTGTGCCGCGATGATCGCGCCGAAGGTGAAGACCCCGGCGAGCCCGTCGCGGAACACCGCGCTCGCCACGAGGAACAGCAGCACCTGTCGGCTGTCGCGCCACAGGGAGCGCAGCGTCCGCCACAGCACGACGTACGAGCCGAGGAACCCCACCCGCACCCGGCGTCGCTGCGCCGGGATCTCGGGCACGCGCAGCAGCACCGGGATCGCGAACACCGCGAACCACGCGGCCGAGGCCAGCACGGCGAGGCGGACGTTCAGCCCGCCCTCCTTCGTCACGGCGAGCAGGCCCCCGGTCGCCGGGTCGCCGAAGCCCTGGATGAACAGCCCCAGCAGCAGGAGCAGGAGGACGATCCCGCCGACGTAGCCCATGCCCCAGCCGAAGCCCGAGACGCGGCCGATGTTCTCGCGCGTGGAGACCTGCGCGAGCATCGCGTAGTAGTTGACGCTGGCGAACTCGAAGAACACGTTGCCCATCGCGAGCAGCGTCGCGCCGAGGACGAGGTAGCCGGGCATGCCCTCGACGAACACCATCGCGGCCATCGCGAGCACCACGAGACCGGTGTTGATGCCGAGCCAGAGCTTGCGCCGCCCCGTCCCGTCGGAGCGCTGCCCCAGCACGGGCGCGACCAGCGCCACCACGATGCCCGCGATCATCAGCGCGACGCCCACGAAACTGGCGTTCTCGGCGAGAGCGCGCACGAGAGCGGGGTTCGTATCGTCGTCGCCCGCGGCGGCGACGATCGCCGGGTCGACGAACAGCGTGCTCGACAGGTAGGTGCTGAACACGAACGTCGTCACGACCGCATTGAACGCGGCCGATCCCCAGTCCCACAGTGCCCAGGCGAGCACGGGACGCCGGTTCGAGACGGCGGTGTCAGCGGCGCCCGGGGGAGTCATGGGGGTCACGGTAGAGCCCTTCGGTGAACACCCGGGTCGACCGGGTCGCGACGGCGCCGTCGTCGGCGCGTCGAGTTCAGGCTAGACCCCGGCCCGCGCTCGAGCGCGGAGGAGACTACCGTGGAGTCATGGCATCCGAAACCCCCGTCGACTCCGCTGAGGCCGAGACCACCCCCGAGAAGCTCACCTTCGCCGACCTGGGACTGGATGCCGCTGTGCTCAAGGCCCTGAAGGACGTGGGTTACGAGACCCCGTCGGCCATCCAGGCCGCGACCATCCCCGTCCTGCTGCAGGGACGCGACGTGGTCGGTCTCGCCCAGACCGGAACCGGCAAGACCGCGGCCTTCGCGTTGCCGGTGCTGTCGCAGATGGAGACCGGGCACAAGAATCCGCAGGCGCTCGTGCTCGCCCCCACCCGCGAGCTCGCGCTGCAGGTGTGCGAGGCGTTCGAGAAGTACGCCGCGCACATCAAGGGCGTCTCGGTGCTGCCCGTCTACGGCGGTCAGGGCTACGGACAGCAGCTGTCGGCGCTCCGCCGCGGTGTCGACGTGATCGTCGGAACCCCCGGTCGCATCATGGACCACCTCGACAAGGGCACGCTCGACCTCAGCGAGCTGAAGTTCCTCGTGCTCGACGAGGCCGACGAGATGCTCAAGATGGGCTTCGCCGAAGACGTCGAGACGATCCTCGCCGACACCCCGTCGACCAAGCAGGTCGCCCTGTTCTCGGCCACGATGCCCGCGCAGATCCGCCGCATCTCGGCGCAGTACCTCAACGACCCCGAAGAGATCACGGTCAAGACCAAGACCACGACCTCGGCGAACATCACCCAGCGCTACCTCGTCGTCTCCTACCAGCAGAAGATCGACGCGCTCACCCGCATCCTCGAGGTCGAGAACTTCGAGGGCATGATCGTCTTCACCCGCACCAAGAACGAGACCGAGACGGTCGCCGAGAAGCTGCGCGCCCGCGGCTACACGGCCGCCGCGATCAACGGCGACATCGCCCAGGTGCAGCGCGAGCGCACGGTCAACCAGCTCAAGAGCGGCAAGCTCGACATCCTCGTGGCGACCGACGTCGCCGCGCGCGGCCTCGACGTCGAGCGCATCAGCCACGTCGTCAACTACGACCTGCCGATCGACACCGAGTCGTACGTGCACCGCATCGGCCGCACGGGCCGGGCGGGTCGCACGGGCGACGCCATCAGCTTCGTCACGCCGCGCGAGCGCCGCATGCTCACCGCGATCGAGAAGGCCACGCGCCAGCCGCTGACCGAGATGTCGCTGCCGAGCGTCGACGACGTCAACGCCACGCGCCTGACCCGCTTCGACGACGCGATCACGGCGGCGCTCGAGGACACCGCCGCGATCGCGACGTTCCGCGACGTCGTGGCGCACTACGTCCAGCACCACGACGTGCCCGAGGCCGACGTGGCCGCGGCCCTCGCGGTGGTCGCTCAGGGCGACACCCCGCTGCTCCTCGAGGAGGAGACGATCGCGCCGCAGCGCTTCGACCGGGATCGCGACCGCGACCGGCCCGCCCGCGACGGCGCGGATCGCGGGGACCGCCGCAGCGGCGGTGGCCGCTTCGCGACGTACCGCATCGCGGTGGGCCGTCGCCAGCGCGTCGAGCCGCGCCAGATCGTCGGCGCCCTCGCGAACGAGGGCGGCCTGCGCCGCAACGACTTCGGGGCGATCCAGATCCGCCAGGATTTCTCGCTCGTCGAGCTGCCCGCCGACCTGTCGAACGACACCATCAACCGCCTCGCCGACACCCGCATCTCCGGCCAGCTGATCGACCTGCGCCTCGACCAGGGCGGACGCTCGGCCAAGCGCAGCGACCGCCCGCAGCGGCGTTCGTTCGACCGCGACCGCGACCGCGACTGAGCCGTCACCCGGCCGTCGCGCCGGGTCCGCGGCATCCGTTCGACGCCCCCGTGCCCCGTTGAGGGTGCGGGGGCGTCGTCGTGTGCGGCGGGGATCGGGGCGGGCGGGGTTCGGAACGCCGGGGTACTCCCTGAACGGCGGGATGCGGCCGCGGGTGGGGAGCCCGTGGCCCCGGGGCGACGAACGACATGCGGCGGGGGCGGATGCCGCGACCTCGGCGACGCGCGGCCGAAAGCGTCGTGGGGCGCTCTCGCCCGCGGCATCCGGAAGTTGAGCCGATTCATATCAAGTCACCTTGACCTCCCGACGGGGCTCCGATAACCTTGAGTCATCGCGGCTCAACCCGCGCAAGACTTTCATCAGAACCCCGAGTGCGGCAACGGCCGTGCTCACAAGCAAGGAGACACATATGCCCCGTGCAGTGGGAATCGACCTCGGTACGACCAACTCCGTCGTGAGCGTGCTCGAGGGTGGCGAGCCCAAGGTCATCGCCAACGCCGAGGGTTTCCGTACGACCCCCTCGGTCGTCGCCTACACGAAGGACGGCGAGGTGCTCGTCGGCGAGACCGCGAAGCGCCAGGCCGTCACGAACGTCGACCGCACCATCTCGAGCGTCAAGCGCCACATGGGCACCACCTGGAGCTTCGACGTCGACGGCAAGAAGTGGACGCCGCAGGAGATCTCGGCCCGCATCCTCCAGAAGCTCAAGCGCGACGCCGAGGAATACCTGGGTGACAGCGTGACGGATGCCGTCATCACGGTCCCCGCCTACTTCAACGACGCCGAGCGTCAGGCCACCAAGGAGGCCGGTGAGATCGCGGGCCTCAACGTGCTCCGCATCATCAACGAGCCCACCGCCGCCGCTCTCGCGTACGGCCTCGACAAGGGCAAGGAAGACGAGCTCATCCTGGTCTTCGACCTCGGTGGCGGAACCTTCGACGTCTCGCTGCTCGAGGTGGGCAAGGACGACGACTTCTCGACCATCCAGGTGCGCGCCACCTCCGGCGACAACCGCCTTGGTGGAGACGACTGGGACCAGCGCGTCGTCGACTACCTCATCAAGCAGTTCAAGGACACGACCGGTGTCGACGTCTCGGGCGACAAGATCGCCCTCCAGCGTCTGAAGGAAGCGGCCGAGCAGGCCAAGAAGGAGCTGTCGAGCTCGACCTCGACCTCCGTCAACCTGCCCTACCTGTCGCTCACCGACTCGGGCCCCGTCTCGCTCAGCGAGACCCTCACCCGCGCCAAGTTCGAGGACCTCACCAAGGACCTCCTCGACCGCACCCGCAAGCCCTTCTCCGACGTCATCCGCGAGGCCGGCGTCAAGGTCGACGACATCGCCCACGTGGTGCTCGTCGGCGGCTCGACCCGCATGCCCGCGGTCGCCGAGCTCGTCAAGAAGGAGACGGGCAAGGATGCCAACAAGGGTGTGAACCCCGACGAGGTCGTGGCCGTGGGCGCAGCCCTCCAGGCCGGTGTCCTCAAGGGCGAGCGCAAGGACGTCCTGCTCATCGACGTCACCCCCCTGAGCCTCGGCATCGAGACCAAGGGCGGCATCATGACCAAGCTCATCGAGCGCAACACGGCCATCCCGACCAAGCGCAGCGAGACCTTCACCACCGCCGATGACAACCAGCCGTCGGTCGCGATCCAGGTCTTCCAGGGTGAGCGCGAGTTCACCCGCGACAACAAGCCGCTCGGCACCTTCGAGCTCACCGGCATCGCCCCGGCCCCCCGTGGCATCCCGCAGGTGGAGGTCACCTTCGACATCGACGCGAACGGCATCGTGCACGTCTCGGCGAAGGACAAGGGCACCGGCAAGGAGCAGTCGATGACCATCACGGGCGGCTCGTCGCTGCCCAAGGAGGACATCGAGCGCATGGTCCGCGAGGCCGAGGAGAACGCGGCCGAAGACAAGAAGCGCCGCGAGTCCGCCGAGACCCGCAACCAGGCCGAGACCCTCTCGTACTCGATCGAGAAGCTGATCAAGGAGAACGAGGACAAGCTCCCCGCCGAGGTCAAGACCGAGGTGCAGGGCGACGTCGACGCGCTCAAGACGGCTCTCGCCGGCGACGACGACGACGCGGTCAAGGCCGCGTTCGACAAGCTGAACGCCAGCCAGGGCAAGCTCGGCGAGGCCATCTACGCCTCGTCGCAGGCCGCCGGCGACGCTTCGACAGGCTCAGCGGCCGACCCGAACGTGGGTCAGCCGGGCAACGGCGAGACGCCGAACCCCGAGGAAGACGTCATCGACGCCGAGGTCGTCGACGACGAGAACCCCGACGAGAAGAAGTAAGCAGAGAACATGGCACACAAGGACGACGACCCTTCGACGGGCTCAGGGCCCGAGTACGGTGGCGCCGGTCCTGACGAGACGGGGCCGGAGGAGAACACCTCCGGCCCCGCGCCGTCGGGCGAGCAGCCGGATGCCGAGGGCCTGACCATCGACGACATCCTCGGCGCGGAGCAGACGCCCGAGGCCGCAGCCGAAGACGCCGGTTCCGACCGTGAAGCGTCGCTGCTGATCGACCTCAAGCGCCTGCAGGCCGAGTACGCCAACTACCGTCGGCGCACCGAGGACCAGCGCGAGCGCGAGATCGAGCGCGCCAAGGGCGAGGCCGTGAAGGGGCTCCTGCCCGTCATGGACGACCTCGACCGCGCCGCCAAGCACGGCGACCTCGTCGAGGGCAGCCCACTCGCCGCGATCGGCGACAAGGTGCGGGCCGTGGCCGAACGCCTCGGTGTGGTGTCGTACGGCGCCGTCGGCGACGTGTTCGACCCGCAGCAGCACGAGGCGATCTTCCAGGCCCCGACCCCCGGCGCGACCGAATCGACGATCCTTGAGGTCGTCGAGGTCGGCTACCGCCTCGGCTCGGTCGAGCTGCGACCGGCCAAGGTCGTCGTCGCGGTGCCGGCCTAAGAGGAGGACGCATGGCGAGTCAGGACTGGTTCGACAAGGACTTCTACAAGGTCCTCGGTGTCGACAAGAGCGTCAGCGCTGCCGATCTGAAGAAGACGTACCGCAAGCTCGCGCGCCAGTACCACCCCGACTCGAACCCGGGCGACGCGAAGGCCGAAGCGAAGTTCAAAGAGATCAGCGAGGCCTACTCGGTGCTCAATGACCCCGAGCAGCGCGAGGAGTACGACCAGATCCGGGCCATGGGCTCGGGGGCGCGCTTCTCGGCTCCCGGGGCCGGGGGCGGCGGCGGTTTCGACGACGTCTTCAGCCGCTTCGGTCAGCAGCGCGGCGGCAGTCAGGCGCCGGGCGGCTTCGAGGACTTCTTCTCGATGTTCGACCAGCAGGGCGGCGGCGGCTTCGGTTCCGGGCGGTTCGGTCAGACGACCGGCGGGTTCCGCGGCTTCGGCGGCCCGCAGAAGGGCGCCGACGTCACGGCCCGCACGACGATCGACTTCGTCACCGCGGCGAAGGGCGAGACCATCACCCTGCAGGGTGAGGACAACGTCCCGTTTAAGGTGAAGATCCCCGCCGGTGTCTCGGACGGGCAGAAGATCCGCCTGCGTGGACGGGGGCGCAAATCCCCCGACGGCGGCGAGAGCGGCGACATCGTCGTGACCGTCGCGGTGCGCCCGCACCCGGCGTTCTCGCGCGACGGCCTCAACCTGCGCGTCACCGTACCGGTCACCTTCACCGAGGCGGCCCTCGGTGCCACGATCGAGGTCCCCACGCTCGGCGGAGACCCCGTGCGGCTGCGGGTGGCCCCGGGAACCCCGTCCGGTCGCGTCCTGCGCGTCAAGGGGCGCGGCATCCAGACCGCCAAGGGCACCGGCGACCTGCTCGCCGAGGTCCAGGTCGCGGTGCCCGCGCACCTCGACGACGCCGCCCGCGAGGCCCTCGAGCGCTTCCAGGCGCTCGAACCGAAAGAGAACCCCCGCGCCGACCTGATGGCCAAGGCGCGGTAATCACACGCGCGTCGCCGCGGTTCTCGGCATCCGTTACGACAGGATGCCGAGAACCCGGCGCCGCACCCGGCACGACGAGAGAGGTGAAGACGTGTCCCAGAGAGAGATCGACGAAGACGCCCCGATCTTCGCCATCGCCGCGGCCGCCGAACTGTCCAACATGCACCCGCAGACCCTGCGGCAGTACGACCGGCTCGGTCTCGTCGTCCCCGCGCGCACCCAGGGCGGATCGCGGCGCTACTCCAGCCGGCACGTGCAGCAGCTTCGCGAGGTCGCCCGGCTGTCCGGTGAGGGCATGAGCCTGCCGGCCATCGCCCGCCTGCTCGCCCTCGAGGAGCGCGTGCACGAACTCGCCCGCCGGGTGAACGACCTCGAGCGTCAGCTGACGATCGAGCGGCAGTCGCGCCCCGGAGCCCGCGTCTTCGCGGCCGGGGCGACCGGATCGGTCGTCACGCTCCGCCACGGAGCGCGCGTGCGCCGCGCCACCGACGTCGTGCTGTGGCGCCCGCGCGACATGCACGACGACTGAGCGGCCTCGGGAGGGTCCCCCGAGCGCGACCCGTGACTCTCGATCCGTGGAAGGCCGCTGAGCAGCCCGAGGTCCCTGGCCAGCCCGAGGTCCCTGAGCTTGTCGAAGGGACCGGAACCCGCGGTCTCCCCGAGCTGGGGGAGGTTCCTGAGCTTGTCGAAGGGACCGGGCCGTCGCGGTTTCCTCGAGCTGGGGGAGGTTCCTGAGCGTGTCGAAGGGACCGGGCCGTCGCGGTTTCCTCGAGCTGGGGAGGTCCCTGAGCTTGTCGAAGGGACCGGGCCGTCGTGGGGTCCGGTGGCTTCGACAGGCTCAGCCACCTACGTCCGGTGGCTTCGACAGGCTCAGCCACCTCTGTCCGGTGGCTTCGACGGGCTCAGCCACCTCTGCTGGGTGGCTTCGACAGGCTGAGCCACCTCTGCCGGGTGGCGTCGACGGGCGCAGCGGGGTCAGGCCGGGTCGAGCCGCAGGACCGTCGGCGATTCGCCGAGCTTCAGGTCGTCGACCACGCGGACCGTGCGGGCGACGGCATCCACCGACGAGATCACCGTGCCGAAACGCTGCCGGTCCGAGCACACCGCGGTCACGGTGACGAAGTGCGAACCGGTGTCCCACGTGTAGGTGGCGAAGGGCGGCGTCTTCGGATCGTCGGGGAGCGGCATGGCCAGCTTCTCGCCGGTGCCGAGGTGCGGATTGCGAAACGACTCGGTGTCGTCGTACTCCATCGGCATCATCGCCCGGGCCGTGCGCACCTGCGGCGTGGCCTCCTGCAGCTGCGCCATCACGACGAGCAACTCGGGGTCGCTCTTCCACACCCACACGAGCACGCGGCCCGCCGCTCGACGCATGAGCAGGGGCGCCGCCTGGCTGAGGATCCACGCGAAGGCGCCGCCGCCAGGCTTCGGGGTGACGCCGGCGGCCTGGTTCGCCTGACTCAGCAGCATGCCGATCGCGGCCTTGCGGTGGCGACGGCCACGAAGTCCGAGGGAGCCCGTCACGGGCACCCAGAGGTCGGCGGGGGCGTCGGCCTGCAGTCGGGACATGCGCTCAGCCTACGATCCGGCCCCTGGGAGCGGGATGCCGATCCCGGGCGTTCGCGACGGGAGAACGCCCGCGGGGCCCGGCACGCACGCGGTGAGGACGAGGCCCGCCCCCGTGGTCCAGGCTCCGGTGAAACGGCGGGGCTCGTTCGGGCCCGCGGTGAGCACGAAGGCGTCGAAGCGCCGGGTGGCGGCATCCGGGATCACCGACACCTCGTCGAAGTCGAGCCACCGGTGCGTCACGGGGTACCAGGCCTTGTAGACCGCTTCCTTCGCGCTGAAGAGCAGACGGTCGCTCGGGGCGTCGAGGTCGGTGAAGCGGCGGAGCTCCTCGGGGCGGGCGATCAGCTGCCGCACGCCGTCCGGAAGCGGCTCGTCCGGTTCGGCGTCGATGCCGATGCTCGACAGGCGCGATCGATCGACGACGGCCGCCGCACGGTAGCCGGCGCAGTGCGTCATGCTGCCGGCGACGCCGGCGGGCCAGACCGGCGCGCCGCCCGGGCCGGGGAGGAGCGGAGCCGGGCGACGACCGAGTCGCGCCAGCGCACGGCGAGCGCATCCCCGCACGGCGGCGAACTCGTCGCGCCGCGTCGACACGGCATCCGCCACGACCGCCGCTTCCTCGGGGAACAGGATGCCTCCGCGGCTCTCGCCGAGGTCTTCGGCGACCTGCACCCCCGCCGGGACGATCGCCTCGATCACCCGCGAGACGCCGCGGCCTGCGCGTCGCGGAGGCTGCGCGGGCGCAGATCGGTCCAGTTCGCCTCGACGAAGGCGAGGCAGTCGCCCCGCGGGGCTCCGTCCGGCCCGCCGTGCGCGATGGTCCACCCCTCCGGCACGGGAGCGAAGACCGGCCACAGCGAATGCTGCTCCTCGGCGTTGATCAGGACGAGGAAGCGGGCGGTCTCGTCGTCGAAGGGGTTATGCGACATGGGTGTCTCCTGACTCTCCGGGGTGGGGTGCGTGTGATGGGCGGGTACGTCGCCGCCCGACGGGCACGACGAGGGGGCGTCCCGAGACGGGATCGGCGACGACGCGCGCGGTCAGCCCGAAGACGGTCTCGAGCAGGCGCTCGGTGATCACGTGCTCCGGCGCGCCCTGCGCGGCGATGCGCCCCTCGTGGACGACGACGAGCTCGTCGGCGTAGCGGATCGCGAGGTTGAGATCGTGGATCACCATGACGACGGTCCGGCCGAGGTCGACGCAGAGGTGGTCGACGAGGTCGAGCACCTCCACCGAGTGGGCGATGTCGAGGTACGTGGTCGGTTCGTCCAGGAGCAGGATCCGGGTGTCCTGGGCGAGGCTCAACGCGATCCACGCGCGCTGCCGTTGACCGCCTGAGAGGGTGTGCACGTCACGATCGGCGAGGTCGTCCAGACCGGTGAGCCGGAGGGCGGCCTCCACGGACGCCGCGTCGGCGGTGCTCCACTGGCGGAGCAACGACTGGTGCGGATGCCGGCCCCGGGCCACCAGCTCGCGCACCGACATCCCCTCGGGGGCGGTGGGGGCCTGCGGCAGGAAGGCCATCGCCCTCGCGAGCTTGCGGGCCCGCAGCGTGGACAGGGGGCGACCGTCGATCGTGACGGAACCCTCGTCAGGACTCAGCAGGCGCGCGAGAGTCCGCAGCAGCGTCGACTTGCCGCTGCCGTTCGGGCCGATGACGGCGGTGACCGTGCCCGGGCGCACCGTGAGGTCGACGCCCCCGAGGATCCGGCGACCCCCGTAGCCGACGCGCAGGCCGGATGCCGTCAAGGGGTGGGCAGCGTGATCGGTCATGCCGGGCTCCTCAGTCGTCGCAGCATCAGGGAGATCAGGATCGGGCCGCCCACGATCGCGGTGAGCAGGCCCACCGAGACCGCGCCCGAGAAGAGGGTGCGCGCGGTGAGGTCGGCGGCGAGGACGAGGAGGGCCCCGCAGGCCGCCGTGCACCCGAGCGGAGCGCGCGCTTCTCGGGTGAGGGAGCGCGCGATCTGCGGTGCGGAGAGCGCGACGAAGCCGAGCGGCCCGGCCGCGGCGACGGCGGCGGACGCGGAGAGCACCGACGCGGCCACCAGCACCGCGCGCGTGCGTCCGACGGGTACGCCGACGCCGTGCGCGACGTCGTCGCCCAGGTGCAGCGCCGCCCTCGATCGGGACGAGGCCGCACCGACGAGCGCCGTGAGGGCGAGGACCCCGACGAGCGGGGCGATGCGCGCGGCATCGGACGACAGGTCGCCCGTGAGCCACACCTGCATCTGCAGGGTGTCGTACGTGCCGCCGGCGATGAGCAGTGCGTGCAGGATGCCCACCAGGGCGGCGTTCACGCCGATCCCGACGAGGATGAGCCGGAGAGTCCCGGGGGTTCCTCCGGAGAGCGAAAACACCGCGACGGCCGCGACGGCGCCGCCGGTCACCGCCCCCAGCGGGAGCGAGAGGGTCAGAGGGACGTCGAGGGGTCGCCAGCCCAGGATGAACACCGCAGCGGCTCCGACCGCGGCGCCGCTGGTCACGCCGAGCACGTCGGGGCTCGCGAGCGGGTTGCGGGCGACCGCCTGGAGGAACGCCCCCGCGAGACCGAGCGCCGCTCCGGCGAGGAGGGCGATCACCGAGCGGGGCAGACGGAGGCCCAGCACCTGGTAGCGGACGGCTTGGCCCGCCCCTCCGACGAGCGCGTCGATGACCTTCGCGGGTTCCACCCAAGTGCTCCCCGCGCTGAGGGAGACCGTGAACATGAGGACGCACGCGACCACCAGCGCGACGAAGACGACCAGGGGCCGAGCGCGCAGGACCACCGAGACCGTCCCCACGCGCAGCACGCGGACGTCCCCCCTCACGGGGCGACCCCCTTCCGGCGCGCCAGCAGCACGAACAGCGGGGCGCCGACCAGGAGGAAGACGATGCCCGCCGGCACCTCCTCGGGGCGGGCGACGGTGCGTCCGAGCAGGTCGGCGAACAGCAGGGCGACCGCGCCGGTCAGCGCCGAGGCGGGCAACAGCACGCGGTGGTCGGTGCCGACCAGCAGGCGGGCGGCGTGCGGCGCGATGAGGCCGAGGAACGCGAGCGGGCCGCAGACGGCCGTCGCCGCACCCGCGAGCAGCCCGACGGCGAGGAGGCCGCCGATGCGGGCACGGCGCACGTCGGTGCCGACGGATGCCGCCATCTCGACGCCGAGGCTCAGGGTGTTCAACGACGGCGCGCACGCGAGCGCGATCGTCAGCCCGAGGGCGATGGCGACGAGGGGCACGGCGAAGGTGGACAACGGCGCATCGGAGAGCCCGCCGATCAGCCACCGACGGAAGGACTGCTGCACGGTCTGGTCGAGCAGGAGCAGCATCGCCGCGACGCTGCCGAGCACGGAGGAGATGGCCGCCCCGATGAGCGGGAGCGCGATGACCGTGTCGCCGAGCGTCTCGGCGATCACGATGACGAGCACCGTCACGATGAGCGCTCCGAGGAGCGCGAAGACCGTGTACTGCGCCGGGGTGGTCAGACCGCCCAGGGCGATCGCGAGCACGGTCGCCACCGTGGCCCCGCGCGTGATGCCCAGCAGGTCGGGATCGGCGAGCGGGTTGCGCGTGTGAGCCTGCACGATCGCCCCCGCCGCGCCCAGGGCCAGGCCCGCCGCGATCGCGACGACCGCGCGCGGCGCCCGCTCACGGATCACGACGTCGTTGTACGTGGAGGGCTCGCCGAGGAACGCGTGCGCCACCTCGGGCAGCGTGACGGTGCGCGCCCCGACCGCGATCGCGATCATCGCGACGCCGACGACGACCGCCGCCAGCACGGCGAGGATGCCGACCGTTCGGCGGGGACGGACGACGAGGGTGTCGATGTCGATCCCCGCCCGGCGCAGCTCCGCCAGCGCGCGCACCCCGAGGTCGGGGACGCGGGCGAGTCCGACCGCCGCCATTCCGATGCTCTGCCCGCGGCGATGACGGGAGACGTCGACGACCACCAGCCCCGCCGCCAGCGCGAGACCGCCCAGCGCGACGACGATCCGGTCGCTCTGCCAGGCCCCGAGTTCGTCGGGGATGGAGAGCACCAGGACCACCGTCATCATCACCGGGACGACGGGCAGCAGCACGTCGATGAGACGTGCTGCCGCCCGGAGCCCCGCCCGCGGCGGGTCGGGGGCGCGCTCCGGCCGATCCGGGGCCCCGGGCACCAGGTCGGTCAGGCTCATCGCGCTCCTCGATCCCATCGCTCGGCTGTCGGTCAGGCCGTCTTCGCGGGCAACGCCTTCACGGCGTCCGTGAGCAGCTCGATCTGCTTCGTGTAGCTGGCGTAGTTGAACGTCGCGTCGGTGGTCCAGGCCGCGACGTGGCCCTGGGCGACGGCGTTCAGCGTGCCGACGGTCGGGTGCTCGCTCGTCACCTGCGCCAGCGGCGTGGTCCAGGAGCGGGTGTCGTACAGCAGCAGGTCGGAGGCGTAGTCGCCCGCGTTCTCCCAGCTGACGGGGCTGAACGACCCGGAGGTGTCGTTGCGCGCGACGTCGGACTGCTTCACGTCGAGGCCCCAATCGGTGTAGTCGATGAGTTCGGCGAACTCGTCGGGGATGGCCACGTAGAACTGCGTGGACGGCGCGATCGCGTACGCGGTCGTCCCGGGACGCTCGGCGAGGGCGGCCTTCGCCTCGGCGACCGCGGCGTCGTACGCGGTCTTCTCGGCGGCGATCGTTCCGGAGTCGACGTCGGCGCCGAGCGTCTGCGCGAGCGTGCGCCAGTCGTCGAGCGAGGCCGACGCGCTCTTCTGCGCCGACACCGTGATCATCGGGGCGACCTGCTCGATCTGCGTGGACACTTCGGCATCCTCTGCCCCGAGACCGCCGAGGTACCCGCCGGCGTACCACCCCGTGATCACGAGATCGGGTTCGAGGGAGGCCAGTCGGTCCACGTCGACGTCCCCGTACGAGACGCCCAGCGACTCGATCCCGGAGACGTCGAGACCCGCGAGCACTCCGCTCTTGTCGGGGGTGCTCGAGCCCCAGATGCCGACCGGCCGGATGCCGTAGGGGATGAGCGCGGCCGCCGCCTGCTCGCTCATCACGATCCGGTCGGGGAGGGCGTCGAGGGTGACCTGATCGCCCCGGGCGTCGGTGTAGGAGAAGCCGGCGGCCTCGTCCCCGCCGGTGGCGGGGGCGGAACCGGTGGCGCATCCCGCCTGGGTGAGGGCCAGGGCCGCGAGGCCGAAGAGGGTGAGCGCCCGCACGGGGCTCTTCGAACGGAACTGCATGGTGTTTACCGCCTTTGCTGTGGTGTTTCGGGTGGGGATCGGTCGCCTGCGCGATGCTCAGTGCGCCGGGGGATCGGGATGGGCGATGCCGGCATCGTCCGGTTCGCCGCGCCAGGCCGCCCACTGCCGGGCGTAGATGCCGCCGCGGGCGAGGAGGCTCTCGTGCGTACCGGTCTCGACGATGCGTCCCGCCGCCATGACGGCGACGGCGTCGGCGGTCGCCGCCTGCGTGAGACGGTGCGCGACGATCAGGGTGGTGCGTCCCTCGGTGGCCGCGAGGGCGCTGCGTTCGAGGGCGAGAGCGCCCGCGCTTCCGGCTTCCGCGGTGGCCTCGTCCAGGATCGCGACGTCGGGGTCGGTGAGGACGAGACGGGCGAGGGCGATCTGCTGCCGCTGCGCCGCGGTCAGCCGGTGGTGGTGTGCGCCCACCGCGGTGTGCAGACCCGCGGGCAGCGCACGCACCCACGCGTCGGCCCCCACGGTCTCGAGCGCTCTCCAGATCGTCGGCTCGTCGGCATCCGGATCCGCGAGGCGGAGGTCCTCGATCACGGGGCCCGCGACGACGTGGACGTCCTGACTGAGCACGGCGATGCGCGAGCGCATCTGTTCGTCGCCGAGCTCCGGGAGAGGCGCCCCGCCCAGCCGCACGCCGCCGTGGTGCGGGGCGAGGGCGCCCGCGGCGATGAGGGCCGCGGTCGTCTTCCCGGCCCCGGAGGCCCCCACGAGGGCCAGTCGGGTGCCGGTGGGGACCGTGAACGAGACGCCGTGAAGCACGTCGTCGCCCGGACCGTAGGCGAAGCGGACGTCCTCGACAGCGAGGTCGCGACCCGTGGGGCGGGCGGTCGCGGGCCGAGACGAGCGGGGCATCCGGACGATCCCGACGAGGCGGTTCATCGCGGCCCCGGCGGACTGCATCTCGTCGAACAGGAACAGGATCGCGCCGAACGGGGTGAACAGGCGATGGAAGAGCAGGATCGCCGCGGTCACCCCGCCGATCGAGACGTCTCCGCTGGTGAAACGCACGAAGCCGGCGACGAACAGCACGGCCATGCCGCAGAACTCCGCCAGGTTCGCTCGTCCGACGAAGCCGAGCAGCAGGCGGAACACCGAGATCGACAGCGTGCGCGAGCGCTCGGAGGCGACGCGGATGTCGTCGAGGCGGGCCGCCTCCATGCCGTACGCGTGCACCGTCTCACGCCCGTGCAGGCTCGAGACGAGCGCCTCGCTGCGTGCGCCGGCGGCGGCGCGCTCCCGCGCGTACAGCGGGGCGCTGCGCGGGAGGTACCACCGCAGAGCGGCGGCGTAGAGGGGGAGCGTCAGCAGCCCGGCGAGACCGAGGACCGGGTCGACGCCGAAGAGCGAGCCCAGCGACACCACCACGAGCAGCACCGCGGCGAGCACCGTGGGGACGACGTCGCCGCCGGCCCGGGTGATGCGGGCGATGTCGTCACCGACGCGGGAGAGCACGTCGCCGCGTCCGCCGGTCTCGGTCGCCCCCACGGGGAGCAGTAGCACGTCGCGGACGACGTCTTCGCGAAGGACCGCCACGGTGGTCTCGCCGAGACGCGTGATCGCGTAGGTTCCGACACCCGCGAGCACCCCCGCGGCGAGGGTCGCCGCGCCCAGCACCGCGGCGGGGCCGACGATGTCGGTCGCGGGCCGGCCGGCGACCGCCGCATCGACGATCCAGCCCATGGCGTAGACGGGGACGAGGGCGGCGGCCGCGGCCAGCAGGCCCGTCACGAGGGCCGTGCCCAGGAGGAGGGGATGCCGTCGCATCGCGCGGGTGAGCCAGCGCAGCGAATCGCGGTAGCGCGCCACGGGGAGGGTGGCCGGTTCCGGGAGCATCATCGCGACACCGCCTCGGCGTACATCGGGTCGTCGGCGAGCAGGCTTCGGTGCGTCCCCTCCGCGGCCACGCGGCCGTTGCGGAGCACCGCGACCCGGTCGGCGGCGGCGAGCAGAGCGGGCGAGCCGGTGATCACGACCGTCGCGAGCTGCGGGCCGTCGCTCGCGGTGCGCAGCTCGCGGATCCCCTCGGCGATCCGCTGCTCGGTGACCGAATCGATCGCCGTCGTCGGTTCGTGCAGGACGAGGACCGGAGGGGCTGCGTACAGCGCCCGCGCTAGGGCGAGGCGCTGACGCTGTCCGCCGGAGAGGTTGTGCCCGCGGTCGACGATGTCGTGATCGAGCCCGGCGGGGAGGACCTCGACGACCTGGTCGGCGCCCGAGGCGCGCAGCGCGCACTCGAGCCGCGTCGGGTCCGGCGACGCGTCGGTCCCGACGACGTTGCGCCGGAGACTTCCGCTGAACAGGTGCGCGTCGTGCGGCTCGGCGACCAGACGCCCGCGCACCGCATCGACGGGCCCGGAGCGCAGGTCGATCCCGCACACCTGCACCGAACCGCGGTACGACTCCGGCGCGGATCGGCCCGACAGGAGGGATGCCAGGGCGTCACCCTCGGCGCCGTCCGCGGCGAACACCGCCGTGATGCGCGTCGGGGGGACGTCGAGGTCGAGGTCGGCGAGCGGGCCGTGCGCGACGCCCCGCAGGCGCAGCCCGGTCGACATCGCCGTCGTCGAGGACGATGCGCCCGTCGGCAGGAGCGGCTCCGCGGCGAGCACGGCGGCGACCCGCTCGGCCGACCCCCGCGCCCGGGCCGCGGTCGCCGGCAGGCCCGACAGCGTCGTGAGGGGCTCGATGAGGAACTGCGCGAGACCCACGACGGTGACCAGCTCCCCCGTGGTGATGCGGCCGTTGAGCGCGTACCACCCGGCGACGGCCGCGATCACGGCGGCGGCGACGCCGCTCAGCGCCGCGGTGATCCCGCGCTGCACCGCGATGGACCGGTTCGTCGCCAGGGTCGCGGCGAACGCGGCCCGGCTCGCCGTCCGATAGCGCTCGGCGGCGGCCCGCTCCGCGCCGATCCCCGCGAGCGACCGGTGCCCCGCGATGAGATCGCCGGCGAGGGCGACCGCTTCGGCGACGCGGGACTGCTGCCGCACGGCTCTCGCCGTGATCCGCGCCGCGGCCGCGTGCGCGAGGACGAAGAAGAGCGGGATCGCGACGAGGGCGGCGACGCCGAGAGTGGCGTCGACGATGAGGAGCGCGAGGGCCGTCGCGAGGAGGGCGGTGGCCGCCGCCAGCATCCTCGGGAGCAGGTCGAGGAACCACGCCGTCTGATCCGCATCGCTGCCCGACACCGTGACGAGTTCGCCGGGGTCGGTGTCGGTACGCAGGCCGTGGGGCGAGAGCGCCTTCTCGGACACCTCCTGCCGGAGCAGATGGGCCTCGTCCTGCAGGGCGGTGTTGAGGCGCCGCATCCCCGCGCGGTACGAGAAGGTCAGCACGACGAACACCGCCGCGAGGGCGGCGACGGCGGCGAGCATTCCCGGCACCCGGCCCGGGGCGATGCCGGCGTCGACGAGCACGCCGATGACGACCGCCACCGAGGTCTCGGCGAGTTGGTGCACGCACAGCAGCACCGTGCCGATCACGATCGCCGTGCGATGACGGGCGATCGTGCGGCGAACGAGGTCTCGGCCCGTTCGGACGGGGGTCGCGCTCACGGCTCGCGGCTCAGGTATCCGCCGCCGACCGGGAAGTACGCGCTCGCGGCGTGCTCGGTCCCGTCGGGCGTGCGCACCCGGTCGATGACGAGCGCGCGGTTGCCGCCGCGGTGCGCGTCGCCGCCGGCGACGATCGCCATGCCGTCGCCCTCGCGGATGAAGATGCGACCCGGGGTGCCGCCGTAGCGGAACGCCGAGACGTGCGCCTCGATCACCTCGAGGCGTTCTCCACGGTGGAACGTGTAGGCGCTGGGGTAGGGGTCCGACATGGCGCGCACGAGGCGGTCGAGGTCCGCCGCGGGCCACGTCCAATCGATGAGGCTGTCGCGTTCGGTGCGCCGGTGGAAGAACGTGCGCTGGTCGAGGTCCTGCGCGCGCCACTCGACGGTCCCCGCCTCGATGCGCGCGAGGGCGTCGAGCAGCACCTCGGGGATGAGATCGATGGTCGCCCGGACCAGTTCCGTGCCGGTGGAGCGCGGGCCGACGGGGACGGCGCGCTGCGCGGCGATGTCTCCCGTGTCGAGTCCGCCGTCCATGCGGTGGGCGGTGATGCCGACGTCTTCCGCGCCGCTGATGAGCGCCCACGGCACCGGAGAGAACCCGGTGAACGCGGGCAGGAGCGAGTCGTGCAGGTTCAGCGTCCCGTGCGGCGGCAGGTCGTACACCTCGGGCGGCAACCAGGTGCGCCAGTTGTTCGCGACGGCGATGTCGGGCTGCCAGGCGGTCAGCCGCGCGATCAGGTCGTCGTCGGGGCGGCGGGCGAGGTGGACGGGGATGCCGTGCTGCCGGGCCAGCTGCTCGACCGAGTCGCCCCAGATCCGCTCGTAGGCGTGGTCGCTGGCGGGATGCGTGACCACACCGACGACGTCGTGCGTCGAGTCGAGCAGCGCCTGCAGCGTGCGGTGCCCCCACGTCTGGTACCCGAGCATCGCGACGCGCATCCGTCCGCCTTCCGTGTGGGGAGTGGTAGTAAGCCTTACCTAAGTTATGTAAGGCTTGCCTAAGCTAGCAGACGCCCGAGCGGGATCGCGACGGCGACGACGAACAGGAGAGACGGATGACGGACGACCGGATGCCGGCAGAGGACGCCCCGCGCGGAAGCACCCGCGACGACATCGTCGACATCGTCGGCGTCGGGTTCGGTCCCTCGAACCTGAGCCTCGCCATCGCCCTGCGCGAGCGCAACGGCATCCCCGGCAACGCGCCGATCACCGCCGCCTTCGTCGAGGCCAAGCCGGCCTTCGCGTGGCATTCCGACATGCTCCTTCCGGGGGCGACGATGCAGGTCTCGTTCCTGAAGGACCTCGTCACACCGCGGAACGCGGCCAGCGACTTCAGCTTCGTGGCGTTCCTCCACGAGCACGGGCGGCTGCATCACTTCATCAACCGGCAGACGTTCTTCCCCACGCGCATCGAGTTCCACCAGTACCTCGTGTGGGCCGCCGACCGCGTGGCCGCCGACGTGCGATACGGCACCCGGGCGACCCGGGTCATCGACCACGCCGACCACTTCGAAGTCGTGCTCGACGGCGCCCGGGGCGGCTCGCTGCGCGCCCGTGACGTGGTGCTCGCGGGCGGGCTGACCGCGCAGCTCCCCGAGGGCGTCCGCCCCCGTGCGCGCCAGTTCCACAACCACGAGCTGCGCAGCCGCCTCGCCGGTCTTCCGCCTCTCGCGCACGACGCATTCGTCGTCGTCGGGTCGGGGCAGAGCGCGGCCGAGGTGGCGCTGCACCTGCACGGGCAGTACCCCGACGCCCGCGTGCACGCCGTGTTCGGCAAGTACGGCTACACGCCCGCCGACGACAGCCCCTACGCCAATCGCATCTTCGATGCCGAGGCGGTCGACGCCTTCCACGGGGCCTCGAGCGACATGAAGGCGCGACTGATGGCCTACCACCGCGGGACCAACTACTCGGCCGTGGACGCCTCGCTCATCGAGCGGCTCTACGAGATCGAGTACGCCGAACGGGTGGTCGGTGCGCGGCGCCTGTTCGTGCACGGGGCCAGCGCGCTCGCCGAGACGCGGGAGCTGCCGGACGGGGTGTCGACGCGGATCGAGAACCGCCTGACCGGCGAGACCGAGCCGGTCGTCGCGGATGCCGTCGTCTACGCGACCGGGTTCACCTCGATGCCGCTGGGTGCGCTCCTCGGCGACCTCTACGACCCGGACGCTCCCGGCCGAGGGCCTCGGGTGGAGCGCGACTACCGGCTGCGCCTCACCCGTCCGACCGCGGGCGGCGTCTACCTCCAGGGCGGGACCGAGGACACCCACGGCCTCACGTCGTCGCTGCTGTCGAACATCGCGGTGCGCTCGGCGGAGATCCTCGAGTCGATCGCCGGGAGAGCGAACGTGCGTGCGCACGAGCTCGTGCGGAGCGCGTGAACGGTGACCGCGTCGACGCACACCGCTCCGCTCACGATCTCGCCGGTGCTGACCCCGGCCGAACGCGGCATCTGGATCGCTTCCGAGGTCGATCCCGACGCGGCGGCCGACTTCCACCTCGGGTGGGTGACCAGCTTCGGTCCTTCCGCCGACCCCGCTCGTGTCGCCGAGGCGGTCGCCCGCGTGCTGGACGACGAGCCGGGGCTCGCGCGCACCCTCGTCACCGACGGCGGCGTCCCCCGGTGGGTCGAGCACGCGTCGCCCGCGGCGCCCGCCGTCATCGACCTCCGGGCCGGGACGGAGCGCGATGCGCGCATCGCGGCGCGCGTCGACCGACTGCGCGGGGAGGTCGCCCTCGGCGCGGGCGGTCCGCTGCACCGCCACGAGATCCTCGTCATCCCCGGCGGATGTGTGTGGGCGCAGGCCTACCATCACGTCCTCGTCGACGGCCGGTCCATCCGCGAGCTCACGCGCCGGGTCATCGCCGCGCTCGATGATCCGGATGCCGGGCCCCCGGCCCCGCGATCGGCGGACGGCGAAGGCGCGGCGGCGTCGCCCGCTCCCGACGCCGACGTTCTCGTGTCCGCCCTCGCCCGCGCCGACGAGGGGCTGCTCGAACGGTCGGAACGCGGCATCCGGGACCTCTCCATCGACCTCCCGCCGGGGGTGGTGGGGGCGCTGCCCGGGCTCGCCGACCGCTGCGGGCTCCGCATCGGCCGCACGGTGGCCGGCCTGATCGCCGCCTACACCGCGACGGTGCGCGGACCGGGAACGCACGCGGTTCGCCTCGCGGTGGCCGGGGCGGGCGACCGGCGGGCGGTGGGGATGCGGGCCGCCGTGGTGCCGCTGCAGCCGGATGCCGACGCGGACGCGACGATCGTGACGTACCTGGGCGCGTTCGACGAGGCCCTGCGCGCGACGCGTCCGCATCACGGTGCCGCCCCCGACGCCGTCGCCCGCGCCCTGCGCGCCCGGTTCGGCAGTCCGGTGCTCACCGCGCCCGGCATCAACGTCATGCTCGGCGACAGCATCGCCCGCTCCACCTGGGTCGGGCCCTCGACCGACATCGAGTTCGTCGCCGAGGGCGACATCGATCGCCGTCTCCTCCGGATCGTCGTGCGCGGCCGGGCCGACGCCCTCGAGCTCTCGGCACATGCGTCGGGGCTCGCCGCGTTCTTGGCATCCGCCGTCGACGCTCCCGACGCGCCGCTGAGCGCGCACCGGCTCGTCGACGACGCCGAGCGCGCGCTGCTGCTGGCCACGCGCAACGACACCGGCCGCTGCGTGTCGGAGCACGACGTCGTCGAGATGGTCTTCGCCCGGGCGCAGAACGCCCCGACGGCCACGGCGGTCGCCGACGGCGACCGCGCGATCGACTACCGCACGCTGCTGGGGGCCGCGACGCGGATAGCGCGCGTGCTGCGCGACGAGTTCGGGGCCGGTGCCGAGACGGTGTTCGCGATCGACATGCACCGCAGCGCCGAGATGGTCGCCGCGATCCTCGGCATCCTCATGTCGGGTGCCGCGTTCGTGCCGCTCGACCCCGCGTGGCCGCACCGGCGCCGCGCGGGCGTCGTCGCGGACGCGGGGGCGCGGGCCGTGCTCGTCGGCCCCGGAGCCGGCGAGCCGACCGGCCTCGCCACGCACACGGTCGACCTCGACCGCACCGACCCGCCCGCCGACCTCGGGGGGCGCGACCCCGAGTCGCTCGCCTACGTGATCTTCACTTCGGGCTCGACCGGCGCCCCGAAGGGCGCGATGATCCGCCACGGCGCGATCGCGAGCCGCATGCGGTGGCAGATCGAGCGGGTGCTGCGGTTCGGCGCCGGCGACGCGAGCCTGTTCAAGGCGCCGTTGTCGTTCGACATCTCGATCAACGAGGTGCTGCTGCCCCTCTGCGCGGGCGGCACCGTCGTCGTCGCCCGCGACGGCGAGGAGCGCGAGCCCGAGCGCGTGCTGCAGCTCATCTCACGCCACGGCGTGACCTTCACCTACCTCGTCGCCTCGATGCTCGACGCGCTGCTCGACAGCGACACGACGACGACGGCGCCCCGCTTGAGCGGCCTCCGGCACGTGTGGTGCGGCGGCGAGCTGCTGACGCCCGAGCTGTTCGGCCGGTTCCGCCGCCAGCTGCCGGACGCCACGATGTACCACGGCTACGGGCCCGCCGAGGCGACGATCGGCGTCTCGCACGTCGTGTACCGCGGCGACCACGTGCGCAGCACCACCTCGATCGGCCGCCCGAACCCCGGATGCCGGCTGTACGTGCTCGATCGCGCCCTGCGCCCCGTGCCGACGGGGATGGGCGGCGAGCTCTACGCCGCGGGAGACCTGCTGGGCCGGGGCTACGTCGGCGCGGCGGGCCTCACCGCGTCGTGCTTCGTGGCGAACCCCTTCCACGACCCCGCCGACCCGGCGAGCACCCCTCGGCTGTATCGCACGGGCGACCGCGCGCGCTGGAACGGCGACGAGCTCGAGTTCCTCGGACGCGCCGACAACCAGGTCAAGATCGGCGGCATGCGCGTCGAGCTCGAAGAGATCGAGCGGACGATCGCCGCCGCCCCCGGCGTGCGTGCGTGCGTCGTCGTCGTGCGGGGGGCGCGGGTGCACGCGTACGTCGTGCCGGGCGCCGACGCCTCGGCGACCGAGGTCGAGGCGGCGGCCCGTGAGCGCGCGGCCGACACCCTGCCGCGGCACATGGTGCCCGCGTGGGTGACCGCCCTCGACGCGCTGCCGACGACCGCGAACGGCAAGGTCGACCGCGCCGCGCTGCCCGAGCCGGCGCAGACCCCGGCGGACGCGGGCACGTTGACCGACGCGCAGCGCCCCGTCGCCGAAGAGATCGCCGCGGTGCTCGGCATCGACGCCGCCGAGATCGGGCCCGACACCGGGTTCTTCGCCCTCGGCGGCGACTCGCTCGCCGCGGTGCGGTTGGCCAACCGCCTGTCGCGCGCCCTGCAGCGCACGGTACCGACCCGCGCGGTGTTCGAGAACCCCACGGTCGCCGAGCTCGCCCGGTTCGTCGAGCACGCCGGGGCCGCGGCGGTCCGCAAGCGCCCAACCGACGCGGCAGACGAGGCCGCCCGGTTCCCCGCGACCCCCGGTCAGCGTCGCATGTGGCTCGCCTCGCAGCTCGACACGACCGCCGCGACCTACACCGTCCCCCTCGCGTTCCATTTCGACGACGAGCCCGACCGACCCGCCCTGGCCCAGGCCCTCGCCGACACGACGCGGCGGCATCCGGCCTTGCGCACCCTGCTGTCGCCGGGGCCCGACGCCCTGGTCGCCGAGCGGCTCGCGGCCGACGATCCGCGGGCGCGCCCGGTCGTCGAAGAGACCGCCGCCGTCGAGGCGTTCGTGCGGCGGCCGTTCGACCTGGCATCCGAGATCCCGATCCGCGTGGGGCTGAGCCCGCGCGACGACGGCTGGCTGCTGGTCATCGCGCTGCACCACAGCGCCGTCGACGAGGCATCCGAGCCCGTGCTGCTGCAGACGGTCTCGGAGGCCATGCGCGCTCGCGCCGCGGGGACCGCCCCCGTCTGGCGCCCCGCCGACGCCGCGGTCGACGCGCCGACGGGCGAGAGCGCGGTCGACGCGCTGACCCGCCTCGGACCCCTGCCCGACCGGGCCGACATCCCCGGCTGGGCGACCACCACGGCGGGCTTCGGACGTGCCGGGGCGACGCGCACGCGCGTGCTCACCGGGTCGTCTGTCGAGGCGGTGCGCCGTCGCTCGGGCGAGGCGACCGTCTTCGAGCTCGCCGTCCGTGCCGTCGCGACCGCGGTCGAGCGCCTGGGCGGCCCGTCGCGGCTGCTGATCGCCGCCCCCGTTGCGCGCACGACGCCCGACGACGGCCTCGTCGGATGCCACGTCACCACGACCCTGTTCGCGGTGGGGCGCGAGCTCGACCTGCGCGCGCAGATCGTCGCGGCCCTCGACACCCGGGCCGACGTCGCCGACCTGGTAACCGCCGCCCCGGAGCTGCGCGACCGCGCGGCCCCGCGCATCATGGTCGTCCACCAGTCGCGGCGCCTCGACCGTCTGGCCTGGGGCGTGCGCGAGGGGACGCGCGTTCCGATCTCGACCGGCACGGCCAAGTTCGACGCGACGGTCACCGTGGCCGAGGTCGGCGCCGACGTGGCCGTCGAGCTCGAGTACGCGACGGACGCCCTCGTGCCCGACGAGGCCGAGCGCTTCCTGCGGCACGTCTGCGCGGCGCTGGAGGGCGTCGAGATGGCCGATGCGGCAGTTCGCGAGATGCTGGCGGCATCCGACCCGATCGACCGGGGCGACACGACCCTCGCGGAGCTCATCGCGCCCCGCGCCTCTGCCGAGGCCCATCGCATCGCGGGGGTCCTCGCCGCCCGGGGCATCGGGCCCGGCGCGGTCGTCGGGGTGTGCGTCGCCCGCGGCCCCGCGCAGGTCGACCTCGTGCACGGGATCGTGCTCGCCGGTGCGGCGTACGTGCCGATCGACCCCGCGTGGCCGGGCGCGCGACGCGCAGCCGTCGTCGCCGACGCGGGCGCCGAGGTCGTGCTCGACGGCGTGCCCGATCGTTCGGCCGCGGTCGCCGAGCCGACGGCACCGCTGCCCGACGACGCGGCCTACGTGCTGTTCACGTCGGGCTCGACGGGACGGCCGAAGGGCGTGGTGGTCAGCCACCGCGCGATCGTGAACCGCCTGCTCGCGGCCCCCGGTCTGCACGGGATCGGCGCTGACGACGTCATCCTTTACAAGACCCCCTTCACCTTCGACGTGTCGCTCTGGGAGCTGTTCCTCCCGGCGGTCATGGGCGCGCGCCAGGCGGTCGCCCCGCCCGACGCCCACCGCGACCCGGCCGCGATCGCCGCCGCGATCACGGCGGAGCACGCCACGGTCGTGCACTTCGTGCCCTCGGTGCTCGCCGCCTTTCTCGAGCACCTGTCGGGCGCACGCGAGACGGCGGCCGCGGTGGCGCAGAGCCTGCGCCTCATCGTCTGCAGCGGCGAGGCGCTGACCCCCGGGCATCTGCGCGGGCTGATCGAGCTGCTTCCGGGCGTGCGCGTCGACAACCTGTACGGGCCCACCGAGGCCGCCGTCGACGTCACCGCCGCCCTGCGCGTCAGCGCCGACCGGCCGATCGGCATCGGCCTGCCGATCGCGGGGGTGGGATGCCGCATCCTCGACGCTGAGCTCCGTCCGGTCGTGCCCGGCGCCGTGGGCGACCTCTACCTGTGCGGCGTGCAGCTCGCCCGCGGCTATGCGAACCGGCCGACGTTGACGGCCGAACGTTTCGTGGCCGACCCGTTCGACGTCGGCGCGCGCATGTACGACACCGGCGACCGCGCCCGGCAGCGCCCCGACGGCACGATCGACTACCTCGGCCGCCGCGACCAGCAGGTGAAGGTCGGCGGCCAGCGCATCGAGCTCGGCGACGTCGAGGCGGCGCTGACGTCGGCGCCCGGCGTCGAGGCCGCGGCCGCGTTCGTCGTCGCGGGCACGCTCGTCGCCGTCTACACGGGCCGCGCGGCGCCCGAGGCCGTGCGGGCCCACGCCGCGGGGGTCGTCCCGGCCGCGCTCGTGCCCGCGCGCCTCACCGAGGTGCCGGTGCTGCCCCTCACCCCGCACGGCAAGCTCGATCGCGCGGCGCTGCCCACCCTCGACCGCGTGCCGACGGCCGCCGCGGGCCGTCCCCCTGCGGGGCCGACCGAGTCGGCGCTGGCCGCGGCGTTCGCCGAGGCGCTCGGGGCCGGGTCGGTGCCGGCCGACGCCGACTTCTTCGCCCTCGGCGGCGACAGCATCTCGGCGATCGCCGTCGTCGCCGCGGCTCGACGCCGTGGCATCCCGGTGGCGGTCGTCGACCTCTTCGAGACCCGCACCGTCGAGGGGCTCGCACTGCGGTGCGCGCCCGCGGCGGCGGAGCGGGCCGTTCCGCTGCCGGCGGTCGTCGTGGCGGCGCGCACGGACGGTCTCGACGTCGACGACATGGTGGTCTCGGAGCCTTTGGGCGCGGTGGATGCCGCCGCGGCGCGCCGTGCGCTCGCCGCGGTCGTCGCCGGGCGTCCCGAGCTGCGCGTGCGCCTCGACCGCAGCCGTGCCCGGCTCTGGCGGGCGTTCCAGGTCGACGACGTGCCTCCCGGCGACGGCGTCAGCGTGGCCGACGGGCGGCTCGCCGCCGTCGAGGTCGCCCACGACACGGTGCGTGTCGTGGTCCACCGGATGGCCCTGCCTGTCGACGCGGAGCAGGGACTGCGTCGTCTGATCGCCGAGATCGACGATGTGGTGCACGCCGGGAGTGGCCCCGGTGTCGTCGGGGCGGCAGACGACATCGCGCCGGACCGAGAAGCTGTCGGCGCAGGAGAGGGAAGGGCATGACCGACGACGTGATCGAGACGGCACGGGTGCAGGGCGCGCGCGAGCGCATGCTGTTCCTCGCCGAGTTCGAGGACTCGCCCGCCGCGTACGCGATCCCCCTCGTGCTGCGGATCGTCGAGGGCCGTGTCGACGTCGAGATCTTCGCCGCCGCGTTCCGCGACGTCGTCGATCGCCATGCGAGCCTGCGGACGTCGTTCGACAAGACCGGCGACGGATGGGTCGAGAACGTGCGGGATGCCGCGGGGGCACGCGTCGTCGACCGGTCGGCCGACGAGTGGGACGGGCGCCTTCCGCTCGCCCCCGACCCCCGGCGCGAGGTGCCGGCGGCGGCCGCCGTGTACGCGCGGCACGTCGTGATCGTCGTGCATCACGTCGCGGCCGACGGGCAGTCGATGCCGACGATCCTCGACGACCTCGAGCAGGCTTACGGGGAGCGGTTCGCGGGCCGCGCGCCGGTGTGGCCCGAACCGCCCGCGTTCGCGGAGGAGCCGCCCAGCCTGTCGGCCGAGGGGCTTGCGCCGCTGTTCGCCGAGATGCCGGCGGCGATCCCTCTGCCCCTCGACCGGCCGCGCAGCCCCGCGCCGAGCTCGGCCGCGGCCCAGCACGAGCACCTGCTCCCCGCCTGGGTCGCGCGGGCGCTGACCGAGGCGTCGGGCCGACTCGGGGTGTCGCGCCTCATGCTGCTCAACGCGGCCGTCGCCCTGGCGCTGCGCTCGCGCGGAGCGGGCGACCGGATCCCGCTGGGCCTGGTCGCCGACCTGCGCGACGACGACGTCGCCGGCGTCGGCCTGTTCCTCAACACCGTCGTGAGCCTCACCGACCTGACCGGCACGTCGACGGTGGGCGACGTGCTCGCCCGCGTGCGCGACGGGGCGCTCGACGCATGGGAGCGCCGAGCCGTGCCGTTCGACGAGCTCGTCGCCGAGGTCGCGCCCCCGCGCGTCGCGGGTGTGCACCCGCTCTTCCAGGTCATGATCGCCGAGGTCGACCGCCGCACCCGGTCGGTCGGTCTGGGCGACGTCGTCGCCGAGGTGCGCCACGACGCCGAGCCCTCGGCCAAGTTCGACCTCACGTTCGCCATCGGCGAGGGCGACGACGGCCTCGTGGTCGACGTGCTCTTCCGCACCGAGATCTTCGCGCCCGAGACCGTGTCGGCCCTGCTCGAGTCCGTCGTGCTCACCCTGATCGCCCTGACGGGGGATGCCGCGGCCCCCGCCGACGATCTCGCGCTGACCCGCGCGACCGGGCGTCGCCCCGCGCTGCAGCCGTCGAGCGCCGCCGTGACGCAGCGGCGGGTCGCCCTTCCCGCGCACCGGGTCGCCGCCGCGCTGGTCGCGGTGTACGCGACGAGCGACGCCGTCGGCACGCGCCGCGACGGCGACGCGTACGTCCCGCTCACGCTCGACGAGCTGCTCGCCGCCGCCGAGGTCACGGCCGCGCCGCGGCATCCCGATCCCACGGCCGGGCGCACGATCGCTGCGTCGGCCGCGCCCGACGGCGTGCTGCTCACCGCGGCGTCCGAGGCGATCGACGACGAGTCCTGGCCCGCGCTGCTCGGTGCGCTCTCGACCGGCGCGGTGCGCGGCACCCATGAGGCCGCCGCGTATGCCGACGAGCGTGTGCGCCGCGCCGACGACCTCGAGATCGTCGACGCCGCCGAGGCGTGGCTCGACGTGATCGAGTCGGCGTCTGCGTCGGCGCCCGACGCGACCTGGGCGGCCCTCGACCCCGCGGCGTCGGCGCACGTCGACCTGTCTGCGGCGCCGGCCACCGTGATCGCGCTGCGCCGCGCCGTGCTGTCGGCCCTCTCCGACCTGGTGAGCGGCCCCGCCGTGGCGATGGTCGGCGAGCCCGACCGCGACGACCCGCCTCGGGCGTCCGCCGTCGGCGTGCGCCGTCGGGTCTTCCCTGCCTTCCTGCGCGGCGACGGGACGATCGCCGATCCGACCGCCGAGGCCGCGCGCGACTACGCCATCGCCGGCGAGCTGAGCCCGCACACCCCGGGGGTGTTCGACGGCCTGGTGCACCCCGACGCGCACATCGACATCCACGTGTCCGACCGGCCGGTCGCGCCCGCCCCGGGTCGCGTGGCCGTGACCGCGAGCCCCGTCGGCGACCGCTGGCGGGTGACGGTCGCCGGGCATCGTGAGGCGGCCGCGCTCGCGGCATCCATCGCCCGACACGTCACCCCGGGCACCGCACCGAGCACGCTCGATGCGATCGTGCGCCCGGCCGACGCGCGCGTGCAGGACACGGCGGGGGTCGGCGCCGCCGCGATCCGCGACCTCGAGCGCACGGCGGGGCCGCTGCACGCGGTGCACCCGGCGACGGGTCTGCAGGAAGGGCTGCTGTTCCACCGCGACCTCTCCGGCGACACCGAGGTGTACCTGTCGCAGACGATCACCGAGCTGACGGGCCCGCTCGACGTCGCGGCGCTGCGCGCCGCGGCCGCGCGCGCCATCGCGCAGCACCCGCACGTGGCGGGCCACTTCGGCCGCGTCGGCGAGCGCACGGTGCTCGTCGTGCCGAGAGCGCCCGTCATCGCATGGGACGTGCGGAGGGGCGACGACCGAGAGACGTTCCTCGCCGCGCAGCGCGCGCACGGCTTCGACGGCGACGGGCCGCTCCTGCGGTTCGGCCTGCTGACGTCTCCGGACGGTCTGCAGCACACGTGGGTGCTGACCGTCGAGCACGCGATCCTCGACGGATGGTCGATCTGGCGGTTCCTGCGCGGCATCCTCGACGAGTACACCCGGCAGGGGGCGGCGGCCGAGCGGTCGGGGCCGCCGTACGCGGCGTACGTCTCGTGGCTCGCGGCCCGTGACCGGGCCGCGGCACGCGCGGCCTGGGGCGAGGCGGTGGCGGGCATCGAGGGGCCGACTCTGGTCGCTCCGTCGCCGTCGGCCGCCGACCGGCGTTCGCGTGAGCGCGTGCTCACGCTCGACCCGGCCCTGACGGGCCGGCTCCGCCAGGCCGGGTCCGCGGCGCGCGCCCCGCTCAGCGCGGTGTACGAGTTGGCCTGGGCGCTGGCGCTCCGGTACGAGACCGGGCGTAGCGACGTCGTGTTCGGCACCGTGACCTCGGGCCGCCCGCCCGAGATCCCGGGGATCGACGACCTGCTCGGTCTGCTGTTCAACACCGTGCCGGTGCGGGTCGAGGTGCGTCCCGGCGCCGACGTGCAGAGCCACCTCGACGACCTCACGCGGTTCCGCCGCGTGATGCTCGCCCACCCCGATGTGCCGCTGTCCGAGATCCTCGCGGTCTCCGGCCACCGCGAGCTGTTCGACACCCTGTTCGTCTTCCAGAACATCCCCGTCACCCCGCCCACGGAGCGGCTGGGGCCCGACGGCGCCCTGCGCCAGCGCGCGCAGACGGTCCGCGACGCGACGCACTACCCGCTCACCGTCGTGGTGAACCCGGGCGACGAGCACGCGGGTGCCCGCATCCGCGTCATGTCGCGGCCGGGAGCATGGCCGAGCGACGACGACGCCGAGCGCGCGACCGAGCGCGTCGCCGCCGCGTTCGTCCGGGCGCTCGAGGGGCTGGCCCACCACACCGGCCCGCTCGCCGCCCTCGACGTCGGCGACCCGGGCGACCGGGACGCGGCCGCCCTCGTCGGCGCGACGCCGGGTGGCGACGACGCGGCGCTCCTCGACGCCACGGTGTGGCAGCTGCTCGTGCGGCGGGCCCTCGTCGACCCCGACGGGCTCGCCGTCGTCGCGGGCCGCGTGCGGTGGACCTTCGCCGAGCTCGTGCAGCGGGCCACGCTCCTCGCGACCGCCCTGCAGGACGCCGGGATCGGGCCGGAGTCCCGCGTTGCGCTCTTCCTGCCCCGGGACGAGCGCATGATCGTCGCCCTGTTCGCCGTGTTCGCCGCCCACGCGGCGTACGTCCCGATCGACCCCACCCTGCCCGAGGCGCGCGTCGTCGACATCCTGCGCGAGGCCGACCCGGCCGTCGTCGTGACCGAGCATGCCGTGCCCGCAGGCCTGCGCGTCGTACCGCCCGACGCGGCCGGCGACGGACCCCTCGTCGAGCCGGAGCGGGCGCTCGACGCCCTCGCCTACGTCATCTTCACCTCGGGGTCGACCGGCACGCCGAAGGGCGTCGCCGTGCCCTACCGGGGCCTGACGAACATGTTCGTCAACCACCGGGCCGAGATCTTCTCGCCCGTCGTGGCCGCCGTCGGCGGGCGGCGGCTCGCGATCGCGCACACCACGTCGTTCGCCTTCGACGCCTCGTGGGAGCAGCTGCTGTGGCTGCTCGAAGGCCACAGCGTCCACGTGATCGACGATGACATGCGCCGCGACCCGCGCGCCCTGTTGGCGTACTTCGACGAGCACCGCATCGACGGGTTCGACGTGACGCCGAGCTATGGCGGCATCCTGGTCGACGAGGGGCTCCTCGACCGCCCCCGCTGCGCCGATCCCACCGCCGACGGCCCGGGCGTCGTCTTCGTCTCGCTCGGGGGAGAGGCCGTGCCCGACGCGCTGTGGACGGCCCTGCGCGAGGCGCCGGGCGTGCACGGCTACAACCTGTACGGCCCGACCGAGTACACGATCAACGCGCTCGGCGCCGACGTCGACGAGCGCGCGACCTCGACCATCGGCCGCCCCATCACCGGCACGGTCGCGCGGGTGCTCGACGAGGGCCTGCGACCCGTGCGGCCCGGGGTCGCGGGTGAGCTGTACCTCTCGGGGGTCGGCATCGCCCGCGGGTACCTCGGCCGCAGCGACCTGACGGCCGAGCGCTTCGTCGCCGATCCGTTCGGGATGCCGGGGCAGCGGATGTACCGCACGGGCGACCTCGCGATGGTCGGCGCCGACGGCCTGATCACCTATCTCGGCCGCACCGACGACCAGGTGAAGATCCGCGGACACCGCGTGGAGCCGGCCGAGATCGCCTCGGCCCTCGTCGGACTCGACGGGGTGCGGCGGGCCGCGGTGGTGCCGGTGCGCGGGCCGCGGGGGACCGAGCTCGCGGCCTACGTCGTGCCCGACGGTGCCCCCGTGGCGGCCGTCGAGATCACCGCCGCCCTGCGGTCGCGGCTGCCCGACTACCTCGTGCCCGCCACGGTGACGGCCGTGGCCGAGCTGCCGCTGACCGTCAACGGCAAGCTCGACGTGCGGGCCCTGCCCGAGCCCGTGCGCGAGTCGGTCGAGCGGCAGCGCCCGATCGGCGACGTCGAGTACCTGATCGCCGAGGCGATCGCCGAGGTGCTGGGTTTCGACGAGGTGGGCCGCGACGACGACTTCTTCCTGCTCGGCGGTCATTCGCTGCTCGCCGTGCGGGTCGTCTCGCGGCTGCGGTCGTCGTCGGGCCTCGACCTCGGCGTCCGCGACCTCTACGGGGCGCCGACCGTGGCAGGGCTCGCGCGCGCCGCGGCGGGAGAGCGCAGCGAGACCATGTTCGCCCCCGTGCTGCGTCTGCGTGACGCCGAGGGCCCGGCCGTGTTCTGCCTGCAACCCGCCGGCGGCCTCGGGTGGGCGTACGCCGGCCTCTGCCGGCACCTCGATCCCGGCTTCGCCGTGTACGCGTTGCAGGACCCCGCACTGTCGGGCGGACCCGAGCTGCCCTCGGTGGATGCCATCGTCACCGACCAGATCGCCCGCATCCGCGCCGTCCGCCCGCACGGTCCGTACCACCTGCTGGGGTGGTCGTTCGGCGGCCAGCTCGCCTACGCCGTCGCCGCGCGGCTCGGCGACGAGGTGGCATCCATCGTCCTTCTCGACGCGTACGCCGACGGGACGGGCGACGAGATCGACGCACCGATCGACGAGCAGGTGGCGGGGTTCGTCCGCGGCATCGGCGACGATCCCGTGCTCGCCGATCTCGACGCCCAGGCGCGGGAGCGGCTGATCGCCACCTTCGCCCGCCACCTGCGGCTGTCGATCCCGGCGCTGACCGGCTCGGTGCGCGCCGACACGCTGCTGGTCGCGGCGGCCCGGGGCGTCGCGACGGCCACCGCCGCGCGGCGCGACGCCGACTGGCGCGCGCGCATCGAGGGACGCCTGCGCATCGAGCCGGTCGACCTCGACCACGGCGGTCTCGGCCGCGCGGCCAACTGGGAGGTGTTCGGGGGCGTCGTCGCGCGGTGGATCGAGGGGGATCGCTGACCGCGAGGCCCTCGATTCCGGATGCCGGCTCCCCGGCGACCTGGCCCTCACCGGTGCCTCTGGTGCGAACGGGAGGCACCGGCGTCCGGGCCCTCGCCGGGGGCGGTTTCGCACGCGGGCGGCAGGCGCGCGGGACGCCTCGAGGGGCGGCGTCCGACCAGCGGTCGGCGTGCGTCGGGGGCCGCGTGTTCGCGGGCAGAGAACGCTCCCACGGCGGCAGGGGTCGCCGGTGTCGGAGGTTAGTGCCAGGCTGTATCGCGCGGTCACGGCGACCGCGCCCGACCTGCCCGGAGGTCCCCGTGCTCGGCAAGCTCCTCATCCGTTATCTCACCCGCTATCGCTGGCTGCTGCTCGCGCTGCTGCTGTTCCAGTTCGCCGCGGCGATGGCGTCGCTGTACCTGCCGCGCCTCAACGCCGACATCATCGACCAGGGTGTCGCCCGCGGCGATACGGGGTTCATCTGGTCGCGCGGCATGCTCATGCTCGCCATCTCGCTCGGTCAGATCACGGCGTCGATCATCGCCACCTACTTCGCCGCCCGCGCGGCGATGGCGGCCGGTCGCGACATCCGCCGTGACGTGTTCGAGAAAGTGAGTGGCTTCTCCGAGCGCGAACTCTCGCAGTTCGGCGCCGGCTCCCTCATCACCCGCAACACCAACGACGTGCAGCAGGTGCAGATGCTGGCGATGATGGGCGCCACCATGCTGGTCAGCGCGCCGCTGCTGGCCCTCGGCGGTATCTTCATGGCGCTGCAGCAAGACGTCGGTCTCAGCTGGTTGATCGCCGTCGCCGTGCCGACCCTGCTCGTCGCCGCGGGCCTCATCATCGCCCGCATGGTGCCGCTGTTCCGCAGCTACCAGTCCAAGCTCGACGCGGTGAACCGCATCATGCGCGAGCAGCTCACCGGTGTGCGCGTCGTGCGGGCTTTCGTCCGCGAAGACATCGAAGAAGAGCGCTTCCGCGGGGCCAACACCGACATCATGATCGTCGGGCGCAAGGTGGGCTCGCTGTTCGTCCTGCTCTTCCCCCTCGCGATGCTCGTGCTCAACGTCACCGTGGTCGGGGTCATCTGGTTCGGCGGCATCCAGGTCGACGCCGGGGGCGTACAGATCGGTACCCTCTTCGCCTTCATGCAGTACGTGGCGCAGATCCTCATGGGCGTGCTCATGGCGAGCTTCATGACGGTGATGATCCCGCGTGCCGCCGTCTCGGCCGAACGGATCGGCGAGGTGCTCGACAGTCACTCCACCCTCGAGCGTCCCGCCGACCCGGTCACCGCGTTCCCGGATGCCGGCGCGGTCGAGTTCGACGACGTGGCCTTCGCCTACCCCGGAGCCGAGTCGCCCGTCGTGTCCGGGATCAGCTTCCGCGCCCGACCGGGCGAGACCGTCGCGATCGTGGGCTCGACCGGAGCGGGCAAGACCACGCTCGTCTCGCTCATCCCCCGCCTCTTCGACGTCACGGCGGGTGCCGTGCGGGTCGGCGGGGTCGACGTGCGCGAAGCCGATCTCGACCTGCTGTGGAAGGGCATCGGCCTCGTGCCGCAGCGGCCGTTCCTGTTCAGCGGCACCGTGGCATCCAATCTGCGGTTCGGGCGCGAAGACGCGACCGACGACGAACTGTGGCGCGCCCTCGAGATCGCCCAGGGTCGTGACTTCGTCGCAGCGATGGAGGGCGGCCTCGAGGGGCGCATCGCGCAGGGCGGCACCAACGTCTCGGGAGGGCAGCGCCAGCGCCTGGCGATCGCGCGGGCCATCGTGCACCGACCGGCGGTGCTCGTCTTCGACGACTCGTTCTCGGCGCTCGACCTCACGACCGATGCGCGCCTCCGTCAAGCCCTCTGGCACGAACTGCCCGAGGTGACCAAGATCGTCGTCGCACAGCGCGTGTCGACCATCACCGGCGCCGATCGCATCGTCGTCCTCGAAGACGGCCGCATGGCCGGCGTCGGCACCCACGAACATCTGCTGCAGACCAGCAGCACCTACCGCGAGATCGTCGAATCGCAGCTGGGGGTGGAGGCATGAGCACGACCGATGCGCTCACCGAAGAAGACCGCGCCGAACTCGAGCTCGGCGAGCAGGCGCGCCTGAACTCCGGCGACTGGGACAGCGTCGCTCCCGGCAAGGCCTCGAACTTCGGGCCGAGTTTCCGTCGGCTCATCGGCCTGCTGCGGCCCTACGCCTGGTCGTTCGCCTTCGTCTCGCTGCTGGGCGCCCTCGGCGTCGTCCTGGCCGTGCTCGCCCCGCGCGTGCTCGGCGACGCGACCAACATCATCTTCGAGGGCGTCGTCTCGAAGGGCCTCGCCGAGCAGTTCCCCGCGGGAACCTCGCAGGAGCAGGTCGTCGAGGCGCTGCGCGCGGCCGGTCAGACCGACATCGCCAACATCGTCGGGGCGATGAACACCTTCTCGGTGGGGGCGGGCGTCGACTTCGACGCGCTGCGGATGGTGGTGGTGACCGTGCTCGCCATCTACGTCGGCTCGTCGTTGCTGTCGTGGATCCAGGGCTACGTCATCAACGTCATCATGGTGCGCACCATGTGGCGTCTGCGCGAAGACGTCGAGGCGAAGATCAACCGTCTGCCGCTGTCGTACTTCGACAAGGTGCAGCGCGGCGAGCTGATCTCACGCGTCACCAACGACATCGACAACATCACGCAGACGATGCAGCAATCGCTGTCGAGCGCCCTCACCTCGGTGTTGACCGTCGTGGGCGTGCTCATCATGATGTTCACCATCTCGTGGCAGCTCGCCCTGGTCGCCCTGGTGTCGCTGCCGCTCATGGCGGTGATCTTCGGCGTCATCGGACCCAAGTCGCAGAAGGCCTTCGGCGAGCAGTGGAAGAAGGTCGGCCGTCTGAACGCCCGCGTCGAGGAGTCGTTCTCCGGACACGCGCTGGTCAAGGTGTACGGCCGCGAGAAAGACGCCCGCGAGAAGTTCGAGGTCGAGAACGACGAGCTGTTCCAGGCGAGCTTCAAGGCCCAGTTCCTGTCCGGCATGATCATGCCGGGCATGATGTTCGTCGGGAACCTCACCTACGTCGGCATCGCCGTGCTCGGCGGACTCATGGTCGCGGGCGGCCAGATCCGCCTGGGCGACGTGCAGGCCTTCATCCAGTACTCGCAGCAGTTCACCCAGCCGCTGTCGCAGCTGGGCGGCATGGCGGCGGTCGTGCAGTCGGGCACCGCGTCGGCCGAGCGCGTCTTCGCCCTGCTCGACGCCGACGAGCAAGACCCCGACGCCGTCGACGCGCCCGCGCACGTCGACGGGCGGGGCGTCATCGAGTTCGAGAACGTCCGCTTCTCGTACACGCCCGACCGTCCGCTCATCACCGATCTGTCGTTCCGGGTCGAGCCCGGGCAGACTGTCGCGATCGTCGGACCCACGGGGGCCGGCAAGACGACGCTGGTCAACCTGATCATGCGGTTCTACGAGCTCGACGGCGGGCGCATCCTGCTCGACGGACAGAACATCGCCGACCTCCGCCGCGACGACGTGCGCTCGCGGACCGGCATGGTGCTGCAGGATCCGTGGCTGTTCGCGGGCAGCATCCGCGACAACATCCGCTACGGCCGCGAGACCGCCACCGACGACGAGATCGTCGAGGCGGCGGTCGCCACGCGCGTCGACCAGTTCGTGCACTCGCTGCCCGAGGGCTACGACACCGTGCTCGACGAAGACGCCGCGAACGTCTCGGCGGGTGAGAAGCAGCTGATCACGATCGCCCGCGCCTTCGTCGCACGCCCCTCGGTGCTGATCCTCGACGAAGCGACCTCGTCGGTCGACACCCGCACCGAGCTGCTGCTGCAGCAGGCGATGGCGGCGCTGCGCGAGGGGCGGACCTCCTTCGTCATCGCGCACCGCCTGTCGACGATCCGCGATGCCGACCTCATCCTCGTGATGGAGCACGGCGACATCGTCGAGAAGGGCACGCACGACGAGCTCATCGCCGCCGAGGGCGCCTACTACCGCCTCTACCGCTCGCAGTTCGAGCAGGCGAGCGCCGACCTCGATGCCGACCTCGACACCGGCGTCGCCGGGGCCGTCGACCCGCGGCATGCGCCGGCCGGCGACGACGCGGTCGTGGTCTCGGCGATGGCGGCCGCGGCATCCGAGGTGCGCGCGCCCGCCGGCACCGACGGTCCGCCCCGTCCGGCGCACGGCTCGCCCGCTCCGGACCCCCGACTCGACGGCGGGGCATAGCGCCGGTCGCCCCCGTCCCCGTCGAAGCCCGCTCGGTCCCGCACCGGGCGGGCTTCGTGGTGCGGGGCCGGGGTCTCACGGTGCGGGGCGGATCCGGGCCTGCGGTGCCGCCGCCGAGGCCGGCGACACCTGTGGACGGCCTCCGGGGCCGCAAAACCCGCTCGGGTACAGTGGACGGGCGCATGACCCGCACCGTGCGAACCGTCCGCCGCACAGATAGGCCTCACCACCCGTGACCACTCCTGCGACGCCCGCCGACCATCCCACGCCCCCCGCATCCCCCGACGCCTCGGCGGCATCCTTGGCCGAGAACACCCCCGAGCGGCCGCTGCGCATCCTCATCGGAGCCGACACCTTCCTCCCGCACGTCAACGGCGCCGCCCGCTTCGCCGAGCGACTCGCGGCGGGTCTCGTCGCCCGCGGACACGACGTCCACGTCGCGGCCCCCAGCGCCGGTCACGGCAACGCCGGTCGGCGTACCGAGACGATCGAGGGGCAGCCGATGACGCTGCACCGGCTCCCGGCGTACCGGTTCCTGCCGCACGACTGGCTGACGTTCGTGTGGCCGTGGCGCGCGAAGCACTACGCCCGCCTCCTCCTCGACGAGATCAAGCCCGATGTCGTGCACATCCAGTCGCACATCATCATCGGCCGGGGCCTCGCCCGCGAGGCGCGCAAGCGCGGCATCCCCGTCGTCGCCACCAACCACGTGATGGCCGAGAACATCCTCGACTTCACCACGCTCCCCGACTTTCTCGACCGCATCTTCGTCAAGCTCGCGTGGGCCGATGCGGAGCGCACGTTCAAGATGACGCGCGCCGTCACCACCCCGACGCGCAAGGCGGCCGACTTCCTCGAGTCGACCATCGACATCTCCGGCGTCATCCCCATCTCGTGCGGCATCGACCGGTCGAACTACCGTCCCGACCTCACCCCGCGCGACGCCCACCGCATCCTCTTCGTGGGGCGCCTCACGACCGAGAAGCACATCGACGTCGTGCTCCGGGCGTTGTCGCAGCTCGATCCCGCGCTCGACGTCACCTTCGACGTCGTCGGCGGCGGCGACCAGCGCGCCAAGCTCGAGGCGCTCGCCCAGCAGCTCGGCGTCGCCGCGCGCGTCACGTTCCACGGCCACGCCTCCGAGGAAGACCTGCGCGCCCTGTACTCGCGGGCGAGTGTCTTCGCGATCGCCTCGATCGCCGAGCTGCAGTCGATCGCGACGATGGAGGCCATGGCATCCGGTCTCCCGATCGTCGCCGCCGACGCGGTCGCTCTGCCCCACCTCGTGCACCACGGCGAGAACGGCTACCTCTTCGAGCCGGGCAACGCCGACGAGCTCGCCGCGCGCCTGACCGACGTGCTCACCGCGTCGCCCGAGGAGCGCACGCGCATGCAGCAGGCGTCGCTCGACGCCGTCGCCGTGCACGACATCACCCGCACCCTCGACACGTTCGAGGCCCTGTACCGCGGCCGCCCGCTCCCGGAGTAATCGCGTGCACGTCGTGATGTTCGCCGACCAGCACCTCGAATCGCTGGGCGGCGCGCAGGTGTCGATGCGGCTGCAGAAGCGCTTCCTCGAGCGGGCCGGACACGTCGTGACCGTCGTCGCGCCGAGCCTGCATCGCGACGCCCCCGACGACCGCGCCTACCTCGACCTGCCCTCGTGGGCGATCACGCCCGATCGCGAGTACGCGCTGACGTGGCCGGGTGTGCGCACCGATCGATTCCTGGATGCCGAGATGGCCGCGCGCCTACCCGTGGACGTCGTGCACGTGCAGGCCGATTTCTGGGGCGCCTTCATCGGGCACCGGTACGCCCAGCGACACGGCCTCCCGGTCGTCCACACGATGCACAACCGCGTCGATGTCGGCATCGAATCGACCGCACCGTTCCCCGGGCTGGTGCTGCGCGCGCTGAACGCGTGGGCGCGGCGGGCTCTCCCGGGCGGTTCTTCCGCCGGCCGGGCGTCCCGCGACACGGCTCCGAGCCGGTCGGACGCTGCGCACCGAGACCGACACGAGAGCACGGCCTCCGACGGGTGGGCGTTCCTGCGCCGATTGGCGCGTCTGTCGCGTGCCGTCACGGCGCCCTCGAGCCACTTCGCGCGTCGTCTCGAAGCCCACGGCGTGACCGAGTCGGTCGACGTCATCTGGAACGGCATCGACGACGACGTGCTCGACGCCGCCCTGAGCGCCGAGGCGGCGGAGCGTCGTCCCGGTCGTCCGCGCTTCATCTGGCTCGGACGCATGAGTCCCGAAAAGCGCCTGCTGCCCTTCCTCGAGGCGGTCATCGCCTCGGGCATCGACGCCGAGGTCGAGATCGTCGGCGGTGGGGCGCAGCTGCGTTCCGCGCGACGGCTGATCGAGCGGTCGACGCCGACGGCCTCGGTCACCTTCGCCGGGCGTCTGCCCTACGCCGAGACCCTCCGACGCCTCGCCGACGCCGACGCCGTCGTGCAGACCTCGATCGGCTTCGAGACGCAGGGGATGACCGTGTTCGAGGCCGCGTCGCTCGGCACCCCCGCCGTGGTCAGCGACCCCGACATCGCCGCCGAGCTTGGCTCGGGGGTCTGGACGGTCCCGGATGCCACGGTCCCGGCGCTCGCGGACGCCCTGCGCCGCGCCGCGGCCGACATCGCCGCCGGTGCCCCTGTCGTGCCGGATGCGTCGATCGCCGAGCGGTTCCGTCAGTCCTCCCGCACGGCCGCGATGATCGCCGTGTACGAGCGGGCGGTCGCCGCGGGGCGCTGATCGACGCGCGGCCGGGCGCCGACGGGGCTCGTCGCCGCGGGGCGCTGATCAGCGCGATCCGGCGCCGCCGCAGCGCGGTGTCAGGCCGCGCGGTGGGTCGTGCGCACCGCCCGGGTCGGTGACGTCGCCGATGTCCGCCGTCGAGTCGACGGCTCCCCGTCGTCGGGGGTGGCCGGTTCGTCGGCACGCGGCGGCACCCGACGCGTATCCGTGGGCACGCGGCGATAGCCGTCCGTGCGCAGAAGCCAGAGCGTCGAGACGATGCCGGCGAGAGACAGGATGCCGAGAGCGATGAGATAAGCCATGGCAGAAAAACTATGTCTAGAGGAATCGTGCCCACGAGTGGCATGATGGACGCTGTTCGCGTTTTTTCTGCCACACCGGAGGTTCCGATGCGTTCGGTCGCCGTCGTCATCCAGCCCGGGTTCGCCCCGTTCGAGTTCGGTCTCGCGTGCGAGGCCTTCGGTCTCGACCGCAGCGACGACGGCATCCCGAACTTCGACTTCCGGATCGTCACTCCGGACCCCGGCGCCGTTCCGTCGAACATCGCCTTCTCGGTGAACGTCGAGCGCGGGCTCGAGGCGGCCGCCGACGTCGACATCCTCGTTCTCGCTCCGATCCCGCGCGAGCAGTGGGGGTCCGTCGATCCGCGCGTGCTCGACGTCGTCCGGGCAGCCCACGCCCGCGGCGCCTGGTTGCTGAGCGTCTGCAGCGGGTCGTTCGTGATCGCGGCATCCGGGATCCTCGCCGGCCGGCGCGCGACGACGCACTGGCGCTACGCCGACGTCATGGCGCGCATGTACCCCGAGATCGAGGTCGACCCCGACGTGCTCTACGTGCAGTCCGGCACCATCATCACCAGCGCGGGCACGGCCGCGGGGCTGGACGCGAGCTTGCACCTGCTGCGGCAGGAACTGGGGTCCGAGCTCGCCAATCGCATCGCCCGCCGCATGGTCGTGGCACCCCAGCGCGACGGCGGTCAGGCGCAGTTCATCGCCTCTCCCATCCCGATCGACTCCTCGCTGTCGCTCGCTCCGGTCACCGAGTGGATGATGCAGAACCTGGATGCCGAGCTCTCGGTCGACCTGCTCGCGGCGCGCGCGCACATGTCGCCGCGCACCTTCGCCCGGCGCTTCAAGGCCGATCTCGGCGCCACTCCGGCGGCATGGCTCGCCCGGCAGCGCCTGCTGCACGCCCAGCGGTTGCTCGAGGAGACCGACCTGGGCCTCGACCGGATCGCGTCGGAGTGCGGCTTCGGGTCCGCCGCGGTACTGCGACAGAACTTCGCCCGCACGATGGGGCTGACCCCGACCGCGTATCGCGCGCGTTTCTCGTGCGCGGAGTCCGCGGCTGCGGCATCCGGTGTGCGCGAGTCCGTCCCCGTCTGAGCTCCCGCTGCCTCTCGCCGCCCGAGATCACACGATCCGCACGAGGTGACACGGTGCTGCGCGCGCGCAGCGTGTGCGCTCGGACGGATCGTGTGCTTTCGGGGCGCAAGGTGATGGCCCCATTGCCGCCCGGGACCCTCGCTGCTAAACTTGAGTCAACGCCGCTCAAGTTTGAGTGTGAGCGAGAACACTTCCAGGAGACCACATGAACGCCACACAGCAGCCGGGGCAGGAGGACGCGCGCAGCGCCCTCGAGCAGTTCGGCATCAACCTCACCGACCGGGCCCGCCAGGGCAAGCTCGACCCCGTGATCGGGCGCGACGGCGAGATCCGCCGCGTCAGCCAGGTACTCACCCGGCGCACCAAGAACAACCCCGTGCTCATCGGCGAGCCCGGCGTCGGCAAGACCGCCGTCGTCGAGGGCCTCGCGCAGCGCATCGTCGCGGGCGACGTCGCCGAGAGCCTGAAGAACAAAGAGCTGGTGTCACTCGACATCTCGGCGCTCGTCGCCGGCGCGATGTACCGCGGCCAGTTCGAGGAACGCCTGAAGAGCGTCCTGAAAGAGATCACCGAGTCCGACGGACGCATCATCACGTTCATCGACGAGCTGCACGTGCTCATGGGCGCGGGCGGCGGTGAGGGCTCGGTCGCGGCATCCAACATGCTCAAGCCCATGCTCGCGCGGGGCGAGCTGCGCCTGATCGGCGCGACCACGCTGGACGAGTACCGCGAGTTCATCGAGAAGGATGCCGCTCTCGAACGCCGCTTCCAGCAGGTCTACGTCGGCGAGCCCACGGTGGAGGACACCGTGGCGATCCTCCGCGGCCTCAAGGAGCGGTACGAGGCGCACCACAAGGTCGCCATCGCCGACGCGGCGCTGGTCGCCGCGGCATCCCTGTCCAACCGGTACATCCCCTCGCGTCAGCTGCCCGACAAGGCGATCGACCTCATCGACGAAGCGGCATCCCGTCTGCGGATGGAGATCGACTCCGCGCCGCTCGAGATCGACGAGCTGCGCCGGCACGTCGATCGCCTCAAGCTCGAGGAGCTCGCGCTGAAGAAGGAGAAGGACGACGCCTCGAAGGAGCGCCTCGCCGCCCTCCGTGAGACCCTCGCCGCCGAGCAGGCCAATCTCGACGAGCTGCAGGCGCGATGGGAGCGCGAGCGCGCCTCGCTCAACCGCGTCGGTGACCTCAAGACGCGCCTCGATGCGGCCCGCGTGGATGCCGAACGCGCCCAGCGCGAGGGTAACCTCGAGCGCGCGTCGCGGTTGCTGTACGCCGAGATCCCGGCGCTCGAGCGCGAGCTCATGGTCGCCGAGCGCGAGGAGCCCGCGGGGGACCGCATGGTCAACGACCAGGTCACCGATGAGGACATCGCCGCGGTCATCGCCGCGTGGACCGGCATCCCGGTCGGTCGTCTGCTGCAGGGTGAGACCGAGAAGCTGCTGCACCTCGAGCGCGAACTCGGCAAACGCCTGATCGGACAGCGGGATGCCGTGAAGGCGGTGTCGGACGCGGTTCGTCGCTCGCGCGCGGGGATCAGCGACCCGCACCGGCCGGTCGGCTCGTTCCTGTTCCTCGGTCCGACGGGTGTCGGCAAGACGGAGCTCGCGAAGTCGCTCGCCGACTTCCTCTTCGACGACGAGCACGCCATGGTGCGCATCGACATGTCGGAGTACGGCGAGAAGCATTCGGTCTCGCGCCTGGTCGGTGCCCCTCCGGGGTATGTCGGGTACGAGGCGGGCGGTCAGCTGACCGAGGCCGTGCGGCGGCGCCCGTACAGCGTCGTCCTGCTCGACGAGGTCGAGAAGGCGCACCCCGAGGTGTTCGACGTGCTGCTGCAGGTGATGGACGACGGTCGCCTCACCGACGGCCAGGGCCGCACGGTCGACTTCACCAACGTCATCCTGATCCTCACATCGAACCTCGGCTCGCCGATCCTCATCGACCCCACGCTGTCGATGGATACCAAGCGCGAGCAGGTGCAGGCGCTGGTGCGCCAGGCGTTCAAGCCCGAGTTCGTGAACCGCCTCGACGACATCGTCATCTTCCAGGCCCTCAGCCAGGACGACCTCGCGCAGATCGTCGAACTCGCCGTCGACGCGCTGCACAAGCGTCTGCGTGAGCGGCGTCTGAGCTTGGCGGTCACGCCCGACGCCCGCTCGTGGCTCGCCGAGCGCGGATACGACCCGGTGTACGGCGCCCGGCCGCTGCGTCGCCTCATCCAGACCGAGATTCAGAACCGCCTCGCCATGGCGATCCTGGCCGGGACGGTGCGCGACGGAGACGTCGTGCGGGTCGACGTAGCCAGCGACGGCGATTCGCTCGTGCTGGTCAGCACGGGGCCGGCCGCCCCCGACGACGCTGCGGACGACGACGTGATCGACGCCGAGATCGTCGAGTAGCACCAGCGAGAACGCCCGCTGCCCCGGGAACGGTGGCGGCGGGCGTTTCTGCGCGCGCCTCGGCGCGGTGGCCCGACGCTGATGAACGCTTCCTGCCGTGAGAAACGCTCTGCCGCGGTGCCCTCGACGTCGATAAACGCTCTCCGCTGTGAGAAACGCCATGGCGCGGCGTTTGCGCCTCGGGAGGGCGTTTATTCGCGAGGTGGGCGGTGGTCACCGGGACGCGGGGTGGGGGTGCCCCGCGCAGCAAGCCCTCGCACGCGCGTCCGCCTCTCACCCGCCCCGCCTCAGCAGCCGCCCCCGCCGCTCGAGCCGCAGGCACCGCGCCCCGACGTACGCTGGCCGACATGAGCATCGCGACCGCAGACCTGTACGACGAGCGAGGGGACGAGCTCGATTCGCTCTCGCTGCCGCTGATCGACCTAGGCGGGAGCGTCGCCTTCGACGGCCCCGTGCGCACCGTGCGCTGTCACCGCGACAACGCCCTCGTGAAGCAGACGCTCACGACGCCCGGCGACGGGGCGGTCCTCGTGATCGACGGGGGCGGCTCGCTCGAGTCGGCGCTCGTCGGCGACATGATCGCCGCCTCCGCGGTCGAGAACGGTTGGGCGGGCGTCATCGTGAACGGCGCGATCCGTGATCGCGTCGCGCTCGCGACCCTGCCGCTCGGCGTGAAGGCGCTCGGCTCGAGCCCGCGCAAGAGCGCGAAGGACGGCGTCGGAGAGGTCGACGTCCCGGTCACGATCGCCGGAGTGGTCTTCGCGCCCGGCCGCCATGTGTGGGCCGACGCCGACGGCGTCCTCGTCGAGCGCTGACCCGGCCCTGAAAGCGAACCGCCCCGAGACGCGCCCTGCGGGGGCGGGTCTCGGGGCGGCAGGATGCCGTGGGCTCAGTCGTCGACGAGCAGCGAGTCCGCGACGGTACGGCGCTCACGTGGGGCGAGCTCGCGCTGACGCAGGCCCTCCTCGGCGGCGTCGACGTCGCCGAGAGCACCGACGGCGATGACGGTGACGGGCTGGAAGCGCGCGTCGATGTCGAACGAGGCGCGCAGGTCGTCGGCGACGAAGCCGCCCATCTGGTGCGTCGCGAGGCCCTCGGCGTGCGCCTGCACGGTGAAGTGCGCGGCGGCCTGGCCGGTGTCGTAAAGCGCCCACGTGCGCGCTTCGCCGTCTTCGGTCTCGGTCTCGGCGAGCACGACGAGCAGGGCGCCGGCGGCCGGGGCCCAGGCCTGGTTGAACCCCATGAGAGCGGATACGACCTTCTCGTGAGCGGCGGTGCCGCGGCGCGCGACGATGAAGCGCCAGGGCTGGAAGTTCATGCCCGACGGCGCCCACCGCGCGGCCTCGAGGGCGGAGCGCAGTGCCGCCTCGTCGATCGGCGTCTCGGGGTCGAAGACGCGCGTGCTCCAGCGCTCGGCGAGCACGTCAAGGATGGGGGCGTCGGTGGGGGCGGTGCGATCGAGTACGAGAGACATGGGTCCTCCTGCGAGACGAAACGATGTGAGGGACTCCGTTGACCCGCACCAGTCAACGACGGTCGGGCCCGATCTGTTCCCGTGTGACGCCGTGCGTCGTCACGAGCAGATCCCGGATGCCGGCCCCCGACGTCGAAGGACGCTCGCCGGCCCACGCGGGCGCGTCGGTTCCGCGGCCGCGCTCCGTGACGGCATCCGTCCGGGAAACCCGGCCGTCCTGCGCAGCCGCCCGACCGATCCCGCCGGTACGCCGCCGCCCGACCCGAACCCGTCCATTGCGCCGCCACCGCGGCGAACGTCACCGCCGCGTCACTGGCTCCACGCGGTGGGACCGGCGGTGCCGGCCGGATACTCGTCGAGCGGAACCTCGTCCTTGCGCCATGCGTCGATGACGGGTTGGACGATGCGCCAGCACTGCTCGGCGGCGTCGCCGCGGACCGCCAGCATCGCGTCGCCGTCGAGGATGCCCGACAGGACCTCGCCGTAGGCCTTGAGCGCGCCCTCGCCGAGGTCGGCGGCCAGGGTCACGCGTTCGAGCTCGAGGGGATCGTCGGCGCCGTTGACGTTGAGGCCGAGGCTCATCGTGTCGGGGCCGAGCGAGAAGACGAGCACCGAGGGTTCGCTCTCGCCGCGGAAGCCGCCGGGCAGGTGGCGCACCGGCTTGAACGTCACGGTGATGGCGCGGTCCGGCGAGCTCAGCGCCTTGCCCGAGCGCAGGGTGATGGGTACGCCCTGCCAGCGCGCGGTGCGCACCTCGACCGTCATCTCGGCCAGCGTCTCGGTCCTGCGTGAGGGGTCGACGCCCGGTTCGTCGGCGTACGAGGGGAAGTGACGATCGCCGACGTCGCCGGCGGTGTAGCGGGCGCGCCGGGAGTGGCGGACGGGGTCGTCGTCGAGCACGTGGGTGGCCCGCAGGACCGCCGAGGTGGCGTCGCGCAGATCGAGCTGGTTGAGGGATGCCGGGGGCTCCATCGTGACGAATGCCATGACCTGCAGGAGGTGGCTCTGGATCATGTCGACCAGGGCACCGGCGCCGTCGTAGTACCCGGCGCGTCCCTCGAGCCCGAGGGGCTCGGGGTAGTCGATGAGCACGGAGGCGATGTCGTCGGCCGACCAGACGCTCTCGAGCGGACGGTTGGCGAAGCGCGCCCCGAGCAGGTTGAGCACGGTCGATCGTCCGAGGAAGTGGTCGATGCGGAAGACCTGGTCTTCGGGCACCAGCTTCGCCAGCTGCTGGTTGAGCCGGTGGGCGCTCGCTTCGTCGGTGCCGAACGGCTTCTCGAGGGCGAGCACGGTGCCCGCGGGAAGGGTGACGTCGCTGAGCGCGAGGCACGATTTCTCGGCCACGGCCGGGGGCACGGCGAAGTAGAGCGCCGGACGGCCCTCGGCGTCGTCGAGGAGCTTCTGCAGGTCGTCGGCCTTCGTGATGTCGGCCTGCGAGTAGGTCGTCTCGGAGACCGCGGCGAAAGCGGCAGCGGCATCCGTCGTCTGGAACGACGCGCGAACCACCTCGCGCCAGCGCTCGTCGGTCCAGTCGTCCATGCCGGCGCCGTGCAGGCGCACCGACCGACCGGGTTCGCGCGTGAGCAGCTGACCGAGTGCGGGCAAGAGCAAGCGAGAGGTGAGATCGCCCGAGGCGCCGAGGATGATCAGGGTGGTGTCCGCCGTCATGCGGCAACCGTAGCGCTCCCCTCCGACACCGCCGACGTGCTTGCAGCGAGCGCAGGGGAGCCACTATCGCGATGCTCGGCCGCGATGTCGGCGACCTCTGCCACAATCCGAGCATGACGACTCCCATCGAGGACTACGCCGTGCTCAGCAACTGCCGCTCCGCCGCCCTCGTCTCGCGCGCGGGGAGCGTCGACTGGCTGTGCCTGCCGCGCTACGACAGCGGTTCCATGTTCGGCGCGCTCCTCGGCGACGACTCGCACGGCTCGTGGTCGCTGCGCCCGGCCGACCCCGACGCCCGGTCCACCCGGCGCTACGACGACGACACCTTCGTGCTCGTCACGCGGTGGGAGACCGCCACCGGTGTCGCCGAGGTCATCGAGTGGATGCCGATCGACGAGGGCGTCGAGGCCCTCGCGCGCCGCGTCGTCGGCGTCTCGGGGCGGGTCGACTTCGTCAGCGAGCTGCGCCTGCGCTTCGACTACGCCCGGGCCGTGCCGTGGGTGCAGCAGGTGGGGAGCGCCGACGAGCACGCGATCCTTGCCGTGGCGGGTCCCGACGCGGTCGTCGTGCGCGGTCCGCGGCTGATCGCCGTCGATACGGCTCACCGGGGCCGGTGGACCACGTCGCCCGGCGAGAGCGTCGACTCGGTGCTGTCGTGGGGGCCGTCGTGGAAGAGCGCGCCCGCCGCCGTCGACGTGGATGCCACTCTCGAGCGCACCCGCCGGTGGTGGGCCGCGTGGGCCGAGCGCGTGCAGTCGGCCGGCTCGCACGCGCAGCTCGTCACGCGCTCGCTCATGGTGCTGCGCGCACTGACCCATTCCGAGACCGGCGGCATCGTGGCCGCGGCCACGACCTCGCTCCCCGAGGCGTTCGGCGGCTCGCGCAACTGGGACTACCGCTACGTGTGGCTGCGCGACGCGGCCCTCACCCTCAGCGCGTACATCGACCACGGCTACCTCGAGGCGGCGCACCGCTGGCGCGATTGGCTGCTGCGGGCGATCGCCGGAGACCCGGCCGACGTGCAGATCATGTACGGCGTGGCGGGCGAGCGCGATCTGCCGGAACGGGAGGTCGACAGCCTGCCCGGCTACGGCGGGGCGTCCCCCGTGCGCATCGGCAACGGTGCGGTCGACCAGTACCAGGCCGATGTCATCGGCGAGGTGATGGTGGCGCTCGAGGCCGCTCGTGACGCCGGCGTCGAGGAGACGCGCTTCTCGTGGGCCCTCCAGCGGGCGCTGCTCGACCAGCTGGCCCAGTGGGTCGATCGGCCCGACCTCGGCATCTGGGAGATGCGCGGGGACCCGCACTTCTTCACCCACTCGCGAGCGATGGTGTGGGCGGCCTTCGACCGCGGCATCCGGGCCGTCGACGAGCGCGGCCTCGACGGTGAGGTCGACACCTGGCGGGCGCTGCGCGATCGCGTCCGCGCCGACATCGACGCCCGGGGCGTCGACGAGGGCGGATGGTTCACCCAGCACTTCGACACCGACGAGGTCGACGCCTCCCTGCTCGTGCTGCCCCAGGTCGGCTTCTGCGCCTACGACGATCCCCGCATGCTGGCCACGGTCGCGCGCATGGAACAGACGCTCATGCCCGACGGGTGGCTGCTGCGCTACCGCACCACCGGTGTCGACGGGCTGACGGGCGACGAGCATCCGTTCCTCGCGTGCTCCTTCTGGCTCGTGGGGCAGTACGCGCACAGCGGGCGGCGCGACGACGCCGTGGCTCTCATGCAGCGGCTGACCGCCGTCGCCAACGACCTGGGGCTGCTGTCCGAGGAATACGACCCGACCGAGAAGCGGCAGGCGGGCAACACCCCGCAGGCGTTGTCGCATCTCGCGCTCGTCGGCGCCGCCGATGCCCTCGACGCGACCGCCCCCGCACCGTCGCCGCGGCCCTAGAGTCGTCGCATGGACCACACCGCCGAACTCCACGCCCTGCGCGAGCAGGTCTACGGCGTCGAGGGGGCGAGCGCGACGCCGGCCATGATCTCGCGTCTCGCCGAGCTCGAAGAGCGCGACCGGGACGAGACCGCGTCCGGGGTGGCCGGCGGCGAAGAGCGCGTGGGGCAGACGTCGGGGGCAGCCGCCCCGACGCCCGAGGCGCAGGCGCCGGCCGACGCGGTCGAGCCCGAGTCCGTCGACGACCGGACCGCTCCGGGCGCCACCACGGCGGGCCGACTCGTACGTTGGGCGCTCTCGGCGGTCGGTGCGGTCGCGCTGGTCGGCATCGGCATCGCGATCGGGGCGAGCATGTCGGCCCCGACGGCCACCGCGGATCCGGCGGCCGCGCAGTACCCCGAGCTCACGTTCCCGCAGACCGTCGAAGATGCGATCTCGGCCGAGATCCTCCGCGACAGCGGTATCGACTCGGGCAGCACCCGCTACATCGCGACCGTGCGCGATTTCCGCATCTACCTGGCCCAGCCGGAAGACGGCGACGGTCGGTGCATCGTCACGTTCACCTCGACCGACAACCGCCCGTGGTCGGCGGGGTGCGCCAGCGGCGCGCAGGAGGGCCCCGCGGTCTTCGGTATCGACGAGGGCCTCGAGGTCGCGATCGGCGACCCCGACGACTCCTCGATCGACGGCATCCCGATCCGCCTCTCCGAGAGCGTCACGGCCTACGTGGCGCGGTAGCGGGCGACTGGTCTGCGGCGATGGCCTCGGGCGAGGCGCGGCAGCCGGACGAGCGCGCAGCGAGAGGGGGATGCCGAGAACCCGGCATCCCCCTCCCTCACGCGCCGAGCGCGTCGGCGAGCCTCACCCGCGCAGCGCCTCGGCGAGCTTCACGCGCGCGCCCATCCGCAGCAGCGAGTTGCGGTAGATGCGGGCCGCCAGGCCGATGGCCAGCGCACACGAGGCGATGAGCACGAGCAGCGACAGCACCGGCTCCCACCACTGGGCGTCGCCGAGGTACAGGCGCAGCGGCATCCCGACGGGGGCCGAGAACGGCACGTACGACATGATCGTGAGCACGACGGGGTTGTCGTTGAAGAAGATCACGAGGAAATACGGCGCCATGATCAGCATCGTGATGGGCGTCGTGGTCGCGCCGACATCCTCCTGACGGGAGACCAGCGCCGCCGCGGCCGCGAACAGCGAGGCCAGCAGCACGAACCCGAACAGGAAGAAGATCGCGAACCACGCGATCGGGGCGCCGAGGGCGTCGAGCACCCCCGATTGTCCGGTGACCGCGAGACCGACGACGGCGACCGCCGCGAGCAGCACGATCTGCGCCATGGCGAGGACCGTGTTGCCGATCACCTTGCCCGCGAGTAGCGCCCGAACCGGGATCGCCGAGATGAGGATCTCGACCACGCGCGTCTGCTTCTCCTCGACCACGCTCTGCGCGATCGTGCCGCCGAACGTCGACGCCGCGATGAGGAACACGATGCCGAAACCGAGGGCGATGAAATAGCGTAGGGCGTCGGCGGCGCCCGCGCCGGGGTCGATCATGTCGACCGGTGGGGTCTCACTGAGCATCTGCAACAGCGAGGCGGGGACGTCGTCCTTCACCACGACGGTGTAGTCGAACGCCGGGTCGGCCGAGCCCGTGACGAGGGCGGCATCCACCGTCCCGTCCTCGACGAGGGCGCGCGCGGCGTCGTCGCTGTCCGACACCGTCACCTCGACGCCCTCGAGGTCGGCCACGGCGCTCTGCGTCTGGGAAGTGACGGCGACCGGGATGCCGTCGCCCCGCAGGTTGTTCGCGGCGAAGCCGCCCCACAGCACCGACGCGAGGGCGGCGACGATGAGGATCGCGGTCGAGATGACGAAGGCCTTGCTGCGCAGCTTGGAGCCGATCTCGCGCTCGGCGACGAGCCAGATGCTCTGCAGCTCGCCGGGCGCGCGGCGGGCGGCGGTCGGGGGAGTGCTCACTGGATGACCTCCTTGAAGATCTCGGCGAGGGTCGGTCGTTGCGGGGCGAAGCTGGCGACGTCGCCGCGCTCGACCGCACCGCGCAGCACACGCTGGGCGGTGGTGTCGTCGGCGGCGTCGAAGAGCGCATAGCCCCCGTCGAAGTCGAGCACCGTGATCCCCGGCTCGTCGCGCAGCCAGCCCGCGTCACTGCCCGAGACGAGCTCGTAGCGGTGGGTCGCGTGCTGGGCGCGCAGGTCGTCGCGGCTGCCGGCGGCGCGGATCGTCCCCCCGGCGATGATCACCAAGTCATCGCACAGGCGCTCGACGACATCGAGCTGGTGCGACGAGAACAGCACCGCCGTCCCGGCGGCCGCCTTCTCTTGCAGCACACCCGCCACGACGTCGACCGCGAGCGGGTCGAGGCCCGAGAACGGCTCGTCGAGGATCAGCACCTCGGGCTCGTGCACGAGCGAAGCGGCGATCTGCGCGCGCTGCTGGTTGCCGAGCGACAGCGTCTCGACGAGGTCGCCGAGGCGCTCGCCGAGTCCCAGGCGCTCGAGCAGGGTCGTGGCCTTCGCGTTCGCCTCGGCTTTGCCGAAGCCGTGGAGGCGCGCGAGGTAGGCGATGTGCTCGGCCATCTTCATCTTCGGGTACAGCCCGCGCTCCTCGGGCATGTATCCGAAGCGGCGGCGGTCGGAGGTGGTGACCGCCGCCCCGTTCAGCTCGACGGTGCCCGCGTCCTTGCCGAGCACCCCCAGGGCGATCCGCATGGTCGTGGTCTTGCCGGCGCCGTTGCCGCCGACGAAGCCCGTCAGCCGCCCCGGGGCCACGTCGAAACCCACGCCGTCGAGCACTCGGCGTCCGCCGTAGCTCTTGGTGATGCCGTTCAGTTCGAGCACGATGCATCCCTTCTTCTCGATGTCTTCCACGCTAGGGACCCGGATGCCACGGGCACCTCCGCCCCGGGACGGTTCCGCGCCTCCGCCGTGCGGGGGAGGGGGCGGCGAGGCCGGGGCCCTGAGCGTGTCGAAGGGCCGGTACCGGCGCGCGCGGAGCCGAGGTCCCTGAGCCTGTCGAGGGGTCGGTGCCGGCGGGCGCGGAGCCGAGGTCCCTGAGCCTGTCGGACGATCGGTACCAGCCAACCGGCTGATGCCTTCCGCCGGCCCAGCCCTCAGGCCAGCCCGTGCCGGTGCGCGAGCACCACGGCCTGCACGCGGTCGCGCGCGCCGAGCTTCTGCAGCACGTTCGACACGTGCGTCTTGACCGTCGCCTCGCCGATGAACAACCGTGCGGCGATTTCGGCGTTGCTCATCGCCTCGGCCACCAGACGCAGCACCTCCGCCTCGCGCTCCGTCAACGGCTCGGCGAGGTCGAGCGCGGGCGGCGGGGGAGTGGATGCCGGGGTGCCGGCATCCTGAGCCGCGAAGCGCTCGATGACCCGGCGTGTGACCTCGGGCGCGAGCAGCGCGTCGCCCGCGCCGACGACGCGGACGGCCGAGACGAGCTCTTCGGGCCCGGCGTTCTTGAGCAGGAAGCCGCTCGCGCCGGCGCCCAGGGCGGAGAAGAGGTAGTCGTCGCGGTCGAAGGTCGTGACGATGAGCACCGCCGCGGCGGAGGCGGGGTCGGCGGTCAGCCGCCGAGTGGCTTCGAGGCCGTCCATGTCGGGCATCTGCACGTCCATGCAGATCACGTCGGGCCGGAGGCGTGCCGCGGCGGCGAGAGCCTCGATTCCGGATGCCGCCTCGCCGACGACCTCGATGTCGGGCTCGAGCGACAGGATCGTGCGGAACCCCGCCCGCATCATGGCGTGGTCGTCGACCAGCAGCACGCGCAACTCAGGCATTCGCCACCTCCGCGGGGGTGAGCGGCACGCGCACGCGCACGAGGTAGCCGCCGCGCGAGCGCGGTCCGATCTCGATCGAGCCGCCGGACACGGCCGCGCGCTCGCGCATGCCGAGCTGGCCGAGGCCGGGCGTCGACGAGCCGCGGCGTCCGGTGTTCGAGATCTCGAGCTCGACGGCGTCCGCCTCGAAGCGCAGGCGCACGTCGGCGGTGGCGTCGGGTCCGGCATGGCGGCGCGCGTTCGTCAGTGCCTCCTGCGCGATGCGGTAGAGGTTGACCTGCACGAGCGGCGGGGGATCGCACGCCGGGTCGCCGACGACGGTGAAGGTGGTGGGCAGCCCTGCGGCGGTGGCGTCGTCGACCAGGGACCGGATCGAGGTGAGCCCGTGCGTGGTGGGCGCGGTGTCGGGGGCGGCGTCGCCGTCGGGGGTGCGCAGGGTCTCGAGCAGCTGGCGCAGCTCGTGCAGAGACGTGCGCGCGGAGCTCTCGACGCCGGCGAGGGTCTCGCGCGCGGCCTCGAGGTCGCGGCCGAGGAGGGACCGCGCGACGCCCGCCTGCACCCCCATCAGCGAGACGTGGTGCGCGACCACGTCGTGCAGTTCACGGGCGATGCGCACGCGATCGAGCGCGACGGCCTGCGCGGCGGTCACCTCGCGCTCGGACTCCAGCTCGGCGGTGCGCTCTTCGAGGGCCGCGCGTTCGCGCATCTGCTGGTACGAGCGGTCGCCGAAGTAGTACGCGCCGCCGAAGAACAGCGCGTTCACGCCGATCATCAGCAGCTGGTAGGCGACGAAGGGCGAGAACGCCCCGGCGCGCGAGAACGCGCCCTCGAGGTCGGAGTCGATCGGCTGCGTCGCTTGCTGGAACATCACCACGAACAACCACGCGAACATGCCCACGATGATCGCGACGCGCACGATCGTGGCGCGCCGGCGGCTCGTCTCCCACGCACCGATCGTGTACAGCGCGATGAACATCGCGATGTTCCCCGCGTAGATCTCGGGGATGCGGAGGGTCACGGCGGCGAAATACGCGAGCGAGACGATCACGGCCACCGCCGACGGCCAGCGGCGTCGGAACGCGATCGGGGCGGCGAGCACGAAGATGTAGCCCACCGCGAGAGCGAGCGAGGCCTGCTGGTCGCCGTAGAGGCCCGAGACCGACGACAGCACCGCGCTGAGCAGACCGCCGAGCAGCACGACGACCGCGAGCACGACGTCGTTGCGTTGCTGCGCGCGCGTGATCCTCGGCATCCCTCCACGCTAGGGGCGACCGCCGACACCTGCATCCCCCGTGAGGCGGAGTCAAGAGGAAGGGGGAATACAGGTTCGCCCGGGATGCTTGCACGTGAATGAACCAGGGCGCTCGCGCCCCCGTCGTCCGGAAAGAGGATCATCGTGACCGACTACACGATCGGCTACATCGTCGGCAGCATCTCCAGCACCTCGATCAACCGCCGTCTGGCGAAGGCACTCGAGAAGGTCGCCCCCGAGGGCGTGACCCTGAAGGAGATCCCGATCAAGGACCTGCCCTTCTACTCGCCCGACTACGACGGGAAGTTCCCCGAGGTCGCGACCGAGTTCAAGAAGGCGATCGAGGATGCCGACGGCGTCTTCATCGTGACCCCCGAGTACAGCCGCTCGATCCCGGGCGTGCTGAAGAACGCGCTCGACTGGTCGGCGCGCCCCTACGGCGAGGCGTCGTTCAACGACAAGCCGACCGCCGTCATCGGTACCTCGCAGGGCGGCATTGCCACCGCCGCCGGGCAGCAGCACCTGCGTTCGGTTCTCCTGCACTACAACGCCCTCGTCCTCGGCCAGCCCGAGGGCTACATCCAGTCGACCCCCGGTCTGTTCGAGGACGACGGCACCGTGACCGACGAGGGCACCGCCGCGTTCCTCCGCTCGATCATCGAGGCGCTCGTGACGCTGATCTCGCGCACCGCGCCCGCCGAGGTTCCCGCGGCCTGACGCTCCCACGCGGCGGGGCCGGGGTTCGCCCCGGCCCCGCCGTCGCGCGACGGCGCTGCTCCTGTCGCGGAGGTCCCTGAGCCTGACGAAGGGACCGGTTTCTGCCGCGTAGGTGCGGAGGTCCCTGAGCCTGTCGAAGGGACCGGGCTGAAGCGGGGCCGGTGGCTTCGACGGGCTCAGCCACCTGGGTTTCTGCCGTGTCGGCGCGGAGTTCCAGGAGGCGGCAGGGGCAGCGACCCGCGTTTCTGCCGCGTCGGCGCGGAGGTCCCTGAGCCTGTCGAAGGGACCGGGCCGGTGCGGGCCGGTGGCTTCGACGGGCTCAGCCGCCTGCGATCTTGCCGGGACGGCGGGCGAGGCGGCGCCGCTGCTCAGTCGCCCGCGCGGGCGTCGGGCTGCAGCGCCTCGGCCTTGCGCCGCAGCAGTGCTGCCTCGCGCTCGTTGCGCGTGAGTCCGGCCGCGACCCGCAGCTCCTCCCGCGCCTCGATCGTGCGGCCCAGCCGCGCCAACAGCTCCCCACGCACCGAGGGGAGGAGGTGCGAACCCGTCAGCACCCCGGCCGCCGCGAGACCGTCGACGATCGCGAGGGCATCGACGGGACTGGATGCCATCGACACGGCCACCGCACGATTGAGCTCCACCACGGGACTCGGCGCCACCCGACCGAGCGCCTCATACAGCAGCACGATCTGATCCCAGTCGGTCGCCTCGACGCTCGACGCCCGGGCATGACAGAGCGCGATCGCGGCCTGCAGCTGATAAGGCCCGCGCCCGCGCCCGAGGGCGTCCGCCCGAGCGAGCAGCGCCGCGCCGCGGGTGATCGCCGAGCGGTCCCAGCGCCGGCGGTCCTGGTCGGAGAGGAGCACGGCATCCCCGTTCCGATCGACGCGGGCGGCGAAGCGCGACGCCTGCAGTTCCATGAGCGCCGACAGGCCGAGTCCCTCGGCCTCGCGCGGCAGCAGGCGATTCACTACGCGGCCGAGCCGCACCGCCTCGTGCGCGAGCTCGGTGCGCAGCACGGCGTCACCGGAACTCGCGACGTACCCCTCCGTGAACACCAGGTAGATGACGCTGAGCACGGCGCCGAGTCGCCCCGACCACTCCGCGGGCCCCGGCACCTCGAAGGGAACCCGGGCTGTGCTGAGCGTCTTCTTTGCGCGCACGATCCGCTGCTGCATCGTCGGGACGGGCACCAGGAAGAGCCGAGCGATCGCCGCGGTGTCGAGGCCGCCCACGACCTTCAGCGTCAGGGCGACCTGTGCCTCGCGAGCGAGCACCGGATGGCACGCCGCGAACACCAGGCGCAGCACCTCATCGTCGATCGGCTGCCATTCGGCATCCTCGACCTCCTCCAGGTCCGCGCCCAGGAGTCGGTACTTCTCGTCGAGACGCTGCTGCCGTCGCCAGCCGTCGATCGCGCGACGTTTCGCGACCGCCGTCAGCCACGCCCCCGGACTGTGCGGGATGCCGTCGCGCGGCCACTGCGCGAGCGCTTCGGTCACGGCATCCTGGGCGAGATCCTCCGCCGTGGCGAGGTCGCCGACCACGCGCGCGAGCGTCGCGACGACCCGGGCGCCCTCGATGCGCCAGATCGCCGCGACGCGTCGCGCGACGTCGGTGGTCACGACGGGGTCAGCGCGCGGCCTGCTCCTCGCGCCAGCCCTCCTCCTTCTGGATGTACTCGTTGTCGGCGAAGGCCGCGAAGTCTGTCTCGTCGGTCACGCGGCGCACCTCGAGCTTGTTGCCGGCGATCAGCGGGGCGCGGCGGGCCCACTCGACGGCTTCGTCGCGCGTGGAGACCTCGATGATCCAGAAGCCGTTGAACAGCTCGTGCGTCTCGCCGTAGGGTCCGTCGGTGACGACCGGCTCCTCGCCGCCGAACTCGACGACGAAGTTCTTGCTCATGTCCTCGGCCAGGCCGTCGCCCGCGACGAGCACCCCGGCCGTCATCATCGCCTCGTTGTACGCGCCCATCTCGTTGATGATCTGCTCGAACGGGATCTGCTTGTACGCCGCGTACGCCTCGTCGGTGCCGCGCATGATCAGCATGAACTTCATCGTGGACTCTTCTCGTCGGTGCTCTCTCGAGCGATCTGAGGGGAGCGAATTCTTCCCCTTACTATCGCGTCGAACGGGGCCGAGCGGAATCGACAGGGTGCGGGAAGAATTTTCCGGATGCCGCCGGCTCGGGGTTTCAGTCGGTGCGGCGTGCGCGGCGGCGCGGGTGGCTGCGCCGGGATCGGAGAACCGCAACGGAATCGGATCGGTGGGGCCGCGGCATCCGATTCTGGTGTTCCTCTCCGATTCCGCGACGGCTTCTGGATGCCGTTAGCTCGACGCGCGGGCTGATTTATTGCCTTCTCCGGAGCGCCGCTGAAGTCGGAGGACAGTATCGGAATCAGGTCAGTGGGCCCGCGGCATCCGATTTCGGCGTGATTCTCCGATTCCGCGACGCCTCGAGCGAGACGGCGGCGCTCAGCCGAAGATCATCGGCAGGTCGTCGTCGTCGGCGCCCGACAGGTCGAGGTCGGCGACGACGGGGACGTGGTCGCTGGGGACCTCGCCCTTGCGCTCGTTGCGATGGATCTCGGCGCCCTGGACGGCGTCGGCGAAGGCGCGCGAGCCGAGGATGAAGTCGATGCGCAGTCCCTCGTTGCGGGGGAAACGCAGCTGCTTGTAGTCCCAGTAGGTGTAGCCGGTGGGGATGAGCGGACGCACGACGTCGGTGAGGCCCGCCGCCTCGAAGGCGCGGAACGCCTCTCGTTCGGGAGGGGAGACGTGGGTGGTCGCGCCCTCGACGACCGTGGGGTCGCCGTTGTCGTCGTCGGTCGGGGCGATGTTGAAGTCGCCGGTGAGGGCGAGCGGTAGGTCGGGATGTGCGGCCAGGGTGTCGGCGGTGTACTGGCGGAGCTTGTCGAGCCAGTCGAGCTTGTAGACGTAGTGCGGGTCGTCGAGGCCGCGACCGTTCGGCACGTACAGGCTCCACACACGAACGCCGTTCACCGTCGCCCCGATCGCACGGGCCTCCTGCGGCAGGTCGGGCCCCTCTTTGCCCTTCTCGAACCCGGGCATGGCGGGGAAGCCGATCTCGACGTCTTCGAGGGGCTCACGGCTGGCGATCGCGACGCCGTTCCACTGATTGAGGCCGTGCGCGGCCACGTGGTAGCCCGCCTCCTCGAAGGCGGCGTGCGGGAACTGCTCCGTCTTGCACTTGATCTCCTGCATCGCCAGCACGTCGATGTGCTCGCGCACGCAGAACTCGACGGTGCGGGTGACGCGGGCGCGGATGGAGTTGACGTTCCAGGTGGCCAGGCGCATGGCATCCAGCCTACTTTCGTGCGCCGCTCGCCCGCGTCGTGCACAGCGGCGGGAGTCGTGGACGACACGGCGTCGCCCGCGCCCCGCCGGGCGGCGAGTCGCGCCCGGGGCCCGCCGTCGTGCACAGACGGACCCCGCGGGGCGGAGCACTAAACTCGACGCCGTGACCACCGCCTCCACGCCCGAGCTCGAAGCCGACCGTCAGGCCCTCATCGGCCTCATCAGCGACGAGGCGGTGTTCCACGGCGATTTCACCCTCTCGAGCGGCAAGAAGGCGACGTACTACGTCGACATGCGCAAGCTCACCCTCGACCACCGCGCGGCCCCCGCGATCGGTCGTCTGGTGCTCGACCTCGTGAAGGATCTCGACGGCGTCGTCGCCGTCGGCGGGCTCACCCTCGGCGCCGACCCGATCGCCAACGCGGTCATGCACGAGTCCGTGCACGCGGGCACTCCGCTCGATGCCTTCGTCGTGCGCAAGGAGCCGAAGGATCACGGTCGCGGCCGCCAGATCGAGGGTGCCGACGTGACGGGCAAGCGCGTCGTCGTCGTCGAGGACACCTCGACCACCGGCCAGTCCGCGCTCAAGGCCGTCGAGGCCCTGCGCCGGGAAGGTGCCGACGTCGTCGCCGTGGCCGTGATCGTCGACCGCAAGACGGGCGCGCAGGCGGCGATCGAGGCCGAGGGCCTGCAGTGGTTGGCATCCATCGACCTCGACGACCTCGGGCTCGCGCCGCAGTAAGCGGATTCGCGTCCTCGTCGTCGTCGCGAGGACGGGCTCACGCGTCGAGGGCAGGCCGTCCCGACGGGTCCGGTGACATGCCTTCCCGGTGGTGGGGGGCGGATGCCGTGGCCCCGACGCCGGAGGACCGGGTCCGGCCACGCGCGGAGGCATGCGCGCCGCCATCAGGACAGGCCCGCGGCCGCCCTGCTGCGGTGGCGTGGGCACGGGATGCCGGCTTCCCGGCATCCGGTTCGCCCCCTCGCCTCAGGCCGAACGGTCTCCCGGCCCGTCGAACGGATCGCGACCGCCGCCGCGCCGCGACCGACGCCACTGGACGATGAACGCCACGAGCGTTCCCGCCGTGATGAAGAAGGCGACGATGAGCCAGAGGGTGCGGTCGTCCATAATGTCTCCTCGAGGGTCAGAGACCCGCTTCGAGGCCTTCTTCGCCGTCGGCGAGGTCGGTCTCGAGGGGCTCCGGGCGCACGAGCTCGGCGACGGAGCCGAGGATCTCGTCGGGACGGAACGGGTAGCGCTCGATCTCGCGCTGGTCGCTGATGCCGGTCATCACGAGCACCGTGTGCAGGCCCGCCTCGATGCCGGCGACGATGTCGGTGTCCATGCGGTCGCCGATCATGCCGGTGTTCTCGCTGTGGGCGCCGATGCGGTTGAGCGCGGAACGGAACATCATCGGGTTCGGCTTGCCCACGATGTAGGGCTCCTTGCCGGTCGCCTTCGTGATGAGCGCCGCGATCGCGCCCGTCGCGGGAAGCACACCCTCGGTCGAGGGGCCCGTGGCATCCGGATTCGTGGCGATGAACCGCGCGCCGCCCCGGATGAAACGGATGGCCTTGGTGATGGCCTCGAACGAGTAGTTGCGGGTCTCACCGACCACCACGTAGTCGGGAGCGGTCTCGGTCATGATGAAGCCGGCTTCGTGCAGGGCGGTGGTGAGCCCCGCCTCGCCGATGACGAAAGCGGAACCGCCGGGCATCTGAGACTGCAGGAAGTCGGCGGTCGCCAGCGCCGAGGTCCAGATCGCCGCCTCGGGGACGACGAGCCCGGAGGCACGGAGCCGGGCGCTCAGGTCACGCGGGGTGAAGATGGAGTTGTTGGTCAGGACGAGGAACGGGGTGCCCTCGGAGCGCCACTGCGCGAGCAGCTCGGACGCCCCGGCGATAGGGGTGTTCTCGTGCACGAGGACGCCGTCCATGTCGGTCAGCCAGCACTCGATGTCGCCTCGGGTCCGCATGCGGTCAGCCTAGCCCCGACCTCCGACACTCCTCCGGAAAAGCAGGAGGAATGCGCGAGGGCGGGCCCGACCGAGGTCGCGACCCGCCCATCCAGCGCGATTTACTTGAACGCGTCCTTGACGTTCTCGCCGGCCTTCTTCGCGTCGGCCTTGGCCTGGTCGGCCTTGCCTTCGGCGGCGAGCTTGTCGTTGTCGGTCGCGTTGCCGATCGCTTCCTTCGCCTTGCCCACGATGTCCTGAGCGGCGTTCTTGATCTTGTCGTCGAGACCCATGATCTGACTCCTTGCTGTCGTGTCGGCGTCGGCGGCGGTTCTCTCGTCGCGACGGAGCCGCTGGCTCACAATGCAGACGCAGCCACCGTCCGAAACGTCACGCGCACTTCCGAGAAACTTTTCCGCACGTCGATATTCCGCCGCGGGAATGAACCCGTGACGCGGTCGTTCGATCTCGTTAGGGTCGTAGGGTGGCGCGCACCGAATGGGACCCCGAGACGCTTCCGGATCTGACCGGGAAGACGTACCTCGTCACCGGCGCCACCGCGGGACTCGGCTTCTTCGCGTGCGAGCAGCTGACCGCCGCCGGCGCCCACGTGCTCCTGACCGGACGCAACCCGCACAAGCTCGTCGCGGCGAAGGCCGCGGTCAAGCGGTCGACCCCGGATGCCGCGATCGAGACGCTCCTGCTCGACACCAGCAACATGGGGTCGGTGCGTGCCGCCGCGGCGACCGCCCGCGCTCGCGGGCGACTCGATGGGCTGCTGCTGAACGCGGGCGTCGTGCACCCGCCGAAGGAGCGGGAGACGGTCGGCGGCCACGAGCTGGTGTTCGCCACCAACGTCCTCGGCCATTTCGCACTCGCCGGCGAGCTGCTCAAGCCCCTCGCCACCGCCCGCGGTCGGATGGTGTGGGTGGGCAGCATGTCGACGTCGATCTGGAAGCACGTCCCGACCGACCCGGAGCTCCGCGAGGGCTACACGCCGTGGCGGGCCTATGTGCAGTCGAAGGCCGCGACCACCGCGCTGGCCCTCGAGGCCGACAAACGCCTGCGCGCGCACGGCGTACCGGTGCAGAGTCTCGCCGCGCACCCCGGCTACTCGACGAGCGGCCGCACGCGCGGGGTGCGTGGCGTGAACGAACCCACCCGTCGCACCCGGTTCTTCGACAACCTGCAGGCGCCGATCACGCAGTCGAAGGAGCAGGGGGCGTGGGCGCTGGTGCGCGCTCTCGTCGACCCCGCGGCCGAGAGCGGCGAGATGTACGGTCCCGCCCTCATCGCGAGAGGCGCGCCGCGCGTCGCCACGCCGGCGCGGCGCACGCGACGCAGCGAGCTGGGCGCCGACCTCTGGCGCTCGTGCGAGACGGCCACGCACGTGCGCTGGCCCTTCGACCGCGCCCGCCGCGCGGCATCCTGACCCTGCGCGCCGGGCTTTCTTGCGCTTCCGCTCGGGACGTCCCGCTCCGGGGGCGGAGGGGATTTCGCGGGCGGAGGGCCTATTGCGGCGGGGGCGTCCTCCTGCCGCCGATTATCCTCCGGCGCCGGACCCGGCGTCGCGGTCGCGGCCGCCGCGCGGCACCCGGACCCTCCCTGCCCTTCCGCTCGGGACGTCCCGCTCCGGGGGCGGAGGGGATTTCGTGGGCGGAGGGCCTATTGTGGCGGGGGCGTCCTCCCGCCGCCGATTCTCCTCCTGCGCCGGACCCGGCGTCGCGGTCGCGGCCGCTGTGGGCGGCATCCGGCCCTCCCTGCCCTTCCGCTCGGGACGTCCCGCTCCGGGGCGGAGGGAATTTCGCGGGCGGAGGGCCAATTGCGGCGGCGGCGTCCTCCCGCCGCCGATTTTCCTCCCGTGCCCCGTGCCCCGTGCCCCGTGCCCCGTGCCCCGTGCCCCGTGCCCCGTGCCCCGTGCCCCGTGCCCCGTGCCCCGTGCCCTTGCCCGTGCCCGCGCGCGCCTGCCTGGGCAGCGCCGCACAGGCCGCGCCCTCCCGGGCGTCGCGACTGCGTCCGCCGCGCGTTCCGCCTCGGCGGCGGAGGGGATTTCAACGGGCGGAGGGCCTATTGCGGCGGGGGCGTCCTCCCGCCGCCGATTCTCCTCCCGTGCCCGGTGTCGGGCGTGGCGACCGTGCCGCTGCCGGGGCGTCGCGATTGCGTCTGCTGTGCAGCGTCCTGACCTTGCGCGCGGGACTTCCTTGCGCGGGAGGGGAGGGGATGCCGCGGACGGAGGACCTATTGCGGCGCGGACGTCCTCCCGCCGCCGATTCTCCTCCCGCGCCTGCCCGGCACCCACCCGCCCGGCGCCTCACCCGCCCGGCGCCGCACCGGCTCCCGGCACCCCCGACCCCGCGCCCGCCCGGCCCCGCGCCCGCCCGGCCCCGCGCCCGCCCGCCGCCGCGCCCGCCCGCCGCCGCACCGGCCCCCGGCACCGCCACCCCGCGCCACCCTCCGCCGGAGGAACGGCCTCAGGCCGTCAACCACACCGAGGTCGCGGCCCCGGCCGGAAGCGATACGTCGACGCCGTCGGCCCGCACGGTCTCGTCCGAGACGACCTCGAGCTCGTGGCCCACGTCGATGCTGCGCTCCACGAGCGCGCGCAGCAGCTCGGGGTCGCGGTCGCTGACGCGGAGCACACGGCCCGCGTGTCCGGTCGGCGCCTCGCCGAGGAGCACGAAGGGTTCGCGGTGGACCGTGCCGTCGGCATCCGGGATCGCGTCGCCGTGCGGGTCGAACCGCGGGCGTCCGAGCCGGTCGTCGATGCCCTCCAGGAGCCGGTCGCTGAGCGCGTGCTCGAGCACCTCGGCCTCGTCGTGCACCTCGTCCCACGCGTAGTCGAACTCGCGCACGAGCCAGGTCTCGATCAGACGGTGGCGCCGGATGACGGCGGCCGCCCGACGCTGCCCGGCCGGGGTGAGCGACACGGGGCCGTACGGGCGGTGCGTCACGAGGCCCTGCGCGGCGAGCTTCTTCACCATCTCGGTGACGCTCGAGGGGGCGAGCCCCAGCACCCCGGCGAGCTGCGAGGGAGTGATGGGCGCGCTCTGCCACTCGGTGTGGTGGTAGATCGCCTTCAGGTAGTCGTCGGACACGGGCGATTCCACGCCCGTCAGCCTATCCGCCGGTGAACACCAGCCACAGGAGCACGGCGTTCAGCCCGATGAGGAACACGGATGCCAGCACCCCGGCGACCGTGGTCGCGCGACGGTTGCGGTGGGCACCGAGCACGTCGCGGCGCGCGGTCAGGGCGACGAGCGGGACGAGGGCGAAGGGGATGCCGAACGACAGCACCACCTGGCTGAGCACGAGGGCGAGGGTCGGGTCGATGCCGAGGGCGAGGATCACCAGCGCCGGGACGAGCGTGATCAGGCGACGCGCGAGGAGCGGGATCCGTGCGCGGAGGAGTCCCTGCATGATCTCGGCGCCGGCGTACGCGCCGACGGAGGTCGAGGCGAGACCCGAGGCGAGCAGGCCCACGGCGAACAGGGTGGCGACGAGCGGTCCGAGGCCGTCGCGCAGCGCCGCGTACGCCCCCTCGAGGCTGTCGGTGCCGTCGACTCCGGCGAGGTTGGCGGCCGCGAGCAGCAGGATCGCGAGATTGACGGTGCCCGCCACGACGAGGGCGATCGTGACGTCCCAGCGCGTCGCGCGCAGCAGGCGCGGCGTCGAGATGCCCCGCGCCGCTTCGAGTCCGCCGGCGCCGATCAGGGAGGAGGGGGCGAAACGGTCGCGCGAGAGCGCCGAATGCGCGTAGATCGCGTGCGGCATGATCGTCGCGCCCAGGATGGATGCCGCCAGCAGCACCGAGGTGGACCCCTCGAACCGCGGGACGAGACCGCCGACCACCTCCTCCGGCTCGGGGGGCGCGAGGAACAGACCGAACGAGAAGCCGACCGCGATGATCACCAGCATCCCGATCAGGACGGTCTCGAAGGCGCGGGCGCCGCGGCGCGTCTGGACGAGCAGCAGTCCCATCGACACGATGCCGGTGATCGCCCCACCCCCGACGAGGGGGATGCCGAACAGCAGGTGCAGCGCGACGGCACCGCCGATGACCTCGGCGACGTCCGTCGCCATGGCCACCAGCTCCGCTTGCAGCCAGTACGCGCGGCGGGCCCAGGGGGAGCGGATGCGACGTCCGAGCATCTGGGGGAGGCTCTCGCCGGTGACGATGCCGAGCTTGGCCGAGAGGTACTGGATGAGCCAGGCCATGACGTTGCCCAGCACCACGACCCACACGAGCAGGTAGCCGAAGGCGGCGCCGGCGGTCATGTTGCTCGCGACGTTGCCGGGATCGAGATAGGCCACGCCCGCGACCATCGCCGGACCCAGGAGCCACAGCCCGCGGCCCGGAGCGCGCCGACGGTCGACGGCATCCAAGGTTTTCGGCATGCCGAAACCTTACTCATTTTTCGGCCGCCCGAAAAGTGGCTCGGGCGCCGCCGAGGGAACGCGCGGGTAGCCTGAGGCGGTGACGGATGCCGACGATCCCACGCCCCCGACGGCGGATGCCGAGACGCCCGCCGAGACCGTGACCCACGGCGTCGGCCCCTGGGTCGGCGAATGGCCCGACGACCCCCGCTACGACCCCGAACTGCTCGCCGAGGGCGACCGACGCAACGTCGTCGACGGCTACCGCTACTGGAGCATGGACGCGATCATCGCCGATCTCGATGCGAAGCGGCATCCGTTCCACGTCGCCATCGAGAACTGGCAGCACGACATGAACATCGGCACCATCGTGCGCAGCGCCAACGCCTTCCTGGCGGCCGAGGTGCACATCATCGGCAAGCGCCGGTGGAACCGCCGCGGGGCGATGGTGACCGACCGCTACCAGCACGTGCGCCACCACGAGGACGTCGCGGCGTTCGCCGAGTGGGCGCGGAGCGCGGGACTTCCGGTGGTCGCGGTCGACAACGTCGACGGCTCGGTCCCGGTCGACCGCGCGGACCTCCCCGAGGAGTGCGTCCTGCTCTTCGGCCAGGAGGGGCCGGGGCTCTCGCCCGACGCGCTCGCGGCGGCCACGGGTGTGGTCGAGATCACCCAGTACGGCTCGACCCGTTCGCTCAACGCCGCGTCGGCGGCCGCGGTGATCATGTACGAGTGGTGCCGCCGCTGGGCGTGAGCCTGTGCGCGGCGGTCAGTCGCCGGCCGTCATCCACGCCCGACCGCGGACGCGGAGGCCGAGCGTCAGGGCTCGCGCCAGCATGTAGACGCCGAAGAACGCCGCGGCGAGCCACGCCAGACCGGTGGCCCCGCCCCCCGCGAACAGGGCGACGAGCACCAGCGCGGGCGCGTACGGCACGAGGTTGAGCAGGCCCGCGAGGGCGAGGTAGCGCACGTCTCCCGCGCCGATGAGCACTCCGTCGAGCACGAACACGAAGGCGGCGAGCGGCTGGGCGACGGCGAGGACGAGCAGGGCCGGTCGGATGAGTCGGGCGATCTCGGCATCGCCCGTGAAGACGAGTCCGATCACCCCCGACCCCGCCGCGACGAGCGCTCCCACGGCGACGCCGAACCACACGCCCCAGGCGCTCGTGCGGCGCAGGACCCGAGCGACGGTGTCGGTGTCGGCGGCGCCCAGGGCGCTGCCGATCAACGCCTGCGCGGCGATCGCCAGGGCGTCGAGTGCGAACGCCGCGGTCGAGAAGACGGTGAACGCGATCTGCCACCCGGCGAGCTCGGCCGAGCCCAGACCGGTCGCCACGGCGACGGTGGCGAGGAACGCCACGCGCAGGCTCACGGTGCGAAGGAACAGCCAGCCGCCCGACCGTGCCGTCCCGCTCAGGCCGGACCGCTGGGGACGGACGGATGCCGCGTGCCGCCGCGCGAGACGGCGCGCGACGAGCACGTAGGCGCCGACCATGCCCCACTGCGCGACGACGGTGCCGATGGCGGACCCGGCGATGCCCCAGCCGAAGCCGTAGATGAAGAGGGCGTTGAGCGCGGCGTTGGCGCCGAAGCCGAGGCCGGCGATCCACAGCGGGGTGACGGTGTCCTGCATGCCGCGCAGGAGGCCGGTCGCCGCGAAGACGACGAGCATCGCGGGCAGACCCCACATCGAGATCGTCAGATAGGTGCGGGCGTTCTCGGCGACGTCGGGTGCCGCGCCGAAGAGCGCGACCACCCCCGGGGTGGCGACCGAGCCGACGGCGGCGAGCAGGGCACCGAGGCAGAGCGCGAGCCACATGCCGTCGATGCCCACCGACACCGCCCTGCCGAGCTCGCCCGCACCGTAGCGCCGGGCGACGGCCGGGGTGGTCGAGTACGCGAGGAAGACCATGAGCCCGACGATCGTCTGGAGCACCGCGCCCGCGATCCCCAGACCCGCCAACGGTGCCACGCCGAGGTGCCCGACCATCGCCGCGTCGACGATGAGGAAGAGCGGTTCGGCGATGAGCGCCCCGAGGGCCGGGACGGCGAGCCGCAGGATCGAGCGGTTCAGCGTCTCGGGCGGGCGGATCGTCACGCCCCGAGCCTAGGACCGAGCACCGACACCGCCCCGGCGGAGCGCGCCGCGCGACACGAGCCGGGCTCGTATCCGCGCGCCGGGGCGACGGCATCCCCGATCCGGCCCCAGGCGGGGCGACGCCCGTTCCGAGCCCGCACCGATCCGGGGCATCTATCCTGTCTGCATGACCGACACCCCCCGCTCCGGTCTCGCGCTCGACGAGCTCAGCGACGAGATCCGCCCGCAGGACGACCTGTTCCGCCACGTGAACGGACGTTGGCTGGAGCGCACCGAGATCCCCGACGACAAGGCCCGCTGGGGCTCGTTCCACCTCATCGCCGAGCAGGCCGAGGCGGACGTGCGCACCATCGTGCAGGAGACCCAGGATGCCGAGCCGGGCAGCGAAGCCCGCAAGATCGGCGACCTGTTCGCCAGCTTCATGGACACCGAGCGCATCGAGGCGCAGGGTCGCGAGCCCCTCGCCCCCCAGCTCGAGCGCGTCGACGGCGTCAGCGACGTCCCCTCCCTGCTCCGGCTCATCGGCGAGCTCGAGCGCGACGGGATCAGCGGCCTGCTGACGCTGTTCGTCGAGCCCGACCCGGGCGACCCGACCCGCTACGTCCCCGTCATCTACCAGGGCGGCATCTCGCTGCCCGACGAGAGCTACTACCGCCTCGACAACTTCGAGGAGACGCGAACCGCGTACCGCGGGCACATCGAGCGGATCCTCGAGCTCGCCGGTGTCGCCGAGGCCGCGGCATCCGCGGATCACGTCTTCGCCCTCGAGACCGACCTGGCCACCCACCACTGGTCGCGCGAGGACAGCCGCGACTCGGTGAAGACGTACAACCTCATGTCGTGGGGCGACACCGTCGCGCGTGCCGGCGTCGACCTCGAGCCGTGGCGCGCGGGCGTCGCCCCCGGCCACGAGGACGCCTTCGCCGAGATCGTCGTGTACCAGCCGAGCTTCATCGAGTCGCTCGGCGGCCTGCTCGTCCAGGACCGCCTCGACGCGTGGAAGGCGTGGCTGCGCTTCAAGATCGTGCACGCCGCGGCCGCCTTCCTGTCCGAGGACTTCGTCGCCGAGAACTTCGCCTTCTACGGCACGCAGCTCACCGGCGTCCCCGTCAACCGCGAACGCTGGAAGCGCGGCATCAGCCTCGCCGAAGCGGCGCTGGGCGAGGCGATCGGCAAGGTGTACGTCGAGCGGCACTTCAAGCCCGCCGCGAAGGATGCCATGGACGGTCTGGTCGCCAACCTCATCGAGGCGTACCGCCGGTCGATCCAGGACCTGTCGTGGATGACCGACGAGACGCGCGAGCGCGCCCTCGCCAAGCTCGACACCTTCGTGCCGAAGATCGGCTACCCCGTGCGGTGGAAGGACTACTCCGAGCTCGAGGTCGCGGCCGACGATCTCGTCGGCAACGTCCGCCGCGCCCACGTGTGGGAGCACGACCGCCAGCTGGCGAAGGTCGGCCAGCCGATCGACCGCGACGAGTGGTACATGACTCCGCAGACGGTCAATGCCTACTACAACCCGCTCATGAACGAGATCGTGTTCCCGGCGGCCATCCTGCAGTACCCGTTCTTCGACGCCGACCGCGACGCCGCCGCCAACTACGGCGGTATCGGTGCGGTCATCGGGCACGAGATCGGCCACGGCTTCGACGACCAGGGGAGCCGCTTCGACGCCGACGGGTCGCTGCGCGACTGGTGGACGGATGCCGACCGTGCGGCGTTCGAGGAGCGCACCAAGGCCCTGATCGCCCAGTACGAGGCGCTCGTGCCGCAGGGGCTGAGCGAGGAGCACCACGTCAACGGCGCCCTCACCATCGGTGAGAACATCGGCGACCTGGGCGGGCTCGGCATCGCCATCGCGGCGTACCGGCTGTTCCTCGAGAGCCAGGGCGAGACCGACCCGGACGGCCCCGTCGTCGACGGCTACACCGGCATCCAGCGTCTGCTGCTGAGCTGGGCGCAGATCTGGCAGCAGAAGGGCCGCGACGCCGAGACGATCCGCCTGCTGACGATCGACCCGCACTCGCCGAACGAGTTCCGCTGCAATCAGATCGTGCGTAACATCGACGCGTTCTACGCGGCGTTCGACGTCACCGAGGGCGACGCCCTCTGGCTCGACGCCGACCAGCGCGTCACCATCTGGTGAGACGGCGTTTGTTGAGTTCCTGACCCGGAAGGAGCCACGCTCGTGGGCATGCCCCCGGTTCCCGAGCCCGCTTCGTCCTCCGACCCCGTCGGTGGGCCGGTGGAGTCGACTCGTCGCGACGCACCGGCCCTGCGGGGCGCGGGTCGGAAGGGACCCAAGCGGCTGCCGCGACGCGCGGCCGCGGGGCGCCGGTCCTTCACCGCGACGCTGCGCGCGCTCGACGACCTCGCTTCGTCGGGGGCGCGGGTGTCGGTGCGCATCGACGACCTCGACGGCGGGGCGCCGGTGCTCGCCGGCGACGACTTCGTGACGCTGCCCGTCGGGGGTCTGGGCGTGGTGGCACTGCTGATCGAGGTGGCGGCCTCGTTCGAGTCCGGGCGGCTCGACGCGCTCGAGATCATCGACCGCGCCCAGGTGCACGGCGCCACGAACGGCGGCGTCTGGCAGCACCTCAAGGCTCCGGCGCTGCCGCTGAGCGACGTCGCGGTGCTCGCGGCCTCGTCAGGCGACGCGCTCGCGGTCAACGCCCTGCTGCACCGGGTCGGGCTGCAGTCCGTGCGGGCGCGCATCGAGCAGCTCGGGCTGCGCCGGACCGCGCTGCTGGACCGGTTCCGCGACGACCGCGGCCCCGACGACGCTCCGCACCTCGCCCTGTCGACGGCGCGCGAGATGGCGCAGCTGTTCGCCGGACTCGTGAACTCCACCGTCGTCTCGCCGGGCGTCAGTGCGCAGGTCGCGGAGTGGCTCAGCCTGAACCACGACCTCTCGCTCGTGGCATCCGCCACCGGGCTCGATCCTTTCGCGCACGAGAACGACCAGCACGGACTGCTGTTCGTGAACAAGACCGGTCGCGCTCCCGGTGTCCGCGCGGAGGCGGGCGTGCTCGGCGGCCCCCGGTCGGCGGTGTCGTACGCGCTCGTCGCCAACTTCGACGACCTCTCGATCGCGCACCGGCTGCGCGCGCACGATGCGTTCCGCGTCCTGGGGGTCGAGCTGATGGAGTACGTCTTCTAGTCCCACCCTTACCCCACGGGTCGATCGCGGCTCTCGAGCAGCGTCTGGCGCGCGGGGAACAGGCTTCGCGTAGGCGGTGCGCAATGGTGCCCCAACCCGGGTGCGAACGCAATCCCTCGTCACGCGCGCGGGGTGCTGGAACGCTGGGGGCCTCGAAACGAAAGGTTCCGCCCATGTCCGACTCCGCTGCCACCACCGACCCGTTCTCGGACTCCCGCGGTCCCGAGGGGCACTCGATCACCGACTGGACCGACCTCGGCCGCGAGATGTGGTCGTACCTGACCGGTCGCGGCGCCGCGGTGAACTACTCGTTCGTCGACATGACGATCGAGGTGCCCCGCGACATCGGCCCCGACGCGCCGCGCGCCACGTGGAAGCTCAACGGCACCCTGCGCGTCACCACGAGCGACGACACCGCGGCCGGGTCCGACCCGTACCGCGGCAACTGAGGGGCGGCGCCGTCATGGTGCGCCTCGACATCGACCTGAGCTTCTCGGAGGAGGAGGTCGGGTCGGATGCCGGCGTCCCCCCGTTCGAGGGCACGATCACCGCCGCGGGGACCGAGGTCCGCATCGTGGTGAGCGACCCGTCGCGTTTGCCGGGCAACGGTCGCCGCACGCTGGCCGAGCTGTCCACGGTCGCCGAGGCCTTGGCATCCCGGGGGATCTCGGTGAAGCTCGAGGGCCCGGACGGACCGATCCTGCAGCTCGGCGACGTCAAGAGCGGCGCGCTGCAACGCGTCATCACGGGGTCCAAGCACATCCGGCTCGGGTCGGTCTCGGCGGTGGCTCCGTTGCTGGTGCGCCGCAACGGCGACCGCACGCTGACCTTCCCGATCCCGCCCGAGACGCCCCTGCCGCTCGTGCCCACGATCAACCGCACGGTGCGCCGCCGCATCACGACGACGCACTACACGCCCGGTTCCGGTCGTCCGCGTCTGATCTTCGCGGTGGGCGACTCGTCGTGGGACGGCTCGCGTCCACGCGAGTTCGACCTGCTGCCGACGAAGACCGTGATCGGCTCGGGTGAGGAGGCCGACCTGCGCCTGCCCGGTCTCGCGCCGATCCACGCCGAGATCCGCCACGAGGGCGACGACGAGTACGTGCTTTACGGCTTCGACCAGGTCGGCGGCGGCGGGGCCCGCGAGCAGGGTCCGGGCCGCGACCGCGGGGGCCGCATCCTGCGCACCGGGGCGCGCATCGAGCTGGGCGACTGGCGGTTGGCGTACTTCCGCGCGGAGTTCGCCGACCACGGCCGGCCCTACGGCGGGCGTCAGGGCGGCGAGTTCTCCGACCAGCGCAAGCAGCCGCCGCGCGGCGGCACGGGACCGTTGAGCCGGGCGAGCGACCCGGAGTGACGCCGGGACCGGCCGGCCCATGGTGGGTCGGCCGGTCTGCGGGGTCCTCACGCCGGCGAGGTCCTACGATCACGTCGAGCGCGCGCGTTCCTGCGTGTGCGCTCGACCAGGTCGCGTGACCTCGCCACCGCCGAGCGGGCGCCGGGCAGCACATCGGATGCCGGGACGCCCGGCCCGCGTCAGAAGACGATCGTGTGGTTGCCGTGGCGGATGATGCGGTCCTCGGCGTGCCACAGCACGGCACGCGAGAGGACCTGGCGCTCGACGTCGGCGCCGCGGCGGGCCAGCTCGGCGGCCGAGTCGGCGTGGGTCACGCGCACGGTGTCCTGCTCGATGATCGGCCCCTCGTCGAGGTCGCTCGTGACGTAGTGCGAGGTCGCGCCGATGAGCTTCACGCCGCGCTCCTTCGCCTTCTTGTAGGGCTCCGCGCCGATGAAGGCCGGCAGGAACGAGTGGTGGATGTTGATCACCGGAACGCCGATCCTCTCAAGGAAGTCGGACGAAAGGATCTGCATGTACCGGGCCAGCACGACGAAGTCGACGTTGCCCACGAGCAGCTCGAGGATGCGGGCCTCGGATGCCGACTTGTCGGGCCCGGGCGTCGACGGGACGTGGAAGAAGGGCACGCCGAACGAGCGCACGTCGTCGGCGGCCGTGGTGTGGTTCGACACGACCATCGGGATGCTGACCGGCAGGTCGCCCCGGCGGTGACGCCACAGCAGGTCGAGCAGGCAGTGGTCCTGCTTCGAGGCGAGGATCGCCATGCGCTTCGGCGTCGACAGGTCGGTGAGGGTCCACTCGAGCTCGAAGCCCTCGCCGAGGGTCTTCGCGAGGTCGGCCTCGATCTCGGGCAGGGCCGCCGCGAGGTTCGGGCGGTGGAAGACCACGCGCTGGAAGTAGGCGCCGCCGCGCGGGTCGTCGGAGTACTGGTCGAACGCGACGATGTTGCCGCCCTGACGCGCGATGAGCGCCGACACCGCGGCGATGATGCCGGGGGTGTCGCTGCCGTGGACGATGAGGCAGGCGTGATCGGGCTGCAGGTGGGGGCTCGCGGAGACCATCGGACCATTATTCCGTGCGCCGGTGGCGTCGCCGACCACGGGCGGCGCCCCGGCCCCTCCCGCCTCGCGACCCCCCCACCTCGCACCGGGGCGCTCTCCGTGCACCGGGGCGCTCTCCATGCACCGGGGCGCCCGGCGCACGCCCCGGTGCACCGGTGGCGCCCCGATGTTCCGGCGTGCACCAGCCCGCCATGCCCCGATGTTCCGGCGCGCGCCAGCCCGCCGACCGTGTCGCGGGTCGCGGCTAGCCTGGAGCATGTGACCAGCACCCTTCGCCTCGACCGACCGGGCTGGCGCACCTGGACGCTGTGGATCGTGGGCGTGCTGGCCTACGTCGTGTCGATCATCAACCGCACCTCGCTGTCCGCCGTCGGAGTGGATGCCGCGGTGCGCTTCGGTGCCGATGCCTCGGCGCTGTCGATGTTCGCCGTCATCCAGCTCTTCGTCTACGGCGCGATGCAGATCCCCGTGGGGCTGCTGCTCGACCGCTTCGGTGCGCGCCCGATGATCGCGATCGGCATGGTGCTGATGGCGGTGGGGCAGCTGGTCATGGCGTTCGCGGACGCGGTGGGGATCGGCATCCTGGCCCGTGTCCTCATCGGTGCGGGCGACGCCGCGATCTTCCCGAGCGTGCTGCGCGTGATCGCGACGTGGTTCCCGGCGCAGCGCGCGCCGGTGCTGGTGCAGCTGACGGGCATCATCGGTCAGCTCGGTCAGATCGTGGCGGTGGTGCCGCTGGCCGCTCTCCTGCACGCGACGAGCTGGAGTGTCGCCTTCGGCAGTGTGGCGGGGCTGGGCGTGCTGTTCGGGGTGCTGACGTTCGCGATCATCCGCAACCGTCCACCCGAGCGGCGTTCCGATCCGGTCGACACCTCGGTCAACACCGAGACGGGCGCCATCCGGATCGTGCGTTCGGCGCCCGACCTCCGACAGGGATTCCGCGAGTCGTGGGCGCACCCGGGCACGCGGCTCGGATTCTGGTCGCATTTCGCGACGCCGTTCGCGGGCACCGCGTTCATGCTGCTCTGGGGCTTCCCGTTCCTCACCGCGGGCGAGGGACTCGAGCCGGCGACGGCGTCGCTCGTGATGACCTCGCTCGTACTGTTCAGCATCCTGAGCGGACCCGTGATCGGGGCGCTGTCGAGCCGGCATCCCACCCGCCGTTCCCGCTGGCTCGTCCTCCCCACGGTCGTGTTCCAGGCCGTCATGTGGATCGTCGTGATCGCGTGGCCGGGACCCGCGCCCGTGTGGCTGCTGGTCGTGCTGATGTTCGCGCTGTCGACCGGGGGACCGGCGTCGATGATCGCCTTCGACCACGCCCGCACGTTCACCCCCAGTCACCGCCTCAGCACCGCGACGGGCATCGTCAACGGCGGGGGGTTCCTCGCCGCGCTGCTGGCGATCCTGTTCATCGGTATCGCGATGGACGTGCAGGGGGCGGGCAGCCCCGAGACGTATTCGCTCGACGCGTTCCGCCTGGCCTTCCTCACGCAGGTGCCGCTGTGGCTGATCGGCGGGATCGCGATCGTCGTGGAGCGCGGGCGCACCATCCGCCACGTCGGTGGGGTGCTGCCGCGCTGAGCCCGGTGCGAGACTCGAGATCATGAGCTCGATCGACATCCGCACACTCGATACCGTCGAGGGCATCCACGACGCCGCTCGCGTCCTCGACACGGTCTGGGGTGAGCAGCAGACCATGCCGGCGAACATCCTGCGGGCGCTCGAGCACGCGGGCAACTACGTCGTGGGGCTGTTCGACGGCGACGAGATGATCGGCGCCTCGGCGGCCTTCTTCGGCCCGCCCGCCGAGCGGACGATGCATTCGCACATCACGGGCATCCTCCCCGGGCACCAGGGGCGCGGCCTCGGGCGAGAGCTCAAGAACCACCAGCGCGACTGGGCTCTCGGGCGCGGCGTCGGCCGCATCACCTGGACCTTCGACCCGCTGGTCGGGCGCAATGCGCACTTCAACCTGACCGTGCTGGGCGCGCGCATGAGCGAGTACCTCGTCGATCACTACGGCGACATGCACGACGCGGTGAACCGCGGCGACGAGTCCGACCGGCTGATGGTGACCTGGGCGCTCGCCGAGCCGCCCGCGCCGGTCCCGTCGGATGCCGAGGTCTCCGCCGTCGTGCCGGTGCCCGACGACGTCGAGGCTCTGCGTCGCACCGACCCCGCCGCGGCCGCCGCGTGGCGGGTGCGTGTGCGGGACGAGATGCTCGGGCACCTGGCATCCGGTCTTCGGGTCGGCGGGTTCGACCGGCGCGGCTACCTCTTCGTGAGGTGACGGCTCAGAGCGCGGCGGCCAGCGCCCGGCCGACGGTGCGCCCGCCTCTTCGTGGGTGACCGCTCAGAGCGCGGCGGCCAGCGCCCGGCCGACGGTGCGGCCGGTGAAGATGCACTGTCCGAGGAAGGTACCCTCGAGGGCGTTGTACCCGTGCGCTCCGCCGCCGCCGAAGCCCGCCGCCTCCCCGGCCGCGTAAAGGCCCTCGATCGCTCGGCCGTCGTCGCCCAGCGCACGACCTCGCAGGTCGGTCTGAATACCGCCGAGGGTCTTCCGGGTCACGACCCACAGGCGTACCGCGATGAGCGGACCGTGCTTCGGATCGAGCAGCGCGTGCGGCGTCGCGGTACGGAAGATGCGGTCTCCGAGGAAGCGTCGGCTGTTGCGGATGCCGATCGTCTGCGCGTCCTTGGAGAAGGGGTTCACCAGTTCGTTGTCGCGCGCGACGATCTGCGCCCGGATGCTCTCCTCGTCCAGCAGGTCATCGCCGGTCAACGCATTCATGCCCCGCACGAGTTCCGCGAGGTCGTCGGCGACGACGAAGTCCGCGCCGCGGCTCTTGAAGTCCTCGACCGGACCGGGCGCCGAGCGGCCGAGCCGGGAGCGCAGCAGCAGTCCGAGGTCGCGGTCGGTGATGTCGGGGTTCTGCTCGGAGCCCGAGAGGGCGAACTCCTTCTTCACGATCGTCTGATCGAGCACGAACCACGAGTAGTCGTACTCGGCGATGTCGGGGGTGGTGCGCAGGATCTTCAGCGTGCCGAGGGTGTCGTACCCCGGCAGACCCGGTGCCGGCAGCCGGCGGCCGCGAGCGTCGAGCCACATCGACGAGGGACCCGGCAGGATGCGGATGCCATGACCCGGCCAGATCGGGTTCCCGTTCTGCAGACCCTCGGTGTAGTGCCACATGCGGTCGCGATTCACCAGGCGCACGCCCTGCTCGGCGGCGATGTCGAGCATGCGTCCGTCGACGTGGGCGGGCACTCCCGTGACCATCTTCTTCGGCGGGGTGCCCAGTCGTTCGGGCCACCAGCGACGGACCCGTTCGTGGTCCCCGCCGATCCCGCCCGTCGCGAGGACGACCGCTTGGGCGGTGAGGGAGAAATCGCCGAGCTCCTCACGCGAGGAGGGTGCTCCTCGGCGCGCGTCGTCGGGAGCGAGCACGATCCCCGAGACGCCGGTGACGCGCCCGTCGGTGAACGTCAGGCGGTCGACGCGGTGCCGGAATCGGAACGTCAGGTCGCCGGCATCCGCCGCGGCACGCGCTCGATCGGCGAAGGGCTCCGAGATCCCGGTGCCCGTCCCCCAGGGCACGTGGAAGCGCGGGACGGAGTTGCCGTGCCCGGCGGTCGATCCGGCGCCGCGCTCGGCCCAGCCCACGACGGGCGTGAACCGTACACCCTGCTCGTGCAGCCACGGGCGGGCCTCGTCCGCGGCGAACTCGACGAACGCGCGTCCCCACCTCTGCGCCCACTCGTCCTCGGGGTGCTCGCCCTCGAGACGGTCCCAGCCGGCCGAGCCCTGCCAGTCCTGCCACGCGAGCTCGAAGGAGTCCTTGACCCCGAGGCGGCGCTGCATGGGAGTGTCGACGAGGAAGATCCCGCCGAACGACCAGAACGCCTGCCCACCGAGGTTGGCGGCGTTCTCCTGTTCGACGAGAACGACCCTCTTCCCGGCACGCACCAGTTCGGCGCAGGCGACGAGACCCGCCAGTCCCGCGCCCACCACGATGACGTCTGCGTCCACGACTCCTCCTCGACCCGCGCTGCCCTCGCGAGAAGGCTACTCATCCGGGCGGGAGCGAGTCACCGCTCGCCGAGCGGGGTGTCCTCCTCCGCCGCCGGGTCGCCCGGACCCGGGCCCGGGCGCACGGCCGCGTCGTCGCGCACGTCGAGGCGCGTGATGCCGTCGTGCTTGGTGACATCGAAGCGCGGGGCCGCGTCTTCCTCGGTCGCCTTCGGGGCGCTCGTCAGCTGGTCGTGGCGGTTCTCCTCGAAGCTCTTCTCGTCGCTCATCGCGTTCACTCCTCGCCGGCCGAACGCCAGGCGTCCGACTCCATGTGGGAGCCCGCCTGCGGGCCCATGTGCAGCATCCCGCCGTCGACGACCCAGCTGGCCCCGGTGACGTAGGCGCTCTGGGGTGAGGCGAGGAAGCGGATGACGTCGGCGATCTCCTGCGGCTTCCCCGGGCGACCGAGGGGGATGCCGGGACGGTGGATGCGATCGGCATCCTCGGCGGACATATCGTTGATGGGGGTCGCGATCTCGCCCGGGGCGACGGCGTTCGCGGTGCTGCCGTACTGACCGAGCTCGAGCGCCATCGTCTTGATGAGACCGCCGACGCCGTGCTTGGCGGCGACGTAGGGGGCCGAGCCCACGCGCGGCTGGTGCTCGTGCACGCTCGAGACGACGATGAGACGCCCGCCGTCGCCGGCCGTCACCATGCGCTTCGCCGCGGTGTGCAGCGCGAGGAACGCCCCGTCGAGGTTGAGCGAGATGTCGGTGCGCCAGGTGTCGAAGTCGAGGTCGAGGAACGACCCGCCGATGCCGCCGCCGGCGTTGTTCACGAACACGTCGAGGCCGCCGAGCTCGTCGGCCATGGCGTTCACGGCATCCGGGACCGCATCGAAGTCGGTCGCGTCGAACTGCCGCACGACGGCCTCGACGCCGCGAGAGCGCACGTCGGCGGCGACCTTCTCAGCGCCGTCCTGGTCGGAGTGGTAGGTGACGGCCACGTTCATGCCGGCGTCGGCGAGGGCGAGGGCGGTGGCCGCACCGATGCCCGAGTCGGAGCCGGTGACGATCGCGTGGCGGGGGGTGAAGTCGTCGCTCATGCGCCCGACGGTACGCGCGGGCGTCCGATGCGCCCGGTCCCTTGCCTCCGCGTGCGGCGGGCAGTACGGTCGCCGGCTGGCTGCGGGCGGGCTTTCGGCGGGGCCGGGGTGGAGCGGCGGGGGCCCTGCGGGCCGGGGCGGCGGGATCCCGGGGCCGGGGCGGGGCGGCGCGGCGCGGCGGGTTCCGCGGACCGGCGCGTGCCGGACTCCGGAGTTTTCGCGAACTCCACCCAACGCAGCGCCCGAAACGGCCCCCGCGCGTCGATTTCTCCGGAGTTCGGCACGCCGACCGCCCGACGCCGCGGCGCCGGACCCCCGCTACCCTCCCCTCATGCCCCTTCTCCGCCCCGCTTCGCCCGTGACCCTGGATGCCGTCGACCTACGCGTCCTGCACATCCCGCTGGTCTCGCCCTTCACGACGTCGTTCGGCACCGAGACCGTGCGCGAGGTCATCATCGTCTCGGCCGAGACGACCGAGGGCCGCGGCTGGGGCGAGGTCGTCACGTCCGCCGAGCCGTACTACTCCAGCGAGTACACGCAGGGCGCATGGGACGTGCTCACCCGTTTCCTCGCGCCGGCGTTGCTCGAGCGCCGGACGTGCACGCCCGAGGAGGTGGGCGGCATCCTGGGCCGGGTCGTCGGGCACCGCATGGCCAAGGCGGGTCTCGAGCTCGCCGTGATCGACGCCGCGCTGCGCGCGGAGGGCCGCAGCTTCGGGCAGTACCTCGGGGCCGAGAAGACGCGGGTGCCCTCGGGGGTCTCGGTCGGCATCCAGCGCGATCCGGCCGCTCTCGTCGACACCGTCGGCGGATACCTCGACGAGGGCTACGTGCGCATCAAGATCAAGATCAAGCCCGGCCGCGACCTCGCCGACACGGCCGCCGTCCGTGAGGCGTTCGGATCGATCCCGCTCCAGGTCGACGCCAACTCGGCCTACACGCTCCAGGATGCCGACACCCTCGCCGCCCTCGACCGCTTCGAGCTCCTGCTGATCGAGCAGCCCCTGCAGGAAGACGACCTGGTCGACCACGCGACCCTCGCGAAGCGGCTGCGCACGCCGGTGTGCCTCGACGAGTCGATCGTCTCGGACAAGGCCGCGGCCGATGCCCTGGCGCTGGGGTCGGCCGCGATCCTCAACATCAAGGCGGGGCGGGTCGGCGGCTATCTCGAGGCCGTCGCGATCCACGACCGCGCGCTCGCGGCGGGCGTCCCGGTGTGGTGCGGCGGCATGCTCGAGACGGGGATCGGCCGTGCCGCCAACGCCGCTCTCGCCGCCCTCCCCGGGTTCACTCTGCCCGGCGACATCTCGGCATCCGCTCGCTTCTACGATCGCGACATCGTGACCGAACCCGCCGTCCTCGAGGACGGGTACGTGCGCGTTCCGACCGGCCCCGGCCTCGGTGTCGACATCGACGAGGCCGCGCTGGATGCCTTCACCGTCCACCGCGAGCGGCTCACGCGATGAGCCGGGGCGCGCAGCCGGGCCGCGAGGGGCTCAGCGAGACGTCGGGAGACGACGTGCCCTGGGGGCGACCGGCGGTGGCGGGGATCCCGCTTCCGCCGTTCCGGGATGCCGCCGAGCAGGCGGCTTATGTGCTGTCGTTGCAGACGTTCCTCGCGCTCCTGGATGAGGGAGAGCCCGCCGCCGGGACGATCGCGCTGATGGCGGCTCTCGCCGCGGAAGTCGCGCGCGGGAACTCGGACGCGTTCCCGCAGCTCTCGCCGCTCGCTCTCGGCGTGAGTCTGTCGACGTTCTTCCCCGCGCCCTGGACCCCGAAGACCCTCGCCGCTGCTCTCGCCCCGCTCGGAGCGTTCACCCCGCGGTACGGCTGGGGGAGTTGGGGATGGGGCGGCGACCCCGATTATCGGGCGACCCCCCACCGCGGCGGCTGGGCCATCGAGCGCCACGAACGCGGTTCCCGCACGCACGCCACGATGCCGCACGAGGGTGATCTCGTTCTGCTGTGGATGGACATGTATCGCAACCGTTTTCCGTATCCCATCGCGCACGGGCTCTCTGCATCGGCCCAGACGCCCGACGCGCTCGCCGCGGCCGCCCGGGCCACTCGCGCCGCGCACGCCGTGAACGTGGCGAAGCCGTATCTGCAGACCTGGCGCGAAGAGCGCGAGCAGGCCCTTCTCGAGCGACCGGGCGGGCGCGAGCCGCTTCGATAAACTGGATGCCGCGCACTCGCGCTCGATCCCCACAGCTTTCCCGACCATTGGAGCCACCGTGGCCGAACAGTCCCGCCTCGACAAGGTCATCGCCCTCGCCCGCCATCGCGGGTTCGTCTTCCAGGCCGGTGAGATCTACGGCGGTTCGCGCTCGGCCTGGGACTACGGCCCCCTCGGCACCGAGCTGAAGGAGAACATCCGGCGGCAGTGGTGGCAGACCTTCGTGCGCGGTCGCGGCGACATGGTGGGCCTCGACTCCAGCGTCATCCTGCCCAAGCGCGTGTGGGAGGCGTCCGGCCACGTCGCGACCTTCACCGACCCGCTGGTCGAGTGCCTCAGCTGCCATAAGCGCTTCCGCGCCGACAACCTCATCGAGGACTTCGAGGCGCGCAAGGGCCGGAAGGCAGAGAACGGTCTCGCCGACGTGCCCTGCCCCAATTGCGGCACGAAGGGTCAATACACCGAGCCCAAGTCGTTCTCGGGTCTGGTCAAGACCTACCTCGGTGTCGTCGACGACGAGTCGGGGCTGCACTTCCTGCGCCCCGAGACCGCACAGGGCATCTTCGTGAACTTCTCGAACGTGCTCACGGCATCCCGTCGCAAGCCCCCGTTCGGCGTCGGGCAGGTGGGCAAGGCGTTCCGCAACGAGATCACGCCCGGAAACTTCATCTTCCGCACGCGCGAGTTCGAGCAGATGGAGATCGAGTTCTTCACCCCGCCGGCCGAGGCGGACGAGTGGTTCGAGCACTGGGTCGAGGCGTGCTGGAACTGGTTCATCGACCTCGGCATCGATCCCGACAACATGAAGCGCTTCGACGTCCCGGAAGACGACCGTGCGCACTACTCCGCCGGCACGATCGACGTCGAGTACCGCTTCGGCTTCCCGGGCAAGGAGTGGGGCGAGCTCATGGGCGTCGCGAACCGCACCGACTACGACCTCAAGAGCCACTCCGAGGCGTCGGGCCAGTCGCTGACGTTCTTCGACCAGGCCTCGGGCGAGAAGTACACGCCCTACGTCATCGAGCCCTCGTTCGGTCTCACGCGCGCGATGATGGCCTTCCTCGTCGACGCCTACCGCGAAGAAGAGGTGCCCAACGCCAAGGGCGGCACCGACACCCGCACGGTGCTCAAGCTCGACCCGCGCCTCGCACCCGTCAAGGTCGCCGTGCTGCCGCTCTCGCGCAACGAGCGCCTGTCGCCGCTGGCCCGCGAGGTCGCCGACACGCTTCGCGCGGCCGGGTGGAACATCGACTTCGACGACGCGGGCGCAATCGGCCGTCGCTACCGCCGTCAGGACGAGATCGGTACGCCGTTCTGCGTCACGGTCGACTTCGACTCGCTCGACGACAACGCCGTGACCGTCCGCGACCGCGACACGATGGGCCAGGAGCGCATCGGCCTCGACGCGCTGCGCGACTACCTCGCGGAGCGTCTGCGCGGGGCCTGACCCGCAGAGCGACAGACCGGATGCCGTGGCTCGAGGCCGCGGCATCCGGTCTTCGTCGTCTCCGGGTGCCGTCGGTCGCGGGCGGCGTGGATCGCGGCGGCGTGCCTGTGGATAGCCGCGGTGCGGTTCGCGCCCTTCGCTAGCCTGGGGCGACGACCGACGCCGAGGGGGCACGATGACGGAAGTCGAGGGTGGGGCACAGCTCACGGGAGCCGCGTGGCCGCCGGGGCCGGGTGCTCTCGTCGATACATCCCGCTGTCCGTCGTGCTTCACGGCGATCACCGCGTCGCCGTGTGCATCCTGCGGACTCGATCTCACCGACGCGCGCACCGCACGCGTGCTCGAGCTCTCGCGGCGGATCGTCGACCTCGTCGACGAGCGTGCCGACGTGCTCCGGAGCGTCCACCGCGACACCGAGGCGGCCGCCGCGGCGGCTCGCGCCGAGCAGGAGCGGGTTTCGGTGATCGCCGAGGCCGAGATCCCTCCGGTGCTCCCGGCCGCGGCGATGACCCCTCCGCCGATTCCGGTCCGGCTGGAGCCCGCGAGCGATCCCGCCGCGGCGGCTGACGTGGCGTCCCTGTCGCCGGCCGAGCCTGCTGTCGGTCCGACGCCGACGCCGACGCCGACGCCGTGGCCGACGCCCCGGGCCCTGCCGGAGGCGGCCCCTGCGCAAGCGCCCCCGGTCGTCGTCGGCCCGCCCGTCGTTCCGTCCGCGCCCCTTCCCGCGGAGCCTGCCGCTCCCCGCCGCTCCAGCGTCCAGGTCTTCCTGCTGTCGGCCGGTGTGGTGCTGCTGGCGGTCGCGGCCGCGTTCTTCCTCACCGTCGCGTGGATCGGCGGGGGACTCGTCCTGCGCTCGATCATCATCGGTTTCGTGACCGCGGCGATCATCGCGACGGCCTCGCTGCTGCGACGACGCGGGCTCGGTGCCACCGCCGAGGGCATCGCGCTGCTCGGAATCGCCTTCGTCGCCCTCGATGTGTGGGCCGTGCGGGCCAACGACCTGGCCGGGGCGGCCGAGGTGGAGCCGAGCGTCTACTGGGGCGCGACGACCCTGGCGGCGGGGGCGGCGTTCGTCGGGTGGGCCCGACTGTCGCGTCTGCGCGCACCGCTCTCCGCTGCCGTGGCGGCCCTCGCGGTCGGCCCCGCCGTGCTCGTCGCCGGCGTCTTCACGCGCGATGCCGCCCTCGGGTGGTACGCCTGGGGTCTCGCTCTGCTGCTCGTCGCCCTCGCCGCGCCCTTCGCACCGTTGCTCGCCCGACGCCCGCGGCCGGCTCTGACGGTCGAGATCGCCGTCGTCCGGGCGCTCGCCGGGCTCGGCGTGGTCGTCGCACTGACGGCCGCGCTGATCGTCGACCCCCGCTCTCCGGCGACGCCGGCGATCCTCACCGCCGTGCTCGGCCTGGGTCTCGCGCTCCACGCCGGTTCGCTCGCGCGTCGTGGTGCCGCGCGTCTCGCCCCCACGGCGGCGGTCGCGGCGGTCATCGTGCTCGGCGTGGGCATCGCCGCCTCCGTCGTCCGCGCAGCGGATGCGACCCTGTCGGTCACCGTCCCGGTGCTGGTCGCAGCGGCCGTCGCCTTGGCCCTCGACGCCGCGGCGCGCCGTGCCGCTCCGGGTGTCGGCCGCACGAGCGTCGTCGCCGCCTCTCTCGCCGGAGCCGTCGTCGCGGGTGCGGCCGCGGTCCTCCCGGTTCTCGGGGCGCTCGCCGCTTTCGGCGTGCCGCTGCGTCAGGCGACCGTCGTCTTCGGTCGCTCCGCCGTCGACGTCGATGTCCCGGATGCCACCAGCAGCGCCGCGGTGATCTCGCTCGCCGCGATCGCGGTCCTCGCCATCGTCGTCTGGCGTCTCTCGGGGGCGTGGATACAGCGCCGGACTCCCGCTCTCATCGCGGCGGTCGGTGTCGCCCTTCTCACGGGGCCGCAGCTGCGTGTGGTGGTGCTCGTGGTCCTCTGGTATCTCGCACTGGCCGTCGTCGCGGTCGTCGTCCTCCGTCATCATCGAGGCGACGTCGCGCTCGCCGCGGTCGGAGGGACCACCGCCCTCGGCGCGGGCTGGCTGTTGTCGTTCGCCTCTCCGCTCGCCTGGGGCGTGGCCACCGTCGTCGTCGCGGGTGTGGTCGCGGCCGCCGCCGGCGCGAACCCGGGTCTGCGGAGACCATCGACGGTGACGGTCGTGCTGTTCCTGACGAGCAGCGCAGTGCTCGTCCCCGGGGCGTTGCGTGCGGGGGCCGATCTCGTCGTCGCCGGCGCCACCCCGCTGACGGTGCCGCTCGCCGTGGCGGCTCTGTGGCTCGTCGCCGTCGTCGTTCCCGCCGGGCGCCGCGCGGGGCTCGACGACGGGCAGCGGGGCGCGGGTGCGGTCGCCGCCCTCGCGTCGATCCTGGTCGTCGCCGCACCCGTGCTCCTGTTCCGGACGGGGGTTTCGACCGACGTGTGGGTGCTCGCGGCGACGCTCGTCGCGTCCGGCGCGGCGGCGACGGTGCTCACCGCGCCCTACCGAGCGTGGCGCGTCGCGCGTCCGTTCGCGGCGGTGATGACGCCGCTGCTGCTCGCCGCCGCTTCGGCCTCCGCCCTCCGGCTGGCCGACGCGCCCGCGCTCTTCCCGTCCATCGCCTTCGCGACCCTCGCCCTCGCCGTCGTGGCGGCGGCGCTGCGCCTGTCGGGCTCCGACACCCCGACCCGGGCCTTCCTCGACGCGGGAGCGGCGATCGTCGCGATGCTCTCCATCGCCGCCGCCCCGTCGCCGGGGGTCCGATGGATCCCGCTCCTGCTCGCCGCGGTGACCGCCGTGCTCTGGGCCACGGACGCCGACGGGCTCTTCCGTTCTCGCGGCGGGCGCCGGCATCTCGTCTGGCTCGGGCTCGTCCTCGGCACGCTCGCGCTGTGGACGCGGCTGTTCTGGCAGCAGACCGAGATCGTCGAGGTCTTCACGGTTCCGGTCGGCCTCGCGGTCATCGCGATCGCGGCCGGTCACGAGCGGGCTCGACGCCTCGTCGAGGGTCGTTCCGTCGCCGTGCCCGCGGTGATCGCCGCCGCCGGAACCACGGTCGCTCTCGCCCCCAGCGCGCTGTCCGCCGCCGACGACGTCGTCCGGGTCGCGGTCGTCGCGGCGGTCTCCGTCCTGGTGCTGACGGGCGGCGCTTGGAGCCGCCCTCCGCGCACGCCGGACGAGATCCCCGTCGCCGTCGCGGCCGCGGGTGCCCTGTCGCTCGCGCTGCTCACGGCTTCGCAGCTGATCCGTCCGGCGATCCGGAACGGGGTCGGCGTCGCCGATCTGGTCGTCGTGGTGTGTGCCGTCGCGATCGCCGCGGCCGCGTTCGGCATCGGGCGACGGTCGGTGTCGTGGGCGCTGGCTTCCGCGCGCGGCGCGGTCGTCGCCGCCGCCGCGATCCTCGCGCTCGGAACCACGGTGCTCATCGCCGCCGACGGCGGACCGGTCGAGCGGGTGGTGGTCGGCGTGGTCGTCCTCGGCGCAGTCGGCGTCGCGGCGCTGCGGTTCCGTCATCCTCTGAGGGGGATGCCGCTGGCGATCACCGCGCTTTCGGGGGCGGGCCTCGTGGCGCTCGTCGCCGCGGGTGCCGGCGTCCGCCCCCTCGAGTGGGCGACCGTTCCGCTCGCGGTCGTGTGGGTGGCCGCCGCCGTCCTCGGCCGTCGTCGGCCCATCGGGGTCGCCTCGGTGCTGTTGGCAATCGGTGGACTCGCGGTCGGACTGCTGCCTTCCGCCGTCCTGGCCGACGCGTCGCCGGTGCGCGCCATCGGGGTCACCGTCGCCGCCGTCGTCGTGATGGTCTTCGCCTCGACCGTGCTGCGCGGCGCTCTCCTCGCGCTGGTGACACCGACCGTCGCCGTCGCATCCGTGGGGCTGATGGTGGCCGCGTCGCTGCGCGCCCTGCACGAGCTCGCCATGGTGCTCTTCGACGTCTGGATGCTCGCCGCGACCGTCATCCCGGTGGCCATCGCGCTCGTTCTGCGTCTGCGCCGCCCGGATGTCTCCTCGCCCCTGGCGACGGCCCTCGCGATCGCCGGTCCGGCCGTCGCCGTCGCTTTGACCGTCGCCCGGCTCTCCGCCACCGGAGAGGGTCCGCTCCGCCTGAGCGTCACCCTCGTCATCATCCTGGCCCTCGGCCTGTGGTGGCACGGCCCGGTGGTGCGGGTTGCGCTGATCGGTCTGTCCGCCGTCCTCGCGCTCGCGGCGGTCTCGTTCGGCAGCGCAGACCCGATCGAGACGGCCACGGTTCCGATTGCCGCGGCGCTGCTCGCCCACGGCATCCGTACCCTGCGTCGACGGCCCGAGTCGCGCACGTGGCCGGCGCTGGGTATCGGTCTCGCGTTGCTGCTCGTCCCGTCGCTGGTGTACGACTTCTCCACCGGCAACGCGCTCTGGCGCGTCATCGCGCTCGGCGTCGTCGCCCTCGTGACGTTGTTGGTCGGGGTGCGGCTGCGCTGGCAGGCGCCCGTGCTCCTCGGCGGGATCGTCCTCATCATCCACGCCGTCGCCCAGCTGTGGCCGTGGATCACCGTGCTCTACGAGAGCGCGTCGGGCCTGTGGTGGCTGTGGCTGGGAATCGCCGGCGTCCTGCTCATCGTGGTCGCGGCGACCTACGAGCGGCGCATCCGCGAGGTGAAGGCGGTGGCCCTGGCGATCCGCTCACTCCGATGACCGCGGCGCGGGAGCCTCCGCGCCCCGGGATCGCCGGGCGCGGCACGAGGATCCGCGGGTGCTGCGCCCGGGGGAGCCGCTGGGTTCGGCATGATGCTGCGCCCGGGGGAGCCGCTGGGAGTAGGCATGCCGCGGCGCCTGGCGGAGCCGCTGGGTTCGGCGTGATGCTGCGCCTGCTGGAGCCGCTGGGTTCGGCGTGCCGCAGCGCCCGGCGGAGCCGCTCGATGTGGCGTGACGCCCCCGGGATGGCGAGTGCGCCCTCCTCCGCTCAGGCCGCGCGTCGCACGGGGTCGATCTCGACGCCCACCCGCTCACGGAAGCGCAGGACGACCGCGTCGGCCGACGGCGAGTAGCGGTAGGGCATGACGATGCGGTCCTGGTGGGCGCCGGGGGCGTCCCACAGCATGGTGACGCGTTCGGGCTTCAGCACGGCGAGGAAGCCCCGCGTGTCGTCGTCGCGCGATCCGGACTCGTCGACCCACTCGCGGAAGAGGACGGAGGGAGCAGAACCAGGATCTTCCAGAGCGGACTCGAGCGCCTGACGCGCCATCAGTTCGATTCGGTCCCAGCCCGACAGGATGGCGTCGAGCTGAGCGAGGTGACGCTCGTCGAACCGCCCGGGGAAGTCGACCTCGAGGCGGAACGGCACGGTGACGCCGCCGAGCTCGGTCGTGGTTTCGAAGACGCCGCCGCCGAGGCCGCCGACGAGCTCTATGGGTCCGAGGACACGACTTTCCATGGCGATGCGATCCGTTCTGCGGTGGTTGGGGCGGCCGACGGGCCTCAGGAGCGGGGGGTCAGGGCCTCGGACGCGGCGAGTTGCTCGACGGTCCGCTGGTTCTCGGCGTCGGTGTTGAAGTAGTTCTCCACCTCGGCGTCGAAGAGATCGCGCCCGCGCTCGTACTCCGTGCGGGTGGAGATCAGGGCATCGACCGTCAGGTCGTACAGGCTGAACGCGGCGGCGTGCGTTCCCGCCGAGATCTGCGTGCTGTGCGGCGCCGGATCGGAGTACGGCGGGGAGCCGAGAGAGGACTTCGCTGCGTCCAGGGCATCGAGGACGCGCCCCATGTTGCTCGACACGGTGTTGGTGTGCTGGCGCACCATCACGATCTGGTCGGAGAAGTTCTCCGGCGGCGTCTGGATGCGATAACGGTCGAGGTCGAAGCCGGCCGGGTCGCCGGAGATGTGGTCCACGGCCCCCGTCAGCATGGTGCGGACGGCGGTCTCCTGATCTTCCACCGCCTGGCGGAGCTTCTCGAGGGAGTCCTCGAAAGACGACATGATCGGGTCGTACCCGTCGCCCGTGATCGAGGCGTCCGCGCTGATCGCGGTCACCGCCGTCGAGGCTGCCGTCGACAGCGCCACCATCGAGCCGACGAGCGGCGCCGCGGTCCCGGCGGTGGCGACGGTCGCCACCGCCGCTGCCACGGTTCCCACGACCCCCAGCGTGACGCTGAGGTTGGCGGCGGCTTTGCTCTCGGCGTAGTCGGCGCACGCGGTGGTGCCCTTCTCGACGATGCTGGCCACGTCGCTGCGCGCTCCCTGCCACATGCTCGACTGCATCGCGTAGTTGATCTGGAGGATCGCGGCGGCGGCTCCGAGGCTCTGGGCCACGCCTTTGAACTGCGTGTAGTACTTGTCCATCATCGGTTCGATGAACGACGCGACGAGCTGCTGGTTGAGCAGGTCGCCCATCGTGTTGGCCGACGTGAAGATCGCCCCGTCATCCGCGACGGATGCGCCGCTGCCCGACGCCCCCAAGCTCGCCGCCGCCGTCGACGTCGATGTCTTGTAGGGGTCCGCGCCGGACCCGGTGGGAAGTCCACGCCATCTGTCGACCGCATTGTCGACGCGGGAACGGATGCCGTCGAAGGAGATGTCGTCCGCCCACGGCATACCGTCGACCTTGCCGCCGCCCTCACCGGCCGCGTTCGGCATCTCGTAGCCGTTGGGCGCCCAGCCCCATTTGTAGTACTTGTTCTCGCCGAGCAGGTCTTCGTAGAAGCCGTCTACGGCCATGTACGCGTCGATCGCGGCCTTCTTCAGGCGGCCCACGGCACTGTCGAGGTCGTCGTAGCTCACAGAATTTTCCTCATCCGTCTTGCACGAACGGGGGATGACCGGTGGTGTGCACCACGAATGCGCCCCCTCTCACCAATGTCGCATACCGCGGCGTGAAAGAGAACCGTGCGTGGGCCAGGCTGCGCCATTCGCCTATGCTCGTCCTGTCTCGAGGAGGGGGAGCCGATGGTCGCAGAGGGAGAAGCCACGACGACGCGCACGCGCGTTCTGAGCGTGGCACTGTCGGTGGCCGCTCTCGTCATCCTGGCAGCCGGGATGCTGCTGTCGTGGTCTCGGGTGGCGGTGCTGGCTTTGCCCGTGATCCTCGGGGTGATCGCCCTCGTGCTCGCTTTCCGGGCTCGGCGGTCCGTGGGAGCCCGGCCCGGACCCGCCGTGACCTTCCTCCTGGCCGCGGTGGCGGTCATCGCTCCCGCGCTCACGGTGATCGGGGTGATCCTCGCCGGGGTCTTCGCCCTTTCCGCCAGCTACACGCTCACGGTCGACTCGCCCGAGCCGGTCACCGTGATCATCCGCGACGGTGCGGACAGCACCACCGAGCAGTGGTCCTCGGGCAGGTCCATCCGTCTCGACTCGAGCCAGGGCGTCGTCGGCATCGATGCGAGAGCATCCGAGCCCACCACGGTCATCTCGTGCGAGCTGGTCCGCGATGGACGCACGATCTCGACCGACGAACGCGCCGGTTCCGTCGACTGCAGCTACAACGCCGGTCGCGACTGACGCCGGTCGTCACCGGGGGCGTCGCTCACGACATGGGCACTTCGGCACTTAGCCTTTCGTCTCCTTCGCCGCCGCCTTCGCGGCGCGCTTGAACTCCCGCACCTTGGTCAGCGACTCCGGGCTGACGATGTCGGCGACCGAGCGGAACGATCCGTCCTCGCCGTAGGGGGCGGACGCCTCGCGCCACCCGGCGCCGTCGAAGCCGCGCTGCTTGCCGAGCAGGGCGAGGAAGATCTTCGCTTTCTGCTCGCCGAACCCGGGCAGCGCCTTGAGTCGCTTGAGCACCGTCTTGCCGTCGGGCTCGTCGCGCGTCCACAGGTTCTCGGCGTTCCCGTCCCAGTCCTGCTCGATCGCCGCGCACAGCGCCTGCACGCGCCCCGCCATCGAGCCCGGGTAGCGGTGGACGGCGGGCGTCTGCGAGAACGCGGCGGCGAACTCGTCGGGATCCTGATGCGCGATCGCGCCGGCATCCATCGACCCGGTGCGCTCCCGGATCTTCAGCGGGCCGGCGAACGCGGTCTCCATCGCGACCTGCTGGTCGAGCAGCATGCCGATCAGCAGGGCGAGCGGGTTGCTCGACAGCAGCTCGTCGGCGGCGGGATCATCGGTGATGCGCAGGCTCATGCCGACATTCTCGCGCGCTTTCCCGACACGGGCGCCCTCGCTCCGGGCCGTTCCGCCGCGGCTCACTCGGCGTCGACGATCCACTTCTGCGCGAAGGGCACGGCATCCATGGTCCCGAGGTCGGTGGTGACCTCGGAGATCTGCTTCTCGAAGTGCGAGATGCTCCCCGGCTTCAGCCTCTTGACGAGGGAGCCGTCGACGCGGCGGATCACCGTCTCCGACACCGACGGCGCATCCTCCTCCACCTGGAGCAGGCCCAGCACCAGCGTGGCCGCCCATCGCAGGGCGTTGCCGCGCCGACGCTCGCCCGCGACGACGTAGATCTCGGATGCCGGTGTGCTCACGGCATCCATCCTGCCGGAGGCAAGCGCCGCGGCGTGCCCCGCCGGGGAGGAGTTTCGGCGGAGGGAGGACGGATGCCGCTGGCCCGGCCCTCCGTTCCACGTTTCTCCTCCGCTGCGTCGCGTTGGCGCGATGCCGAGGCGTGGAAGCTCTCCACCGCCGAGCTCGGGGCGCGCGCTGCGTCGCGGCGCGACGCCCGGCCGCGGGAGGAGTTTCGGCGGAGGGAGGACGGATGCCGCCGGATCGACCCTCCGCTGCCCGTATCTCCTCCCCCCGCACACCGAGAAGAAGCCCGAGGCAAGGGGAGGGCCGCAACGCTCCCGTGGAGCAGGGATCGGCCGGATTCAGCCCGCGTCGGCGATCTCGCCGCGCGGAGCGGCGACGGCGGGGTCGGTGACCTCGATGCCGAACAGCGCCGACAGGGCGTCGACGTAGTCGTCGGCGCGACCGGCCTCGGCCAGTTCGTGTGCGCGCGTCGTGGGGGTGTGCAGCAGGACGCCGACGAGGTGGCGGAGGGCCTGCTCGGTCTGTCCGCCCTCGTCGCCGCGGGCGCGGACCCGCGCCACCTCGGCGTCGAGCACGCCGAAGACGTGGGCGCGGAGGGCGACGACGGCGGGGGTGATGTTCTTGCGCTCTCCGACCGAGGCGAAGCGGCGGGCGGCGTCGCGGACGACGTCGCGGGCGGCATCCGTGGCCTGCAGCTCTTCAAGGGGGGCGTGCAGGCGGATGGTCTCGAGATCGAGCAGGTCGACGCCGGGGACGCTCGCGACGTCGGGGTCGACGTTGCGGGGCAGACCGAGGTCGATGATCAGTCGGCGTCCGGTGTGGTCGACCGGGCAGCCCGCCGCTGTCGCCTCGGAGCCGGTGCGACCGGCTTCGAAGGTCGCCGCGCTGACGACGTGATGCTCGCTGGTGGTGCAGGTGATGACGAGGTCGGCGTGCGCGACGGCGCTCGGGAACGTCTCGGCCGAGACGGCGCGCAGTCCGTGCTTCGCGGCGAACTTCGCGGCGCGGCCCGAGGGGGAGTGGACCGAGATGTCTTCGGCGCCCTGGTCGCGGAGGGCCGCGACCGTGGCCGCGGCGTAGGCGCCCGTGCCGACCAGCAGTACGCGCTGCGTGGCCCAGTCGGCGATGCGGCTGTCGGCGAGCTCGAGACCGAGGCGCACGAGGGAGCGGCCCGCGCGGCCGATCGCGGTGGTGTTCTTGACCCCGCGCTGGGCTTCGGAGGCGCGCTGGAACAGACGCTCGAGCTCGGCGGAGGTGGTGCCGAGGGTGCGCGACTCGGTGAGAGCGCGCCGTACCTGGCCGGCGATCTCGCCTTCGCCGACGACGACGGATTCGAGACCGGATGCCACCGAGAACAGGTGCTCGGCCACGTCGTCGCCGCCGAGGACGGTGTAGGAGCCCTCGAGCTCGCTCGCGGGCACGCCGGTGGCGGCTTCGATGGCGCCGAGGGTGGCGTCGATGCCGAGGGCGACGGCCGCGGTCACGGGCTCGTCCATGTCGACGTACGCCTCGAAGCGGTTGCAGGTGGCCACGACGACCGCGCCCTGCACGCACTCGTCGTGTGCGGCGATCAGGGGGGCGACGGGGGTGCGGGGTACGCTGAGCCGCTCGAGGAGCTCGAAGGACGCGGTCTTGTGACTCGCGCTGACGCACAACAACACGCTCGTATTCTACGCCCGGCGACCTTCGGGTATTCCGGGCGCCCTTTCGACGTCGAGGCATCCCCGGGGTTCACAGAAGCCGGGTGGGAGGATGGATGCCATGGCCTCCCTCGATGCTCCCCTCCTCCGCGCCCTCCGCGGCGACCGCCCCGAGCGGCAGCCGGTCTGGTTCATGCGTCAGGCGGGGCGCTCGCTGCCGGAGTACCGCGAGCTGCGGGTGGGCACCCGCATGCTCGACGCGTGCCTGACCCCCGATCTCGCCGCCGAGATCACGCTGCAGCCGATCCGCCGTCACGACGTGGATGCCGCGATCTTCTTCAGCGACATCGTCGTTCCTCTGCGTCTGGCCGGGGTCGACGTGGTCATCGAGCCGGGTCGCGGCCCGGTGTTCGCCGACCCGGTGCGGACGGCGGCCGATGTCGCGCGCGTCACGGCGATCGACCCGGCCGAGGTGACGGCGGCGGCCGAGCCGGTGCGCGAGGCCGCACGCCGCGTCGTGGGCGAGCTGTCCGATTCCGTGCCCCTCATCGGTTTCGCGGGGGCGCCGTTCACCCTCGCCGCGTACCTCGTGGAGGGCGGCCCGTCCAAGGAGCACCTCCGTGCCCGCGGCATGATGCACGCCGACCCCGAGTCGTGGCACCGTCTCGCCGGCTGGCTCGCGAAGGTGTCCCGCGCCTTCCTCGAGGCGCAGATCGAGGGCGGGGCGCAGGCCGTCCAGCTGTTCGACTCCTGGGCGGGGTCGCTCTCGACGGCCACGTTCCGCGAGTTCATCGCGCCGCATTCCACCGCCGCTCTCGAGGGCGTCGAGGTTCCGCGCATCCACTTCGGCGTGGGGACGGGGGCGTTCCTCGACGACATGCGTCTGGGCGGTCTCGCCGACGCGGTCGGCGTGGACTGGCGGATGCCGCTCGACGAGGCGGCCGCGCTGGTGGGTCCCGACACGACGCTGCAGGGCAACATCGACCCCGCGCTGCTGGGTGCGCCGTGGCCGGTGCTCGCGGCGCACGTCGACGACGTCCTCGCCCGCGGTCGCACCGCGCGCGCGCACGTGCTGAACCTCGGCCACGGTGTGCCGCCCGACACCGACCCGGAGGTGCTGACCCGCATCGTCGCGTACGCGCACGGGAACGTCGCGTGAGCGAGCCGCTCGAGCGTCTCGTCCGTCACGCGAACGAGACCCGCGTCGTCGTGGTCGGCGGCGGGATCTCGGGCCTCGTGGCGGCGCGCGAGTGCGCCAAGGTGGGGCTGCGGGTGATGGTGCTCGAAGCCTCCGAGGCCTTCGGCGGCGTCGTGCGATCCGCCGAGGTGGGCGGGATCACCCTCGACGTGGGGGCCGAGAGCTACGCCACGCGCGGCGGTGTGGTCCGCGACCTCCTCGACGAACTCGGCCTGGGCGACGACGTCGTCGCGCCGAACCCGGCGGGCGCGTGGGTCGTGGGCGTCCCGGGCGTGGGCGCCGCGCCCCTGCCGAAGGGCGGGGTGCTCGGCATCCCGGACAATCCTTTCGCGCCCGACGTGCGCCGCATCATCGGTTGGTCGGGAGCGTGGCGCGCCTACGTCGATCGCGTGCGGCCGCCCCTGACCATCGGGCACGCGCTGAGCCTCGGCAAGCTGGTGCGCTCGCGCCTCGGTTCGCGGGTGCTCGACCGGCTCGTCGCCCCCGTCACCAGCGGGGTCTACTCCGCCCGCCCCGACGACATCGACGTCGACCTCGCCGCTCCGGGGCTCAACGCCGCCCTCACCCGCGCCGGTTCGCTCACCGGAGCCGTCGCCGAGCTGCGCGCACGCCGTGCTTCGTCGCGACCGGCCGATGCGCCGGCATCCGATGTCCCCGTGGGCTCGGGCGCCGCGCGCACCCCCGCCCCCGGGGGTGCCGTCGAGGGCATCGCGGGGGGCATGTCCCGCCTCACTGACGCGCTCGTCGCCGGACTCCGCGAGGTGGGGGCCGACCTGCGCACGGGGGTCGTGGCCGAGAGTCTGACCCGCACCGACAGCGGCTGGACCGTGTCGACGTCCGTCGACGAACAGCCCGTCGAGGCGCACGCCGTCATCGTCGCGCTGCCCGAGGGGCCGGCGCGTCGGGTGCTCGCGCCCGTGGTCCCGGGGCTCGAGCTCGGCGACCCGGTGGCGCCCGTCGTCGAAGTGGTGACTCTCGTCGTCCACGCCCCGGTCCTCGACCGGGCGCCGCGGGGGACGGGCGTGCTGACGGTCCCCGGCAGTCACGTGGCGAAGGCCCTGACCCACTCGAGCGCCAAGTGGGACTGGGTTCGGGATGCCGCCGAGCCCGGCATCCACGTCGTCCGCGTCTCGTTCGGGGCACAGGGTGAGGAGCCGGCCACCGCGGCCCTCGATGACGACGCCGCAGCGGCGCTCGCCCTCTCGGAGGCCGCACGGATGCTGGGGGTCGAGCTGTCGGCATCCGCTCTGCGCGCCGCCCACCGCTCGCGCTACGTGCAGTCGCAGCCGGCCGCGACCATCGGACGGGCCGCGGAGACCGCCGCCGCCCGCGGCGCGGTGCGTGCGGTCGCGGGCCTCGGGGCGACGGGGGCGTGGATCTCGGGCACGGGTCTCGCGCAGGTCGTCCCCGACGCGCGCGACGAGGCCGACCGGGTCCGTAGCGGCGTGCTGTGGCGCGGCTGATCCGCTCTTCTCGACCATGCGGGCCCGACTGTCAAGGGCGGATGCCGGACGCGGCATACATGACTACTGTGAGACTCGACCAGCACTCGATCGAGCGTGAGGAGACCCCATGAGGGGCAAAGCAGCACTCGTCGTCGGACTCGTGGCGGGCTACGTGCTCGGAGCACGCGCGGGCCGCGAGCGTTACGAGCAGATCAAGGCTCAGGCCGAGAAGGTCTGGGACCGCCCGGCCGTCCAGGGACAGGTCGAGAAGGTGAAGTCGTTCGGCGTGTCCGCCCTCAAGTCCGTTCCCGGTGTGGTGTGGAAGGGCGCGAAGTCCGTCACCCACGCCGCCTCCGGCTCGGGCACCGTGCAGGAGCGGGCCGAGCGGGCCGGACGCGCCGCCAAGCAGTCCGCCAGCGAGGTCGCCGACGTCGTCGAGGACTCCGTCGACGACGCCAAGCAGGCCGAGAAGACGGCCACCGCGCGGGCGAAGGCCAAGAGCGGCACCGACTCGTCCGGGAGCTGAGGCATGACCACTCCGCGCGGATTCCGCGATCGCACCGACGACAGCCTGTTCACCCTGATCGGCGACATCCCCGAGTTGGTGCGCAATCTCGTCGTCGCCGAGATCAACGGCGCCAAGGCGTGGGCGCAGCGCACCGCGAAAGACGCTGGGATCGGTGCCGGCTGGTTCGTCGGCGCGCTGATCGTGGTCTTCTGGGCCGTGCCGGTGTTCTTCGCCTTCGTCATCGCCGGACTCTCGTCGTGGTGGCCGGTGTGGCTGTCGGCCCTGGTCGTGTTCGGCGTGATGATCGTCATCACGGCGATCCTCGCCCTGCTCGGCTACCTGCGGTTCAAGAAGCTGTCGAACCGCGAGAACCCGGGCAAGGCCATCGCCGAAGACGTCCGCATCGTCAAGGAGGCCCGCGATGAGTATTGAGCGTCCCGTCCCCGTGCCGCGCACGGCGGTGCCCCTCGGCATCACCGACCCCGTCGAGTCGGCCCGCGCCGAGCTCAAGGCGGCTCTGGCCGCCATCGAGGTCAAGGCGAACGTGCCGCGCCGTGCGAGCGATGCCGTGGACCGCACCATCCACGAGGTCCGGGCCAAGGCCCAGCGCAACCCGGGGGCCGCTGCCGCGGCCGTCGCGGGGGTCGCTGTCGCGGTCGGCCTCGCCGTGTGGGGGCTCGTCAACGCGTACACGCGCTGAGCATTCGCGAAGCGGCCCGTCCCCGAGTGGGGCGGGCCGCTTCGTCGTCTCGGGCGGAGCCTCGCGGGTGGTCGATGAACACGCCCGTCAGCAGGTCCTCGACGTCCCCGGGGGTCACCCCCACGGACAGGGGCAGGTCGTACAGCCGCATCGCGCACCCCGTCGCGGGGCCGCCCCCGATGCCGTCGTCGCACAGTCCTCATGCGCAGGGCGTGATCGCACCTGTGTTCCCCTCGCCGACGAGTCAACCGGTTTGGCCCGCCGCCGCGACGAGACGAGACTAGGAGTCATGTCCTCTGACAGCTCCTCCTCCGTGTACACGCTGTGGGCGGTGTTCCGCCGCGATCCCGAGAACCCGGTGACCGCCGCCGATGCCACCGAACTCGCCGACCTCGTCTCGCTCGTGGAGGCCGACGGCGTCACCGTCCGCGGCTTCTACGACGTCAGCGGTCTGCGCGCCGACGCCGACCTCATGGTCTGGCTGCACGGCGAGGACCCGCAGGCGCTCCAGCGCGACCTGCGGCGCCTGCGCCGCACCGAGCTGCTGAAGAACCTGCTGCCGACGTGGAACGCGATGGGCGTGCACCGCGACGCCGAATTCAACCGCTCGCACGTGCCCGGGTTCCTCCGCGGGATCGAGGCGCAGCAGTGGCTGTGCCTGTACCCGTTCGTGCGCAGCTACGAGTGGTACCTCCTGCCCGAGGAGGAGCGGCGCGAGATGCTCATCGAACACGGCAAGAAGGGCTCGGCCTACAAGGGCGTCATCGCCAACACGGTCGCCTCGTTCGCCCTGGGCGACTACGAGTGGCTGCTGCCGATGGAGGCCGACGTGCTCACCGATCTCGTCGACATGATGCGCGACCTGCGCTACACCGAGGCTCGCCGCCACGTGCGCGAAGAGGTGCCGTTCTACACGGGCCGACTCGTCACGCTCGACGAGATCCCCGAGATCCTCCAGTGAACGCGCCTCTGCGCCTGGGCACCCGCCGCAGCGCGCTGGCGATGGCACAGTCGCAGATGGTCGCCGACGCGGTCGCCGCGGCATCCGGTCGTCCCGTCGAGCTCGTGCCGATCGTGTCGGAGGGCGACGTCAACCGCGCGTCCCTGTCGCAGCTCGGCGGGCGCGGTGTCTTCGCGAACGGCCTGCGCGAGGCGCTCGCCGCGGATCGGTGCGATTTCCTCGTGCACTCGCTCAAAGACCTCCCGACGCTGCAGCCCGAGGGGCTCGTGATCGCCGCGACCCCGCCGCGCGAGGACGCGCGCGACGTCGTGGTCACGCGTGACGGGACGCCGTTGTCGGCGCTCGCGCCCGGAGCACGCGTGGGCACCGGTTCACCGCGCCGCATCGCGCAGGCGCTGCGGCACAACCCTCGTCTCGACATCCACGACATCCGCGGAAACGTCGACTCGCGTCTCGCGCGCGTCCGCGACGGCGACCTGGATGCCGTCATTCTCGCGGCCGCGGGTATCTCGCGGCTCGGCGGCGACCTGGGTGGTCTGCAGGCCGAGTTCCTGGGGCTCGCGGAATGGCCGACGGCGCCCGGCCAGGGGTCGCTCGCGGTGGAGACCCGCTCCGACATCGACCCCGAGATCCTCGGCGCCCTCGCCCAGCTCGACGACGAGGACACCCGCGTCGCGATCACCGCGGAGCGCGTCGTGCTCTCGGCGCTCGACGCCGGGTGCAGCGCCCCCGTCGGCACGCACGCCGCGATCGCCGACGGCGATCTGCGTCTGCGCGCCGTGGTCTACGCGCTCGACGGAACGCAACGGATCGGCATCGACCGGACCGTGCGTCTCGCACCGGGGTATGGTGGGGAAACGGGCAGTGGCAATGGAGCGGATGCTGCCGACGACGGGGGGCCGATCGCGCGTGCGGCGCGAACGGGCCGAGAAGCCGCGCGTCGGTTGCTCGAACGTGGGGCGGCCGACTTGGTACCACGAGAGTCGACCACATGAATGAAGGCCACCGGCACACGCCGAACCCCTCGACGGGCAGCGTGCCCAAACCGCTCGCCGGTCGGCGCGTCCTGGTGCCGCGCGGCGGCCCGTGGGGCGACGGCGTCGCGGCGAGCCTGCGACTGCTCGGGGCGGTCCCCGTCATCGCTCCGCTCATCAACTTCGCGCCCACCAACGATCAGGCGACGCTCGATCAGGCGCTCGCCGACCTCGCCGACGGGCGATTCGACTGGCTGACCCTCACCAGCGCGACGACCGTCGATGTGCTCTACGCCTACAAGGCGGTCATCCCCGACGAGACGAAGGTCGCCGTCGTCGGCGAGACGACCGCGGCGGCCATGCAGGCCGTCGGCTACCACGTCGACCTCGTCCCGGAACGCGACAACTCGGCGCAGGGCATGGCCGAGCAGATGATCGCGATCGAGACCGAGCCGCGCAAGGTCCTCACCCTTCGCAGCGAGATCGCCAAGCCGGTGCTCACACGCCTGCTCATCGAGGCCGGCCACGACGTGCGCAGCGTCGTCGCCTACCGCACCGTCGGCGTCCCGGTGGCCGACAAGATCGCAGCCGACGTGCAGTCGGGCCGCATCAACGCCATCCTCGTCACCAGCGGCTCGGTCGCCGAGCAGGTGGTGGAGCAGTTCCCCGACATCCCGGCATCCACGGTCATCGCCGCGATCGGACCGCGCACCGCGAAAGACGCCAAGCGCGCCGGCCTCAGCGTCGACGTGGTGGCCGAAACCCAGACCGTCGACTCCCTCATCGAAGCCGTCGCCCGCTTCCCCCTGCACTCCGACGAATCGACCTCATGAGCTTTCCCGAGCACCGCCCGCGGCGCCTGCGCCGCACCCCCGCCGTCCGTCGTCTTGCGCGCGAGACGCACCTCGTCCCGTCGCAGCTCGTGCTGCCGATGTTCGTGCGCGAGGGCATCACCGAGCCGAGCCCGATCGGTTCGATGCCCGGGATCGTGCAGCACTCGATGGATTCGCTGCGTCGCGCCGTCGCCGAGGCGGCGGAGCAGCGCATCGGCGGGGTCATGCTCTTCGGTGTGCCCGAGGTGCGCGACGCGGTGGGATCGGGGGCCGACGATCCGAACGGCATCCTGAACCGTGCCACCGAGGCGGTCGTCGCCGAGGTCGGCGACGCCCTGGTCGTGCAGACCGATCTGTGCCTCGACGAGTTCACCGACCACGGGCACTGCGGAGTCCTTCGACAGGCTCAGGAACCAGGTTCAGAGGTCGCCGTCGACAACGACGCGACCCTCGAGCGCTACACGGCGATGGGTCTGGCCCAGGCGCGCGCGGGTTCGGCGATGCTGGGTCTGTCGGGCATGATGGACGGCCAGGTCGGCGCGGTGCGCGAGGCTCTGGATGCCGAGGGCTTCACCGACACGCTGATCCTGGCGTATTCGGCGAAGTACGCCGGTGCCTTCTACGGGCCCTTCCGCGAGGCCGTGGATTCGCAGCTGAAGGGCGACCGCCGCTCGTACCAGCTCGATCCCGGCAACGGCCGCGAGGGCGTGCGCGAAGCGCTGCTCGACGTCGAAGAGGGCGCCGACGTGGTCATGGTCAAGCCGGCGCTGCCGTACCTCGACGTGCTCGCCGACGTGAAGGCCTCGGTCGACGTGCCGGTGTGGGCGTACCAGGTCTCAGGGGAGTACGCGATGGTCGAGGCCGCCGCGGCCCACGGCTGGATCGACCGCCGCGGCGCGATCATGGAGAGCCTGCTCGGCATCCGTCGCGCCGGCGCCGACGCGATCCTGACGTACTGGGCCCTCGAGGCCGCCCGCTGGCTCCGCGCGGAGCTCTGACACGTCTCCTCTCACGTGTGAGGGGTCACTTTTCGTCGCCTGGAGGGCGCCGAAGCGACATTTTTCGACCCCTCACTCAGGGGGCCTCTAGGAGGATGGATTCATGACCGATCTCAACGACCAGTGGTTCGCTCGCGCCAAGGACGTCATCCCGGGCGGCGTGAACTCGCCCGTGCGTGCCTACGGCTCCGTGGGTGGCACGCCGCGGTTCGTACAGTCGGCGTCCGGCCCGCGGATCACGGATGCCGCGGGTCGCGAGTACGTCGACCTCGTCGCCTCGTGGGGTCCGGCCCTGCTCGGCCACGCGCACCCCGAGGTGGTCGGGGCGGTGCAGTCCGCGGCATCCCGAGGTCTGTCCTTCGGTGCGCCCACGGGAGCCGAGGTCGAGCTCGCCGATCTCGTCGCGCAGCGCGTGCAGGTCGGCGACCTGAAGCCGATCGAGAAGGTGCGGTTGGTGTCGACCGGCACCGAGGCGACGATGACGGCGATTCGTCTCGCGCGCGGCGTGACAGGTCGCGATCTGCTCATCAAGTTCGCGGGGCACTATCACGGGCACTCCGACGGGCTGCTGGCGGCGGCCGGTTCCGGTGTCGCCACGCTCGCGCTGCCCGGCTCGGCGGGCGTTCCCGCGCCGATCGCCGCGCAGACGCTCGTGCTGCCCTACAACGACCTCGACGCGGTGCGCGAGGTGTTCGCGGTGCACGGCGACAACATCGCCGCGATCATCGTCGAGGCGGCCTCGGCCAATATGGGCGTCGTTCCGCCGCTCCCCGGGTTCAATGCGGCGCTGGCCGACATCGCGCACAGCCACGGCGCGCTGCTGATCATGGACGAGGTGCTCACCGGGTTCCGCGTGCACCCCGCCGGATTCTGGGGTCTGCAGGCGTCGCAGGGCGAGCGGTACCTGCCCGACATCCTCACGTACGGCAAGGTCATCGGCGGCGGCATGCCGCTGGCGGCCCTGGCCGGTCGCGCCGAGATCATGGACCACCTCGCGCCCCTCGGCCCCGTGTACCAGGCCGGAACGCTGTCGGGGAACCCGCTGTCGGTGGCCGCCGGTCTCGCGACGCTGCGGCTCGCGACCCCCGAGGTCTATGCGGCGGTCGACGCCGCGGCCACGCAGGTGTCGGAGGCGCTGGACGCTGCGCTGACGGCCGAGGGCGTCGTGCACGCCGTGCCGCGCGCCGGCTCGCTGTTCGGCGTCGCGTTCCTGCCCGAGGTGCCCCTCGACTACGCCACGGCCCTGACGCAGCAGTCGTACCGGTACGCCCCGTTCTTCCACGCGATGCTGGATGCCGGTGTCTCGCTGCCCCCGAGCGTGTTCGAGGCGTGGTTCCTCACCGCCGCCCACGACGACGTCGCCCTCGACCGCGTGCTCGAGGCGCTGCCGGTCGCGGCGAAAGCGGCCGCGGAGGCGCTGGATCCGACGCTGCTCGCGCAGTAGGGTCCTCCCCGCGGGGGACGTGTTTCATCCTCCGAGAGGATGCGTCCGGTGGTTCCGGTAGCGAGGCTGGGGGCATGTGCCCCGACTCTTGCTCGTCCGCCTTCCCGTCGTTCGTCTCGCGGCTCGCCGCGCGGTGGCCCACGTCGATGGCTCCGCGGCGGCGTCGGGTGACGTGGCAGCCCCGTCCGCGCGCTCAGGTAGCGGTCAGCGCCACGTCCAGCTGAGCAGGGCGCTGAGGGCCTCGAGGCCGGCTTCGCCGACGTCACCGTCCTGAGTCGCGATCGCGCGGGCGGTCGACCCCAGACGGGCCCGGGCGGAGAAAGCTCGCGTCATGACGGGCGGGAACGGGAGAGGGACGCAGAGCCGCGGTTGGCGAGCGGCATGTGAACGTGCGACGTCACTTGGTGGTCCCTCGGTTAGCGGCCTTTCACTCGCGAAGTCGCTGCTCCCGCCGTGCACGCTGTCGGTCGCCGCTCTCGAGCGCCTCCCGTTCGTCCGCGGCAGAGCGGGAGGGCGTTTCGCCTAGTCCGGGCTCGAGGTCCGACCACACCCAGGTGCATGCTTGCTGCTCGTCCGTGAATCGCATCTCCCGTCCGGTCGCGTCCAGGACAGGGCGTGCGATGGACCGGAGGTCGCCACGAGTGACGGTGAACGTACCATCACGGTGCCGTACGAGGCAGACCGTCGTGGGCACGGGACGTCCATCGCGTGCCATCGAGACGATGAAGGGAACGCCTTCGATTCCAACTCTGTCCCGGATGCGTGACTTCAGATCTTCGTAACCCAGAATCCCTCTCTCCGTCGACGTCGGACGGTACGCGTCACTCTTCGTCGAGAAAGAAGAATGGTTCGACGAACTTCCCCCGTGTGGAGATGGGTGCTTCCGGAGCCGACAGCCCGCTATGGAGCCTCTGGTGCACATGGTCGACGAGCGCGTCAAGCGTCGGGGGAAGTGACGCGGACGGATCCTGCTCTGCGAGTTGTTCGATGATCACCACCGGCCGACCATCCGGGAGGGAGGTTCGGGCAACCTCGAGGAGGACGGCCTCAGGCGGGAGGACGATTTCCTGCTCAGCGGGGTGGGCCGAAAACTGTGTGATATCGCGCCCGGTGCGGCTGACGATCGCCGCGACGGCAGGTGTCGAGAAATTCTCCGTTGCGATTCGGGGATCTCTGCTCGTGGCCGTGACACCCCGCGTCCACCGAGCCGGTGCCAGTCGAGGGATGGACGGGAGCCCGTGGTACACGATGCCCGTGTGGGTCGGAAGGCGCTCGAGAGCGCGAAGAAGACCGAGGGCCGCTTGCCCAGCATCACTCATGATCGCTCAGTGCCTCTCGATGGCTTTCCATCGTCATAGAACTCCTCCGGGAACGGCTCTGGATCACCGTCGGCACGCCTCACTCGGGAGAATCCGGTGAGCATAGACTCTGCCTTTCCCGGGACTGCCGGCGCACCGCGATACCGCCCCTCGGCTTGACGGCGCATCATCTCTTTAAGATTCCGCATCGTCTTCTCTTGCTCTTCAGGAGTCAGGCCCGGTGCCATTCCGTCTCGTTCGTTCACGGCACTTCCTTCATGTCGATGTAAATGACCCCATCGCGTTCTGTTCGCGAGTTGATGAAGAAACTCGTTCCCGGACGGAACAAGACCTCATCTTCCGAGGAGGCGTAATGACTGATGTGATGAACGCTCTTTCCGTGCACAGATTCGATCGTGTACTGCACATTGCCTGCGAACGGTGTCGATTTGTCGGCGCTCGTGAAGGATACGTTCGTCACCGTCTCGCCTTCCCGATACGCATCGAGGTAAGTATCCCCTGGCCGCAGGACCTCTCCGCGCACGACAGTGCCGGGGTGGTCCGGCAGACGGTCCAAAGCTCTGACGGCAGCGTCGATACGGTCTTGCAATTCGGGGGTCATCGGGATCTTGCCGCGAAGTGCATCGTTGATCTCTTGGTAATGCGGCCCCGTGTAGTCCCGAAGTGCTTCAAGGTCCGCCGCTATCTGCTCAGGAGTCGCGTCGTCAGCGTGAGATGGCCGATCGGCGTCATCGCCATCGCGACGCGCGGCCGGGTCGCCCTCGTGGCTGCTTCGGGATGGCGTCGAATCGCCGTCGCCGTGGGAGGTGCCGCGGTGGGGGTGCGACACCGGGTCGGGGTGGGTCGTGTTCCGAGGTGCGCGGCGCGGGACGCGGCGGAGCAAGTCCTCTCCGCGGCTCATCAATGCCCGAAGCTCACTCAAGAGGTCCCCGAGCTTGCCGCACGAGCGCAGCAGGCCGGTGAGTTTGCCGCTGATCTTGGCGGTCCAGCTGGCGACTCGGGAGGAGACCTGCGAGATGATCCAGGGGGTGGCGATGCCGACGGTGACGACGGCTTCGGTGGCCCACGAGATGGCAGATCCGACGAGCTGCGAGAGGATGTCGCGGACGAGGTCGTGGACGACCTGCACGATCGTCGAGGCGATCTGCAGGCCGGTGGCCATGGCGCCGGCCCATTGGCCGGAGGCGCGGATGTGGGCGGCGGCGTCGGTTTGGAAGCGGCGGTAGGCGTCGATGGCTTCGCCGGCCATGTCGTCGAGGTCGCTGACGACACGGTCGAGGTAGTCGGCGGAACTGTTGAGCTGGTTTTGGATGTTGGTCCAGGTCTGGGAGAACCCGGCGACGGCGCCGGCGTCTCCGGTCAGGTCGTTGAACCAGCCTTTGATGGGCTCGAAGTGATCGATCAGCCAGCCGAGGCCGGCGGCGATGAGCGACCCGAGGGGGTCGATGGCGGTGGCGACGGTGTCCACGACCGTGCTGAAGGCCGCGAGGCCACCTTCGACCCAGTTGCCGGACTCGATCGCGGATACCAACTGCGTCCCCGAATCCAGAAGCCCCGCACCGCTGAACGGCGTCGCCGTGTCGACGGGACCGGCGATGAGCGCGTTGCTCACAGGCCCGCCTCCAAAGCGCGCACCGTCTCCATCACCTTCTGCTCGTAGGCGTCCATGTCGCTGCCGACACCGACGATCTCGGTCGCGGAGCGGCGCACCATGTCTTCGGCGGCACCGATCAGCGCGCGGGCGGCATCGGCCGCCATCGTCGCGGGAGGCACCAGGAACGAACAGAGGACGCCGAACGCCTCGGCATTCAGGCCCCCGGAGGACCCGGCGTCACGGGCGCCGGAGATGTCGGATGCCACGGCGCTCAGTCGCGAGGCGTGCGAGCCGATCAGTTCGGAGTCGACGGCGATGCGGTCGGCCATGCGCGTCAGACCCGGAAGCCCATGGGCTGGGACGGCGGCTCGCGATCCAGCTCGCTCGCGAGGTGCCCGACGATCGGGGAGTCGGCGCCGAACGCGGCCCGCGTGATCTCCAGAGCCTGCTCACCCGCGAGCACCTGAGCGCGCCCCGCAGTCTCGACGATCAGCCGCTCCAATGCGTCGGGACGCAGCTCGTAGGCGGCATCCGCGAGGCGGATACCGGCCAGACGACCCGCCGCATCCACGGTCACCATGACCTCGCGGCCCGGAGAAGTCGCCGACGCGCGAACAGCGTCGATGTCCGCCTGCACCTGCTGCGCTTGAGCTGCCCGAACCTGCGCTTCGGCCACCTGCTGCTCGATCCGGGCGATAGCCGCCTCGGCTTCACGAGAGGAGAAGAGGTCTGTCACTCGCGTGATGGTAGTCCCGCTCACCTCCCTCGGACGGAAAGATGTGAACATTCTCACGTTCCCGCACCGGGTGAAAGACTGAACCAATGCTTCCTCCCCAACCCCGTGTCGTCGTGCTCGCCGGTGGAGTCGGGGGGTCGAAGTTCTCCCTCGGGGTCCGCGCCGCCCTCCGCCGTCTGGGAGCTCCCGAGGCCACGGTGATCGTCAACACGGGCGACGACCTGTGGCTCTCCGGGGTTCGTCTGCAGCCCGACGTCGACTCGATCACGTATGCCCTCGCCGGGGTGAACGACACCGAGCGCGGGTGGGGCCGAGCGGGCGACACCGAGCGCGTGAACGAGGAGCTCCAGGCATGGGGCGCCGGCTGGCCGTGGTTCACGCTCGGCGATCTCGACCTCGGGACCCACCTCGCCCGCACCGGCTGGCTGCGGGAGGGTCTCACCCCGACCCAGGTGCTCGCGCGCATGGCGGAGCGCTGGCCGCTCGGCATCCGGATGCTGCCCATGACCGACAGCGAGGTCGACACCCACGTGTTGCTCGAGGACGGCGGGCGCCTGCACTTCCAGGAGTGGTGGACGCGCCATCGCGCGAAGCTCACGCCCCGCGCCTTCGAGAACCCAGGGATCACGGATGCCGTGCCCGCCCCGGGCGTCGCCGAGACCATCGCGGCGGCCGACGTCGTCCTCATCGCACCGTCGAACCCCGTCGTGTCGATCGGTCCGATTCTGGCGGTTCCCGGTATCCGGGATGCCGTGCGGCAGACGTCCGCGAAGGTCGTCGGCGTCTCGCCGATCATCGGCGGGCGGGTCGTGCGCGGCATGGCGGACGTCTGCCTGACCGCGATCGGGGTCGAGACCTCCGCCGCAGCCGTCGCCCGGCACTACGGCGCGCGGTCGGCGGGCGGTGTGCTCGACGCGTGGCTGCTGGCCGAAGAGGACGCGGCGTCGGTCTCTGAGGTCGAGTCCGCGGGCATTCGCACCGTCGTCGCCCCGCTGTGGATGCGCGACGAGGCGACCTCGGCCGCGATCGCCGAGGCGGCGCTGAGGGCCTGAGCCTTCGCCCCGGTCGCGGGCCCTCAACAGATTCGGATCGAAGCAACAGATTCGGACGAATCTCGCCGTCACATCCGAATCCGGTGCGCGGATCCGAATCTGTTGCGCAGGCCGCGCGTGGACGCCGCGCGAGCCTCAGGCCGCGGTAGTCGCCAGCACCGCCGCGGTCCGCGGGCCCACGCCCAGGGCCACGGCCTCGGCGAGCTGGGCGGCCGTGTCGACGTCGCGGTGCAGGGTCGAGTCGCGCGCGACGGCGAGGTCGGTGCAGCCCAGCAGGCGGTGGCGGGCCGCGGAGTCGGGGCCGAAGGCCGAGACCCACACGGCTCCGGCGCGGGCGGTGACGAGGGTGGAGCCGGTGGTCTCGGCATCCGGGACCAGGCCCCGCTCGACGGATGCCGCGAGCTCGAGCGCAGCGTCGAGGTCGGCGGGGCGGAGGGCCGGGACATCGCCGAGCAGGGCGGCGCGGGGGCAGCCGACCCCGGCCCTGGCCGTACCGAGCGCGATGGCGGCGTCGAGGCCGCGGGGGTCGCCCTCGGGGACGACCTCGACGGTGCGCGAGCGGCGGAACTCGGCGCGGACGCCGTCGTCGTCGGTGACGACGATCACGCGGGACACCAGGTCGGCGGCCGCCGCCGCGGCGATGGTGTCGAGCGCGATGGCGCGCGCGAGTGCCGCGCGGTCGGTGCCGACGTCGGTGAGACGCGTCTTGCCGACCGCGGCGGGCTTGACCGGCACGATGATCGTCCAGCCGGGGGTGTCAGGGGTGCTCATCGCTTCCATTGTGTGCCGGACTCCGGACACTTCCGGCGGGGGGTAGCGCCCGGCGACGAAACGTGCGCCGGACGCGCCGTTTCTCCGGAGCACGGCACGGCGGCTCCCGGCTCGGCGTCGGCGCGGGCGCCGCTCAGGCGAACCGCTTGCGCAGGCGCGGCAGGATCTCCTCGCCGTACATGCGCAGGAACTGCTCCTGGTCGTGGCCCGGGTCGTGGAACACGAGGTGACGGAAGCCGAGATCGACGTACCGCGCGATGCGCTCGACGTGCTCGTCGGGATCGGTCGAGACGATGAAGCGGGAGGCCGCCCGCTCGATCGGCAGCTCGTTCGCGAGACGCTGCATCTCGATGGGGTCGTGGACGCTCATCTTCTCTTCGGCGGTGAGGGCCAGCGGTGCCCAGAAACGCGTCTTCTCCATGGCGGTGTCGTGGTCGGGGTGGTACGACACCTTCACCTCCATGAGCGTGTCGACGTCGTCACGGGTGCGACCGGCCTTGGCGAGTCCGTCGTCGAGGGCGGGGAGGAGCTTGTCGGTGTAGAGCTCGGGGTCTTTGCCGCTCGTGGTGATGTAGCCCTCGGCGATGCGGCCGGCGAGGCGCGTCGCGGCCGGTCCGGAGGCGCCGATGTAGATCGGCACCTTCTGCTCGGGGCGGTCGTAGATGGTGGCATCCTTCACCGCGTAGTACGTGCCCTCGTAGGTGACCCGCTCGCCCGCCCACAGCTCGTTGATGATCGTGATCGCCTCTTTCAGGCGCTGGAAGCGCTCGGGCGGCTCGGGCCACTCGAGGCCGAGGGTCACCTCGTTGAGCGCCTCACCCGTGCCGACGCCCAGCACCACGCGACCCGGGTACATCACGCCGAGGGTCGCGAAGACCTGCGCGATGACACCCGGGTGGTAGCGGAAGGTCGGTGTGAGCACGCTCGTGCCGATGATGACGCGTTCGGTGCGCGCGCCGAGGGCGCCGAGCCAGGGGAGGGCGTTGGGAGCGTGGCCGCCGTCGTGCATCCACGGCTGCAGGTGGTCGGAGAGGAAGACCGAGTCGAAGCCCATCTTTTCGGCGAGCACGCCGAAGTCGAGGAGCTCGTTCGGCCCGAACTGCTCGCTCGAGGCCTTGTATCCGAAACGCAGGGGAACCGTCATGTCTCTCCTCCAACCTCAGGGCCGCGCACGGGAGCGTGCGCGGGCTCGAACTCCGACCCGTCGGTGCCGACGAGTCGTTCATGGAACGCCTGCACGGTGCCGGGCCACAACAGGGTCAACCGCCCCGACCGCTCGTCGACGTACCAGTTACGGCATCCGCCGGTCAGCCAGGGGGTGGATGCCGCGGCGGCGGCGATCTCGTCGGTGTACGCCGCCTCGGCCTCGGGGCGCACGCGCAGCGTCCGGTCGGGGCGGCGGTCGCGCTCAGCCAGGGTGCGGACGACGTAGGCCGACTGCTCCTCGGCCATGAGCACGGCCGAGTTGTGCCCGAGGCTGGCGTTGGGGCCGTTGAGGACGAAGAGGTTCGGGAAGCCCGCGACGACGGTCGAGCCGAACGAGGTCATCCCCTCCGACCAGTGCTCGGCGAGAGTGCTCTCGTCGCCGCGGACGAGGTCGGCGTAGGGCTGCTGGGCGGCGGCGAAACCGGTCGCGAGCACGAGCACGTCGGCCTCGAACGTCGCACCACTCGCAGCGGTGAGCGTCGAACCGTCGACGCGGGACAGCGCGGTCGGCTCGAGGGTCACGGCATCGGAGGCGACTGCGGGGTAGAACGCGTCCGAGAGGAGCACGCGCTTGCAGCCGAAGGCGTAATCGGGGGTGAGGGCCGCGCGCAGCGCGGGATCGGCGACCTGTTCGCGCAGGTGGCGCAGGGCGCTCTCTCGGGCGGCGGTGGATGCCGCGGCGTCGCCCGAGCGCGACGCGAAGCGCTCCTCGCCCTCGGCGTACAGCTGTGCGCGCAGGCGCGCCATCTCGCCGGGGTGGGTGGACAGGTGCTCGCGCTCGGCGGGGGAGATCTCGCTCCCGCCGCGCGGGACGATCCACGCGGGCGTGCGCTGGAACAGCGTGACGTGCGCCGCGATGCGGGCGAGCTCGGGGACGAGCTGTACGGCGCTGGCCCCGGTGCCCACCACGGCGACGCGCTTTCCGGTCAGGTCGACGTCGTGGTCCCAGCGGGCCGAGTGGAACAGCGGGCCGGGGAAGGACTCGAGTCCGGCGATGCCGGGGACGTGCGGCTCGGTCAGCCGACCGCACGCGAGCACGAGGGAGCGGGCGACGAGCGGCTCGGCGCCGGTCTCGATGAGCCACACCGCGTCATCGGCATCCCACCGCGCACCGAGCATCGGCGTACGCAATCGCAGCCGATCGCCCAGCGCTTCGCGCTCGGCGACGCCGCGCAGATAGTCCTGGATCTCGCGGCCGGGCGCGAAGGTGCGCGACCACCCCGCGTTCGGGTGGGCGGCGAGGCTGTAGAGGTGCGCGGGCACGTCGCACGCGACGCCCGGGTAGGTGTTGTCGCGCCACGTGCCGCCGACATCGCCGCCGCGCTCGAGGACGACGACGTCGTCTCGACCGGCACGGCGCAGGGCACCGACCATCGCGAGGCCCGCGAAACCGGCCCCGACCACGACGGTGTCGATGACCCTCATGCTCGGGCGTGGCCTGTCGACCGGGACGCGACCCGGTAGTCGGTCGTCCGCAGGCGGAAGGGGCGCATGAGGCTGCGCGCGAGGCGCTCGGCGGCGGGGACGGGCAGCTCGAGCCCCTGCTCGATGCCGGTGTCGGGTAGGACGCGTCCGTCGTAGAGCGTGCCGCCCAGGTCGTCGCCGCCCGAGCGCAGCAGCACGGCCGCCGTCTCGCGTCCGACGCGGGTCCACGGGATCTGCACGTGCGAGATGCTGCCGGACAGTGCGAGGCGAGAGACGGCGACCATCGCGCGGTGCTCGTCGAGGGGGCTGCGTCCGTCGACCAGCGCGACATCGCCGCCGGGCAGCGGGATCGGCACGAACTCGGCGAAGCCGCCCGTCTCGCTCTGGATCTCGCGCAAGCGGCGCAGGTGCGCGATGCGCTCCGCAGCGGTCTCGACGTGCCCGTAGAAGAGCACCGACGTCGAACGGAACCCCGCCCGGTGGGCCGCGGTGATGCCCTCGACCCATCGATCGATCTCGAGGTCGCGCGGGGCGACGAGGGCGCGCACGCGCTCGCTGAGGATCTTCACGCCCGTTCCCGGGACGGTGTCGACCCCCGCCTCGCGCATCGCGGCGAGGGCGCCCTCGAGACCGAGACCCCCGCGATCGGCGAGGTCGCGGACGTCGGCCGGCCGGTACGCGTGCACATGGATGCCGGGAGCCCCCCGCTTCACCGCGCGCGCGAGGTCGAGAGAGGCCGTGGGGTCTTCGGTCGGCAGGAGAGAGCCCTGGATGCAGATCTCGGTCGCGCCCAGGTCGGCGGCGTCGGCGGCGATGGCGGACGCGTCGTCGAGGTCGAACTCTCCCCGGCCCGTGCGACCGCCGCGACGGAAGCCGGTCGAGGTGAGGTTGCGGTTCTGCACCAGCGTGACGGGTTCGCCGACGGTGTAGCGGCGGGCGTCGTCGGCGGCCGCGGCGAGGTCGTCGAGCTCTCCGCCGGTCGCGCGCAGGAGGCGGACCCAGTCGTCGTCGTCGAGGTCGAGGGGTGTGGATGCCGCCCGCGCGGCCAGTCGCTTCACGCCGGGGTCGCGGCCGGGGGCGCCGCCGCGGCCAAGGGAGCCGCCGCTGCCGGGGGCGCTCCCTCGGCCGGGGGAGGAGAAATCGTGAACGGAGGATGCTTCTGCGGCGGCGGATCCTCCCTCCGCAGATTCTCCTCCCGCCTCCGGCGTCGGGACGACCCGGCCCCGCGGTCTCACACCGGCTGCGAGCCCCGCGGCATCCGCCAACGCCCGCACCGGGGCGTGCAGCGCCGGGTCGATCCAGTGGTCGGCGGCGGCGACGTATTCGGGGTGCGCGGTCAGGCGCTCGCGCAACACGTAGCCCGAGGCGGCGGTCCGCGCGGCGAGGTCGTCGATCTGCGGCCAGGGGCGCTCGGGGTTGACGTGGTCGGCAGTGAGAGGCGAGACCCCGCCCCAGTCGTCGATGCCCGCCTCGATCAACAGGCCGAGCTCGCGCGGGTCGGAGAGGTTCGGCGGGACCTGGATGCGCATGTCGCTGCCGAACACGAGCCGCGCGACGGCGACCGTCGCCAGATACTCGTGCATGTCGGCATCCGGAGCGCCCTGCATGGCGGTGCGGGGCTTCGCGCGGAAGTTCTGCACGATGACCTCTTGCACGTGGCCGTGCCGGTCGTCGCTGTCGCGCAGGGCGATGAGGGATTCGGCGCGGTCGCGCACGGTCTCGCCGATGCCGACGAGGATGCCGGTCGTGAACGGGATGCCGGCGGCCCCGGCGTCATCGATGACGCGCAGACGCAGCGCGGGGTCTTTGTCGGGCGAGCCGTGGTGCACCTGCCCGGGCTCTTCGTACAGGCGTCGCGAGGTGGTCTCGAGCATCATGCCCATCGACGGCGACACCGGGCGCAGCGCGGCGAGCTCGTCGGGGTGCATCACGCCGGGGTTGGCATGCACGAGCATGCCGGTCTCGGCGGTGATGAGCCGGGCGACGTGGGCGACGTAGTCGATGGTCGACGCGAAGCCGTGCTCGTCGAGCCAGGCGCGTGCCTCGGGCCAGCGCTCTTCGGGGCGGTCGCCGAGGGTGAGGAGGGCCTCTTTGCACCCCAGCGCCTGCCCTTGCCGCACGACGGCGAGCACCTGCTCGGGGCTCATGTACGCGGGCTTGCGCAGCAGGCTGAGCTGGCCGGGGGTGTCGACGAAGATGCAGTAGTGGCATCGGTCGCGGCAGAGCGTCGTGAGCGGAACGAACACCTTGCGCGAGTACGTGATGACCCGGGGGCGCCCGGCGCGGTCGAGACCCGCGTCGCGCAGTGCGGAGGCGACGCGCAAGAGCGTCGGGAGCGGGGCCGCCAGCAGGGCCTCGGTCTCGTCGACGTCGGGGCGATATCCCGCCGAGATCGCCGCCAGCAGATCGTCGATCGACGCGCCTCGGGCCGGTGCGACTCGCGGCGCAACGCTGCCCGTGCTCATCCATCCAGGCTATCCCCCGGCTCCGACATCCGGGCCGCGGGCTCGTGCGCCGATCGTTGCGTTCCTGTGAGGTGAGGGGCCGCTGCGGGATGGCGGACGCTGGCAGGATGGAGGGCATGGTGACCCTGCTGCTCGACTCGACGCAGCTCGAGGTCGTGCTCTCGCCGACCGAGCGTGCGCTGTCCTTCCGCAAGAGCAACATCGTCGTCCCGCGCGAGCACATCGAACGCGTGCAGCTCACCGACGATGCGTGGACGTGGATCCGCGGCGTGCCCAACCCCGGTGTCAACCTGCCGGTCGCGGTGGGTGCCGGCACGTGGAAGTCGGCCGGGGGCAACGACTTCGTCGTCATCCGCGGGCGCAAGCCGAGCGTGGTCATCGATCTCGCGGGGCACGAGGAATTCGAGCGCCTCGTGCTGACGACGAAGCACGGTGTGGCGCTGTTGAAGGCGTTGCGGTTGGATGTGGCATCCGAGCCGGAGAACGTCGCCGACATCGTCGCCTGAGGGGCAGCCCCGGCTCAGCCGGTGACCTGCACCACCGTGTCCCACGCGAGCTTGACGATGAGCAGCGACAGCGTCACGAGGAACACGACGCGGACGAAGCCGCTGCCGCGGCGCGTGGCCATGTGCGCGCCGATGAACCCGCCCGTGATGTTGAGCGCGGCCATCGCCAGGCCCAGCACGAGGATGATCTCGCCGTGCACGCCGTAGACGGCGAGGGCGGCGAGATTGGTGGTGAGGTTCGCGATCTTGGCGTTGACGCTGGCCTGCAGGAAGCCGTAGCCGAGGACGCCCACGATGAGGATGACGAAGAAGGAGCCGGTGCCCGGACCCAGGATGCCGTCGTAGAAGCCGACCAGCAGACCGATCGCTCCCGCTCGCCAGGCGATGGCCGTGGGGCGGTCGTGGCGGGGTTCGTGGTGCAGACCCATCTTCGGCTTGAGCAGGGTGTACAGGCCCACCGCGACCACGGCGACGAGCACGACGGGGGTCAGCACCTCGCGCGGGACGAAGCGGGAGAGCGCGGCCCCCACCGCCGAGCCGGCGAATGCGCCGACGACGAGCGGGGCGAGCAGGACGAGCTGCACCTTGATCTTGCGCAAGTACACCCAGCTCGCCGAGAGCGTGCCGAAGAAAGACGACAGCTTGTTGGTGCCGAGGATGAACGGCGTCGCGACGTCCTTCGGGACGGCGATGACGAGAGCGGGCAGCTGGATGAGACCGCCGCCGCCGACCACCGCGTCGACCCAACCGGCGACGCCGGCGGCCACGAGGAGCAGGACCAACGCTCCGACGGACACGGGGAGCCAGTCGGCGATCACCGGTCCATCGAGCACGGTTGATTCTCGCCGGTAGCCGCGGCGGCGCCAAATGCGCTGCGCGGCACGGCCCGCCCGTGCGGGTCAGTCGACGTCGCGGCGCCAGGTGGTGAACAGGCCGATGACCAGGAAGACCACGGCGTAGCCGAGCAGGACGAGGCCGCCCGCCCACCACTCGAGTTGTCCGCCCGCGCCGGTGCCCATCGCGCCGAAGATGGTCTGGCCGACGAGCGCGTCGCTCGCGGCGCTCGGGAACCACGTCACGACATCGCCGAAGCCCTCGACGAGGCCGCCGATCGTGCGCACGATCGGTTCGACGAAGAGGGTGACCGCCAGCACGATGACGATCGCGGCGACCTGATTTCGCACCACCGTCCCGACCCCGATCCCGACCAGCGCCCAGAGCGCGAAGGCGACGAGCATGCGACCGACGAGCGTCCACGTGTCGACGGAGCCGAGGGCGGGGTCGATGTCGAAGATCGTGAGCACCCCGGCTCCGGCGGCCACCGCGGCGGCGGAGCCGAGGATGCCGTACAGCACGCCGACCAGGATGCCGACGGCGAACTTGCCGACGAGGACCACGCCGCGGCGCGGGGTGGCCAGCAGGGTCGGTGTGAGTGTCTTGTGGCGGAACTCGGTCGTGACCATGAGCGTGCCGATGAGCAGCGGGAAGACGTAGCCGACCGCCGTCGCCGAGCTGTAGACGAGCGCGGGAATGCCGTCGGTGGACACGGCGGGTCCGTTGGCTCCGGTGAGACGCCCGGAGGCCACGCCGCCGAAGACGAACGCGAGGGCACCGGCGGTGAAGGCGACGTAGACGACGAGCACGATGCCGAGCACCCACCAGCCGGCGGTGCTGAACTGCTTGGCGTACTCGGAGCGTGTGGCGGCCAGGAGGGTCATCGCTGCGTCCCTTCTGCGCTCGTACCGACCTCGGAGCGCTCGTCCGAGGCGGCGACGGCGGGCTCAGCGGGATCGGCGGGCGTCGGGGCGGGCGGGTCGGCATCCGGGACCTCCGGCGCCGGGGGCTCGGCATCCGGGACCGGGGCGCCGCCGGCGCTGAGGTGCACGCGCACTCCGCTGACCAGCTCGAGGAAGATGTCCTCGAGGGTCGCGCCCTTGCTCTGGAGGTTCGACAGGGCGACGCCCGCTCCCGCGGCGAGGGCGCCGATCTCGACCGGCTCGTGGTGACGGATCGTGAACCCATTGCGCAGCAGCTGGTAAGCGATGCCGTTCTCGTCGAGGATCCGCCCGAGCGCGGCACGATCAGGGGAGTCGACGACGGTGGCGAACTCGTCGGGGTCGGCGAGGTCCTCGATGCCGCCTTGGAAGACCAGGCGCCCGCGGGAGATGATCAGCAACGCGTCGACCGTCTGCTGCACCTCCGCGAGCAGGTGCGAGGAGATGAGCACGGTGCGCCCCTCTTCGGCGAGGTGGCGCAGGAGCGAACGCATCCAGCGGATGCCCTCGGGGTCGAGGCCGTTGGAGGGCTCGTCGAGCACCAGCACGCCCGGATCGCCCAGCAGAGCCGCCGCGAGGCCCAGGCGCTGACGCATGCCGAGCGAGAAGCCGCCGACGCGGCGTCCGGCGACCTCGGCGAGCCCCACGAGTCCGAGCACGTGGTCGATGCGGGAGGTGGGGAGATTCGCGGCGCGCGCGTAGACCTTGAGATGGTTGGCCGCAGAGCGGCCCGGATGGAAGCTTGAGGCCTCGAGCGCTGCTCCCACGGTCTGCAACGGGGACGCGAGGTCGTGGTAGCGCTTGCCGCCGATCGTCGCTGCGCCGGAGGTGGGCCGCACGAGTCCGAGCAGCATGCGCAGCGACGTCGTCTTGCCGGCGCCGTTGGGGCCGAGGAAGCCCGTAACTTGTCCGGGCTCGATGCGCGCGGTCAGGTCGTCGACCGCCGAGACCGCCCCGAAGCGTTTGGTGAGCCCGACGAGTTCGAGCACCTGTCCATCGGGCATGCGGCACCTCTCGTTCGGCGGGCGTTCTCCCCATCTTCCCCGATCCGCGGCCGAAAACACATCTCGGGGCGTGTGTAACGTGGCACCGTGCACGCACAGCGAATCGATGACGACAGCGTTCTCGTCGGGGGTCGGCGTGGCCTCGGGCATCTCACGCTCAACCGGCCGCGGGCGATCAACGCGCTCGATCTCGACATGATCCGCGTCCTGCATCTCACGCTCGACCGGTGGGAGCACGACACCGACGTCGACGTGGTGCTGCTGGACGGAGCGGGGGATCGGGGCTTCTGCGCCGGGGGCGACGTGCGGGCGCTGCACGACATGGTGCGCGACGGCCGCGTCGACGACGTGCACGCGTTCTTCCGCGAGGAGTACGCGCTCGATCACCGCATCGCGACGTTCCGCAAGCCCGTCATCGCGATCGCCGACGGCGTGTGCATGGGCGGGGGGATCGGTTTGGCCGGTCACGCCGCGATCCGCATCGTGACCGAGACCTCGCGGCTGGCCATGCCCGAGACGCGCATCGGCTTCACCCCCGACGTGGGCGGGTCGTGGCTGCTCGCCCGCGCCCCGGGCCGCATCGGCGAATACCTCGCCCTGACGGGCGGGACCATGGATGCCGCCGACGCGCTGTACGCGGGATTCGCCGACCACATGGTGCCTCGCGCCCACCTCGAGGCGCTGTACGAGGCGCTGGAGAACCGGGCCGATCCGTCGAGCCCGACCGAGCTGGTCCTGCTGTTCGACGAGACGCCGGATCCGTCGCGGTTGGAGACCGCTCGCGCATGGATCGACGACGCGTTCGCCGCCGACGACGTGGATGGGATCATCGCCCGACTGCGCGAGCGTGCGGAGCCCGAGGCTCGAGAGACGGCCGACCTGTTGGACTCCTCGGCGCCGACCGCCCTGGCCGTGACGCTCGAGGCGGTGCGTCGCGCGCGGGGGCTGCCGTCGCTGCGGGCTGCGCTCGCGCAGGAGTACGGTCTCGTGCTGTGGTTCGCGTCCACCCAACCCGACCTCCTCGAGGGGATCCGCGCGCAGGTGGTCGACAAGGACCGGTCGCCGTCGTGGTCGCCCGCGCGGCGCGCGGACCTGCCGCCCGAGCGCGTCGCCGAGGCGTTCGCCCACGAGCCCGAGCCGCCGCTGTGGTGACCGCGCCATGACCGCGCCGCGGCGCCGCTGGTCGATCGGTCGGGCCCTCGACGGGTTCTTCTTCGTGTTCGCCGGTCTCGCCGCGATCTGGCTCGCCTACCTGAGCTTCACCGAGTCGTTCTCGCTCGGGTGGGGCGGGGTGATCATGGCGGTGCTGTTCTGGGCGCTGCTCGCGTATCTCGTCCTGCCGCGGCTGCACCGCATCCTGACCGCGATCTACGTCCCCGACTACTTCATGGGTCGCACCCGTACCTCCGACGGACTTCTGGGCGATCCGGTCAATCTCGCTCTCGAGGGCGAGCGCGCCGACGTGGAGGCGGCGATGGCCGCGGCGGGATGGATCGAGGCCGACCCGGTGAGCGTGCGCTCCTCCTGGCGCATCATCTCGTCGACGCTGCGGCGGCGTAGCTACCCTCGGGCGCCGGTCAGCCCTCTGTTCTTGTTCGGCCGGATGCAGGATCTCGCGTACCAGCAGGAGGTCGCCGGGTCGCCCGCGCAGCGGCACCACGTGCGGCTCTGGAAGTGTCCCGATGGCTGGCTGCTGCCGGGAGGGCGCCGCGTCGACTGGCTCGCCGCGGGGACCTTCGACCGGGCGGTGGGGCTGTCGTTGTTCACCCTGCAGGTGACGCACCGCATCGACGCCGACACCGACATCGAGCGCGACCACATCGTCGAGAGCCTTCGCGCGGTCCCCGGAGTCGGCGTCGACGTGATCCGCGACTTCGCGACCGGGTACCACTCGCGCAACGGGGGCGGCGACAGCATCAGCACCGACGGCGACCTCCCCATCGTCGACGTGCGCGGCGTGCGCGTGGGGGCGGCGTGAGCACGACTCGGCATCCGCGCAAGCGCCCGGCCTTCGAGCCGCCGCGCGAACCGGCCGTCGACGCGCCGCGGCACCGACCGGTCGCGATCGTCGCGGGCGCCGTCCTGGTGCTGCTTCGGGCGCTCGCGGGGGCGCTGTGGGCGGTGAGCGTCGCGTTCTCGCTGCCGCCGTGGCTGCGGCAGCTCGCCGGGGCCGCGAGCGGTGACGCGAGCGAACCGGTCGATCTGTCGGTGTCGGATCTCGGCGTGGGGACGACGGTATTCCTCACGGTGCTCGGTCTCGTGTTCGCGGCGCAGGTGGTGCTCGGCATCCGGATCCTGTTCGGCGGCAACCTCGCGCGCGTGATGGTCATGCTGATCTCGGTGGTGTCGATCTCGGCGAGCTTCGTCGGATGGTGGCAGTTCGGGCAGGAGATCACGGTGCGCACGACGCTGGTGACGCTGAGCCTCGACATCCTCGTGCTGCTGGCGCTCTCGAGTCGGGATGCCGCGAGCTGGGCGCGCACGGCTCGTTCCCAGCGGCGTGCGGCTCCGCGCCCGGGTGCGGCGGGTTAGCCTGAGAGGCGCCGCGTCCCGCGGCAGAACGGATGACGCACGTGTTCGACAGTCCCATGTCGTCCTCGGCATACGAGGTGCTCCGTGTCGCGGCCGACGTCGACGACGAGGGGCTGCGCCGCGCCTACCGGGTGCGGTTGCGCGAGACGCATCCCGACACCGGCGGCGACGCGGCGCTGTTCGTACAGGTGCAACGCGCGTGGGAGCTCGTCGGAACCCCCGAGGCGCGCAGCGCCTACGATCGCGGCCGCGGAACGTCCGGCGGCGAATGGGGCGGCGGGCCGGCGGCATCCCCTCCTCCCCGTCCGACCGACACGCGTCCGCGCGCACGCTCGCACGGTCAACCGGGCGGGTGGCGTCGCGAGCGCTACCTCGGGCTCATCCGCGAATGGGTGGGTCGCGGTGTCGACATCCCCGATCCGTACGCCCCGGCGCTCGTGCGCTCCGCCCCGCCGGAGATCCGGCACATCCTCGCCGACGCGCTCGCCGAGGAGGAGACCGCGCGGCTCGTCTCCGAGCTGGGCATGGGCTACACGGTGTGGCACGACGTGCTCGCCGATCGCGACGGCGTCGACCCCGAGCAGAAGATCGACCATCTGGTGCTCGGGCCCAGCGGGCTGTACGCGCTGCTGAGCGAGGACTTCGGCGGTCCCGTCGGGGTGCGTCGAGGCGAGATCACGGGACCGAACGTCATCGGATCGCCGGTGACGCAGTTGGTGTCGCGTGCGCGAGTGATCGCGCGTTCGGCGGGGGTGCGATTCAGCGGTGCGATGGTGGTGCTGCCCGACGACGACGTGCTCGACGCGATCACCGAACTCGGCAAGGTGCGCGGAACGCCCGTGGCGCTCGTGACGCGCAGTGCGCTGACGACGCTGCTGCGTCGCGGCATCACGGGGGCGCGCGAGGTGGGCGGCACCGAGCTGTTCGACATCCGCACCCGCCTGCAGCAGCGCGTGCGCCACGTCTAGTCCGCGTCGCCGGCGCGTGTCTAGGGTGGGGGCATGAGTACGGACGAGACCTCGGGTGCCTCGGCATCCGACGACATGAAGCGCAAGTTCAAGGAAGCGCTCGAGAAGAAGAACGGCCGGCAGCGTTCCGGTGAGGCGCATCTCGACGGCCACTCGGCCGTGCAGGGCACGCACTCCGCCGTGACGAAGCGGGAGTTCCGTCGCAAGAGCGGCTGAGTCGAGCCCCTTCGGCGCGAGGCCGGTGGGCACGTCGGGCGCGGTGTCGACACGGCTTGTCGGGCGCGGTGCCGATACGGCACCTCAAGTCCGGTGCTTCAAGCCCGGTTGAGAGGTGCCTCGAAGAACGCCAGCTCGAGCGCCATCGATCGCTCGTACGCCGCAGCCATCTCGTGTCGGAGGGGCGCGGATGCCGATCGGGCCGCGGCATCCGCGATGTCCGCCGCCGCGGCGGACGACGCCGCGAACGTCTCGTCGCCGTAGGCGGTGAGCCAGTCGGCGTAGGGATGGGTGGGGGCGAAAGTGCCCCGCCATCGGGCGCCGATGTCGGTGTACAGGACGAAGCACGGAAGGATCGCGGCGACCAGCACGGCGTACGACCCGATCGCTGACGCCGCGTGCAGATGGTCGGTATAGGCCCTCGTCGAGGCGGCGGGTTCGAGACCCGCGGGGTCGACGTGCGACCGGTGCAGCGCCGCCTCCTCGGCCAGGCACGACACCGAGGCGGCGGCCCAGAACCGTTGTTCGTCGACGGTCGGGGCGAGGGCTGCGGCGCGGGCGAGGACGCGCGCGTACTCGCGCAAGTAGAGCAGATCCTGTCCGAGGTACCAGGCGAAGGCGTCGCGGTCGAGGGCTCCGGATGCCAGTCCCCGCACGAATCCGCACGCGTCGACGTCGGCGCGGATTGCGGCGGCGGCGTCCCACCGCTCGCTGCTCCACGACCCGCCGAGGTCGATGTGGGGTCGGAGTTCGTGCTGGTGGTCGATCGGGCCATTGCCCCGGCCGACGTTCAGAGCCGCGGCGTGCTCGAGGGCGCCGGTGAGCCAGCGTTTCGCGCGAGCGAGGGCGTCGGTCCACGACAGGCCGTGGGCGGCGAGGGTCGCCATCGCCGACGACAGCGAGCAGCCGGTGCCGTGGGTGTGCGGAGTGTCGACGCGGCGGCCGGGGACCGGGTGGACGCCGACGGAGTCGACGATGGCGTCCGGGCATTCCCGGCCGTCGAGGTGTCCGCCCTTCAGCAGGACGACGGTCTCCGCGGACGCGGCGAGTCGTCGCGCCTGCGTCACCGCGGCCTCCCATGTCGTCGCGCGCGGTTCGCCCACGAGCACGGCGAGCTCGGGGAGGTTGGGGGTCACGAGATCCGCACGGCGGCAGAGGGCGCGCACCGCGTCTTCGGCATCGGTGTCGAGCAGTCGGTCGCCGCTGGTGGCGACCATGACCGGGTCGAGGACGACGATCGGCGGTCGTGCGTCGTGCAGCCAGCGCTCGACGGCGGCGATGACGTCGGTCGAGCCGAGCATCCCGATCTTCACCGCATCGATGGTCACGTCGTCGCTCACGGCGTACAGCTGGGCGTCGAGGAAGGCCGTGGGCGGCACGTGGACGGAGCGGACGCCGAGGGTGTTCTGGGCGACGAGCGCGGTGACCGCCGCCATGCCGTACCCGCCGAGGGCGGCGATCGACTTCAGGTCGGCCTGGATGCCCGCTCCACCGGTCGGGTCGGTACCGGCGATGCTGAGGACGCGGGGGATCATGCGCCGGCCTCCCACGCCGCGCGGAGGTGGCGGACGACCTCGCCCGGGTCGTCGGCCTCGCTCACCAGAGAGACGACGGCGACTCCTGCCGCACCGGCGCGGCGGAGGGCGGTGACGTCGTCGAGGTCGATCCCCCCGATCGCGACGCACGGGAGGGGAGTGGATGCCGCCAGCTCGCCGAACCCGCCGATGCCGAGCGGTCGCGGGTGGTCGGGCTTCGTCGTCGTGGCGCGGACGACGCCGACGCCGAGATAATCGACGGTTCCGTCGGGAAGAGCGGCGGCTGCCGCGAGGTGCGCCGGCGTGTTCGCCGTCCAGCCGATGAGGGCGTCGGGGCCGAGCAGGGCGCGTGCCGCGTCGACGGGCAGGTCGCTCTGGCCGAGGTGGATGCCGTCGACCCGCGCGCCCTCTCGTCCCGGGCGGTCCTTTCCGCCCCGGCGATCGCGGGCGGCGAGGACGACGTCGAGTCGGTCGTCGACGACGAAGGTGCACCGTCCCGCGATGACGTCGGCGAGGTCCAGGGTTCGGGTGAAGAGTTCTCCGCCGGTCGCGACCTTGTCGCGCAGCTGCACCACGCTCGCTCCCGCGGCGACGACCTCGTCGACGAGGTCGCGCAGGCGCGCGAACGGCACGCGGTGATCGGTGACGACGTGCAGGCACAGGTCGCCGGTCATCGGGTGGCCTCGGTGTCGACGCGGTCCTCGAGGTCGGCGGGCTGCACGGCGGTGAGTTCGTCGAGGAATGCCACGGCGAACGACCCCGGCCCGTTCGTTCGGGATGCCGCCCGTTCCGACGCGACGGCCCAGGTCGCGCTCGCGGCGATCGCCGCGTCGAAGGCCGAGGTGACGGCGAGGAAGCTCGCCATGGCGGCGCCGAGGGCACAGCCACCGCCGGTGACCTTGGTCAGCAGGACGCTTCCCCCGCGCACGCGCGCCGTGCGGGCGGCATCCACGATCAGGTCGGTCTCGCCCGAGACGGCGACGGTGCCGCCGGTGCGGATCGCGAGGGAGCGCGCGGCGTCGAGAGCGTCTTCGGCGGAATCTGTGGCGTCGACGCCGCGTCCGCCGGTGCCGGCGCCTGCGAGGGCGAGGATCTCGGAGGCGTTGCCGCGGATGATCGCCGGTCGCGCGTCGAGCAGCTCGTGCGCGAGTGCGGTGCGGACCGGCAGGGCGCCGACGGCGACCGGGTCGAGGACCCAGGGTGTTCCCGCGGCGACGGCCTCGCGGGCGGCATCCCGCTGCTCGCTCGTGGGGGTGCCCAGGTTGACGAGGACTCCGCCCGAGATACCGGCGAACATGCCGGCTTCGCCCGGGATGTCGCACATCGCGGGTGCGGCGCCGAGGGCCAGGAGGGCGTTGGCCGTGACGTTGGTCACCACCGCGTTCGTGATGCACTGCGTGAGCGGTGAGGCCTCGCGGAGAGCCTGCAGGGCCGCCGCGGCGGCGCCGAGGGTGCGGGTGGACGGAGACGACGACGTGCGAACGACCATTCGCGACATCCCTTCGCTAGTACGAACTAGATCAGGTTCGACGGGTGTGTTCTCAGCCCTGGCGGGCACCCCGTGTCACTGCCTGGCACGCTAGCAGGTCGTCGGCCTCTTCAACCGTCGCGCGAGCTCGCCCCCGCGTTCTCGGAGCGTGCTCGAGGCGCGGTGCGAGGGGACCGCCGGGGCTATGTCGCTCGATGCGGCGGGACCCCGCGTTCATGGATCCGGTGCCGGGAGTGCCCGCCGCGCCGGCTCGAGGCGATCAGAACCGGGCGGAGAAGCCGCCGTCGGCGTGCAGCAACTGCCCGCTGACCCAGCGTCCCTCAGCGGAGAGCAGGAATGCCGTGATCGCGGCGATGTCGCGGGGAGTGCCCGCCCGGCCGAGCGGATGGGCGGCGGTGAGGAATTCGCGGGTGTCGTCGTCCATCCATCCCGTGTCGATCGGGCCGGGGTTGACGACGTTGGCGGAGATGTTGCGCGGACCGAGTTCGCGGGCGGCAGAGATGACGATCCGGTCCAGCGCGCCCTTCGAGGCGCCGTAGGGAAGGTTGCCGGTCGTGTGGTCGCTCGTGAAGGCGACGATGGCACCGCCGGTGGCATCGACCTGACGGGCGAAAGCGGCGATGAGCAGCAGGGACGCACGCGCGTTGACGGCGATGTGCGCGTCGAAGCTCTCAGCGGTGGTGTCGAGGATGCCGGACTCGACGCCATGCGCGTGGCTCAGCACGAGCGCGCCGATCGGTCCCCGCTCGCGCGCGACGCGCTCGATCAGATCGGTCGGGGCGGTCGCGTCCGCGAGGTCGCACGGATAGTCGCCGGTTTCGAGATCGCTCGTCACGACGTCCCACCCGTCGGACGCGAGCCGCGGGACGATGCCGGCAGCGATGCTGTTCGCGCGTGCGGCGCCGGTGACGAGGACGAGGGGCATGGCATCGAGACTAGGCGGCCGCACGGAATCATGGCTTGGAGGGCCGGACGGTGCGGGCGGCCCTGCGCGTGACCATCGATCGGCGCAGCGCGAAATCGCGGATCGCTCGAGTGACCCCGGACAGGCGAGGGACGCGACTGTGGTCGGTGCAGCGCTCGACCGTGGACGTGCACGACGCGAAACCCCGGATGTGCGCAGCGCGGGATCGCGGATCCGCGCGGGGCGCAACAGAGCGCTGCCGGCCCGCGACGATGCACCGGCGTGACGCGAAGCGGCACGTGCGCTCGGCGCCGGTGAGGGGCGGGTCCGCATCGGTGCCTTCCGTGCGTCCACACCAAGCGGGGCCCCTTCGTTCCAGCTTGATGTTGCTGGCCATGAGGTTGTTGACACGCACGGTTTGACTTAGAGCGCGCTCTAACTTCTAGCCTGCTGATGTGGCAGAGGATGAAAGAGGTCTCACGGTCGCACTGATGACTGCGGCCACCGGGGCGACAGCGCACACGCTGCGCTATTACGAGCGCGCCGGGCTGATCCGCCCGGTCGCCCGCAACTCTGGAAATCAGCGCCGGTACTCGGCGGCGGACGTGGAGTGGGTGAAGTTCCTGCTGCGTCTGCGCGAGACGGGTATGCCGATCGTGCAGATGCGTGAATACGCGGCTTTGCGGGAGGAGGGCTCCGCTACTACTGCGCCGCGCTTGCGACTGCTGGAAGCGCATCAGGCGGGCCTACGTGAGCAGATCACCCGTCTGCGCGCTCACGAGAAAGCGCTGGCGGAGAAGATCGCGGCCTACCGAGACAACCTCGCCGCGCTCCACGCACACCAGAAGAACGGAAGGGATGATGACTGAGAAGTCGGAACGGCAGCAGCGGTTCGAGCAGGGCAAGAAGGTCCTCGACGCGATCGACGGTGCAGCGGGGGCGAGCGTCATCGACGCGCTGGGCGACATCTCTCCAGAACTCGGCCACCAGGTGGTCGCGTGGGGATTCGGTGAAATCTATTCACGACCTGGCCTCGAACCACGGGATCGACAGCTCGTCACGCTCGGAATGCTGACCGCGCTCGGCGACTGCGAGCCTCAGTTGGACGTTCACATCAACGCGGCGCTCAACGTCGGGCTTACGCCGCAGCAGATCATCGAGGCATTCCTCCACTCGGCCGTCTACTGCGGCTTTCCGCGCGCCCTGAATGCCACGTTTACCGCGAAGAAGGTCTTCGCCGAGCGCGGACTACTCCCCGTCGCGTAGAGGTGGGCCATCGCAACGCACCCCTCACGCCCGAAGGTCGTGAGCGGCTGGTTCCTGCTACCGTGCCCGAGCCTTCGCCGAGGCGCTGGGCGAAGGTGAGCACCGTCGAACCAGGCCATACACGCCGAAGCACAACGGCAAATTCGAGCGGCACGACCGCATCCTCACCGAGGAGTTCCTCTACGCCAGAGCCTGGACCTCAGAAGAGCAGCGCGCCCGGGCGCTGACGATCTGGGATCGGCACGACAACTATCACCGACCGCATGGCGCGCACCGCGGCAAACCACCTGCCTCCGCGACTCCTATACGCGTCAATAACGTCCTGGCCTCGTACAGCTAGAACGGTGCCTGTTCTCGTGCGAGGTCCTGGGGCGTCGGTGGGTCGTCGGTCGTGAATCGCACGGCCGGTGAGTATGGGAGTGGGTGGTCGGTGTAGACCCGGCCGGTGGGTGAGGTGAACTCGATCACCCCGCCGGGGAGTTGCCTCACCTGCCACCGGGTGAATTGTTTCTGGGTGTGGTGTCTCTGGCAGAAGTGGCAGAGGTTGCACACGTGGGTTTTGCCGCCGAGGGCGTAGTCGAGGTTGTGGTCGACTTCGCAGCGCACGGCGGGTGCGGTGCAGCCGGGCCACCGGCAGTGTCGGTCGCGGGCGCGGAGGTATCGGTCGATCGCGGCGGTCCGTTGGTAGGTGTCGGTGCAGAGCACGGCCCCGGTGACGGGGTGGGTGAGGACTCGGTCCCACGGCACCCTCGTCGATTCAGCGAGGCGTCGGGCGGTGTCGATGTCGATGGGGCCGTGGCCGACGAGTTCGGCGGGGTCGATGTTCTCGCGCGCCGGGTCGAGAACCGACAGCGCCGGGACGACGACTTGCACGCGGGCTCGGATGGCGCCGAGGGTGCCGGGTCCGTCGTCGGTGCGGGTGGGGTCGGCGTCGGGGGCGGCGGTGAGGAGCAGGTCGGCGAGAATGTCTGCCCGCACCTGGTCGGCGCTGCGAAGATCAGCTGCGGCTGCGCTCGCTCCCGCGCCCTGGGTTGCGCTCGCGCTTGCGGCTGCCGCTGCGCCCGCGCCCGCGCCCGCGCCCGCGCCCGCGCCGAGGGCTGTGGCTGCGATCGAGCTCGCGCCCGCACCTGCGGCTGTGCCCGCGACTGCGCCAGCGCCTGGGGTTGCGGCGGCGACCGCGGCGCGCGCCTGCCCATCGACGGTGCCGAGAAGCTCACGTTCGAGCCGCTCCTCGGAACCGTCGCCGCAACGGTCGATCCCGAACGCGGCCCCGCTGACGACCGCCCGACCCGAACCGGACGACGTCCCTTCGGCGCCCGCCGAGACCGGCGAGCCGGGCTCCTCCCGCGCATCGATCAGCGCCCGCGACTGCTGCGTCAACCGGTCGTAGATCCCCACCGCCAACACCGTCGGCAACGTCGCGATCAGATCCGACATCCCGTTCTCCCCCCGAACCACCCGCACACACCGCTGCTCCCGCCCGCGTTGATGCCGTTCCGTGATCGTCGTCGGCTGCAGCCGCTCCGCCAGAGTCGCCAACCGTGCCCGCAGTCGTCCGGGGCTCAGTCCTTCAGCGGTGGCGACGGCGAGCACGTCGAACTCTGCACGCTTGTCGACAGGCACCGGGGTGCCGGCATCCATGATCGCCTGCACATGAGCCCGGGAGAGTGCGCCCGCCTCCCACGCGTCGACCGTCGCCGGGAGATGATCCACAAGAGCCAGCGCCTTTCCGATCTGCGCCTGCACCGACCGATCCGACAGGCACTCCGCGGCCGCGATCTCGGACGCGACCTCGCGAAGCGCCATCTCCGCCGCCCGCGACGATGCCCGCTGCCCCGCCAGGGCGTCGAGGGCCAG
>CAJYJO010000049.1 GCA_913774845.1 uncultured Microbacterium sp. | reverse complement strand
GGCATCCGGAGCGTCGGCGATGATGGACATCTCGGACGGCCTCGCCCTCGACGCCACGCGCATGGCCGATGCGTCCGACGTCACGATCGCCCTCGATTCCGCGACCCTCGGCGACGACCCCGCCCGGGCGCTCGGTGGGGGAGAGGATCACGGCTTCCTCGTGACCTTCGCTCCGGATGCCGAGCCCCTCGGGCGCCGCATCGGCACCGTGCGTGCGCGCGCCGAGGCGGCGCTGCTCGTCGACGGCGCACCGTGGTCGGGGCGCGCCGGCTGGGACCCGTACCGCGATTGGGACGCCGGACGGGGATAGCGCTCAGAGCGCCGGCCGGCCCCACCACATCGTCGTGTCGCCGTAGGCGCGGTCGCGCTCGGGTTCGAGGCCGGCGGCGGTCCACGCGGGAGCGGCGGAGCGCTTCGCCCGCTCCACGATCACGGTCGCGTCGGGACTGAGACGCGGCGCCAGGGCGACGAGGGCCCGGGTGAGTTCGGCATCGGCGATGTCGTACGGCGGATCGAGGAACACGAGATCCCAGACGGCCGTGGATGCCGCGAGGTACGTCGTGACGCTCGCGCGGTGCACGCGTGCGGGCGCGGTCACACCGGCGCCTCGCACGCGTTCGGCGTTCTTGCGGATGAGGGCCGCGGCGGGAGCGGACAGTTCGACGAGGTCTGCGGACGCGGCGCCGCGGCTGAGGCTCTCGAGCCCCAGCGCTCCGGAACCGGCGAACAGGTCGGCGACGCGCGCGTCGTCGAGCGCCCCCGACGACTCGAGGGCGCCGAACAGCGACTCGCGTACGCGATCGCTCGTGGGCCGGGTGCCCTTGGGGGGCACGTCGAGGACGGTGCCGCCCGCGCGGCCCGAGATGATGCGCGTCACCGTCTCACCCTATTCGGCCCGGCTCGAAGAGCGGCGCGGGCTCGGTGGCCGTGCAGTGGACAGTCGGACCGTCGATGTCGGACCCTCTGCCTAGACTCGGATCATGCCCGGTCTCTCGCTCGCCTCCCGGCTCGACGGCGCCGTGGGCGGCAAGACCGCGGCGGCCTTCGACAAGGCGTTCGGCGTGAAGACCGTCGGCGAACTGCTCGAGCACTACCCGAGGCGCTACGCCCGTCGAGGTGAGTTGACGCCGATCGCGACTCTGCCGCTGGGCGAACCGGTCACGATCGTGGCCGAGGTGGTCAGCGCCAACGAGCGTCGGATGCAGAACCGGCGGGGCTCTCTGCTCGAGGTCGTCATCAGCGACGGCGACACGCGCATGTCGCTGACGTTCTTCAATCAGCCGTGGCGGCTGAAAGACCTCGAGCCCGGGCGACGCGGCATCTTCTCGGGCAAGGTGGGGGAGTACCGCCGTCAGACGCAGCTGACCAACCCCGACTACGAGCTGTTCGACGACCTGGCCGAGGCCCGCGCCGAGGCCGAGGCGACCGCGAAGCGTCCCATCCCGATCTACCCGGCGACCAGCTCCGTGCCGAGCACCCTCGTGCAGAAGACGATCGGGATCGTGCTCGACGCTCTCGGAGACGTCGAAGACCCCCTCCCCGAGAGTCTTCGTGTGCGTCGAGGGCTGCTCGGCGCGCGCACCGCGCTCGAGCACATCCACCGACCTGAGCACGACGACGAGATCCCGCCGGCCGTGCGCACCCTCCGGATGCAGGAGGCCTTCGTCCTGCAGACGGCTCTGCTCCAGCAGCGGCAGTTCGTCCGTGCGCTGTCGGCCACGAAGCGACCGGCCACGACGGGTGGGCTGCTCGAGCGGTTCGATGCGATCCTGCCGTTCGAGCTCACCCCCGATCAGCAGAGCGTCGGCGCGCAGCTCGCCGCCGATCTGGTCGGGGACTGGCCGATGAACCGTCTGGTCCAGGGAGAGGTCGGCTCGGGAAAGACCCTCGTGGCGCTTCGCGCCATGCTGCAGGTGGCCGAATCCGGTGGGCAATCGGCGCTCATCGCCCCGACCGAGGTCCTCGCCGCCCAGCACCTCCGCTCGATCGCTCGCATGCTCGGCCCCGAGCTGGCGCCGGAACTCATGCCGACGTTGCTGACCGGACAGATGCCGGCCGCCGAGCGACGCAAGGCCGCCCTGCGCGTCGCGTCCGGGCAGGCGCGCATCGTCGTCGGGACGCACGCGCTGCTCAGCGCCACCACCACCTTCGCCGACCTCGGGTTCGTGGTCGTCGACGAACAGCACCGCTTCGGCGTCGACCAGCGCGAAGCGCTTCGGGCCAAGGGCGACTCGCCGCACACCCTGGTCCTCACCGCCACGCCCATTCCCCGCACCGTCGCGATGACGGTGTTCGGCGACCTCGACGTGTCGACCATCCGCACCATGCCGGCCGGTCGTGCCGGCATCCAATCGTTCGTCGCCCCGCTCGCCGAGAAGCCCGGGTGGTTCACCCGGGTGTGGGACCGCGTCGCCGAGGAGGTGGCGCTGGGTCGGCAGGCCTTCGTCGTGTGCGCCGCGATCGACGCCGAACAGCTCACGGCCGACGAGAAGAGCGACGAACCGGCCGACGCGCCCGCCGCGCCCGGTGGCGAGAGCTCGCGCACCCGGTGGGGGGTCGTCCAGGTCGAGGCACTGCTCTCCCGTCTGCCCTCGTTCTCCGGCATCCGGGTGCAGACGCTGCACGGCAAGATGCCGGCCGACGAGAAAGACGCCGTGATGCAGGCCTTCTCGCGCGGCGACATCGACGTGCTCGTGGCCACCACCGTCATCGAGGTCGGCGTCGACGTGCCCAACGCGTCGACCATGGTCATCCTCGAAGCCGACCGCTTCGGAGTCTCGCAGCTGCACCAGCTCCGCGGACGCGTCGGACGAGGTGGCCTGCCCGGACTGTGTCTGCTGGTCACGGAGGCGGCCCCCGGCACGTCGTCGCGCTCGCGCGTCGAGGCCGTCGCCGCCACCCTCGACGGGTTCCAGCTCGCCGAGGTCGACCTCGAGCTGCGCGGCGAGGGCGATGTGCTCGGCGGCGCCCAGTCGGGGGTGCGCTCGTCGCTGCGGCTGTTGCGCGTCGTCACCGACGCCGATCTGATCGTCGAGGCGCGCGCCGAGGGAGAGCGGCTTCTCGCCGACGACCCGGCTCTGCTGCGGCATCCGGGACTAGCCGCCGCGCTCGAGCGGCGCGTGGGCGTCGAAGAACGGGCGGCCCTGGCGAAGTCCTGACGGTCCGCGCGGTCCCTCCACAGAACCCCCGGATCGCCGACCCGCGGGAGGGTGCCGTCGGTAGGCTGACGGAATGGACCCCCGGATCGCCGTCGTCCCCGGCTCGTTCGACCCGCCCACGCTCGGTCATCTCGACGTGATCCGTCGAGCGGCGGGGCTCTTCGACCAACTGCACGTGCTGGTCGTGCACAACCCCGGCAAAGAGGCGATGCTGCCGATCGCGCAGCGGCAGAATCTGCTGGAGCAGTCCATCTCCGAAGCGGGCATCGAGGGCGACGTCATCGTCGCCGCGTGGAGCATGGGTCTGCTCGTCGACTACGCGACCGACGTCGGAGCCCGCGTTCTCGTGAAGGGGATCCGCTCGCAGGTCGACGTGGCCTACGAGACGCCCATGGCCATCGTCAATCGCGACCTCGCCCACGTCGAGACGGTGTTCCTCCTGCCCGACCCGTCGCACGCCCTGGTGTCGAGTTCGCTCGTGCGTCAGGTCGCCGGTCTCGGCGGAGACGTCTCGCCCTACGTGCCGGGCGCGGTCGCGCGCTTCCTCGACACCGGAGCCCGCGGCGTCTGAGGCGCAGCCGCGTCGACGCGCCAGGCGGGTCGGGCGACCCCCGGCCCTCGCCCAGGGGCGCGCGGGTACGATTGTCGACCGTGAGAACCCACCGTCCCGGACCTTTCCAGCTCCCCGTGCGCGACATCGAGCGCAAACCGGGTGAGATGCGCGAGCACAGTCTCGACCTGCCCGCCCCCGAGAAATGGGGTGAGGGTCTCGTCGCGGTCGCCGAGGGCGAAGCGCTCGAACTCGATGTGCGGCTCGAGTCCGTCCACGAGGGCATCCTCGTCTCGGGAACCGTCGACACCACCGCCACGGGCGTGTGCGGTCGATGCCTGATCGACATCGCCGAGCCTGTCGAAGTCGAGTTCCAGGAACTTTTCGCGTATCCTGGGGATGAAGCGAGCGACTACGACGTTCAAGACGACCACGTGGATCTTGAAAATCTGGTTCGGGACGCCATCGTCCTGTCGCTTCCGTTCCAGCCGGTGTGTCAGCCGGACTGCCCCGGGCTCGACCCGAACACGGGCGAGAGGCTGACGGAGAGCGTCGGCGACACGGAGCAGGCGCCCGTCGATCCTCGATGGGCTGCTCTCCAGCAGTACACCCCAGACGACGGCGATGCGCACCGCGCCGCCCCCAAGACAGAGAAGAGCTAGTCATGGCAGGTAACCCCCCGAAGCGGAAGGTCTCCCGCTCCAACACCCGCTCGCGTCGCGCGCAGTGGAAGGCCGAAGCCCCCGCGCTGGTCAAGACCATCGAGAACGGCAAGGTCGTCTACAGCCGCCCCCACCAGGCGAAGGTCGTGACCGACTCGCAGGGCACCGAGCTCTTCCTCGAGTACAAGGGCCGCAAGGTCGCCGACGTCTGATCGGCGCTCCGTGACGCGCAAGCACGTCGAGCGCCGTGCGCTCACCGAGAAGCTCGGGGTCGACATCGACCCCGAGCTTCTTTCACTCGCTCTGACGCATCGGTCGTTCGCCTACGAGAACGGCGCCATCCCGCACAACGAGCGCCTCGAGTTCCTCGGCGACTCCGTGCTCGGCCAGGCCGTCACGGTCCGCCTCTTCACGGGTCATCCGGAGCTCGACGAGGGCAGTCTGGCGAAGCGGCGCGCGAGCGTGGTGTCGACGGTCGCCCTGGCCGAAGTGGCCCGCGGGATCGGTCTCGGCGACCACGTCCGTCTCGGCCGAGGCGAGATCCTCACCGGGGGACGCGACAAGGACTCGATCCTCGCCGACACCATGGAGGCGCTCATCGGCGCCACCTACCTCTCGGCCGGACCCGACGCGGCCACCGACATGGTGCTGCGCCTCGTCGAGCCGCTGTTGGCCGACCCGGCGCGCTACGGCGCCGCGATGGACCCGAAGACGAGCCTGCAGGAGATCGCCGCGCGGCTCGGCTTCTCCGCCCCCGTCTACGGCGTCGAGTCCACCGGTCCCGACCACGATCGACGCTTCACCGCGACGGTGACGGTGGGCGATCTGGCGACGACCGGTAACGGGTCGAGCAAGAAGCAGGCCGAGATGGCCGCCGCGCTCACCGCGTGGACCGAGCTCGACGCCCGTGCCTGAGCTCCCCGAGGTCGAGGTCGTCCGCGCGGGGCTCGAGCCCGCCGTGACGGGTGCCCTCATCACCTCGGTCGACGTGCGCGACGAACGCGCGCTCACCCGTCACGCCGGGGGAGCGTCCCACTTCGAGAGCGAGCTCACCGGGCGTCGCATCACCGCCGCGGTCCGACGCGGCAAGTTCCTGTGGATGCCGGTGGCAGCCGACGAAGCGATCGTCACCCACCTGGGCATGAGCGGTCAGATGCTGCTGCGCGTCCCCGGTGCTCCGGAGGAACGTCACGAGCGCATCCGCATCGAGCTCGAGCATCCCCGGCACGGACCGCTCTCGGTCGTCTTCGCCGACCAGCGCACGTTCGGCTCGCTCGCGATCGACGCCCTGGTCGACACGCCCGACGGCGCGGCGGGCGGGCGGGGTTCCGACCTCGCCCGTGTACCGACGCAGGTCGCGCACATCGGTCGCGACCCCCTCGACCCCGCTTTCGACGCGGCGACGTTCCGCGCCCGGTTGGCGCGTACCTCGTCGGGGATCAAACGCGTACTCCTCGATCAGACGGCGGCGAGCGGCATCGGCAACATCTACGCCGACGAGTCGCTGTGGGCTGCGCGCATCCACCCCGAGACCGCGGCATCCGATCTGCCCACCCGCGCCGTCAACCGTCTGCTCGGCGAGGTACAGGCGGTGCTCGAGAATGCCCTCGCCGAGGGCGGTACGAGCTTCGACGCCCAGTACGTCAACGTCAACGGTCAGGCCGGGTACTTCGCCCACTCCTTGAATGCGTACGGGCGCACCGGTCAGCCCTGCCCGCGCTGCGGACGGCCGATCGTGCGGGTGTCGTTCATGAACCGGTCGAGCCATTTCTGCCCGCACTGCCAACGCCTGCGGTGACGCATCCGGCCATACGCCTGTTCTGGGCTGGTCCGAGATGGCGTGTTACGCTCTCCGCTGGCCGCGGGGAAGCCACCGCGTCCGGAGTGCGGGGGAGCTTCTCATGGGTCGAATCGACGTCGACGGCGACGCCTACGATCGGGTACGCCAGACGCTGCTGCAGTCGGCGACGTCGTTGAACGCGGCGGGGGGTGTGCTCGGTTCGGCCGTCCCCGGAATGGCCTTCGGCCCGATCGCGGCCTTCATCCCGCCCGGATTCAACGCCCTCGGGTCCCTGTTCGAGGGGGCGTCGTCGTTCGTCGGTGCGCGCGCGGAGCGATCGGCCGAGGGCGTGCAGACCGCCCTCGCCGGCTTCCAGCGAGTCGATGACGAGGCCGAAGCCGACTTCGTGCGCCGCGGAGGCGACCTCTGATGACAGCGACCGCCGTCCTTCCCGAGGCGGATGCCGCGGCGGCGCGGCTCGCCGCGGGTGACTGGCAGAACTCCCTCCCCGTCGGCGGAGCGGGCGGTGACGGCTGCGGCAGCGGGCTCGGAGGATTCGCCTCCAGCATCGCGCGGTTCGTGCAGCCCCTCGAGGAGCTGTTGGAACGCGTCACCGGTGACCCCGCCGGCCTCTACCACGCGTCGCACACGTGGGAGGTGTACTCCGGGGACATGCAGAGGGTGTCGGAGTCGTACACCGACGCACTCAACCAGATCCAGGGGCACATTCAGGGAATCACCGCCACGGTCGTCGAGGGCTCGCTGACGGTTCTCGCGGCGGGCACCCATTCGGTCGCCGACTGGGCCAAGGTGGTCAGCCAGGTCCTGCAGCTGTGCGTGCGCGCGGTCGAGATCATGCGCTCGCTCGTCTGCAGCGGATTCGAGCTGCTGTCTTCGGCGGCCGGCGTGATCGGCGATGTGCTGTTCGGCAGTTGGCCGTGGGAGATCGACGAGAAGGCTCAGGCCATCAGCGATTTCGCCGACAACTGCGCCTCCGTCATCGACGACGTGATCGACAACATCGACCGGGTCCTTCAGGCCCTGCGCGAAATGGTCCGACTCGTCACCGACCTGTACCGCGCGATCGTCCCGTTCCATCAGGACATCGAGAATCTCCTCGGGCGTCTCCTCGAGCGGTTCCCGCCGGGGAGCATCCCGGGGCTGGGCGGCCTTCCCGGTCTGGTTCCCGGTGACGGCTCTCTCGGCGACACCTACAACCCCGGACCGGTGCCCTATCCCGGCTCCGATCAGCGCTTCCGCCAGGACTATCCGCTGGGGTATCAGCACGAGTACGACCTGGGCACCACGGACATGACGACCGAGCAGCTGAATCAGATGCTGCGGGAGCAGTTCGGTCACGTGTTCCTCCCCTCTCGCGTCGGCGACAACGGTCAGCTCTACATGCAGCTGACCGGCGAGGGGCAGACGATCCGCACGTCGCTGTTCGGCCTGGGTATCCCGGGCGTGACGGCGGGCGACATCCAGGTGCAGCAGATCACCGACGACGGTTTCGTCATCGCGGCGCAGGAGGGGCACCCGGAGTATCCGGGAGAGGTCGCTTTCCGCCTGCGCAACGTCGACGGACGCGCCGTGTTCGAGGTCACCGGGGCCTACGACGAGACGATTCTCGACGGGCTCGGCTTCGGCGGCAACACCAACGGCGCCTACGCCGGCATCTCCGATGTGAGCATCTGGGCCGACATGCAGTACCGACTCGAGGACATGATGAACTATGGCCCGTCTTGAACGATGGATCGCTGCGGCGGTCGTGATCGGCGGAATCGCCTCCGTCGCCGGGTGCGCCCAGGCCCGGCGCGACGACATCCCGCACGACGCCCCCTCGGGCGGACAGACCCTCACCGAGATGCAGGCCGCGGTGTCCGAGATCCCCGGGCTGTCCGTCGACGTCTCCGGAGGTGGAGCGCCCAACGTCAAGGGCAACACCGGCTATGACATCGCCGTGACCGTCGCACCGGGATACCGGATCATGGACGGCCCCGCTCTGATCACCTTCCTCACGGAGTCGGCGTGGTCGGTGCGCGAGGGCTACATGCCCAACGCGCAGATCTCCGTCAGCGTGACAGCCGGCGCCGGAAGCGATTTCGACGCTGCGGTCGCCGCCGCCGACGCGGGCTGGCTCGAGCCCCGCGAACCGGTGCCGAGCTCGAACGGCTTCAGCGTCGCCGCGATCAGCGTCCGCGACGGCTCGTCCGCGCGCGAACGTCTGGGTGAGTGGCCCGGCGACGTGCCCGTCGTCCCCTCCGACGTGACCTCCACCAGCTGAGACGAGAGCCGAGATGACCGATCCCTTCGCTGGCATGGATGCCGGCTTCGAAGACGCCCGGCGTCAACTGTCCGAGATCCGCGCGAAGGCGCACGACAACAAGCGACGCGCGAACGCCCTGGCCGACGACGTCGACGCGATCACCGCAGAAGCGCGGAGCCCACGCGGAGAGGTGGTCGTGGAGGCGGGTGTGGGAGGACGTCTCCGGGCCGTGACCTTCGGCCCGGCGGCGCAGAACCTCGCGCTGGACGCCCTCGGTGTCCTCACCCTGCAGACCATCGCCGACGCGCAGCACGCGGCGATGGCTCGACTCGCCGACCGCGGAGCCGAGCTGTTCGGCCCGGAATCCGACATCGCGGTGAGCATGCGCCGCGACGCGGACCAGGGGTATCCGCGTACGGGAGAACCCTGGTCGTGAAGGAGACGTCATGAATCTCACGGCAGACACCGCCGCGATCACGGCGACGGCGCAGACTCTGACGCGCGCGGCCGAGGCGCTCAGCGCAGACGTGGACTCGCTGGCCGCCGCCTCGTCCGATCTGCGCGGGCGCTGGGCCGGAGACGCGCAGAGTGCCTTCACCTCGCAACACGCTCAGGTCGACGCCCGCATGCGGGAGAAGGCCGCGATCCTGAAGATCACGGGCCAGCGCCTGGCGACCTACGCCGCCGACCTCGAGCGCGCCGACATCGACGGAGCCCGCGCCGTCCTCGGCCTCTGACGACCGAGGACGGCGCGGGCCGTCAGGCCAGCACCTTCTTCCAGACCCCTTCGTACGAGATCGGCGCGAAGCCGATCGCCTCGTTGATGGAGAGCATGGGGCGGTTCTCCTCGGCGTTATAGGTCAGCACACGCGGCGACGCCGGCGCGATGTCGCTCCAGGCGAGCAGTCCCGCGCACTTGACGAGCATCCCGAGGCGGTGGCCGCGGTGGGCCGCGACGACGAGGGTGTCCTCCTGACTGGTCGCCGCGGTGCGGTCCTTGCCGATGACCAGCTCGTTGAAGGCCGCGAGCTCACCGGTGTCGACGTGCTGCGCCGCGGTGACGAGCATGTGCCGGCCGGCGTCGAGGTAGCCGGCTTCGTAGCGTCGCACGCGGGCGACATCCCACACCTCCTCGTCGTACTCGAGGTCCGCCGACGGGGCGTCGGTCACCATGCGGGACTTCATCCACGCGAAGGCGTCGACGAACTCGTCGGGGGTGGGCAGCGTCCACTGGACGATCCGATAGCCCGTGGCTGCCCGTTCGGCCTCCGCGAGGAGTTCCCGGACGCGGGGTCGCGCCCCGGCGAGATCGAGCGCGCTCACGCGCACGATCTGTTCGAGCGAGCACCCGGATGCCAGGAGGAAGCGCGCCGCGTGGTCCCGGGGGATCGATCCGAATCCCGTCGGTGCGTCGAGGCGCGGTCCGTCCGCCGCGGGGTGCTCCGCCCACGACTGGAGGACGGTTCGACCGTGTTCCCGGGCGACGCTTTCGATCAGGGCGAAGGCCGCTCGACCGATGCCCTGGCCCCACACGGAGCGGCGGAGTTCGACGAGCCAGAACCCGGTCCGGGCGCCCTCTTCTGCGGGGAAATCCACACCTACCCGGCCGACGACCTCGCCGTGGAACACGGCGATCCACGCGAATCGCGTCATCTCGGGTCGCGGTCGGTAGAGCGGAAGGACTTCGTCGGCGGGCATGGAGGAGTCGTCGTGGCCGGAGATCTCGGCATAGACCAGGTTTCGCAGGCGGACCATCTCGCGGAAGTCCGCGGCGTCCGGGTCGTCGATGTGGGCGGGGACGTGCAGGGGGCGCAGCTCGAGGCCGGCGGGGAGGGAAGTCATTCGATGTCTTTCGTCGACGGGAGGAGAAGAGGTGGGGCCGACGGAGGCGTCGGCCCCACCGGGATCAGAACGGCGGGCGGCTGAGCGCCGCGGCGCTCTGCCAGGCACGCTCGCGCCGGTCGCGCTCAGCAGCCGCGTCTCGAGCGCGAAGCGCCTCGATCGCGCGGTGGTCGAGAGCACGGGCGCGGTTGGCGTGCCGGTCGAGCAGCCACAGGCCCAAGCGCAGCGACAGACGGTCGAACAGGCCGAGCGGTCGGTAGGCCGTCGTGTCGAAGGTGACCGTGGAGGGGGTGGGAGGGGTGGAGGGCGCGGCCGAGGAGTGCTGCGGCGCGCGCGTGAACAGGGCGTTCATGCGGAGGCTCCGTAAGAAGGTGTGGCGAGGACGACGCGTGGAGCAGAGAGCTCACGCGGGGGGCGGACGCGGAGGGTCCGGGTGGCCGACGTCGAGAAGACGGGCTCACGGGCAGCGGAGACGCGAGGCGTCTCGACGCGACGAATCAGCCCAGACGAGTGGGCATTCCGACGGCGGTGGCTACTTCGAACACGGGTGCGGAGAGCACGGGGACGGCGGTGAAGCCGGTGGCGGTGAAGCCGGTGGTGGTGCGAATCATGGAAGTAACCTCCTTTCGACGTCGGTTGCGACCTCAGACGCTAGCGAAGCCTGTCAGCCAATGTCAAGCTTTCATTCAGATTCGCTCTTCTTTCGGGCGCGTCGCGGGTGGCCCGTCGGCTCGCCGCCGCGGAATCCCGCGGCTTTTCGGCTACCGTGAGGCCGAGCCCGTACGGGCGAGCGATCGGGAAGGGCGGGTGACATGCACCTCAAGAGCGTGACGCTCAAAGGCTTCAAGTCCTTCGCCCAGTCCACGACCTTCGCTCTCGAACCCGGGGTGACGTGCATCGTCGGTCCGAACGGGTCGGGCAAGTCGAATGTCGTCGACGCTCTCGCCTGGGTGATGGGAGAGCAGGGCGCGAAGACCCTCCGCGGCGGCAAGATGGAGGACGTCATCTTCGCCGGCACCTCGACGCGCGGCCCGCTCGGTCGTGCCGAGGTGCAGCTCACCATCGACAACGCCGACGGGGCTCTGCCGATCGACTACAGCGAGGTGACGATCAGCCGGACGCTGTTCCGCACCGGCGCCAGCGAGTACGCGATCAACGGGCAGACCTGCCGTCTCCTCGACGTGCAGGAGCTGCTGAGCGATTCGGGCCTCGGGCGCGAGATGCACGTGATCATCGGGCAGGGCCGGCTCGACACCGTGCTGCAGGCGACGGCCGAGGACCGCCGCGGTTTCATCGAGGAAGCCGCCGGCATCCTGAAGCACCGTCGCCGCAAAGAGAAGACGGTTCGCAAGCTCGAGGCGATGGAGACGAACCTCACGCGTCTGAGCGACCTCGCGGGCGAACTGCGCCGCCAGCTCAAACCGCTCGGCAAGCAGGCGGAGATCGCGCGCGAGGCGGCGACGATCGCCGCGGTGGTGCGCGACGCCAAGGCGAGGCTCTACGCCGACGACCTCGTGCGCCTGCGCACCCAGCTCGCCGACGCGGCGCGCGCGGAGAGCGAGCGCCACACCGAACGGCTCGGACTGCAGGAGCAGGCGGAGGGGCTGCGTCGGCGGGTCGAACGACTGGAAGAGGATCAGCGTTCGGAGGCAGTTGACCGTGCGCGCAGCGTCGCCTTCTCGCTCCAGCAGGTGCAGGAGCGCCTGCGGGGGCTGTACAGCCTGGCGGGGCAACGGCTGACGCTCCTGGGAGAGGACGACGGCGAGTCGAACGGCTTCGCTCCCACCGTGTCGCAGTCGACCATCGACGACGTGCGCGCCGAGATCGACGACATCGCCGCGGGTCTGGGGGAAGCGCAGGATGCCGCGGCGGACGCGGCGCGTGCGGTGACCCGAGCCCGTGCCGATCTCGACGCCCTCGACGTCGAGATCGCGGCCCAGAGCGCTCTCGTCTCCGAGCACGACATGCGCATCACGGCGCTGCGGGGGTCGGCGGATGCCGCCCACTCGACCTTGGCGGCGGTGATCTCCGGCGTCGATAGGCAGCAACGTGCCTTGGACGCCGCGCTCCAGCGACGCGCCGACACGGAACGCGAGCGTGCCGAGGTCGATCCCGGCGTGGCTCCCGAAGCGGCGAGCGCCGAGCACGCCGCCGCCTACGAACGCGCCCAGCGCGACGCGAACGATGTCGAGACCCGTGTCGCGGGGTTGCGCGAGCGCCTGCATGCGGCCGAGCGCGAGCGCGACGCGCTCACCGCTCAGACGACGGCGCTCGGACGCGCGCTGGACGTGCGCAACGCCGCGGCTGACCTGCTGGCCGCGGGCGGAGCGGGCGTGCGGGGGCTCGTGTCCGACGACGTGAAGGTGACCGCGGGCTTCGAGACGGCGATCGCCGCCGCCCTCGGCTCTCTCGCCGAGGGACTGCTCGTCGGCGATCCCGCGGCCGCCTTCGCCGCCGCGCGCGCCGCGAGCGCCTCCGACCTGGGCGTCGTCGACATCGCGATCGCGGACACGGACGCCCCGGATGCCGTGACGTCGCTGCCCGGTGCGGTTCCCGCGGTCGAGGTCGTCACAGCCTCGGCGGGGGTGCGCGGCATCCTGGGACGAACCTTCGTCGTCGACGATCTCGCCGCGGCGGAGAGCCTGCAGGCCCGCATCCCGCACGACGCGACGGTGGTCACGCGCGCGGGCGAGGTGCTGACCGCGCACACGGTGCGCGCGGGCTCGGGGTCGGGGCGCTCCCGGCTCGAGCTCGCCGCCGAGCGCGACGCCGCGGCCGAGCGACTCGACGAGATCGTCGTGATCGTCGACTCCCTGCGCGAAGCGCTCGGCGAGGAGCAGCGCGCGCTCACCGGCGCCAGGCAGCACACGAAGGAAGCGCTGTCGACGCTCCGGGCGCACGACGCGGCCCTCGCCGCGCACGCCGAGAAGGTGAACCGCGTCGCCGTGCGCCACGAGGCCGCCGTGGCCGAGTGCGAGCGGCTGGCTGCCGGTCTCGCTCAGGCGCAGACAGCCGTCACCGAGGCGGAGGAGTCCGCGCGGCGCGCCGACGAAGAGCTCGAGCGGGCCCTGCAGACTCCGCGACCTCTGCTGGACGTCTCCGCTCGCGAGCACCTGGCGGCCGAGGTCGAGGCGACCCGCGAGAACGAGATGCGCGCCCGCCTCGAGATCGAGACGCTGAAGGAGCGGGTGCGCGCCGGCGAAGCCCGCATCGTCCAGCTCGAGCAGCAGCGTGAGCGGGAGCGCGCCGCCGCGGCCGAGGCTGCCCGCCGCGCCGTCATCCGACGGGCGCAGCGCGAGATCGCCGCCGACGTGGCCGGGCAGCTTCCGGCGCTGCTGGACTCGGTGGACCGCTCGGTCAGCCAGGCGCGGGTCGAGCTCGCGGCCGCCGAGTCCGCCCGGGCGGCGATCACCGATGAGCTCTCCCGGGCGCGGGCCGACGAGACCGCCGCCCGCGAACGGCTCGCGCGCCTCACGGAGAGCGTCCACGGGCTCGAGCTCCAGATGCACGAGAAGAAGCTCCATGTCACGAGCCTGCTCGAGCGCGTGCAGTCGGAGCTCGCGCTCGACGAGGACATCCTCGTGTCCGAGTACGGCCCCGATCAGCCCGTTCCGGCCGAGGACGAGGGGCAGACCGTCGCCTTCGACCGCGCCGCCCAGAAGCGCCGGCTGCAGGATGCCGAGCGCAAACTGTCGCAACTCGGGCGGGTGAATCCGCTGGCCCTGGAGGAGTTCGCCGCGCTCGAGCAGCGGCACGCGTTCCTCACCGAGCAGCTCGCGGATCTGCAGCAGACGCGCGCCGATCTCCAGACGATCATCGCCGACCTGGACGAGCGGATGCAGACGATCTTCGTCGCCGCCTTCGAGGACACCCGGGTCGCATTCACCGAGATCTTCCCGATTCTCTTCCCCGGCGGCGCCGGCAGCATCTCGCTCACCGACCCCGACTCGCCTCTCACGACCGGCATCGAGGTGTCGGTGCGACCGGTGGGGAAGAAGATCGAGCGCCTGTCGCTGCTGTCCGGTGGTGAACGCTCGCTCGCCGCGGTGGCGTTCCTGACGTCGATCTTCACGGCCCGACCGAGCCCGTTCTACATCCTCGATGAAGTCGAGGCCGCGCTCGACGACGCCAACCTCGGCCGCCTCCTCGGCGTGTTCGAGAAGCTCCGCGCGAGCAGCCAGCTCATCGTCATCACCCACCAGAAGCGCACGATGGAGATCGCCGACGCACTGTACGGCGTTTCGATGCGCCAGGACGGCGTCTCGGCGGTGGTCGGCCAACGAGTGGGCGACCGTGCCGCCGCCCGCGCCGAGGCCGCCCCCGTAAGCTGAAGCAATGGCTGAGAACTCCTGGTCGCTGGGCCGCGCGCTGCGTGGGCTGTTCGTCAAGCCCACGATCGACGAGACGACGTGGGACGATCTCGAGACGGCGTTGCTGACGGCCGACTTCGGGCCCGACGTGACCGAGCGTCTCATCGACGAGCTCCGTGAGAAGGTCGAGCGCTACCGCACGACCGATCCGCGCGACCTGCAGCGCATGCTGCGCGAGACGCTCGAAGAGCACTTCGCGAAATTCGACACGACCCTGCGACTGACCGAGCGACCGGCGGTCGTCCTGGTCGTCGGGGTGAACGGCGTCGGCAAGACCACGACCATCGGCAAGTTCGCGAAGTTCCTGCAGCGCTACGGCCGCACCGTCACGGTCGGGGCCGCCGACACCTTCCGCGCCGCCGCGGTCGACCAGCTGGCCACCTGGGCCGAGCGCGGGGGAGCGACAATCGTCCGGCCGCAGCACGAGGGCCAGGATCCCGCGTCCGTCGCCTTCCAGACCGTCGCGCACGCGAAGGAGACGGGAACCGAGATCGTCCTCGTCGACACCGCCGGGCGCCTGCACACCAAGGGCGGGCTCATGGACGAGCTCGGCAAGATCAAGCGCGTCATCGAGAAGCAGGCGCCGATCAGCGAGGTGCTCCTGGTGCTCGACGCCACCACCGGGCAGAACGGGCTCATGCAGGCGCAGGCGTTCCTCGACAGCGCCGGGGTGACGGGGCTGGTGCTGACGAAGCTCGACGGCTCGGCCAAGGGCGGCTTCGTGCTCGCGGTGCAGGAGCGCACGGGCATCCCGGTGAAGCTGCTGGGTCAGGGCGAGGGGATCAACGACCTCACCGGCTTCACCCCGCACGTGTTCGCCGCCTCGCTCGTCGACTGAGCCCCTATCGCACATCCGCCCCCGGGCGGGTCGTCTTCCCGAACCCGGGACGGACTGCTTACATGGAGTCATGGCCATCGAGCACGACTTCTTCGGACTCCTCGAGTCGGGCCCCGACGGGTCCATCTTCTGGAGCGAGAACGTCGAGTTCGGCGACCAGAGCGTCACGGTCGATCTCACGGCGCCCGATCAGGACGACGTCTCGGTCGAGGCGCTCGACGTGGCGGCATCCCTCATCTCCTCCCTCGAGTCGATCGACCTCGCGGCGCGCAACGCGATGGTCGACGAGCTGGGTTCGCGGACCAGCGAGGTGACCGAGTACATCCTGCAGCAGCAGGCGACGCTCGGCGACGAGCTCGAGGACTTCCTGGTCGACGCCTCCGGCGACACCCACATCGACGTCATCAAGGCGCTGCAGCTCATGAGCATGACGATCCTCGCCGACGAGCACGGCGGTGCCGACCCGTTCGCGGTCCTCGAGTACGCGCTGGATCCCGACGCGACCGACGACGTTCTGCTGGTCAATCTCGCTTCCGACGGGCGCGTGCAGTCGGTCACGAGCGCCGACTGAGGCCCGTGCAGACCTTCCTGCCGTATCCCTCGTTCGTCGATTCCGCCCGCGCTCTCGACCTCAAGCGCCTCGGCAAGCAGCGGGTCGAGACGTTCCAGCTGCTGCGCGCACTGACCGTGCCCGACCACGGCTGGAGACACCACCCCGCAGCCAAGATGTGGGACGGGCACCTTCCCGCGCTCGTGTCGTACGGCCTGGTCATGACCGACGAGTGGATCGCCCAGGGCCGAGCCGACACGGTGCGCGAGAAGATCCTCGTCTTCGCTCCCGAGGTCGACGGCGTCGCTCAGGCGGACCTCGACCTCCCGCCGTGGATCGGCGACGAGGCGTTCCACCTCGCGCACCGGTCGAACCTGGTGCGCAAAGACCCCGAGTTCTACGTGCCGAGGTTCGGCGACGTGCCCGCCGACCTGCCCTACATCTGGCCGGTCTGATTCACACCGCCTGCGCGAAGCCGGCGTCGGCGGCGGCGATGTCCTTGGCGAGGTGCGCGAGGTGCGGCGGGATCTCGCGGCCCTTCGACACCATCGACTGCGCCCACAGGCGACCGGCGCGGTACGACGAGCGCACCAGCGGGCCGGCCAGCACACCGAGGAAGCCGATGCGCTCCGCCTCCTCCTTGAACTCCACGAACTCGGCGGGCTTGACCCAGCGCTGCACCGGCAGGTGACGCGGGGTCGGACGCAGGTACTGCGTGATCGTGATGATGTCGGTGCCCGCCGCGTGCAGGTCTTCGAGGGCTTGGACGACCTCCTCGGGCTCCTCGCCCATGCCGAGGATGAGGTTCGACTTCGTGATGAGACCCGCGTCGCGGGCCGCGGTGAGCACTCCGAGCGAGCGCTCGTACCGGAACGCCGGGCGGATGCGCTTGAAGATGCGCGGCACCGTCTCGACGTTGTGGGCGAACACCTCGGGTCGCGACGAGAACACCTCGTCGAGGTGCGAGAGGTTGCCCGAGAAGTCGGTCGCGAGGATCTCGACTCCGGTGCCCGGGTTCTCGGCGTGGATGCGCCGCACGGTTTCGGCGTGCAGCCACGCGCCCTCGTCGGGGAGGTCGTCGCGGGCGACGCCGGTGACCGTCGCGTAACGCAGCTGCATGCGCGTCACGCTCTCGGCGACGCGACGCGGCTCGTCGGTGTCGTAGTCGGCGGGTTTGCCGGTGTCGATCTGGCAGAAGTCGCACCGGCGTGTGCACTGCGAGCCGCCGATGAGGAAGGTCGCCTCGCGGTCCTCCCAGCACTCGAAGATGTTGGGGCACCCGGCTTCCTGGCAGACGGTGTGCAGCTCCTCGGTCTTCACGAGGTTCTGCAGGGCCGTGTACTCCGGGCCCATCTTCGCCTTGGTCTTGATCCACTCGGGCTTGCGCTCGATGGGCGTCTCCGCGTTGCGCACCTCCAGGCGGAGGAGCTTGCGTCCATTCGGAGCGGTGGATGCCGGCGCCCCGGCGTTCCCGGTCCCGCAGGCGCTCATGCTGCCACCGCCGCGTACTCGGCGCGGAACACGCGTTCGATCGAGGGGACGAGGTCGACGGGGGAGACGTCGGCGCCGAGCACCTCGCTGACGGTCGTGACCCCGGCATCCGAGATCCCGCACGGGACGATGCGCCGGAACGCGGCGAGCGAGTTGTCGCAGTTGACGGCGAAGCCGTGCATAGTCACTCCCTTTTCGACGCGGACCCCGATGGCCGCGACCTTGTCGACGCCGAGGGGACGCCGGACCCAGACACCGCTGCGCCCCTCGACGGTGAAGCCGTCGACGCCATGCGCACCGAGGGCGGAGACGAGCAACGCCTCGAGACGGCGGACGTGGGCGACCACGTCGATGGGCTCGGCCAGGCGCACGATGGGGTACCCCACGAGCTGGCCGGGGCCGTGCCACGTGATCTTGCCGCCGCGATCGACGTCGACGACCGGAGTGCCGTCATCGGGCCTCTCGTGGGCCTCGGTGCGCTTGCCGGCCGTGTAGACCGCCTCGTGCTCGAGGAGCAGGAGCGTGTCGGGCCGGTCGCGCGCGACCACGTCGGCGTGGATGCGGCGCTGGTGGGCCCAGCCGTCGAGATAGGGAACGAAGTGCGGGTCGAGTCCCGCGAGGTGGATGTCGAGCACGACCCCTCCGATGTTGGATTGCGTCCAAGAATACACCGGCACCGCGGCCCTAGGCTGGAGCGATGGCATCCGAGTCCCGCAGCGGTCGCCCCCGCGCGTCGTCGCGCGAGGTGCTCGCCGAAGCGGCATGCGAGCTCTTCCTCGAGCAGGGCTACGACGCCACCTCGGTGTCCGACATCACGCGGCGCGCGGGAGTCAGCCGGTCGAGCTTCTTCAACTACTTCTCGGCCAAGGGCGACGTGCTGTGGTCGGGCTTCGACGCGCAGTCGGACGAGGCCGTTCGCCGCCTCCGCGACGATGTCGCCGTCGACGGTGCGCTGGCGGCCATCGGCGAGGGGCTCGCCCCGGATGCGCTCGCCCTGGCCATCACGAACGCCGAGGCGATGGGGCTCGCCGTCGAGCTCGACCGCGACCGCGCGGTGCGTCAATTCCGACTGCAGCGAGAGATCGCGGCGCGGATGGTGCGCGACGGCGCCGCACCGCTGGCCGCGCAGGTGCGCGCCGGGGCCTCGTCCGCCGCGGTGCTCGCGGCCGTGTGGGCCTGGGCCGACCGCACCGCGTCCGGTGGATCGCTGCCCGACATCCTCGCCGAGGCCCTCGCCTCGGCGTGATGCCCGCGCCCGTCGAGACTCGTGCGGTGCCGCCTCGGCCGGGGCGAGCGGCGCGACGGCGCGTGCCCGCGTAAACTCGTCTCATCATGGCGACTTTCGGCACCCTCTCCGACCGGCTCACAGAGACCTTCCGCAACCTTCGGAAGAAGGGCCAGCTCACGCCCGCCGACGTCGACGGGACGGTGCGCGAGATCCGTCGTGCCCTCCTCGACGCCGACGTGGCGCTGCCCGTGGTCAAGGAGTTCACCGCCGCGGTGCGCGAGCGCGCCCTCGGCGACGAGGTCAACCGTGCGCTGAATCCGGCGCAGCAGGTCGTGCAGATCGTCAACGACGAGCTCATCGGCATCCTGGGCGGCCAGCAGCGCCGTCTGCAGTTCGCCAAGAACCCGCCCACGGTCATCATGCTCGCCGGCCTCCAGGGCTCGGGAAAGACGACCTTCGCCGGCAAGCTCGCGAAGATGCTCGAGAAAGACGGGCACACCCCGCTCCTCGTCGCCTGCGACCTCCAGCGTCCCAACGCCGTCAACCAGCTGCAGGTCGTGGCCGAGCGCGCCGGGGCCGCGATCTACGCGCCCGAGCCCGGCAACGGCGTCGGCGACCCGGTGCGGGTCGCGCGCGACGGTGTCGCCCACGCCACCCGTCAGCAGCACGACATCGTCATCATCGACACCGCCGGTCGCCTCGGCGTCGACGCCGAGCTGATGAAGCAGGCGTCCGACATCCGCAAGGCCACTCAGCCCGACGAGGTGCTCTTCGTCATCGACGCGATGATCGGTCAAGATGCGGTGAACACGGCCAAGGCCTTCCAGGACGGCGTCGACTTCACCGGCGTCGTGCTGTCCAAGCTCGACGGCGACGCCCGCGGTGGTGCCGCGCTGTCGGTCGCCTCGGTCACCGGTCGGCCGATCATCTTCGCGTCCACCGGTGAGGGTCTCGACGACGTCGAGCCCTTCTACCCCGACCGCATGGCATCCCGCATCCTCGACCTCGGTGACATCCTCACCCTGATCGAGCAGGCGCAGAACGCCTTCGACGAGGCCGAGGCGATGAAGGTCGCCGAGAAGCTCGCGACCGAGACGTTCACACTCGAGGACTTCCTCGAGCAGATGCAGCAGATGAAGAAGATGGGCTCCATGAAGAAGATGCTCGGGATGCTCCCGGGCATGGGAAACATGAAGCAGCAGCTCGAGGACTTCGACGAGCGCGAGATCGACCGCACCGAGGCCATCATCCGCTCCATGACGCTCGCCGAGCGTCGCAACCCGAAGATCCTCAACGGCTCCCGCCGTCTGCGAATCGCGCGCGGTTCGGGCATGACCGTCACCGACGTGAACCAGCTCGTCCAGCGCTTCGACCAGGCCGCGAAGATGATGAAGACCGTCGCCCGCGGCGGTGTGCCCAACATCCCCGGCATGGGTCCGGTGGGCGGCAAGCCCGGCGCCTCGTCGAAGCGCGGCAAGCAGCAGAAGGCGAAGGGCTCGCGCTCGGGGAACCCGGCCAAGCGCGCGGCCGAGAACGCCGGTATCGCGGCATCCGCTCCGGCCACCGGCTCGGGCTTCGGCCTGGGCGGTCAGGCGGCGCCCAGCGAGGCCGACCTCGCCGAGCTGCAGAAGATGCTCGGACGCGGCTGAGCCGCTCCCGAACGACCGGCGTTCGCCTCAGGGCAGGATGCCGGCGTCCTGCAGCGCCGACATGACGGTCTGCTCGATCGCGCGTTGACCGCGCGGGGTGGGGTGGACGTCGTCCTCCTGCATCCACTCCGGGTGGCCGGCGAGGGGCTGGCCCACATCGAGGAAGGTGCCCCCCACCGCGTCGACGGCGTCGCGCAGCGCGTCGGAGGTGACGGCGGTGTCGTCGGGGACGTCGGGGTCGTCGTTCCAGATGGTGCTCAGGCCCACGATGCGGGCATCCGGCACCGCGTCGTGCAGGGCCTGGATCGTGTCGGCGGTGTCGACGCGCACGTCGTCTCCGTCTTCCCAGAAGTCGTTGCTGCTGGACTCGACGATGAGCAGCTGCGGCTGCAGCGCCGTCACGGCGGGGACGAAGCCGGAGTACGTGGTGCCGCAGTCGCCCTGCACGACGAAGCCCATGCCCGGGCAGGCGAGATTCGTCAGCGCGAGACGGGCGCGGCTGCCCAGCAGTGTCGGCCACGCTTGTTCGGGTGCGAGCCCGTACCCCGACATGAGCGAATCTCCCAGCGTCACGACCCGCTCCGGCGTCGACGCGGTGGGCGAGGCGGTGGGGGAGGGATGCAGCGCCGGGGCGGCGAACGTCGGCAGCGCCTCCGGCTCGGTGGGCTCCGCGGCGCAACCGGCGAGGACGGTGACGAGACCGGAGGCGAGGGCGATCATCGAAACCGCGGCGAGTCGGCGTCCGGTCATCATGAAGCCGATCCTAAAAGCCCCCGCCTATGAACGGGCGTGGAGGCCGCGCGATCACACCCGCAGGGCGGCGAGGTGCTCCCGCAGCGTCGGGCCGCCGCGGAACTCGCGGATGAGGTGCTGCACGACCTCGCGCAGGTCGCCGTCCGCGGCCTCGGCGATCGCGATCTGACGAGCCGAGCTGCCCCCGGTCGCGAGGATCGTCTCGAGACTGGCGAACTCCCGGGCGCACTTGAGCTCCACCGCCACGTCGGCGAGCTGCTCCATCGTCTCGCGCAGGTGCTCGACCACGGGACGCTGCGTGCCCTCGCGGTCGACTATCACGCGGGCGTCGAGGCCGTACCGGGCGGCACGCCACTTGTTCTCGCGGGCGTACCAGGGCGGGATGCCGGGCAGCTCGCGCCCCTCGTCGAGCAGGCGCGAGAAGTGCTCGACGAGCGTCTGCGCGAGCGCGGCGACGGCGGCGAGCTCGGGGAGGGTCGACATGCCGTCGCACGCGCGGATCTCGACGGTGCCCCATCGGGGCGCCGGACGGATGTCCCAGCGCACCTCGCTGGCATCCGCCATCACCCCGGTACGGACCATGTCGTCGAGGTAGTCCTCGAAGTCGCTCCAGGTCTCGAGCTGCCACGGCAGACCGGCGGTGGGCAGCTGCTGGAAGACGAGCGCGCGGTTGGACGCGTAGCCGGTGCGCTCGCCCGCCCAGAACGGGCTGGATGCCGACAGCGCCTGCATGTGCGGGAGGAAGACGGTCAACGCGTTGACGATCGGCATGACCTTCTCGACGTCGTCGACGCCGATGTGCACGTGGATGCCCCAGATCATCATGTTGCGCCCCCACCACTGGGTGCGCTCGATGAGCGTGTGGTAACGCGTCTTGTCGGTGACCTGCTGGTCGTACCACTGGGCGAACGGGTGGCTGCCGGCGCACAGCAGCTCGACGCCGCGCGGTTCGGTCTGCTCGCGAAGGGCGCAGATGGCGTCGCCGATGTCGTCGACCGCCTCGGCGACGGTGTGACCCACCCCGCTGGTGACCTCGACCGTGTTGGTCAGCAGTTCGCCGGTGACGGTGAAGCGCTCGAGCGTCGAGCTCTCCTCGACCTCCGCGAGGATGTCGGGCGCGCGGGGGACCAGATCGCCGGTCTCGCGGTCGGCGAGCATGAGCTCCCACTCCAGACCCACGGACGAACGCGTCGATGCAGCGAACGGCAGCCTCATGCGGTCAGTCTGACACGGTGCCCGGATGCCGAGATGCTCCGCTACCCTCCGGGTCGGTCCGTGTCGCGGCGCGTCGCGTGTCACCGTGGGGCCGTGGCATCTGGCAGAATAGAGGGCTGGACCCGCCACTCGACCCTCTATCCAGTGTCGGTCCACCCTTTTGAGCTTCCGCCGGGTGTGCACCCCACTCTCCAGGCGTTCGGTTCGTTCGTTTTCATCATTTGGAGTCATCGTGGCTGTCAAGATCCGTCTCAAGCGCCTCGGAAAGATCCGCGCGCCCTACTACCGCATCGTCGTCGCCGACTCGCGCACCAAGCGCGACGGTCGTGTGATCGAGGAGATCGGCAAGTACCACCCGACCGAGGAGCCCTCGTTCATCGAGGTCGACTCGGAGCGAGCGCAGTACTGGCTGTCGGTCGGCGCCCAGCCCACCGAGCAGGTTGCCGCCATCCTCAAGCTCACGGGCGACTGGGGCAAGTTCAAGGGCGACAAGGACGCCGTGTCGACCGTCAAGGTCCGCGAGCCCAAGGCCGCGTTCGAGGCCGACGCCTCGAAGAAGTCGGTCGTCAAGCCCAAGGCCGAGAAGAAGGCCGACGCTCCCGCCGAGGCGCCCGCTGAGGACGCCGCTGAGACCTCGGCCGAGTAATCCCCGTGCTGTCCGCCGCGCTCGAACACGTCGTCAAGGGGATCGTCGATCACCCCGACGCCGTGACCATCCGTTCCAGCTCCTCGCCGCGTGGAGAGGTGCTGGAGGTTCGCGTGCACCCCGATGATCGGGGTCGCGTGATCGGGCGCGGCGGTCGCACCGCCAAGGCTCTGCGCACGGTCGTGTCGGCTCTCGCCGACGGCCGCCGTGTGCGCGTCGACGTCGCCGACGACTGATGGCGAACGGCGACACCGCGGGCTCCCAGCCCGCCAAGACCCAACTCCGCGTCGGCCGCCTGGTCAAGGCCCACGGCCTCAAGGGCGCCTTCAAGCTGGAGCTCTACACCGACGACCCCGACGGCCGTTTCGTGCCGGGCGCCGCGTTCACCCTGCAGGTGCCGGAGTCGTCCCCGTGGCATGGCCGCGACCTCGTCGTGCGCGAGTTCCGCTGGATGAACTCGCACCCCGTCGTCTTCTTCGAGGGCGTCGACGATCGCACCGCAGCGGAGGAGCTCGTCAAGGCGATCCTGTGGATCGACCAGGACACCGAGACGGCTCCTGCCGAAGACGACGCCTGGTACGACCATCAGTTGATCGGTCTCGACGTGGTCCGTGACGGTGCCGTCATCGGCCGCGTCGTGCGCGTCGACCATTTCCCGGCGCAAGACCTCTTGATCGTGCGCCCCGCGTCGGGTGACACCGAGGTGCTCGTCCCCTTCGTCAGCGCCATCGTGCCCGAGGTCGACATCGCCGGCGGTCGCGTCGTCGTCACGCCCCCGGCGGGTCTGTTCGAAGACCTCCCGGCCGAGCCCGATGACGAGCCCGAGCCGGCCGACGCCGCCGAGCCCATCGACGCCGACGCACCCACCGACCGCGAGGACTGACGTGCGCATCGACGTCGTGTCGATCTTCCCCACGATCTTCGACGCCCTCGAGGTGTCGCTCCTGGGCAAGGCACGGCAGAGCGGTCTCCTCGACATCCGTGTGCACGATCTGCGTGACTACACGCACGACCGCCATCGCACGGTCGACGACACCCCGTACGGCGGGGGTGCGGGCATGGTGATGAAGCCCGAGCCCTGGGGTGCGGCCCTCGATGACATCGTCTCCGAGGTCGACGACCGCCCCCTGATCGTCTTCCCCTCACCAGCCGGGGAACGCTTCACCCAGGCCATCGCCCGGGAGCTCTCGACCGCGCCGCGGATCGTGTTCGGCTGCGGCCGTTATGAGGGCATCGACGAACGCGTCTTCGACTACGCCGCCGAGCGCGGTGACGTCAGGCTGCTCTCGCTGGGCGACTACGTCCTGAACGGCGGCGAGGTCGCGGTCATGGCGATGGTCGAGGCCATCGGCCGACTCGTCCCGGGCGTGGTCGGCAATCCCGAGAGTCTCGTCGAGGAGTCGCACGAGGACGGACTCCTCGAGTACCCCTCGTACACGAAGCCCGCCGTGTGGCGCGAGCGCGAGGTCCCGCCGGTGCTGCTGAGCGGCAACCACGGTGCGGTGGCCGCATGGCGTCGCGAGCAGCAGGTGCAGCGGACGCGCGAGCGTCGACCGGATCTGCTCGCGGACTGACTCCGGGCGGGGAGTGCGCCCCGGCATCCGGTTTCGCTTCGATCCCAGCGGCCCCGCATCATCGGAGCCGCACGCTGCCGGAGCGTGCGTCCCGGCGCCGGATACGACGGATGCCGCGACCCCGAGGCCGCGGCATCCGGGAGCACGCGTCAGTCGACGCCGAGGAACGAGCGGTCGGTGAGTACGATCGGGCCCTCGGCCGTGATCGCGACGGTGTGCTCGGAGTGCGAGCCACGCGAGCCGTCGGCGCTGCGCAGCGTCCAGCCGTCGGGGTCGGTCACCAGCTGGTCGGTGGTGTGCAGGAACCACGGCTCGAGAGCGACGACCAGACCCGCGCGCAGCGGATAGCCGCGCCCCGCCTTGCCGTCGTTGGCGACGTGCGGGTCGCCGTGCATGGTGCGGCCGACGCCGTGGCCGCCGAAGTCGGTGTTGATCGACAGGCCCTCCGCGTGCGCGACGGCGGCGATCGCTGCGGAGATGTCGCCGATCTTGTGTCCGACCGTGGCGGCGTCGATCGCTGCGTCGAGGGCTCGCTGGGTCGTGTCGATCAGCGCGAGGTCCTCGTCGCGCGGGGTGCCGACGACGAACGACACCGCGGAGTCGGCGACCCAGCCGTCGACGGACGCCGCGAAGTCGAGCGAGACGAGGTCGCCGTCGCGCAGGGCGTAGTCGTGGGGCAGACCGTGCAGGACGGCGTCGTTGATCGAGGTGCACAGCACCTTGCCGAAGGGGCTCGCGCCGAACGACGGGTGGTAGTCGATGTAGCAGGACTCGGCGCCGGCGGAGCGGATCATGTCGTGGGCGCGGCGATCCAGGTGCAGGAGGTTCGTGCCCACCTTGGTCTCGTCGCGCAGCGTCGCCAGCACCTCCGCGACGAACCGTCCCGCGGGACGCATCGCTTCGATCTCGGCCGGTGTGCGCAGTTCGATCATGGTGTTCCTTCCGTCGAATCTCCATTCTCGCCGATGGATGCCGAGCCCCGGGGACATCGGCTTCTCAAAGCGCGCGCACATCGTCGCGCCGTAGCATCGGCCCATGGTGCTGCGCCGACTGTTCTTCCGCTGGTTGTTCCCGGCCGCCTTCGTGCTCCCGCTGTGGTTGTTCGTGGGATGGATCGTGTTCTCCGGCGGCAGCGGGTGGGCGCTGTTGTGGCTGCTGGTGGCGATCCCGGCCGTCTTCGTGTCGCAGCTCGTCCTGGCCTTGTTCATCCGGGCGCGCGCGAGCGTGCGTGAGACCCGGGCGGTGTCGTGGCGCGATCTGGCCGGTGTCGGCGCGTGGCAGCTCGCGATCGTCGCGCTGGGATCCTTCGACTCGCGCGTGTTCTTCCCGCTCCTGGTGCTCTCGGTGGTCGGGGCGCTCCTGCTCTTCTGGTCGTCTCTTTCGCAGTTGTGGAACGAGGCCCGAGGCGCGGTCACGGTGTTGCACACGTCCGACGGCACCGCGTACATCCCCCCGACGCGTCCGCGCGAACAGCCGACCGGCGCGGGCGAGGTCATCGTGGTGTCGGAGTCGCGCCGCGACTGACGGCTCGTTTTGGCCGCACGCGCCGCGCGTGGCAGAATGGACGCTTGTGCCCTGACCGGCTCTGCCTCAGGGGAGTCCGCCGCATCCGCGGCCTCGGGTACGCCTCACCTTTTTCCCTTTTATCGTGCGATCGACCTGTGGCGGTCGCAGGAAGTGACGATCATGCAGATCCTCGACTCCGTCGACGCGGCTTCGCTCCGCTCCGACATCCCCGCCTTCGGCCCCGGTGACACCGTCAAGGTGCACGTGAACATCACCGAAGGCAACCGTTCGCGTATTCAGGTGTTCCAGGGCGTCGTCATCGGCCGCTCCGGCGACGGCGTGCGCGAGACCTTCTGCGTCCGCAAGGTCAGCTTCCAGGTCGGCGTCGAGCGCACCTTCCCGGTTCACAGCCCCGTGATCGACCACATCGAGGTCGTCACCCGCGGTGACGTGCGTCGCGCGAAGCTCTACTACCTGCGCAACCTGCGCGGCAAGAAGGCCAAGATCAAGGAGAAGCGCGACCGCTGAGTCCCGTCTTTCCCGAACGCCCCGTGGGTCCGCCCGCGGGGCGTTCGTCGTTCTCGGCGAGCGCGGGGCGTCTTCACGGGCGATCCGGTCACGTGGCGGTCCTCGGGTGTGCGACCCTGGTTCGTGCGGTTCTCCGGTGTGCGGGAACCCGGTGAAGGAACACATGAGCGACCAGACCGCCTCGACCCCGGATGCCCCGGCATCCGCCGCCCCCGCACGTCGCCGCCGCGGGTGGGGGGCCTTCCTCCGCGACCTGCTGGTCATCGTCGTCATCGCGCTGTTGGTGTCGTTCCTGGTCAAGACCTTCGTCGTGCGCTCGTTCTACATCCCCTCGGGGTCGATGGAGAACACGCTGATGATCAAGGACCGGATCCTGGTCGACGAGATCACGCCCCGGTTCGGCGACTACCACCGGGGTGATGTGGTCGTCTTCCGCGATCCGGGCGGCTGGCTGCAGGCCAAGCCCACGGTCGAGCGCTCCCCGGTGGTCGAGGGCGTGGACTGGGTGCTGTCCATCTTCGGCCTGTCGGCTCCCGACAGCGACGACCACCTCATCAAGCGCGTCATCGGCACGGCGGGCGATCACGTCGTCTGCTGCAACGCTCTGGGGCAGACGACGGTCAACGACGTGCCGCTCGAGGAACCGTACGTGCGCCTCGCGCCCGGGGCCACGGCGCCCGAGCCCGTGCCGTACGACGTCACCGTGCCCGAGGGCTCGTTGTGGGTGCTCGGCGACAACCGCAACAGCTCGCGCGACTCCCGTTTCAACCAGGATCAGCCCGGGCAGGGCTTCGTCCCGGTCGACAACGTCGTCGGTCGTGCCTTCCTCATCACCTGGCCCTTCGACCGCTTCGGTCTGATCGACTTCCACCACGACGTGTTCGCGGGCGTCCCCGCACCGGCGGCGAAATGATCGAACCCACCCTCACGCTCGAGCGTCGCGTGCTGAAGGAGCACGCGATCGTCATCGCGTGCGACGAGGTGGGCCGGGGCGCGTTGGCGGGCCCCGTGGCGGTGGGGGCCGCGGTCATCGATCCGTCGCGCTCCCGCAAGCGCGTGCCGGTGGGACTGCGGGACTCCAAGCTCGTGCCCGAGGCGCGCCGACCCGAGGTCGCGGCGCGGGCCGCCGCGTTCGTCCAGCACAGCGCCGTCGGGTGGGCGAGCTCGGTCGAGGTCGACGAGATCGGCATCATCCGTGCGCTGGGGCTCGCGGCCGTGCGGGCGATCGCCGACCTGCGGGCGCACGGGGTCGTCCCCGAGGAGGCCCTGGTCATCCTCGACGGCAACCACGACTACATCACCCCGGCGGGGGAGCCGGATCTCACCGTGCGCCCGATCGTGAAGGCCGACCGGGACTGCGCGAGCGCGGCCGCGGCATCCGTCATCGCCAAGGTCGCGCGAGACACGCTCATGACGGGGCTCCACGACGACCTCCCGGCGTACGGCTGGGCGCGCAACAAGGGCTATGCCAGCGTCGACCACCGCGACGCGATCTCCCGGCACGGGATGAGCCAGCACCACCGCCACTCCTGGGCGATCGCGGCAGCGCCGACGCTGTTCTGACGCATCGTCGTACTCGCGCCCGGGCGAGTGTCCGGACGCGCCCGGCGGCGTCACGCGTGCGTCCTCGCAGACGCCGCGCGCCTAGGATGGAACAACCATGGATGACGACGTCTTCGAGGACTACGACCGCGAACTCGAACTGGCCCTGTACCGCGAGTACCGCGATGTCGTGCGACAGTTCACCTACGTGATCGAGACCGAGCGCCGGTTCTATCTCGCGAACGACGTCAACGTCGTACGCCGCGACACCGAGCACGACTTCTACTTCGAGATCTCGATGACCGACGTGTGGGTGTGGGACATCTACCGCGCCGACCGTTTCGTGAAGTCGGTGCGCGTGCTGACGTTCAAAGACGTCAACGTCGAGGAGCTCTCGCGCCACGACTTCCAGCTCCCCGACGAGCTCTCGCTCGACAGCTGACGCCTCCTCCCCAACCGGCGCACCGGACCATCTGTCCTCAGAACGGGGTTCGGTCCCGACGGGCTCGATGAGCGGGATGCCACGCTCTCGGGCATGGCAGCGAAAGACGACCTCGGCAGGGCCGGGGAGGACCGCGCCGTCGCGTATCTGATCGGCGACGGCTACCGCATCATCACGCGCAACTGGCGATGTCCGCAGGGCGAGATCGACATCGTCGCCGAGCGCGACGGCGCCCTCGTGGTGGTCGAGGTGAAGACCCGGCGCAGCGAGGACTTCGGGCACCCGTTCGAGGCGATCGACAAACGCAAGGCCCAACGCCTCTGGCGTCTGGCGATGGCCTGGCTCGCCGCCCATCCGCTCGAGGCGCGCGGGCGCCGTCTGCGCGTCGACGTGATCGGCCTCGTCGGCTCCGACCCCGCCTCGGCGCGGCTCGAGCACCTCGAGGACGCGCTGTGACGGTCGCACGCACGTGGGCGGTGGCGCTGTCGGGGCTGCGGGGAGACCTGGTCGAGGTGGAGGCCGACGTGTCGTCGCAGACGCCCGAGTTCTCGATCATCGGGCTGGCCGACAAGGCGCTCGGCGAGGCGGGCCGGCGCGTGCGCAACGCCTGCGCCAACCGCGGGCTCGACCTGCCCAAGAGGCGCATCACCGTGAACCTGTCGCCGGCGAGTCTGCCCAAGCGCGGGTCCGGCTTCGACGTCGCGATCGCCGTCGCGGCGCTCGCGACGACGGTGAAGATGGATACCGCCCACGTCGCCGACACCGTGCACCTCGGCGAGCTGGGACTCGACGGGCGCCTCCGGCCGGTGCCGGGCATCCTGCCCGCGGTCGTGGCGGCGCGACGGGCGGGGCGGGCGCGCGTCGTGGTCCCCGCCCCCAACGCGGCCGAGGCCGCGCTCGTCGAGGGGATCGAGGTGTTCGCTCCCATCTGCCTCGCCGAGGTCGTCCGCTGGCACGGCGGAGCGAGCGACGCGCCCGACCTCCCCGCGGCGACGATGCCGGCTTCGGCTGACGGCGGCGAGGAGACCCTCGAGCTGGCCGACGTCGTCGGTCAGCCCGAAGCGGTCGACGCGCTCGTGGTCGCGGCGGCGGGCGGGCACCACCTCCTGATGAGCGGCCCTCCCGGCGCGGGAAAGACGATGCTGGCGCGGCGACTCCCCGGCATCCTGCCGCCTCTCGACGACGAGGCCGCGCTGTCGGTCGCGTCGGTCCGATCGCTCGCGGGTGAATCGGTGACGCAGCTCTCGCGCGTCCCTCCATTCGAGAGCCCGCATCACGGTGCCACGGCCGCCGCGCTCATCGGCGGCGGGTCGGGGGTCGTGCGGCCGGGGGCGATCGCGCGGGCGAGCGAGGGCGTGCTGTTCCTCGATGAGGGCGGGGAGTTTCCCGCGTCCGTGCTCGACGCTCTGCGGCAGCCGCTCGAGAACGGGACGATCCAGGTGCACCGGTCGGGTGTCACGGCCACCTATCCGGCCCGGTTCCAACTGGTGGTGGCCACCAACCCGTGCCCGTGCGGGCAGTACGGGGTCGTCGGGGGAGCGTGCGACTGCGCCCCGCAGGCGATCCGGCGCTACACGCGACGCCTGTCCGGCCCCCTGCTCGACCGCATCGACATCGACCTGCGACTGCAGCGGGTCTCCTCGGCACGGATGCAGGACGACACGCGGGGCGTCACGACGGCCGAGGCGCGCCGGACGGTGGCCCGGGCTCGGGGGCGAGCGGCCGAGCGATGGCGCGAGACTCCGTGGCGGCGCAACGCCGACGTCCCCGGTACCTGGCTGCGCGGACCGGCCGCGCCGGCGACCGGCGTGCTCGAGCCCCTCGACACCGCGCTGCGGCGGGGCGCGCTCACGCTGCGCGGATACGACCGGCTCCTCCGGGTCGCCTGGACGGTCGCCGACATCGCCGGTCACGACGACCTGCAGCTCGACGACGTCGGGCGGGCGCTGTACCTCCGGCGGGCGGCCGGCGCATGATGAGCGTCATTCCAGGCGATGAGGCCGCGGCGCAGGCACTGACGGGGGTGCGCGACGGCGGCGACGCCGAAGCGTACGCGCGCGTGGTGTGGAGCGTCCTCGTCGAACCCGGAGACAGCGTCGCCGGCGCGCTCATCGCCACGCACGGGGCGTCGGAGGCCCTGCGACGGGCCGCGACGGCGACGGACTCCGAGGTCGTGGCGGCCCGGTCACGATGGATGCCGCGGCTGCGACGAGATCTGGTCGACGCGGCGGTCGACGCTGCGCGTCGCTGCGAGGCACGGTTGATCCTGCCCGGGGACGTTGCCTGGCCCCGCCGCCTCGACGACCTCGGCGCCCATGCCCCGGTGGCGCTGTGGCGACGGGGGAGCGACCTCGAGGCCGACGCCCCGGTCGTCGCGCTCGTCGGAGCGCGCGCGTCGACCGCGTACGGCGAGGGCGTGGCCGCCGACCTCGCGGCCGACCTCTCGACAGCGGGGGTCACGGTGGTGTCCGGCGCGGCCTACGGGATCGACGGCGCGAGCCACCGCGCAGCGCTCTCGGCGGGCGGGACCACGATCGCCTTCCTCGCCGGAGGCGTGGACCGCCCCTACCCCCGCGGGCACGAGGGGTTGCTGAGCCGCATCGCCGCCGCAGGAGCCGTGTGGAGCGAGACGCCCTGCGGAACGCCCCCGACGAAGTGGCGCTTCCTCAGCCGCAACCGCCTCATCGCCGCGATGGCCGACGCGGTCGTGGTGGTCGAGGCAGGGTGGCGCAGCGGGTCCCTGAACACCGCCGCCCACGCCGCCACCCTCGGGCGCGCTCTGGGCGCGGTGCCCGGACCGGTCACGAGCGCCGCGTCGGCGGGGTGCCATCGCATCCTGCGGGAGTTCGACGGGGTCTGCGTGACCTCGGCGGCCGACGTGCGGGAGATGCTCGGCTCGGACGCTCCGGGAGAAGAGGGACGGGAAAGCCGTACCGACGACACGACCCGTCTCCTCGACGCCCTCTCGCCGCGTTCGTCCCGGACGACGGACGAGATCGTCCGGCGCAGCGGGCTCGCCCCCGACCAGGCCGAGGTGCTGCTCGGTTTCGCAGAGCTCGAGGGGCGGGCGGTGCGTGACGACGACGGCTGGCGATCGAGGAGGGCAGGCGGGGGAGAGCGATAAGGACGACAGCGGGAACCGCTGCCGTCGGCGCGTGCGCGCAGCGGCGGCCGTGCGGCGGTGCAGTCTGGGGTCATGCGCACGTCCGACGTCGTGGAGGGGTACCTCGCCCACCTCGCGAACGTGCGGCGCTTGTCGCCCGCGACCGTCCGGGCCTACCGCTCCGATCTGGCCGATCTGGTGTCGGTGGTCCGGGACCGCCCGATCACCGAGCTCGACATCGAGGACCTCCGGGAATGGCAGTGGCTCGCGACGAAGGCGGGGCAGTCGAAGGCCACCGCCGCACGACGCACGTCCACCGCGCGCGGGTTCTTCTCGTGGGCGAGCGAGGAGGGGATCGTCGACACGGACCCGTCGCTCCGCCTCGCCTCACCCAAGCGCGGGCGCTCGCTTCCGACGGTCGCGACAGCCGACGCGCTCGACACGGTGCTCGCTTCGGCGGCGAGAAGCGCCGAGAGCGGTGATGCGATCGACCTGCGCGATCACGCTCTCCTGGAGATCCTCTATGGCTCGGGGGCGCGGGTCTCCGAAGTCTGCGGTCTGGACGTCGACGCCGTCGACTTCGAGCGCCGCACCCTCCGCCTGCGCGGCAAAGGGGACAAGGAGCGGGTCGTCCCCTTCGGTGCCCCCGCGGAGCGCGCTCTCCAGGCCTACCTCGTCCGCGGCCGGCCCGTCCTCCGCGCCCGCGCAGAGGAGTCCGCGAGCCCCAATCGCGACGGCGGTTCGCCGGCCCGGGCCATCGAGGACCGAGCGGTGTTCCTCGGCGCGAGAGGCGGTCGTCTCGGTTCGCGAGCCGTGCACGACCTCGTGTCGCGCACCGTCGCACCGCACGTCGGGGCCGACACCCTGGGTCCGCACGCGCTTCGCCACTCCGCCGCGACGCACCTCCTCGACGGAGGCGCCGATCTGCGCACGGTGCAGGAGATCCTCGGTCACGCGAGCCTCGGGACGACGCAGATCTACACGCACGTGTCGGCCGAGCGACTGCGCGAGGCGTACAAGCTCGCCCACCCCCGCGCGTGACCACGTCGCGCAGCGTCTGGCACGGACCGCGTCGGCCCCCTAGCGTGGAGCCCGTGAGCCCTGGCCGTCTGTTCCCCGCGATCGTCGCGACCGCTGTGCTGTGCGCCGCCGCGGCGGGCTGTTCCCCGACGCCGCAACCCGTGGAGACGCGACTGCCGCCGGGTCTCGAGGCGCAGACTCCGCGGCCCACGGTCGCCGTGCCCTCGCCGACCGTGGTGACCCTCTCGCCCGCGCCGTCCGCGACGGCCGTACCCGCTCCCTCGGGCGGCGCGGGGGGAGCCGACGTCCTGGAATGCGGGGGCGGAGAGAACCAGTCCGTGGCGGGAAGCGAGCGCAGCGTGCAGATCACCGGCACGTGCGGCGAGCTGACGGTGTCGGGTTCTGCGATCGTGATCGACGCCTCGAGGGCGACGATCACGACGTTGCGCATCTCGGGGGATCGGGCCCAGGTCAGTGCGGGCGCGCTCGGATCCGTCGTGGTGCAGGGCAACGACGGTCTGGTGACGTCGTCGGCGTCGATCGACAGCGTCGACGTGTCGGGCGACCGTACGCGCATCGAGGCGACCGGGGACATCTCGGCGGTGACGGTGCGCGGGCAGGACAACGTGGTGCGCTCCGGAGGCACCGTCGGCTCCACCGTCGTCGAGGGTCGGGGCAATCAGATCGGCTGACGGCGGCGCGGTCAGCAGCACGCTTTCAGCACCGCACGGGGCACACCCCCGAGCAGCCGCAACGGGTTGATGTACTCCCCGTTCCAGCGCACGCCGAAGTGCACCGTCCCCGATCCCTCGTGACCTCCCTCGGCCACACGGCCGACCACGGCGCCCCGAGCGATCGGATCGCCCACCGACAGCTCGGTCGTCGCCGGCTCGAGCGTCGTGACCAGGCCGTCTCCGTGGTCGATCGTGACCACCGGCCGTCCCGCCACCTGACCGGCGAAGGCGACGTGTCCGTCGGCGGGGGAGCGGAGCACCGCTCCGGCGGCGAGGTCGACGCCGCGATGCCCCGGGCCGTAGGCGTGTGCGGGGGCCGTGAACGGGCGCAGCAGCTGCACCCCGTCGACGGGCCAGGTCCACCCCCGGTCCTCGAGAGCATCATGGGCAGTGGATGCCGCGGCCGCCGTCGTCACGGCGATGGACATGGTGGGGGCTCCGATCACCAGCGCGACGGTGAGCACGGCGCCGAGCAGGGATCTGACTCGTTCGGGGTTCATCGCCGCAGTCTGTCCGTGCCCGAGATGGACGGCGGGTCGCTTCGGTCCGCCTGGGGACCATGCACGCGGTGGGGAGGAGGCGTCCTGTATGCTGGGGGACGCATCTCGCTCGTCGGGATGACTCCGCGTGCCCACAGCGCATCGCGTCTTCTTCGCAGAAGCCGCACCGCGCGGCATCCACACCCCATGGTCCTCCGCTCCGGCGGACGGCGGGTGTGCGCCGGGCACCAGGCTCGTCAGGCCTCCGCCTGACGCGAACAACCACAACCATGGCGCAGTACGCGCCCAGAAACAGGAGTACGACCATGGCCGTCGTCACCATCCGCCAGCTGCTCGACAGCGGCGTCCACTTCGGACACCAGACCCGCCGGTGGAACCCGAAAGTCAAGCGCTTCATCCTGACCGAGCGCAGCGGCATCCACATCATCGACCTGCAGCAGTCGCTCGGTTACATCGACAAGGCGTACGAGTTCGTCAAGGAGACCGTCGCGCACGGCGGCACCATCCTCTTCGTCGGCACCAAGAAGCAGGCGCAGGAAGTCCTCGCCGAGCAGGCGACGCGCGTGGGCCAGCCCTACGTCAACCAGCGCTGGCTCGGTGGCCTCCTCACCAACTTCCAGACGGTGTCGAAGCGCCTCGCCCGCATGAAGGAGCTCGAGGAGCTCGACTACGAGAACCCGGCCGAGAGCGGCTTCACCAAGAAGGAGCTGCTGCTCAAGAAGCGCGAGCTCGACAAGCTGCACAAGTCGCTCGGTGGTATCCGCAACCTGCAGAAGACCCCCTCGGCCATCTGGGTCGTCGACGCCAAGCGCGAGCACCTCGCGGTCGACGAGGCCAAGAAGCTGGGCATCCCCGTCATCGGCATCCTCGACACGAACGCCGACCCCGACGAGTTCCAGTACCCGATCCCCGGCAACGACGACGCGATCCGTTCCGTGAGCCTGCTCACGCGCATCATCGCTGACGCCGCCGCGGAGGGCCTGATCCAGCGTCACCAGCCCGCCGGTGAGGAAGAGGCCGCCGAGCCCCTCGCCGAGTGGGAGCGCGAGCTCCTCGAGGCTCCCGCCGAGTCGACCGAGGCTCCGGCCGCGGAGTCCACCGAGGCTCCCGCCGCCGAGTCCACCGAGGCTCCCGCCGCTGAGTCGACCGAGGCCGCCGACGCCGAGACCACCGACAGCAAGTAAGCCGCGTCGACGTCGCGTCACCGCGACGTCACCCGCACAGGCTACGATCCGGCGGGGTCGTGACCACCCCCATCCGAGGCGGTGACACGGCCCCGCCGGGCTCACATCGAGAACGCAAACGACAAGGAGACCGCCACACCATGGCAAACTTCACGATCGCCGACATCAAGGCGCTGCGCGAGCAGCTCGGCACCGGCATGGTCGACACCAAGAAGGCCCTCGAAGAGGCTGACGGCGACGTCGAGAAGGCCGTCGAGATCCTGCGCCTCAAGGGTGCCAAGGGCAACGCCAAGCGCGCCGACCGTTCGACCAGCGAGGGCCTCGTCGTCGCTCGCGAGAACGCCGGCTCCGTGACGCTGCTCGAGCTCGCCTGCGAAACCGACTTCGTCGCCAAGAACGATCGCTTCATCGCTCTGGCCGACAAGGTCGTCGACGCGGCCGCCGCCGCCGGTGCCGACTCGGTGGAGGCTGCTCTCGCGGCCGACGCCGACGGCAAGACCGTCGAGCAGCTCATCTCCGACGAGGCCGCCATCATCGGCGAGAAGGTCGAGCTGCGTCGCGTGCGCACCATCTCGGGCGACAAGTTCGAGGTCTACCTGCACAAGACCAGCAAGGACCTGCCCCCGCAGGTCGGCGTGGTCCTCGCCTACACCGGTGACGACGCCGAGACCGCTCGCTCCATCGCGCAGCACATCTCGTTCGCCAACCCCTCATACCTCACCCGCGACGCCGTCCCCGAGGCCGACGTCGAGAAGGAGCGCGAGATCGTCACCGAGATCTCCCGCAACGAGGGCAAGCCCGAGGCCGCCCTGCCGAAGATCGTCGAGGGCCGCGTCAACGCGTTCTTCAAGCAGGTCGCCCTGCTCGACCAGGACTACGCGAAGGACAACAAGCTGTCCGTCGCCAAGGTCGCGTCCGACGCCGGTCTCACGCTGACCGACTTCGCCCGCTTCAAGGTCGGCGCGTAACCCTTCGACAGGCTCAGGGCCCGTCATGAGGCCCGGGATGCCATGGCATCCCGGGCCTTTTCCCTGCCCGGATGCGCTGCGGACGCGCGCCGGAAACGAGCGGGGGATAGTTTGTTCAAGACGAGAGGACACCACCCGTGATCGATGAAGCCACCAAGCGCCGCCGCGTCCTGCTGAAGCTGTCGGGGGAGGCGTTCGGCGGAGGCCAGTTGGGCGTGAACCCCGACGTCGTGAGCCAGATCGCGCGCGAGATCGCCGAGGCGGTGGACCGCGTCGAGATCGCGATCGTCGTCGGCGGCGGCAACTTCTTCCGCGGCGCCGAGCTCAGCCAGCGCGGCATGGACCGCGGCCGCGCCGACTACATGGGCATGCTCGGCACCGTGATGAACTCGCTCGCCCTGCAGGACTTCCTCGAGCAGGCCGGGGCCGCCACGCGCGTGCAGTCCGCGATCTCCATGACCCAGGTCGCCGAGCCCTACATCCCGCGCCGCGCGGTGCGACACCTCGAGAAGGGCCGGGTCGTGATCTTCGGCGCGGGCGCGGGCCTTCCGTACTTCTCGACCGACACCGTCGCCGCGCAGCGCGCCCTCGAGATCGGTGCCGTCGAGGTCCTCGTGGCCAAGAACGGCGTCGACGGCGTCTACACGGCCGACCCGAACGTCGACCCCACCGCCACGAAGCTCGACCACCTCACCTACAACGACGCCCTGCAGAAGGGCCTGAAGGTCGTGGACTCCACCGCCTTCAGCCTCTGCATGGACAACGGCATCGACATGCGCGTCTTCGGGATGGAACCCGCCGGCAACGTCACCCGCGCCCTGCTCGGTGAGACGATGGGCACCCTCGTCACCGCATGACGCGCCGCGCGGGCCCGGGGAGCCGGGCCCGCGCGCGACTAGACTGAGCAGTCAGTCCCAACGAATGGAGTCACCGTGATCGCCGAAGCCCTCGCCGATGCCGGAGCGCGCATGGATCGCGCCGTGGAGGCCGCCAAGGAGGACTTCGCGACCGTCCGTACCGGACGCGCGAACCCCCAGATGTTCCAAAAGGTCATGGTCGACTACTACGGTTCGCCGACCCCGCTGGCTCAGCTCGCGTCGCTGAACAACCCCGAAGCGCGCACCGTCGTCGTCAACCCCTACGACAAGTCGGCGCTCAAGGCCATCGAGCAGGCGATCCGCGACATGCCGAACCTCGGCGCCAACCCGACGAACGACGGCTCGATCGTCCGGGTCACCATGCCGGAGCTCACCGAGGAGCGGCGCAAAGAATACGTCAAGCTCGTGCGCAGCAAGGGCGAAGACGCCAAGGTGCAGGTGCGCAACCTCCGTCGCAAGGCCAAGGACGACCTCGACGCCCTCAAGAGCGAGGTCGGCGAAGACGAACTCGTCCGCGCCGAGAAGGAGCTCGACGGCATCACGCGCACCCACGTCGACCAGATCGACGAGGCTCTCAAGCGCAAAGAGGCCGAGCTGCTCGAGGTCTGACCCTCATGCCCGACGCCCCTGAGATCGGCGACGGCGATCCGGTCGACCCGACCGGATCGCGGCGCGACTCCTCGACGCGCCGTCCTGCGACCACGGGAGAGGGCGTGACGGCGATCGAGTCGCAACTGCGTGCGATGCGATCGGATGCCGAGCAGCACATCGCCCATGCCCGTGCCGAGTTCGATCAGGCGAACGAGCGTCTGAAGCAGCGCACCGGCCGGGACCTCATCGTGGCGACACTGATCGGTGTCGGGATCGGTGCCGTCGTCGTCGCGTCGCTGATCTTCGTGAAGTGGCTGTTCGTGCTGTTCGCCGCCGCGGCGATGGTGCTGGGCGTGTTCGAGTTCTCCCGCGCGCTGCAGGTCGCGGGGCGACGGGTCGATGTCGTCCCGCAGCTGGTCATGGGATTCCTGCTGCTGCTGAGCGGCTTCTTCCTCAGCCCGTGGATCCACTGGGTGTCCACGCTCGTCGCGGTCGTCGTCGTGATCGTCTGGCGACTCGTGGCGCAGTTGTTCGCCGCCGACGGTCGCGCCCACATCGACGTGATCGGCGACGTGCTGGTCGCGGGCTTCGTGCAGATGTACGTACCGTTCCTCACGAGCGCGGCGATGATCCTCCTCGCGCAGGAGCGCGGTGAATGGTGGGTCCTCGCCTTCCTCATCCTCGCCGTCGTCGCCGACACCGGCGCGTACGTGTCGGGGCTGACGTTCGGGCGTGGTGGACGGCATCCGATGGCGCCGCGGATCAGCCCGAAGAAGACGTGGGAGGGCTTCGCCGGTGCGTGCGTCGCCGCTCTCGCCGCCGGCGCGATCCTCGCGGTGTTCATGCTGCAGGTGCCGTGGTGGGCCGGGCTGATCTTCGGCGCCGTGGTGCTCGCCACGGCGACCGTGGGCGACCTCGGCGAGTCGATGGTCAAGCGTGACCTGGGCATCAAAGACATGAGTTCGTGGCTGCCGGGACACGGCGGGGTGCTCGATCGGCTCGACTCGATCCTGCCGTCGGCCACCGCCGCGCTGGTGATGTTCTACCTGTTGCACACGTTGGGAGTGTCATGACCGAGACCCCCGTCCACGACCGGGTGGCGGCCACGCCGTTTCCGAGCTCGGGCCGCGCCAAAGGATACGAACGCCGCGCGGTCGACACCTTCCTCGCCCGGGCGCGTGAGGCCTTCGAATCCGACGAGGTCGGTACGCTGCGCTCCTCCGAGGTCCGGGGGGTCGCCTTCCCGCTCGTCCGCGGCGGCTATGCGGTGACCGCCGTCGACGCGGCTCTCGGCCGCGTCGAAGACGCCTTCGCCGCGCGCGAGCGCGAGCACGCGCTGTCCCGTCTGGGAGCACGCGCGTGGGTGGCCGAGACGCGCGACACGGCTCAGGTGGTGCTCGACCGGCTGCGTCGACCGCGGGGCCAGCGCTTCGAGCGTGTCGGGATCCTGCGTTACGGCTACCGCGTCGACGAGGTCGACGTCGTCGCCGACCGCATCGCGCGCTACCTCGCAGCGGGCGACCCGGTGACGCCCGATCAGGTGCGCTCGGTCGCGTTCCGCATGCAGCGGGGCGGCTACCGGGAGACGCAGGTCGACGCCGTGTTCGACGCGGTCGTCGAAGTCATGCTCGCCGTCGGATGATTCCGGCGCGTGGCGCCCTCCCGCGGACCTCGGTAGACTCGATGGCACTGTGACTTCTGGTTCGGAACTCTCACGCTCCTCCTCGTCCCGCATCGCCCGTCGTGGCGGAGCGGGCGTCGACGTGATCCCGCCGGAGCTGCCTCGTCGTTCGGCGCCGCGCTGGTCGCGCCGGCGCAGCGTGGTCGGCGTCTTCGCCTCGTGCGCCGCCGTCCTGTTCGCGGGCGCGTACGTTGGCCCCATGGGGGCGTCGCTGCTGCCGGCCCAGGCGTCGGAGCCGCGCACGGTCACCCTGTACGCCGAGGGTCTCGACGACGTCCAGGCGGTGTCGACCTCGGGCGAGAAGCAGGCGCCCGACCTTCAGCGCTCCAGTTACAACGTCTACGTCAAGCCGAAGCCCACCCCGACGCCGACACCCAAGCCCTCGGCGTCGCGCGAGTCCGACTCGGGTTCCTCGGCCGGCAGCACCGGTCCGCTGTTCTACACCGGCGGCGGCGCACCCGCCGAATGGATGGCCGCGGCGGGCATCGCCGAATCCGACATGGGCTTCGTCGACTACATCGTCAGTCGCGAGAGCGGGTGGAACCCCAACGCGACCAACCGGTCGTCGGGAGCCTGCGGTCTCGTGCAGGCCCTGCCCTGCAGCAAGGTCCCCGGCAACGGCTACGACCCGGTCGACAACCTGAGGTGGGGGACGGGCTACGCCACCGGGCGTTACGGCGGATGGGCCGGCGCCTACGCCTTCTGGACCGCCAATCACTGGTGGTGAGCGGCATCCATGCCCCGCTCCCGTAGGAGGCGCCCCGATTCCTCGCGCGCCGACGAATCGCTCGACCGGCTGATCGCCGGGTGGAAGCGCTCCGAGGTCAAGCGCGGGGGCGAGTGGACGGTGCAACCCCTGTCGGGTCCGCAGGCCGTCAAAGAGTACGTCTGCCCGGGTTGCGGGCGCACCATCCCCGTCGGAACGCCCCACCTCGTCGTGTGGCGCGCCGACGGCGTCCTCGGCGATGCCGCCGATCTCGCCGCCCGTCGCCACTGGCACACGCACTGTTGGAGGATCGCCTGATGGAGATTCGCGGACCCGTCCTTCTGCCCGCCCGTCGCGAGGAGATCGCCCTGCGCACGGTCGACGAGCTCACGCTCGTGGGCGAGCTCGCCCTGCCCGCCGATCGCGAGCCCGTGGCCACCCTGGTGACGCTGCATCCGCTGCCGACGGCGGGCGGCTTCATGGATTCGCACATCCTCCGCAAGGCGGCCGGACGCCTGCCTGCTCTCGCTGATCTGGCGGTGCTCCGCTTCAACACCCGCGGCACGTCGTCGCCGCGCGGCACGAGCGAGGGAACGTTCGACGGGGGCGCGAACGAGGTCTTCGACGTCGCGGCCGCGGTCGACTTCGTGCGCGAGCGGGGACTGCCGCGTCCGTGGCTGGTGGGGTGGTCGTTCGGCACGGAGCTGGCGCTGAAGTACGGTCGCGATCACGACATCGAGGGCGTCATCCTGCTCTCGCCTCCGTTGCACCGTGCCACGGCCGACGAGGTCGCGGCGTGGGCGGGCGATCCGCGACGGATGATCGTGCTCGTGCCCGAGTTCGACGACTACCTGCGACCGGACGAGGCCCGCGAGCGATTCGCCTCGGTCCCGGATGCCACCCTCATCGCCGTCGACGGGGGGAAGCACCTCTGGGTCGGTGAGACGCAGACCCGTCGTGTGCTGACCGAGATCGTCGCCGCGGTGAACCCGGACGCCCTGCCGCTGCCCACCGAGTGGGACGGCCCGGTCGAAGACTGACTCAGCGCTCGTTCTGCCGCGGGATGATGACCTCGCGGTAGATGATGAGAATGCTGGCGGCCACCGGGATCGCGATCAGGGCGCCGAGCAGGTTCAGCAGCGCACCGCCTGCGAGGGCCGAGATGACGACCACCGAGCCGGGCACCGAGACCGCGCGGTTCATGATGCGCGGGGAGATCACGTACGCCTCGATCTGCATGTAGACGAGGTAGTAGATCGCCGCGGCGAGGATCGCCCAGGTCGGGGTGCCCAACCCCGGGATCAGGCAGGTCAGCACGATGATCGTCGACCCCGTGAGCGTGCCGACGAGCGGGATGAGCGAGAAGAAGAAGGCGATGACGGCGAGGACGGCGGGGAAGGGCGCGTCGATGATCGAGAGGAAGATCGCGCTCAGCACGCCGTTGATGACGCCCAGGCTGACCTGGCCCATGACGTAGTAGCCGACCGAGTCGGTGATCTTCTCCGCCAGCTCGATGAAACGGGCCCGCTTGGACGCCGGCACGAGTTGGTAGACCGCCGACTTCAGCGACGGGGTGGATGCCGTGAAGTAGATCGTGAGGATGAGCACGATGAACGCGCCGCCGAGGCCGGCCGCGACCGCGCCGCCGATCTGCAGCAGGCTGTTGCCGACCATCGTCGAGATCGATCCGACGTCGAGGGTGCCGAGCCACTGCTGCACCCCGGCCCACACCTCGTCGAGCCGCAGCCACGGGAGGGTCTGCGAGGCCCAGTCCTGCACCTGGCGGACGAGCTCGTTCCACCGGTCGGCCTGCAGCAGCTGCTCGATCTGGACGACGAGCTGGGTGATCTGACCGACGATGATGGGCACGACCATGACGATGATGCCGGCGAAGACGCCGAGCACCGCGAGGATCGTCACGAGCACCGCCGCCCAGCGCGGCAGCCCCCGCCGCTCGAGGAACGACACGACCGGGTCGAGGCCGAGGGACAGGAACAGGGCTGTCCCGACGTAGAGCAGGATGGTCGAGAGGTTCTGGACGCTGCCGATCAGCAGCAGTCCGACGCCGACGCCGAGAGTCGCCAGCAGCGCGACCCGGAATGGGTTGTGGATCTTCATGGCCCGACGACTCCCGCCTCAGCCGGGCCTCGTGCCCGTCTGGTCAGGATACTGAGGCGCGAGCGCCGGTCGCGTGCGCGACGGGCCTCGCCGCGAACTTTCAGGCGCCCTCCGATAGTCTGAAACGTCGATTCTTCGGTGGCGCCCGAGCCGCCGGTGGGGATGGTGTGAAGCGTGAGATTCGTCTGGGCCGTGGTGGCGTTCGTCATCGCCGCCGTCATGATCGGTGCCGGTATCGCCCAGCGCACGGTGTTCCAGGGCCCGTCGGAGACATCCGCGACGGTGCAGACCGAGGGGACGACGGCCTACACGCTCCTCGACGGTTCGGTGCTCAACAGCATCCCGGGCGCGCAGACGCTGCGCGTCGAGGGCGACGGCGCCGTGTTCGTGTCGTACGGCCGCACCGCCGACGTCAAGGCGTGGCTCGCCGATGTCCCGTACACCGCGGTGACCGTCGACGGTGCCGGCGTCGTGCAGACCGCCGTGGCGCAGCCCACCGTGACGCCGACGAGCACGGCGGCGGCGGGTCGTTCCCCGGTCGACTCCGACCTGTGGCTCGACGAGTTCGAGCAGACCGGAACCCTGTCGACGACCCTCCAGCTCCCGCGCGACATGAGCGTCCTCATCGCCTCCGACGGCACGGCGCCCGCCCCGGCGAACGTCAGTGTGACCTGGCCGATCGACGACTCGACGCCGTGGGCGGGCCCGCTCATCGTCGGCGGGGGGATCGTGCTGCTCATCGGCCTGGTGCTGTACCTGCTCGGCATCCGGCACGTCCGGCGCTCCCGCCGGCCGCGACGCAAGGGCCTCCCGCTGCCGGTGACCGAGCCGATCTCGACCGTGGGCGGTGACGCCGAGGCGAAGGGCGTCATCAGCGCGTCCGCCGGCCGCCGCGGCTCGCGCGTGCGGGGTGGGCGACGGGCGCTCATCGCCGTCCCGGCACTCGGCGTGTCCGCGGCGCTGCTGGCGGGCTGCTCCGCCGACGCATGGCCCCAGCTCGCGGCGAGCGAGTCGCCGAGTCCGACTCCGACCGTGATCGTCCCGGAGGGCCAATTCCCGCCCGCGGTGACCGAGGCGCAGGCGCAGCGGATCGTCTCGCGTCTGTCGTCGACCGTGGCGCAGGCCGACGCCGCCCTCGACGCGACCGCCGCAGCCGAGCGCCTCTCCGGCCCCGCTCTGGCGGAGCGTGAGACCAACTACAAGCTGCGCGCGGCGATCTCGGACCGACCGGCGCTGCCGGCGATCCCGGCCGAGCCGGTGCAGATCGTCCTGCCGCAGACGACCGGTACGTGGCCGCGCTCGCTCATGACGGTGGTGGAATCGGCGGATGCCGCGACTCCGACCACGACGATCATGATGATGACGCAGCAGACGCCGTGGGACGAGTACAAGGCGTCGTACGTCGGCAATCTCGAGGCATCCACCAACCTGCCGGAACTGGCCGCCCCTTACGTCGGCGCCACTCAGGTGCCGCCGGACTCGTCGTTCCTCGTGCTCGCACCCGAGAAGGTCGCAGCGGCCTACGCCGACATCATCAACAACGGCACGAACAGCGCCTCGGCACCGTTGTTCGACACCGCCAACGATCTGCTCCTCTCGGCGATCCAAGACAACAAGACCAAGCGCACCGACGAGTTGAACCAGACCGGTGCCGGCACCGCCGAGATCAGCTTCTCGGCATCCGCGGGACCCGCGACGCCCATCGCGCTGGCCACCCTCGACACCGGTGCGATCGTCGCGGTCAACGTCTACGAGAGCGACACCGCCAAGCCCACCAACACCGATGCCGTGATCAAGCTCGACAACAACCCGGCGGTCAAGGCCCTCACGGGCGTCGACCAGTCGGCGACGGGCTTCACGACGACCTACTCCGACCAGGTCTTCTTCTACGTGCCCAGCCAGGGCTCCGACGATCAGATCCGCCTGCTCGGCTACCGTTCCAGCCTCCTCGAAGCGAAGGTGTCCCCGTGAGCACTCCCGCCCCCGGTTCCGTGATGCGCGGTGCCGTCGACCTCTCGTCGCTGCGCAACCGTCCCCAGCCCCCCGCGCCCGCTGCGGCGACGGACGCGTCCCCGTCTCCGGCGGGGGCGATCCCGCTGGTCTTCGACGTCACGGACGCCACCTTCGGCGAGGTGCTCGAGCTCTCGCGCACCGTGCCCGTCGTGATCGACCTGTGGGCGGAGTGGTGCGGGCCGTGCAAGCAGCTCAGCCCCGTCCTCGAGAAGGTCGTGAACGAGCTCGCGGGTCGCCTCGTCCTGGCAAAGGTCGACGTCGACGCGAACCCGCAGCTCGCGCAGGGTTTCCGGGCGCAGTCGATCCCGATGGTCCTGGCCCTCGTCGCCGGTCAGCCCGTCCCGCTGTTCACCGGCGCCGTTCCCGAGCAGCAGGTGCGCGAGGTCTTCGCCCAGCTGCTGCAGCTGGCCGCCCAGCACGGCGTCACCGGCACGGTCCCGGTGGGCGATGACACCGGCACCGATGCTCCCGCCGAGGAGCCGCCCCTCCCGCCGCTGCACGCCGAGGCCTTCGCGGCGATCGAAGAGGGCGATTACGTCCGCGCGATCTCCGCGTACGAGCAGGCCCTCGCCGAGAACCCGCGCGACGTGGACGCGCGCGCGGGTCTCGGGCAGGTGCGACTGCTCGACCGCGTCCAGGGAGCCGATCTGCAGGCCGCTCGGGCCGCGGCGGCGGCCGACCCCACCGGACTCGAGGCGCAGTTCCTCGTCGCCGACCTCGACGTCGTCGGCGGCCACGTCGACGATGCGTTCGGACGGTTGCTCGACCTCTTCGCCGCCCTCCCGACCGAGGAGCGCGCGCCCGTCCGCGAGCGGCTGCTGGAGCTGTTCGGTCTCGTCGGCGACGACGACGCCCGGGTCGTCCGCGCCCGGGCGCGATTGGCCTCCCTGCTGTTCTGACGAACCCGGCGCCTACGACGACGGCCCCGCTCCCGAAGGAGACGGGGCCGTCGGCGGGTGCGCGTCAGGCGTCGGTGCGGTGATGCAACCAGAGCACGCCCAACGGGGGCAGAGTCAGTGTCGCACTGCCGCGGGTATCGGTCGTGACCGCCCCCAGGTTGCCCTGGCCCGACCCGCCGAAGGCCTCGGCATCGCTGTTGAGCACCTCGGTCCAGGTTCCCGACTCGGGCAGATCGAGCGGGAAGTCGCCGAGCGGAACCCCCGAGAAGTTGCAGATCACCGCGACGGTGTTGCCGTGGTGGTCGCGCCGGGCGAAGGCGAGCACGTTCGGGTTCCACGCCGGAGCACCCAGGCGCGAGAACGCGGCACCGTCGTGGTCGCGCGACCACAGGGGAGCGTGGTCCTTGTAGACGCGGTTCAGCTCGGCGACGAAGTCGTGCAGCTGACGGTGCGCCGGCTGGTCGAGCATCCACCAGTCCAGGTCGCGTGACTCGGACCACTCCGACATCTGGCCGAACTCCTGGCCCATGAACAGCAGCTGCTTGCCCGGGTGTCCCCACATGTACGCCAGGAAGGCGCGCATGTTCGCCAGCTTCTGCCAGTGATCTCCCGGCATCCGGCCGAAGAGGCTGCCCTTGCCGTGGACGACCTCGTCGTGGCTGATCGGCAGCACGAAGTTCTCGCTGAACGCGTAGACGAAGGAGAACGACAACTCGCCCTCGTGGTGCGAGCGGTACATCGGATCGCGCGCGATGTACTGCAGCGAGTCGTTCATCCACCCCATGTTCCACTTGAACCCGAATCCGAGCCCGGCGGCGGAGGTGGGTGCGGTGACGCCCGGGAAGCTCGTGGACTCCTCCGCGATCATCGCGATGCCGGGGTACCGCTTGTACGAGGTCGCATTGACCTCCTGCAGGAAGCGGATGGCCTCGAGGTTCTCTCGACCGCCGAACTGGTTGGGCGCCCACTCCCCGTCGTTACGGGAGTAATCGAGGTAGAGCATGGAGGCGACGGCATCCACTCGGAGACCGTCGACGTGGAACTCCTCGAACCAGTACAGCGCGTTCGCGACGAGGAAGTTGCGCACCTCGTTGCGGCCGTAGTCGAAGATCAGCGTTCCCCAGTCCTTGTGCTCTCCGCGTCGCGGATCGGGGTGCTCGTACAGCGCCTCGCCGTCGAAACGCGCGAGGGCGAACGCATCCTTGGGGAAGTGACCGGGGACCCAGTCCATGATCACGCCGATACCGGCCTGGTGCAGCCGGTCGATGAGGTAACGCAGGTCGTCGGGGGACCCGAAGCGACTGGTGGGGGCGTAGTAACCCGACACCTGGTATCCCCACGACCCGCCGAACGGGTGCTCGGCGAGGGGAAGGAACTCGACGTGCGTGAAGCCCTGGGCGCCGACGTAGTCGATGATCTGATCGGCGGCGTCGCGATACGACAGCCCCTGCTTCCACGAACCGAGGTGCAGCTCGTAGATCGACATCGGCCGGTCGACGGGTGCGGTGCGCGAGCGCTCCTCGATCCAGGCGTCGTCGCTCCACTCGTAGGAGGTGTCGGTGACGACGGATGCCGTGGCCGGCGGCACCTCGGCGGCCCGGGCCATGGGGTCGGCCTTCTCGATCCACTGCCCGCTGCGGGTGAGGATCTCGAACTTGTACCGCGTTCCGACACCGATGCCGGGAACGAACAGCTCCCAGACGCCGCTGCCGCCCATGGAGCGCATGGCGCTCCCGCTGCCGTCCCAGTCGTTGAAGTCGCTCTTGATGCGCACCGCGCGGGCGTTCGGAGCCCAGACCGTGAAGGCCACGCCCTGCGAACCGTCGATCTCGCGCACGTGCGCGCCGAGGACGCGCCACAGCTCCTCGTGACGGCCCTCCGCGATGAGGTGCAGGTCGAGCTCGCCGATCGAGGGCGAATGGCGGTAGCCGTCGTCGGTGACGTGCTCGGTGCCGTCGTAGGTGGCGCGCACCGTGTAGCGACCGGGGAAGGACTCCACGGTCGCCTCCCAGATACCTCCGCGCACGTGGGCGAGGGGCACCGCCGTGCCGTCGGCGAGATCGGCCACCACCTCGGCTGCGAGCGGTCGACGCGCGCGGATGACCCATCCATCGCTGCTCTCGTGGACGCCCAGCACGCTGTGCGGGTCGTGGTGGGCGCCGTGGGCGACGGCGTCGAGGATGTCGGGGGACAGGGGAGTCATCGGTTCTCCTTGACGTGCAGGATGTGCACGGGCTCGGCGAAGGCGTCGAGGCGCACGAAGTTGTGGTCGGCCCAGGTCCAGACCTGGCCCGTCACGAGGTCCTCGACGTCGTACGACGCCCCGGGTTCGATACCGAACACGGTGGTGTCGAGGTGGACGGTGGTCTCCCGCGCCGAGTGGGGATCGACGTTCGCGACGACGATGATCGTGTCGGTCTGGCCGGTCGGCGACAGCTCCGCAGAGAGGTGCTTGGAGTAGACGAGGATCGCGTCGTCGTCGCTCCAGTGGATGCTGAGGTTGCGCAGCTGACGGAGGGCCGGGTGCGCGCGACGCGCCGCGTTGAGCATGCGCAGATAGGGGGCGAGCGAGTCGCCCGCGGCTTCGGCGCCCTCCCAGTCGCGGAACTTGTACTCGTACTTCTCGTTGTCGATGTTCTCTTCGGATCCCGGACGCGCCACGTTCTCGTACAGCTCGTACCCGGCATAGACGCCGTACGTGGGAGCCGCGGTCGCGGCGATCGCGGCGCGGATCTTGTACGCCGGACGCCCGCCGAACTGCAGGTACTCGGTGAGGATGTCGGGAGTGTTGACGAACAGGTTGGGCCGCAGGAAGTCGTCGGTGTCGTGCGCCAGCCCGCCGAGGAACTCCTCGAGCTCCTCTTTCGTGTTCCGCCACGTGAAGTACGTGTAGCTCTGCTGGAAGCCGGCCATCGCCAGCCCCTGCAGCGGGGCCGGGCGCGTGAACGCCTCGGCCAGGAACACGGCGTCGGGCTCTTCGGCGCTGACCGTGGCGATGAGCCACTCCCAGAACTGCAGGGGCTTGGTGTGCGGGTTGTCGACGCGGAAGATGGTCACTCCCTGCGCGATCCAGTGCCGCACGATGCGCAGCACCTCGGCTCGGATGCCCTCGGGGTCGTTGTCGAAGTTGACCGGGTAGATGTCCTGGTACTTCTTCGGCGGGTTCTC